>NZ_JAJSOK010000059.1 GCF_021283305.1 Pseudonocardia kujensis
GCCCGGCCACGGACTCAACATCGAGCAGCTCACGCTGCGGATCAGACCGTCCCTGCACCCGGACATCGTCCCAGCGGCCCGAGATCAACTCGCGGTCCGACACCCGAGCTTTTCAGCAGTCTCCTAGTGCCCGCGGAAGGCCTCCTGCAGCCACCAGGACCCGCCGTCGGAGGCGATCTTGGCGTCGACCAACAGGGCCCGGCTCCGCGGGCCGGCCAGCCAGTCCTCGACGCCCTTGAGGTCGCCCGGGGTCCGGACGGTCACCGCGTCGAGGCCGTAGCCCCGCCCGATCGCGGCGATGTCGGTCTCGGGGAACCGGACGGTGGCGTGGTCGGCCCCGGTGAAGTGGTGCACCTCGGCCCCGTAGGCCCGGTCGTCGTAGACCACGACGACCATCGGGATCCCGAGCCGGGACACCGTGTCGAGCTCGGCGGCGCCCATCAGGGCCCCGCCGTCGCCCAGCGCCGCGACGGCCAGCCGGTCCGGCCGGGCCAGCGCCGCGCCGACCGCCGTGGCCAGGCCGAGGCCGACCGACTGGTAGCCCTGCGTGAAGCAGAACCCGAACTCGTCGGGAACCTGCAGGTAGGCGGCCGGGTAGCCCATGAAGTTGCCGGAGTCGACCGCGACGACCCGCTCGGCCGGGAGCAGGTCGTCGAGCGCGATCGTCAGCGTGCGCGGGTCGATGCCCTCGGGCCCGGTCAGGTCGGTGTACGGGACGTCCCGCAGGCGCGCGCGCCCGGCGATCGCCGCCCGGACCCCGGGGGTGCGGTAGCCCGTCCGCGGGGCCACCGCCTCGAGCAGGTCCGCGGCGGTGGCGGCGACGTCGCCCACCAGGCCGAGGTCGACGGACCGGTGGGCGCCGAGCGCGTCGACGTCGAGGTCCACCTGGACCACCCGCGCCCCGTCGCCGATCAGCCGGCCGTGCCGGGTGGTCCACATCGTCAGCGCGCACCCCCACGCGACGACGAGGTCGGCGTCGGCGATCAGCTCGGCGGTCAGCGGCGAGGCGAACCCCCCGGAGATGCCGAGCGACCACGGGTCGTCGTGGAACAGCCCGGAGGCCACCGCGGAGGTGGCCAGCAGCGCGCCGGACGCCTCGGCGAGGGCGCGCAGCTCCTCCCGGGCCGAGCGGGCCCCGCGGCCGGCGACGAAGACCGGCCGCTCCGCCCCGGCCAGCAGCTCGGCCAGGGCGGCGATCCCCTCGGCCGACGCCCGCGGCGGCGCGACCGGCGGGAGGACGGGCACCGGGGCGGGCTCGACGGGCGCGGCCTGGACGTCGAGCGGCAGGTTGAGCACCACCGTGCGGCGCTGCTCGACCGCCGTCCGGTACGCCCGGACGGTGTCGGCGAGCGCGCTCTCCGGCGAGTGCACCCGCTCGGCGATCGCGCCGACGGCCGTGACCAGCGCGTCCTGGTCGATCCGGAAGTTGGAGCGCACGGCCGACCCGGCGGTGTCGGCGGCGAGGACGATGAGCGGGGTCCGGCTCTTCGCGGCCTCCGTGACACCGGTCAGCCCGTTGGTCAGCCCGCAGCCCTGGTGGACGCTGAGCACCGCGGGGACGCCGGACATGCGGGCGAAGGCGTCGGCCATCGTCGCCGCGCCGCCCTCGTGCCGGGTCGCGGTGAAGGGCACCCCGGCCTCCCGCAGCGCGTTCGTGACGTGGAAGTTCCCGCTCCCGACGACCCCGAACGCGTGCCCGACGCCGAGGTCCGCGAGCGTCCGCCCGACCAGTTCCGAGACGAGCACCGGGCGATCAGCGCTCCACCAGCGCCAGCACCCGCGCCGGCGAGCCCGAGCCGCCGACGATCGGCAGCGGCGAGGTGAGCAGCACGGCCCCGGTCGGCGGCAGCGCGGCGAGGTTCTGCAGCTGGGTGAGCCCGTACTTGCCCGCCCCCAGCAGGAAGGAGTGGCACGGGAAGGGCGGGTCGAACGAGTGCGCGGCCCCGGCGTCCGTGCCCACGGTCTCGGTGCCGAACCCCATGATCGGGGCCTCCTCCGCCAGCCAGGTGGCGCACTCGACCGAGACGCCCGGGGTGTGCGGGCCCTTCTCGTCGGCGTTGAGGAAGGCCTCGGCGTCGGCGGAGCGCGCGTCCCAGCCGGTCCGGTAGAGCAGCCAGCCGCCCTCCGGCAGCGGGCCGTGCTCGGCCTCCCACGTCTTGACGTGGTCGATCTCCAGCAGGAAGTCCGGGTCGGCCGCCGACTCGGCCGAGAAGTCGAGCACGGCGGCGGGGGCGAGCAGCCGGGCCGCGGGCACCTGCGAGACGTCCTCGCCGTCCCGCCCGGTCACCCAGTGGACGGGGGCGTCGAAGTGGGTGCCGCTGTGCTCACCGGTGTGGATGTCGTTCCAGTACCAGGCCGGGCCGCGCTCGTCGTAGCGGCTGATCTCGGACAGGGAGAACGGGATCGTGTTCGCGAACGGCGGCGGCAGCTGCAGGATCGGCGTGCCGGAGTGCAGCGGGGCGGTGAGGTCGACGACCTCGACGCGCCGGGAGGCCAGGGCGGAGAGCAGCTCCTGCAGGACGGGCATGGTCGGAACCTACTGAGTCCCCGTGGCGCGCCGCGACGACCGGGGGGAGGATCGTCGCGGCGCGGCCGCCTCGCGGGGCGGCTCCCGCGGCACCGGGATGCGGGCTGCGGGACCGGTGCTCACCAGGGGGGTGGGTGAGCGCCCCGAGCCTAGACCAGCTCCTTGCGTAGTCACGCAGTCGGTGCGGTGTGCGCCACGTAACCCCGGTCACGCCAGCGCTCGGTGAGCACGCCGATCGCCCCGAGGGCCACCGCCGCGGCGGTCGAGGCGCGCAGCACCTCCGGCCCCAACCGAACCGGACGGGCCCCGGCGGCGGTGAGCGCGGCCAGCTCCTCGTCCGAGACCCCGCCCTCCGGCCCGACCACGAGCAGCACCTCCCCCGTCGCCGGCAGGTCGGCGGCCGACAGCACGACCTCGGCGCTCTCGTGCAGCACCAGGGCAGGGCCACCGCGCGCGACCAGGTCGGCGGTGGTGACGGGGTCGCCGACCTCGGGGATCCACGGGCGGCGGGCCTGCTTGGCGGCCTCGCGGACCGTCGAGCGCCAGCGGGCCAGCGCCTTCTCACCGCGCGGCCCCTGCTCCCAGCGCGCGACGCAGCGCGCCGCCCGCCACGGCAGGATCGCGTCGACGCCCGCCTCGGTGGCCAGTTCCGCGGCCAGCTCGCCGCGGTCGCCCTTCACCAGCGCCTGCGCGAGCACGACCCGCGGGGCCGGCGCGGGGTGGTGCACCACCTCGTCGAGCGTGAACTCCACGGAGTCCTTGGCGACGGCGACGGCATGGGCCCGGGCGACGGCACCACGCCCGTCGCCGAGCTGCACGGCCTCGCCGACCCGGATCCGCTTGACCGCGGCGGCGTGCCGGCCCTCCGGCCCGTCGAGCACGACGGTCCCGGCCGCCGGCAGCTCCCCGACCAGGAACAGCGGGGCGGTGCTCACCGACGGCCTACCGGAACGAGTCCCGCAGCCGGGCGAACAGCCCGTGCCCGTTGCGGGCGCCGACGGCCAGGTCCGGCTGCTCCTCGCCGCGGAGCTTCGCCAGCTGCCGCAGCAGCTCGGTCTGCTCCTTGTCGAGCTTGGTCGGGACCGTGACGTCGACGTGCACGATCAGGTCGCCGTGCCCGTCCACCCGGCCGGTGGAGCGCAGCCGCGGCATGCCCTTCCCGCGCAGCGTGCGCAGGGTGCCGCCCTGCGTGCCCGGCTCGACGTGCAGGTCCTCGGTGGAGCCGTCGAGCATCGGCAGCGGGAGCGTGGCGCCGAGCGCGGCCGCGGTCATCGGCAGCGGCAGCCGCACGTGCAGGTCGGCGCCGTCGCGCTGGAAGACCTCGTGCGGGATCTCCTCGACCTCGACGTACAGGTCGCCGGCCGGGCCGCCACCCGCGCCGACCTCGCCCTGGCCCGCCAGCCGCACGCGCATCCCGTCGGCCACGCCGGCCGGGATCCGGACGCCGACGCTGCGCCGCGAGCGCACCCGCCCGTCGCCCGCGCACTGCCGGCACGGCTCCGGGATGACCTCGCCGAGGCCCCGGCACGTCGGGCAGGGGCGGGAGGTGACGACCTGGCCGAGGAAGGAGCGCTGGACGCTCTGGATCTCGCCGCGGCCGCCGCAGGTGTCGCAGGTCTGCGGGGTCGTGCCCGGCGCGCAGCCGTCGCCGCCGCACTCCGAGCAGAGGACCGCGGTGTCGACGGTCAGCTCGCGCTGCACGCCGGTCGCGCACTCCTCCAGCGTGAGCTGCATGCGGATGAGCGCGTCCGCCCCGGGCTGCACCCGGCTGCGCGGACCCCGCGTGCGGCCACCCGCGGCACCGCCGAAGAACGCGTCCATGATGTCGCCGAAGCCGAAGGCGCTGAACGGGTCGCCCCCGCCCGCACCGGCCCCGCCGCGGCCGTTGTCCAGCGGGTCGCCGCCGAGGTCGACGATCCGCCGCTTCTCCGGGTCCGTGAGGACCTCGTAGGCCGTGCTGACCTCGCGGAAGCGCTCCTGCGCCCCCGGTTCCGGGTTGACGTCCGGGTGCAGCTCCCGGGCCAGCTTGCGGTAGGCCCGCTTCAGTTCGGCGGCATCCGCGCCGGGCTCCACGCCCAGGATGCCGTAGTAGTCCCGTGCCACCCTCGAAGTCCCCATGATCCTTCTGTGCTCGACAGCTCAGCTCAGCTCAGCTCGGTGAGTCCCGCGACTCCTAGCGCCCTGCCAGGATCTCACCCACGTACCGGGCGACGGCGTGCACCGCCGCCATCGTGCCCGGATAGTCCATCCGGGTCGGTCCGACGACGCCCATTCCGCCCACGACCGTGCCCGGCCCGTAGCCGATCGACACGACCGAGGCCGTGTGCAGGTCGGCCGACTCGTTCTCCTCGCCGATGCGCACCGTGACCAGGCCCGGGTCCTGCGCCGCGGCCAGCAGCTTCAGCACCACGACCTGCTCCTCGAGCGCCTCGAGGACCTGCCGCAGCGACCCCGGGAAGTCCGCGGTGTTGCGCGTGAGGTTCGCGGTGCCGCCCAGGACGAGGCGCTCCTCCGGGTGCTCCACCAGCGTCTCGATCAGCACGGTGGAGACCGTGAGCACGACGTCGCGGAGCTCGTTCGGCGCCGACTGCGGCAGCTCGGCGACCCGCGCCGACGCGTCGGCCAGCCGCCGGCCGGCCAGGGCCTGGTTGAGCAGGGCGCGCAGCCGGGAGGTGTCCTCCTCGGTGACGACCTGGCCCAGGTCGACCATCCGCTGGTCCACCCGCCCGGAGTCGGTGATCAGGACCAGCATCAGGCGCGCGGGCGTGAGCTGGACGACCTCCAGGTGGCGGACCGTGGAACGGGTCAGGGTCGGGTACTGGACGACGGCGACCTGCCGGGTCAGCTGCGCGAGCAGCCGCACGCTGCGGCGGAGCACGTCGTCGAGGTCGAGTGCGCCCTCGAGGAAGGTCTGGACGGCCTTGCGTTCGGCGGCCGACAGCGGCTTGACCTGCGCCAGCCGGTCGACGAAGAGCCGATAGCCCTTGTCGGTCGGGATGCGGCCCGCGCTGGTGTGCGGCTGGGCGATGAGCCCCTCCTCCTCCAGCGCGGCCATGTCGTTGCGGACCGTGGCACTGGAGACCCCGAGATTGTGGCGGTCCACGATCGCCTTGGACCCCACGGGCTCCTGGGTCGACACGTAATCCGCCACGATCGCCTGGAGGACCGCGAAGCGGCGTTCGTCGGCGTTCACCGCACACACCTCCCTGCTGACCCGCACACGTCACCGGACGTTCGTCCAGTCTATGCGGAACCGACCCGCCGCCGCCCGGACGCGAGGTGTGACCCGGCTCAGGATTCTGCGCCTCCCCCGCTCAACCCCTTCCCGTGGCCGCCGCCCGCCCCGACGACGGCTGGGACGCTCGTGACCATCGCCGAGACCATCGCCGAGACCATCGCCGAGACCATCGCCGAGACCATCGCCGAGACCATCGCCGACCCGGGGGTTCGCCGTGCTGCTCCGCGGCGGGCGACGTGCTCCGGCGCGGCTCGGCGCGGCACGAGACCAGCGATCCGCACGAGTCGTGCGGGTCCGGGCGCGGCTGCTGCGGCCCACGCTGACCAACCCGGTCGTCGCGGTCGTCCGGGGTGTCGTCGCTGTTCGGCGAGACGACGGCGACGGGCGCCCGGCCGGCCGGTGCCCTCGGCTGTGCCGTCCTGATCGTCGTCGGGGTGGGCGTGCTCGCCCGCTCCCCCGCGCTGCAGCGCTGCGCGAGGCCGTCGTGGGCCGCGTGTACGCGGGCTTCACCCGCGGCTGGCAGTCTGGACCGGGATGGCTGCTCGGGTGACGCGACGCTGGGTGCTGGTCGCCGCCGGCACCGCGGCGGTGGTCGGCGCGGCCGCGGTCACCCTGCCGGCGGCCGGGTCGGACGAGCCCGCCGAGGCCCTGCGCGCCGGTGTGCTGGCCGGGATCCCGGCGCACGTCGGGTACGCCGAGAGCACCGGCCGGCTCGGGCTGCCCGAGATCCCCGCGCTGGAGCAGGTCACGGCGCTGTTCACCGGCGTCACGCAGCTGCGGGCGTACGTGGCGGGCCCGGACCGCTGGCGGGTCGACGAGCTCACCCCGGCCGGCGAGCGCGACACCTACCGGCGGGACGGGCGCGAGTACCTCTGGGACTTCGGCGCGAACCAGCTGACGACGGTCGAGGGCGAGACCCCGGTCCGGCTCCCCCGTGCCGCCGACCTGGTGCCGTCCGAGTTGGCCCGCCGGCTGGTCGGGCTCACCCGGGGCGATCCGGTCACGTCCCTGGATCCGCGCCGGATCGCGGGGTACTCCGCGGCGGGGTTCCGGATCGCGCCAGCCGACCCGGACACCACGGTCGGCCGGATCGACGTCTGGTGCGACCCCGCGTCGGGCCTCCCGCTGCGCGTCGAGGTGGCCGCGCGGACCGACGACCGCCCCCTGCTGTTCACCGAGTTCCTGGAGGTCGCGCTGAACGCCCCCGACGACCGCACCCTCACCCCGGCGGTGCCGCCCGGCGCCGGGGCGGTGACCGCCGAGGCCGCCGACCTCGCCGGGGCGCTCCGCCAGCTCGACGCCGCCGAGCCGCCCGCGCGCCTCGCCGGTCGCGCGCGCGTCCCCCTCGGGTCCGGGCTGCCCGGGGTCGGCGTCTACGGCTCCGGCGTGGCCGGGTTCGTCCTGGTCCCGGCCTCACGCGGGATCGCCGACCGGGTGATCGACGGCGCCGCCGCGGCCGGCGGGACCCCGGTCGACGTCCCCGTCGGGCGGGCCGCGCGGGTCAGCACGCCGCTGCTGTCGGTCGTCGCGCGGGGCGGGATCCGGCGCGGCGGGGTGCTACTGGCCGGGACCGTCGCACCCGCGGTGCTGGAGCAGGCCGTACGCGAGCTGCCGGGGCGGCGGGCGTGATCGTCGCGACGAGCGGGCTCACCAAGCGGTTCGGTCGGGTGACGGCGGTCCGGGACGTCACGCTCGAGGTGCCCCGGGGCGTCCGGTTCGGGCTTCTGGGCCCCAACGGCTCCGGCAAGACCACGCTGGTCCGGATGTTGCTCGGGCTGGTCCACGCGACCTCCGGCTCGATCGAGGTGCTCGGCGAGCCGATGCCGCGCCGGGCGCGGGTGGTGCTGCCGCGGGTCGGCGCGCTGGTCGAGGGCCCGGCCGCGTGGGGCCACCTGTCCGGGCGGGCGAACCTGCGGCTGCTCGACGCCGCGGGGCCGGGCCGCTCACGCCACCGCCGGAAACGGGTCGACGCGGTACTGGAGCAGGTCGGGCTCGGCGGGATCGACCGGCGCCCGGTGCGGGCCTACTCGCTCGGGATGCGCCAGCGCCTCGGCATCGCCGCGGCCCTGCTGCGCGAGCCCGAGCTGCTGCTGCTCGACGAGCCCACCAACGGCCTCGACCCCCGCGGCATCCAGGAGATGCGCGCGCTGCTGACCTCGCTGAACGAGGCCGGCACCACCGTCGTGCTGTCCTCGCACCTGCTCACCGAGGTCGAGGCGCTGTGCACCCACGTGGGGGTGATGGACGCCGGGCGGCTCGCGCTCGACTCCGAGCTCGCGGCGTTGCGCACGCCGACGGGGCGGGTGCTCGTCCGCACCCCCGAGCCCGACGCCGTCGTCGGGCTGCTGGACGGGCAGGTCGTCGACCGGCGCGGCGACACGGTCACGGTGCGCGGGGTGGAGCCGGCCACGCTCAACGCCCGGCTGGTCGCCGGCGGGGTGCGGGTGACCGGCCTGAGCGAGGAACGACGGACGCTGGAGCAGGTGGTGCTGGAGCTCACCGGGAGCGGGACCGACCGGGTGGACCGGTCGCCGCACGGGCGGCGCCCGGAGGGACCGCGGTGATCGGCGTCGAGCTGCGGCTGATGCTGCGCCGGCGCCGGGTCTGGTTGTGCTGGGTGCTGCTGTGCACGCTCCCGACCCTCGTCGCGATCCTCCTCGCGACCACCCGGCTCGCCCCGCCACCCGGACGCGGCGGCGCCTTCCTGTCCGCGGTGACGAGCAACGGGCAGATCTTCCCGGCGGCGGCGCTCGCCCTCGTCATCCCGATCTTCCTGCCGATCACGGTGGCGATCGTCGCCGGCGACACGGTCGCGGGCGAGGCGTCGGCCGGAACGTTGCGCTACCTGCTGGTGCGGCCGGTCGGCCGCGTGCGGCTGCTGCTGGCGAAGCTGATCTCCGTGGCTGCGTTCGTGCTGCTCGCGGTGCTGTTCGTGACGCTGGTGTCGTACGTCGTGGGGGTTGCGGCCTTCGGCTTCGGGCCCGACGCCTCGCTCGGGGGCACGGGCGCGATCCCGTCGTTGTCGGGTGTCGAGCTCACGCCGGTCGACGTGGTGGCCCGGACCGCGACGACCGTCGGGTACCTCGCCCTGTGCATGCTCGCGCTCGGCGCCGTTGGGCTGTTCTTCTCGACGCTCACCGACTCCCCGCTCGCCGCGACCCTCGGGGTGCTGGCGTTCGTGGTGGCCAGCGCGGCGCTGCAGCCCCTCGACGCCGCCTCGGCGATCGAGCCCTACCTGCCGACCTCGCACTGGCTGGCGTGGATCGACCTCTTCCGCGACCCGATCCTCTGGACCAACGTCCGGGGAGGGGCGCTGGTGCAGCTGGGGTACGTCGTGGTCGCCTTCGGCGCCGCGTGGGCCAACTTCAGTACCAAGGACGTGACGACCTGAGGGCGCGCTCGTCACCTCCCGAACCGCGGTGGGATCGGCGGCGCGGCGGAGACCACCGCCTGCTCCCTGAACGCGGCGGCAGCGGCCGGTGAACTGGTGATCCGCCAGTCCGCCTCCTTGTCCTCGGAGAACCAGACCAGGCCGCGGATGCGCTCCTGCGCGGCCAGGGCGAACAGGGCGCGGATCCATCCCGCCTTGTCGCCGCCCTGCTCGGCACTGGCCGTCTCGGTGATCAGGACGGGCCTGTCCGAGAGGGACCGCAGGTCGGCCAGGCTCGCGCCGAACACCTCCGCGGGGGCCCGCCATCCTCCCCAGGGCAGCGCGTCCCCGCCGTTGTAGCCGTCCACCCCGATCCAGTCGACCACGTCGTCGCCCGGGTAGAGCGGCGCGTATCCCGCCGAACCCGGGGCGTGGACGTTGACGCACCACACCCAGATCACGTCGGCGCCCTGGGCCCGGAACACCGCGTGCACGTGCCGCCATGCGGCCACCACGTCGGCGGCCGTGTTGCCGCCGACGCCGACGCTCCACGGATAGTGCGGCGCGTCGGCCTCGTGCGCGAACCGCACCGCGATTCTCCCGCCCCACTGCCTGATCTGCCGGGCGAAGTCGGCGATGTACCCGTCGTGATCCCCGGCCGCGATACGGGCGGGTGCGTAGTCCGGTTGGACCAGCCCGCCGCCGGGCGCCCAGGGTTCCCACGTCAGCACCGGCAGTGCTCCGCCCGCCACCGCGGCGTCGGCGCGGGCGGCGTCGAAGGCCCGCGCGCCGGCCCAGCTCGAGTACCACTCCTCGAGAGCGGGCCGAACGCCCGCGGCCCGGGTGAACTCGGTGACCGCGCTGCGGTCCCCGGCGGCGACGCCGACGGCGAGCGGTACGGGCGCGGGGGCGGCCGCGGCGAGCAGGAACAGCCCGAGGAGACCGGCGCTCACCGCGACGAGGCCTCCGCGAAGGAACCGCACCGCGTGCCGTCCGTGCGTGCCGACCTGCCGATCACCGGTCATCTCCTTATCCTTCCCGGTCATGAACGTTCCCCGGTCCCCCCGCGCAGGAGCAGGGGTGCGCCGATGAACGCAGCCCGGTACCCCGAGCGGCACCGGCACCGTAGGCCCAAGGCGGCGAACCGCGCGTTCGTTCGGGTCCTGGTCGTCCTCACCCTGTCGTTGGGGGTGAACTACCTCGTCTGGCGCTGGCTCGAATCCGTCAACTGGTCGGTCTGGTGGATCGCGCTCCCGCTGGTGATCGCCGAGACCTACAGCCTGGTCGACGCCTTCCTGTTCGGCATCACGATGTGGCGGATGAAGGAGCGGGGCGAGCCGCCGTCGCCGTCCCCGGACGCCACCGTGGACGTGTTCATCACCACCTACAACGAGCCGATCGACATGGTGATGACCACGGCCCGGGCCGCCCGCGGCATCCGCTTCCCCCACCGCACCTGGGTGCTCGACGACGGCGCCCGGCCCGAGATGCGCGCCGCGGCCGAGGAGGCGGGCATCGGGTATCTCACCCGGGACCCCAGCTGGGAGAACATGCCCCGGCACGCCAAGGCCGGGAACCTGAACAACGCCCTCATGCAGACCGACGGCGAGTTCCTCATGATCCTCGACGCGGACCAGATCCCGGAGCCGGAGATCCTGGACCGGACCCTCGGCTGGTTCCGCGACCCCGAGGTCGCGCTGGTGCAGACGCCGCAGTTCTTCACCAACGTCACCGCCTCCGATCCGCTCGGCAGCCAGGCCCCGCTGTTCTACGGACCCATCCAGAAGGGCAAGGACGGCTGGAACGCGGCCTTCTTCTGCGGGTCCAACGCGGTGCTCCGGCGCGAGGCGCTGATGCAGCTCGGCCTGGCCGAGTACGTCAGGCAGGTGGAGCGCAGCCTCCGCCAGGTCCTCCGGACCTCGGCCTCGCTGCTGTCGACGGCACGCCGGGAGGCAGCCGGCCAGGGACCCCAGGTCCGGGTGGCCCTGGACGAGGTCTCGGAGGCGGTGCGGCAGGCGCGCCGGGAGCTGGGCGCCCCGCGCTCGTCCTTCTCCGAGGTCACCTACCGCTTCCGGCAACGCGTGGACGAGGCCTCACGCGGGGTGGTCCACGCCGACGTGGCCGCGCTGGCCCGGGATCTCGAGGAGCTCGGCGAGCTCGGGCCGGCCGGGTCCTCCGGAGGCGAGCCCGGCGGGGACGGGCAGATCGCGCCGGCGGTACTCGACGAGGAGGCGCTGGCCCGGCTGTCGACGCGGGAGATGTCGCCGCTGAACGCCCTGTCCTCGGTGCGGGCCCTGGTCGACGCCGTCGACGTCAGCCGGGCCGACGAGGCGCAGCCGATCATGCCGATGGCCACGCTGTCGGTCACCGAGGACATGGCCACCGCGATGCGCCTGCACGGCATGGGCTGGCGCAGCGTCTACCACCACGAGATCCTCGCCACGGGCCTGGCGCCGGAGGACCTCGGCACGATGCTGCACCAGCGGCTGCGCTGGGCGCAGGGCACGCTGCAGGTGATGCTCAAGGAGAACCCGCTGGTCCAGAGGGGACTGGCCTGGGGCCAACGGCTGATGTACTTCGCCACGATGTGGAGCTACCTCAGCGGGTTCTTCGCCGTCGTGTACCTCGTGGCCCCGGTGGTCTTCCTGTGCTTCGACATCCGGCCGGTGGTCAGCTACGGCCCCGACTTCCTGCTCAGGCTCATCCCGTACCTGGTGTTCAACCAGCTGTTGTTCCTGGTGATCGGTTACGGCAAGCGCACCTGGCGCGGCACCCAGTACAGCCTGGCCCTGTTCCCGCTGTGGATCCGCGCTACCTGGACGGCCTTCGCCAACGTGTGCTTCGGACGGCCGCTCGGGTTCGTCGTCACCCCCAAGACCAAGCAGGCGCGGGCCCGCCCGCCCTGGCGACTCGTGTGGCCGCAGCTCACCGCGATGGCACTGCTCGCGCTGTCCGCCGTCACCGGCACCCTGCGGTACCTGCTGGGGGTGGCGGACTTCGACCTGCTGAGCCTGGTCGTGAACCTCTTCTGGGTCCTGTTCGACCTGGTGATCCTGTCGGTGGTGATCTCGGCGGCGACCTACACCGGCCCCGAGTCCGAGGAGCAGAAAGTGGCCGAGACGCTATGAACTTCGCGACCGAGCAGATCGACACCCGGACAGCGGTGATCCGGCCGCAGGGCCGGCTGACGATGACCTCGACGGCAGCGCTGCGCAGCCTGGTCACCGAGACCGTGGAGAGCGGGCACACCCACGTGGTGGTGGATCTGGAAGCCACCGAGTTCATCGACTCGTCCGGGCTCGGCGCGCTCGTCTCCGGGCTGAAGACCTGTCGGCAGGCCGGCGGCGACCTGCGGATCGCCCGTCCGGGCGCGCAGGTGCGGACCGTCCTGGAGCTCACCAACCTCGACCGCGTGCTCCGGCCGGCGGCCACGGTACGGGGCGCCCTCGGCGGCTGAGCGGAGCCGAGGCCGAACGGCTTCGCCCCCGCCGTCACGTCCGGCGGCGGACGACGGTCCAGACGTTCCCGGCCGTGCGCCGGACGTGCTCGAGGTCCGCGACCGCGGCGGCGAGTGCGAGGCCACGGCCGCTCTCGGCCAGCTCGTCCGTGGGCAGGGCCGTCGCCGTCGGGTCGACGCCGGCCGGAGCGCCGTCGTCCTCCATGCGGGCTTCCAGGCGGTCCCCGTGCACGGCGATGTGCATGCGCACGTCGACGGGCCGCCCGTCCGGCCTGCGGGCGTGCTCCACGAGGTTGCCGACGATCTCCACCAGCGCGATCTCGAACGACATGCGGTCCCCGTCGACGACCTCGGGCGCCTCCTCCCAAAGCGCGGCGAGCGCGTCCTGCACGACGTCGAGGCACGCGGGTGTCCCCGGGTGGCGCAGGGTGCGGGTGATCACCGGCACCTCCGGACGACCACACAGGTCACGTCGTCCGGTGCGGCGGCCGCCCGGGCGCGGCCCTCCAGCGCCGCCACGAACCCCGCTGGATCGGCGGCGGCGAGCGGGGCCACCTCCGCGAACGCGCCCTCGGTCGTGGGGAAGAGATCGAGCACGCCGTCGCTGAACGCGACGACGAGGTCGCCGGGGCCGAGGGCGACGCACTCCTCGGACCAGCGGTCGTCGGGCAGCACGCCGAGCGGGAGGCCGCCGCCCGTCCCCGGCCGCAGGACGGTCCCGTCGGCGCGGACCAGCACCATCAGACCGTGCCCCGCGTCCGCCCAGCGCAGCACACCGCTGCGCGGGTTCAGCCGGGCCTGGCACAGGGTGACCAGCGTGCCCGTCCCCTCCAGGTCCGGCTCGAGAGCCGACGCGGCCTGCCGGACCGCCTCGGCCGGACCCGCCCGCCGCCCGGCGGTGCGGAGGGCGGAGCGCACCGTCGCCATCAGCAGCGCGGCCCCGATCCCCTTGCCCATGACGTCGCCGAGGGTCAGGACGACATCGGCCTCCCCGTCGTCGTCCGGCGGCAGCCGGTACCAGTCCATGAGGTCGCCCCCCACCGCGCGCGCCGGGACGCAGCACCCCACGATCTCGTAGCCGTCCACCGTCAGCGTGCCGCTGCCGGGAAGCAACGCCCGCTGCACCTCGGCGGCGCGCTCCATCTCCACCGAGCGCTGCAGCTCCGCCTCGGCCCAGGCGGCGAGCTCGTGCAGCACCTCGAGGTCGCCCGCGGTGAGCGTGCGCGGGCGGGAGTCGAACAGACACAGCGTGCCCACGCGGGTGCCGGAGGAGGTGGTGAGCGCCTCGCCGGCGTAGAACCGCACGCCCGGCTCGCCGACGACGAAGCGGTTGCGAGCGAAGCGCGGGTCGGAGCGGGCATCCTCCACCACGGTCCGCGCGGCGGGATCGCCGAGCGTGACCCGGCACATGGAGTCGTCGAGCGGCACGGGTTCGGCCTGCGGGTAGCCGCTCTCCGACTTCACCCACTGCGTGTCCTCGTCGAGCAGGGTCACGGCGGCGATCTCCACCCCGAACAGGCGGCGGGCCAGCCGGGTGATCCGGTCGAAGCGCTCCTCGCGCTCGCTCACGCCGATCCCGAGCGCCTCCAGGGCGTGGGCCCGCCCCTCGGCGACCCCTGTTCCCCCGGTGTCTCCCCCACCCCCGGCATGCTCGGCACCGACGATCCCCCCGGTCATGCCGGCCGTACCTCCCTGATCGTCCGTCCGGCGGACCCTACCGCAGCGCCGGGCCGAACGCGGGCCGGCGGAAGGAGGGAAAGGGCCGCGCCGCACCCCCGGAGAGGAGCTGCGGGCATCGCCCGGAGCTGGGCGGATGCGGCCGGGCCCGGAGCTCAGGGGGTGGGGGTGCCGCAGCCGGCGCCGGCGAGGTCGATCGGCCCGGTGGCGATCCCCCGCAGAACGAGGCCGCTCACGGTCGGGTCGGTCGGCAGGCCCGAGTGGGTCACGCGGACGCCCGGGCAGACCTGCTGCACCGGCACGTTGACCGCGCCGCGGAGGTTCGCGGTGTCGGGCGGGGTGGAGGTCTCGTCGTTCCCGGTCCACACCGAGAGCCAGGGCAGGGCGCTGCCGACCCGGGCCCGTGCGAGCTCGGCGAGCTCCGCGGACCCCGGCGCGAGCTGGCGGCAGGCGGTCGGGCAGGCGTCGGGGGCCTGCGAGGCCGCGACGGCGGCGAGCGTCGTCCCGTTCAGGGGCGAGCCCAGGGTGACGACCCGGCGGGCCTTGGCGGCACCGTCGTCGCGGGCGATCCAGAGGCCGGCGACGACCCCGCCGGCGCTGTAGCCGACGACGTCGACGGACGGGGCGCCGGCCGCGAGGGCCGCGGCGGCGGCGTCGTCGAGCACCCGGACCTGGGAGGACAGGTCACCGGTGCCGTCGCCGACGAGGGTGAGGACCCGCGCGTCGCGGCCCGTGGCCTGGATCTGCGCGGCCAGCCGGAGCAGGGAGTCGCGGCTGCCGCCGTAGCCGGGGACGAGCAGCACCGGGCCGGGGCGGTCCTGGGCGGGGCGGGCCTCGGTGTCGGCGCCGGGTCGCGACGAGCTCGCCACCCGCACCCCGACGACCACCGCCACCACCAGCACCAGCACCAGCACGGTGAGGACGGCGACCAGCGCCTTCCGCCGCGGGCTCACCGCCGCACGGACGCCGGAATCGCCGCCCGCACACACCTCCGCTGCGCCGCAGCGCCGCGCGGGCCGGTGCGCGAGGTGGGGGGACGGTGTGCGAGCGACCGCGCCGGCACCCTCATGCGAGGGTGCTCTCGCTCGCGAGCAGCAGGTCCTGCACCACGCGGTCGGCGAGCAGGCGGCCGGGGCGGGTGAGGACCGCGCGGCCGCGGTCGAGGGCCGCGGGGTCAAGCAGGCCGTCGGCGGCGGCGCGGGCGGCCTCGCGGCGGGCGGGCCCGTCGAGCAGCGCGAGGTCCAGGCCCGTGGCCAGGCGCAGCCGCAGCATGACGCGCTCGGTGTGCCGGTCCTCCGCCGTCAGCACCTCGTGGTCGGCCTCCGGCGAGCCCTCCGCGACGGCCGCGGCGTAGCGGGCCGGGTGCTTGACGTTCCACCACCGCCGGCCGGCGAGGTGCGAGTGGGCGCCCGGGCCGACGCCCCACCAGTCGCCGTCGAGCCAGTAGCCGAGGTTGTGCCGGCACTCCGCCTCGGGTGTGCGGGCCCAGTTCGACACCTCGTACCAGTGCAGGCCGGCGGCGGCGAGGAGGTCGTCGACGATCTCGTAGCGCTCGGCGGCGACGTCGTCGTCCGGGGCGGGCAGCTCCCCCCGGGCGACCCGGCGCGCCAGGGCGGTGCCGTCCTCGACGATCAGCGAGTACGCCGAGACGTGGTCGACGTCCGCCGCGAGCACCGCCTCGACCGAGGCGCGGAGGTCGTCCGTGGTCTCGCCGGGTGTCGCGTAGATCAGGTCGAGGTTGACGTGCGCGATCCCGGCCGCCGCGGCCTCCCGCGCCGCCTCGACGGCCCGGCCCGGCGTGTGCCGGCGCTCCAGAACCTGCAGGACGTGCGGCGCCGCGGACTGCATGCCGAGCGAGACGCGGGTGAACCCCGCCTCGACGAGGTCGCCGAAGAACTCCGGCGACGTCGACTCCGGGTTGGACTCGGTCGTGACCTCGGCGCCCGGGGCGAGCCCGAACTCCTGGCGGATCGCGTCGAGCACGGCACCGAGGCGCGCGGCACCGATCAGCGACGGCGTGCCCCCGCCCACGAAGACCGTGTCGACGACCCGGTCGCCGACGGTTCGGCGGGCCAGGGCGAGCTCGCGGCGGACCGCGTCGAGCCAGCCGTCCGGTGAGGAGCCGGAGCCCGCGAGCTCAGAGGCGGTGTAGGTGTTGAAGTCGCAGTAGCCGCAGCGCGACGCACAGAAGGGCACGTGCACGTAGATCCCGAACGGCGTCCTGCTCACGACTCCACGGTACGGACTCGCGGAACGGTGCCGGCGCTCGCGGCGCGGTCGTTCGTCACGGCGGGGCGGCGTGATCGCCTGGAGTGGAGCGGATTCCGCGCCCGGCGCGGTGTGCCCTCCCCCTCCGGCGATCGCGCTCGGGCGGTTCGGGCGCCGAGCCCGTCCCGCGGCCCGACGCGCTCACGGTGCCCGGTGCCGGCCGCCGACGGTCTCGTCCTCGAGGTCCCACGCCCCGCTGCCCGACGGGTCGTGCGACTCGGCCAGGTTGGCCGCCGGTTCCTCCTGGGCGGCCTGCAGGTCCGCCTGCCGTTCCGCCTGCGCGGCACTCCGCTCGGCCCGGAGCTTCTCCTGGTCGGCGCGGCGCTCCGCCCGGCCGGCGCGGAGCTCGACCCGGCGCTCCGCCTCGTCGGCCGCCCGCTCCGCCCGGCGCTCCGCCTCGTCGGCGCGGCGTTCGGCGCGATCGGCGGCGAGATCGTCCTCCGGGTCGTCCGGGTCGGCGATCGCTGGATCGTCCGGGTCGGGCGCCACGCGACGGTCTCCGGGCGGGGTCACGCCCGGGTCCGTGTCGGCCGGTGGTGGAGCGGCCACGGCAGGTGGCGGCGCGAGCGCGGGACCGCCCGGAGGCCGAGCAACCGGGGCCGGGGCGACAGGAGCAGCTGGGGCGGGAACACCAGGAGCCGGGGCCGGGGCCGGGGCGACAGGAGCGGGACCAGCAGGGGCGGGAGCAGGAACGGGGCCTCCGGGAACGGGGCCTCCGGGAACGGGGCCTCCCGCACCCGCCGGTGGCGCCGCTCCCCCCGCGCCCGACCCCGAACCGCCCGAGCCGGATCCGCCCGAGCTCGCACCACCCGACGGACCGGAGGACACACCCCCGTCACCGGCGCCGGACCCCGCAGCGCCCGAGCTGCCGCCGCCCGTTCCCGCAGCACCCGAACCCGCAGCACCCGAACCCGCAGCACCCGAACCCGCAGCACCCGAACCCGCAGCATCCGAGTCCGCAGCACCCGATCCCCCGGCCCCCGACGTCCCGGAGCCCGCCGACCCGGAGCCCGCCGACCCGTCCGGCCCCGCGGATCCGCCCGGGCCCCCGGACCCGGGCGTCCCGGAGACCGACCCGGTGTCACCCCGCCCCGGTGGCGGCGTGGACGTCACGGTCGGGAGCGCGACCTCCGAGCGCCCGCCGGGGTCGCCGGTGGTGACCGCGGCCCAGGTCGCCGCGCCACCCACCCCGAGCACCCCGACGGCCGCGAGCGCGGCGAGCAGCCCGCGCCGCCCCGGTCGCGGGGGCCGGCGGTTCCCCCGCAGCAGGTCCGCCGCGGGGATGCGCCCGCGCGCCCGTCCGTGCCGCGGAGCCATGGCCCTCCTTCCGCCCGCGTCCGGGAGCCCGCCACGCGGCGTCCCGAACCCCGTGGATCATTCCGCCGCGGGCGCCCGCGCGCGACCCCGAACCGGAACCTGAGAGATCGTCTCCGCCGTTCGGCCGCCGTCGATCTTCCCCGCGGGCGCGTGCGGGTCGGGCCGATCCGGATGGGGTACCAAGGTGTCCACCGCGCGGCCGCCGCCGCGACGGCGGAAGACGGAGGTCCCACACGGCATGGAGATCGGGACGGACCCGGGCACGGGCACGGCCGCGGGCCACGGCGTGCTCGGCGAGCGCTACCGGCTCGACGAGCTGATCGGCGTGGGCGGCACCGCGCACGTCCACCGGGCGACGGACCTGCGGACCGGCCGGGCGGTCGCGGTGAAGGTGCTGCACCCCGGGATCGACGTGCGCCGGCTCGGCGTCCGCGGGCTCGACGAGGTCCCGCGCCATCCCGCCCTGGTCGAGGTCCTGGACAGCGGGATCGACGGCGCCGGTGCCGTGGACGGCGGCCGCGGCTACGTCGTCATGCAGCTCGTCGACGGCGGCTCGCTCGCCGACCTGGTCGAGCTCGGCCCCGTGTCCCACGAGCGCGTGGTCGCGATCGGCACGGTGATCGCCGACGCTCTCGCACACCTGCACGCGCTGGGGGTGGTGCACCGCGACGTCAAGCCCGCCAACGTGCTGCTCGACCGCGGCGGCCGCGCGTTCCTCGCGGACCTGGGTGTCGCCCGGCTGCTCGACGCCACCCGCGTCACCACGACCGGGCTCGCCGTCGGCACCCCCGCCTACATGGCCCCCGAGCAGGTCCGCGGGCACGAGGTCGGCCCGCCCGCCGACGTCTACGCCCTCGGCCTGGTCCTGCTGGAGGCCCTCACCGGACGGCGCGAGTACGCCGGCGCCGCGCTGGAGTCGGCGGTCGCGCGCATCCACCGGCGCCCCGACGTGCCGCCGCACCTCGCGCCCGCGCTGCGGACGTTGTTGTTCGCCATGACCGCCGACGAGGCCGAGGCCCGGCCGGGCGCCGCGGAGGTCGGCGAGCGGCTGGGCGAGATCGCCGTCCGCCCGCGCACCGCCCCGCTGTCGGTCCCGCCGGCGCCGCGGCACCGCTCGCCGGCCCGGATCACGCCGCGGCGCCGGCTGGCGACCGCCCTCGCCGGGGGTGTCGTCGCGACCGGCGGGCTCGTCGTCCTCGGCACGACCCTGCTCTCGGGCCCGGCACCGGCCACCCCGACCGCCGTCGTCCCCGCCCCCGCGCCGGCCGCCCCGCCCGGGGCGACCCTGCAGGCGGTCCCGCACCTCGCGACCGCGGCCGGGGCCGCGCTCGAGCAGGCCACGCCCGCGACGGCGCCGCCCGCGCCGACCCGCGCACCCCGCGTCGTCCTGCGCGACGACGACGGGGACGACGAGTTCGACCTGGGCGACGACCAGGACGACGAGGACGGCGGCAAGGGCGGCCGGGGCGGCAACGGGAACGAGAACGGCAACGGGAACGGGAAGGGCAACGGGAAGGGCAACGGGAACGGCCGGGGCCGGGACTGACCCCCGCCGCCTGTGAATCCCCTCCCAGCATCCGGGCGCACGGTGGCCACCGGTCCGGACAACGTGGCACCCTGTCGGACGTGACTGCGCTGACTCTGCGCCTCGTGGCACGACGCCACGTGGACCTGCACCGGGTGAACAGCGCGCTCTGTCGACGGTAGCGCCGCCCCGCGCCCTCGACCCGTCAGACCAGGCCCCGGTCCGCGCCGGACCTTCCGAACGTTCCGGCATGCCCCGCCGCCGTCACTCCCGAGCCCAGGAGCTCCCACCACCATGCCCACGGACACCCCTGCCGCGCCCGCCCAGAAGCGCAAGCGTGGCGAAGGCCAGTGGAAGCTCGGCCACCGCGAGCCGCTGAACCCGAACGAGCGCAGCAAGCGCGACGACGACGGGCTCAACGTCCGCACCCGGATCGAGACCATCTACGCCAAGCGCGGCTTCGACTCGATCGACCCCGCCGACCTGCGGGGCCGTTTCCGCTGGTGGGGCCTCTACACCCAGCGCAAGCCGGGGATCGAGGGCGGCCGCACGGCCGCCCTGGAGCCCGAGGAGCTCGACGACCGCTATTTCATGCTGCGGATCCGGTGCGACGGCGGCGCCCTCACCACCGAGCAGCTGCGGGTCCTGGGTGAGGTCAGCCAGCAGTACGCGCGCAACACCGCCGACATCACCGACCGCCAGAACATCCAGTACCACTGGATCCAGGTCGAGGACATGCCGGCGATCTGGGAGAAGGTCGAGGGCGTCGGCCTGCTGACCACGGAGGCGTGCGGCGACACCCCGCGCGTGATCCTCGGCTCGCCCGTCGCGGGGATCGCCGCCACGGACCCGGTCGACCCGGATCCCGCGATCCGCACGATCCTGGACCGCTACATCGGGTCCAAGGAGTTCTCGAACCTGCCCCGCAAGTTCAAGACGGCGATCTCGTGGCAGCAGGACACCGCGCACGAGGTCAACGACATCTCGTTCGTCGGCGTCGAGCACCCCGAGCACGGGCCCGGCTTCGACCTCTGGGTCGGCGGCGGCCTGTCCACCAACCCCAAGATCGCGCAGCGGCTGGGCGCGTGGGTCCCCCTCGACGAGATCCCGGAGGTCTGGGCCGGGGTCGTGTCGGTGTTCCGCGACTACGGCTACCGGCGGCTGCGCAACCGCGCCCGCCTCAAGTTCCTGATCTCCGACTGGGGCGCGGAGGAGTTCCGGCGCGTGCTCGAGGAGGAGTACCTGGGCCGGAAGCTGGTCGACGGGCCCGCCCCGGCGATCCCGGAGCGCCCGATCGACCACGTGGGCGTGCACAAGCAGAAGGACGGCGCCAACTACGTCGGCCTCGCCCCGGCGTCCGGCCGGGTCTCCGGGGACACCCTGGTCGCGCTGGCCAAGGCCGCCGAGTCGGCGGGGTCGCGGCGGGTCCGGCTGACCCCGCAGCAGAAGGTCGTGGTGCTCGACGTGCCCGACGCCGCCGTCGACGCCCTGGTCGCCGAGGCCGAGAGCCTGGGCCTGCAGGCGAACCCCTCGCCGTGGCGGCGCGCGACCATGGCCTGCACCGGGATCGAGTTCTGCAAGCTCGCGATCGTCGAGACCAAGGAGCGGGCGATCCGCCTGGTCACGGACCTGGAGGAGCGCCTCGCGGACATCCAGGGCGACATCGACACCCCGGTCTCGATCCACCTCAACGGCTGCCCGAACGCCTGTGCCCGCACCCAGGTCGCCGACATCGGCCTCAAGGGCATGATCGTGCGCGACGCCGAGGGCAACCAGGTCGAGGGCTTCCAGGTGCACCTGGGTGGCGGACTGGGGCTCGACGCGGGCTTCGGCCGCAAGCTGCGCGGGCTCAAGGTCACGAGCAAGGAGCTCGGCCAGTACGTCGAGCGCGTGGTGCGGAAGTACGTCGCGCAGCGCGAGCAGGGCGAGCGCTTCGCGCAGTGGGTGCTGCGGGCGGACGAGGCGGACCTCAAGTGACCTCGCGCGTCGTCCCGTACCACTGCCCCTACTGCGGCGAGGAAGATCTCTCCCCCGCCGAGCGTTCGGAGACGGTGCCCGGTGCCGCCTGGTGGTGCGCCTCCTGCCTGCGCACCTTCGTCGTGACGTTCGTCGGCATCGGGATTCCCGAAGGAGCAGACTCATGAGTGTTGCGACCGAGACCGACCTGCGTGCCCTCGCCGAGCAGGGCGCGGCGCAGCTGGGACCCGACGCCACCGCCGAGCAGGTGCTCGCCTGGGCCGCGGAGACCTTCGGCGACCGCCTGATCGTCGCGTCGAACATGCAGGACGCCGTGCTGGTCGACCTGGCCGCGAAGGCTCGGCCCGGGGTGGAGATCCTCTTCCTGGAGACCGGCTACCACTTCGCCGAGACGATCGGCACGCGGGACGCCGTCGAGCAGGTCTACGACGTGCGGATGGTCAACGCGCAGGCCGCGCAGTCCGTCGCCGAGCAGGACGTCGCCGAGGGCAAGGACCTCTGGGCGCGCGACCCGAACCGGTGTTGCGCGCTGCGGAAGGTCGCCCCGCTGCAGGACACCCTCGCGAAGTACGACGCCTGGGTCACCGGCGTCCGCCGCGTCGAGGCCCCCACGCGGGCGAACACCCCCCTGGTCACCTACGACGAGAAGTTCGGGCTGGTCAAGATCAACCCGATCGCGGCGTGGAGCGACGACCAGATGCAGGAGTACGTCGCCGGGCACGGGATCCTCGTGAACCCGCTGGTCGACGCCGGGTACCCGAGCATCGGGTGCGCCCCCTGCACCGCCAAGCCCCTCCCCGGGGCGGACCCGCGCAGCGGCCGCTGGGCGGGCACGTCGAAGATCGAATGCGGGTTGCACGTCTCATGACGACGATCGAACGCGCGACTCTGGACGCGCTCGACGCGCTCGAGTCCGAGTCCATCCACATCTTCCGCGAGGTCGCGGGCGAGTTCGACCGCCCCGTGATCCTCTTCTCCGGCGGCAAGGACTCGACGCTGCTGGTACACCTCGCGGTCAAGGCGTTCGCGCCGGCGCCGGTGCCGTTCCCGCTGCTGCACGTGGACACCGGGCACAACTTCGACGAGGTCATCGACTTCCGGGACTCGATCGTCGAGCGCCTGGGCCTGCGGCTCGAGGTCGCGAAGGTCCAGGACTACATCGACGACGGCCGCCTGGTCGAGCGCGCGGACGGCACCCGCAACCCGCTGCAGACCCAGCCCCTGCTCGACGCGATCGTCGAGCACCGGTTCGACGCCGTGTTCGGCGGCGGGCGCCGGGACGAGGAGCGGGCGCGCGCCAAGGAGCGGATCATGTCGCTCCGGGACGCGTTCGGCCGCTGGGACCCGCGCAAGCAGCGCCCCGAGCTGTGGAACCTCTACAACGGACGGCACGCCCCCGGCGAGCACGTCCGCGTGTTCCCGATCTCGAACTGGACCGAGCTCGACGTCTGGCGCTACATCCAGCGCGAGCAGATCGAGCTGCCGAGCATCTACTACGCGCACGAGCGCGAGGTGTTCCGGCGCGACGGCATGTGGCTGACCGAGGGGCCGTGGGGCGGCCCGCGCGGCGCCGAGACCCTCGAGAAGAAGTCCGTGCGCTACCGGACGGTCGGCGACGGGTCCTGCACCGGCGCCGTCGAGTCCACCGCGACCTCCCTCGACGACATCATCGCCGAGGTCACCGCCTCCCGGCTGACCGAGCGCGGCGCCACCCGCGCCGACGACCGCCTCTCCGAGGCCGCCATGGAGGACCGCAAGCGCGAGGGGTACTTCTGATCATGGCTAAGGATCTGCTGCGCTTCGCGACGGCGGGCTCGGTCGACGACGGCAAGTCCACCCTGGTCGGCCGGCTGCTCTACGACACCAAGTCCGTGCTCGCGGACCAGATCGAGGCCGTGCAGCGCGCGTCCGTCGACAAGGGACTCAGCACTCCGGACCTGTCGCTGCTGGTCGACGGCCTGCGCGCCGAGCGCGAGCAGGGCATCACGATCGACGTCGCCTACCGGTACTTCGGCACGCCGACCCGTGAGTTCGTGCTCGCGGACACCCCGGGGCACGTCCAGTACACGCGCAACACCGTCACCGGTGCCTCCACCGCGGAGCTCGCGGTGCTGCTCGTCGACGCCCGCAACGGGATCGTCGAGCAGACCCGCCGGCACGCCGCCGTGCTCGCGATGCTGCGCGTCCCGCGGCTCGTCCTCGCGATCAACAAGATCGACCTGGTCGGGTACGACGAGGAGACGCTGCGCGCGATCGAGAAGGAGTTCAC
This sequence comes from Pseudonocardia kujensis, assembly GCF_021283305.1. GTDB lineage: Bacteria > Actinomycetota > Actinomycetes > Mycobacteriales > Pseudonocardiaceae > Pseudonocardia > Pseudonocardia kujensis. The sequence goes on from NZ_JAJSOK010000059.1 coordinate 23,626, forward strand.
CGGGCTGGCGCGCTCGCTCGGGTTCGCCGACGACGCCGTGCAGACCATCCCCGTCTCCGCGCTCGTCGGGGACAACGTGGTCGAGCGCTCCGCGCACACTCCCTGGTACGGCGGGCCGACCCTGCTCGGGCACCTCGAGACCGTCCCGGTCGTCGGGCCGGAGGTGGCGAAGCCGTTCCGCATGCCCGTGCAGTACGTGATCCGTCCGCGGGACAGTGCCGATGCGCGCTCCGCGGAGGCTTCGCGCTGGGGGGCGCTGCACGACTACCGGGGTTACGCCGGCCAGATCGCGGCGGGCGCGGTCGTGCCCGGTGACCGGGTGGTGGTCCTCCCCGAGGGCCGCGAGACGACCGTGACGCACGTCGAGACCGCCGACGGGCCGCTCGCGGAGGGCACCGCCGGCCGGTCGGTCACGATCCGGCTCGCCGACGACATCGACATCGCCCGCGGGGACCTGCTCGTCGCGGCCGAGGCCCAGCCCGTCGTGACCTCGGAGATCGACGCCACGCTGTGCTGGTTGAGCGACAAGCCGTTGCGCGCCAACGCCCGGCTGCTGCTCAAGCACGGCACCCGCACCACGCAGGTGATCGTGGGCGCGCCCGAGTCGAAGATCGACACGGACACGCTGACCGACATCGAGGCCGAGGGGACGCTGGGGCTCAACGACATCGGCCGCGCCACCCTGCGGACGGCGGACCCGCTGCCCGTCGACGAGTACGCCGACATCCGCGCCACCGGCAGCTTCCTGCTGATCGACCCGCCGTCGGGCAACACGCTCGCCGCCGGCCTCGTCGGCACCCCGCTGGCGCTGAGCCCCGCCGAGTGACCACGAGCCGCACCCCCCTTCCCGCGAGTCGCGAGCTCCGGCAGCGCGAGTCGCGAGCTCCGGCACCGCGAGTCGCGACTTCCCGCACCGCGAGTCGCGAGCTCCGGCACCGCGAGTCGCGACTTCCGGCACCGCGAGTCGCGAGCTCCGGCACCGCGAGTCGCGGCCGGACTCGCGGGACGGGATGCGCGGCATGATCGGAACTGATCGTCGATGACCTCTCCCACCCTCGTCGCCGTCGCGCACGGCAGCCGCGACCCACGGTCCTCGGCGACCGTCCGGGATCTCGTCGACGTCGTGCGCTCGCGGGCGCCGGGGCTCGACGTCCTGCCCGCCTTCCTCGACTTCGACGAGCCCGGGTTCGGCGACGTGCTCGCCGACCTGGACGGCCCCGCCGTCGTGGTGCCGCTGCTGCTCGGCTCGGCGTACCACGCGCGGGTCGACATCCCCGCCGTCGTGGCGGAGTCCGGAGCACCCGACGTCCGGGTCGCCGACGTCCTCGGCCCCGACCCCGCCCTGCTCGACGTCGCCGCCGAGCGGCTCGGCGCGCTCGGGCTCGCACCCGGCGACCCCGGTCTGGGGATCGTGCTCGCCGGGACGGGCTCCTCGCACGGGGCCGCCAACGCGGTGGTCCACCGGCTGGCGGAGCGCTGGCCGCGGACCGTCGCGGCCTTCGCCACCGCCTCCCCCGGGGTGGCCGACGCGGTCGCGGAGCTGCGGGAACACGGCGCCCGACGGGTCGCGGTGGCCTCCTGGTTCCTCGCCCCCGGCCGCCTGCTCGACCGCGTGTGTGTGCAGGCCGACGGTGCGCCCGTCGCCGAGGCCCTGGGCGCGCACCCCGCGGTCGCCGACATCGTCCTGGCCCGCTACCGCACCGCGGCCGCCCTGCTCCCCGCCGCGGCCTGAGCCGCCGCGCGCTCGAGAGAACCCGCGCAGCCGGGCACGGCCCTCACTGTCCGGTCATTCCTCCTCGTTCCCGGGGACCCGGGCACACAGGGCCCGCAGACGGGGCTGAGAGGCCCGCCACGCCGGTGGACGGGAACGATCACCGCCTCGCCCCCGAGCACCCCGTATCTTCGCACGTCAGCACGGCGACCCGCCTCACCTGCGCGTTCGTCCGGACATTTGAGCCCGCTCCCGCATCACGGACGCCTGGTTGAGGCCTCCCGCCCGCGATCGCACGATGGGGTCATGCCCGCCGACGACCTGCGCCCGCTCACCCCGGGCGCCTTCGCCGTGCGGCCCCTCCGGGTCTCGGACCTGGAGCTGTTCTGGCCGTCGCGCCGCGGCCACGCCTTCGACGAGCTCTGTCGCTGACCTCGTCGTCGCCTTCCCTGCTCGACCGCACCGCGCCCCGGCCCGCTCGCCGTGCCCGCGCGGGCCCACCACCGCGAGAGAACCCCCGCAATGCGCACCCTGATCGTCTTCGCCCTGGTCGGCCTCGGCGCCCAGCTCGTCGACGGCGCCCTCGGCATGGCCTACGGCGTCACGTCCTCGTCGCTGCTGCTGATCGCCGGCGTGAACCCGGCGGCCGCCAGCGCCTCCGTGCACCTCGCCGAGGTCGGCACCACCCTCGCCGCCGGCGCCTCGCACTGGCGCTTCGGCAACGTCGACTGGAAGCTCGTGCTCCGCCTCGGCGTCCCGGGCGCGATCGGCGCGTTCCTCGGCGCCACCGTGCTCTCCGCGCTGTCGACGGAGAACGCCGCCCCGATCATGGCCGGGATCCTGCTGGCGCTGGGCGTCTACATCCTGCTGCGCTTCTCGGTCCGCCCGCCCCGCGAGGCGACGGCCCGCCGCTCGCCGCACCGCTCGAAGTTCCTCTCGCCCCTGGGCCTGGTCGCCGGGTTCGTCGACGCCACCGGTGGCGGCGGGTGGGGCCCGGTGGCGACGCCCGCGCTGCTGACCGCCGGCAAGACCGCCCCGCGCACCGTGATCGGCTCCGTCGACACCTCGGAGTTCCTGGTCGCGCTGTTCGCCAGCATCGGCTTCCTGCTCGGCCTGGGCAGCGCGGTCCTCGACCCGTGGACGATCGGCGGCCTGCTGCTCGGCGGCCTGGTCGCGGCGCCGATCGCGGCCTGGCTGGTCACGAAGATCCCCGCTCCGGTGCTGGGCACCGCGGTCGGCGGCATCATCGTGTTCACCAACGCCCGCACGATCCTGAACGCGCTCGACGTCTCCGGGGCCCTGTTCGCCGGCGTCTCCACGCTGATCGTCGCGGCGTGGGTCGCCGCGGTCGCCGTCGCCGTGCGCCGGCTGCGCCGGACCCGCGCCGCCGAGGTCCGGCCGGCCCCCCGCGAGCTCGCGGGCGCGACGGCCGGTGGCTCGACCGAGCGCCTCCCGTCCGACGCGACCCCGCGGCCCCTCCCCGACGAGGACTGACCCCGGGACGAGGACCGGCCCTTCCGCGCGAGCGGGAGGGCCGGTCTGGGTTCTCAGGCCGCGGCGCTGCGCGCGCCCGGCAGGGACAGCAGGACGGCCCGGGCGACGGCGTCGTTGTAGCGCAGGCTCTGCGCGTTCATCCCGGGCCGGGTGAAGGCGCCCGCGACCTTCACCGTGGTGTGCGGCCCGACCGCGAACCGCTGCTCGTGGACGTGGCCGGCGGCGTCGACCAGCGCCCCGTCGGCCGGGCGCACCCGGACCAGCCCGGTGTGCCGCAGGACCGCGCCCGACGCGTCCCGCAGGATCTCCTCGGACACCTCGCCGGTCGCGCGCAGGCCGGCCAGCAGCGGGTCGGCGGTCCGCTCGACGCTGGGGTCGGGCAGCCGGGCGTCGATCAGGATCGTCGACCGGACCGGCGGGGCCCCGGCGAGCGTGGTGCTGCCGGCGCGGAAGCCGTCGTCGTCGAGGTCGACCCACATGCCCGGGCCCAGGAACTGCACGTACCCGGCCTCGGAGAGCGCCAGCAGCTGGCGCACCCGGAACCCGGGCGGTCCGCTCGCGACCGAGTTGAAGAAGCTCTGCCACCACGGGACGTCGCGGGCCCGCGAGGCGGCGGACAGCAGCCCGGCGCCCTGCACCCGGGTGATCTCCCCGTAGACGGCGAGCATCGCGGTGAACGCCCCGAGGTGCGGGGTGTGCCGCTCGTCGGTGTGCTGGCGCAGGTCCTCGGCGATCCGGGCCCGGACGAGCGGCTGCAGCTCCTCCAGCGATCCCGCGGCGAGCCCGTCCAAGGGCCGGTCCAGCGCGGCGAAGTCGATCCGGTCGATCGGGTCGGGAACGGCCGACTCCAGCAGCTCGGCCATCTCCGGGGAGTCCCATGCGAGGGCGGCGTAGCGCGGCTCGAACTCCTCCCACGGCAGCGCCACCAGGTCAGGGTGGCCTCCGAACAGCTCGTGGTACCAGCCGAAGGCGATCTCCTTGGCCATCAGCGGCCAGAGGTCGCGACGCAGCTCGACCGGCCGGGGCAGCGCGTCGACCTCGTCGGCGGTGAGGAACCGCGGCACCGGCGGGCGCCCCGCGCGCAACTGGTAGTGCGTCTTGGAGTGGTAGGGCGCCCCGCGCGGCGACCCGGCGACCAGCCGCGGCTCGCGGCCCGACGGCACGTAGGTCAGCCCGCCGGGGCCCTCCTCGAAGCGGCCGCCGCGCCCCTCGAACAACAGCACCACCAGGTCGACGAACGCCAGCCCCAGCCCGCGGACGACGACGGTCTCCCCCGGCTCGACGACCGAGAGGTCCGAGTCCGTGGTCTGCTCCGGCGGGAGGTACCGCAGCCCGCGGGCGGTGGCGGCGTCGAGCAGGGCCAGTTCGTCCGGCGCAGGCGTGGCGTCGAGGTGCCCGGAGGCCAGCACGACGGCGTCGACGGTCAGCGCCGGCTCCCCCTCCACCGCGAGCACCTGCCGGCCGGACCGTTCGGTCAGCCCCGTGGCCCGGGCGGGGTGGACGTGCACCCGGACGTTCTCGGGCAGGTCGGCGACGACCGCCCGCAGCACCGAAGCCAGGTAGCGGCTCTGCAGCCGGCGGCTCGGGAACGTCGAGGCGGTGACGGCGCGCAGCTCGGCCGCCAGCTCCGGGGGCCAGTCCGCGAGGTCCGCCGCGGTGAGGGTCTGCGCCCACTCCCAGAACGACGGCCCGGGGACGACGGGGCCGTCGCAGACGACCGAGTCGTCCGTGTACATCGTGACGTCGGCGGCCATCGAGTTCATGGCCAGCAACGGCGACTGCGCGTCGCGCCAGATCCGCCCGGCCCCGGCGGGGTACGGGTCGACGAGATGGACGTCCAGGGCGTCGCGGAACAGCTCGGGCGCACTGGCGGAGATCCGCTCCAGGATCCCGACGCCGCGCGGACCGGCCCCGACGATCGCGATGGCGGTGCTCATCGTCCTCCCGGCGGTCGACCTTCGCAGGGTGCAGCGCCCGCACCCGCCGCCGGTATTCCCGGGACCCCTCCCCAGGCACGGGGTGGGGTCCACCCCACACCGGGAACGGGGGCCGGCGACCCGTTCGCGGGGGTTGACTCGCTCGTCCCGAGCCTCCCGGATCGGCACAGTTCTCGGCACCGGAGGACCCGGACGGGGCCTCCACCGACCCGAGGAGCACAGCATGGGTGCGTGGGAGAGCAGCTACAGCGAGGACTACTCCGAGGACTACTCCGAGCAGACCTGGGACGAGGAGGAGTTCGACGGCCAGGACGAGGACGGCGGCGAGGACGACTTCGACGAGACCGCGAGCTTCTCGGACGAGGACGACGCCGATGTCGACGACGTCTCCGACGACGACGGTGACGACGGCGAGCACGACGACTACTCCGCAGCATGACCCGACCCGGCCGCCCCCCCCCGCGGGCCGCCCGGAGCCGTCCGCACGACCCCTGCCCGCCGTCGTGTCGGACCCCCTGCCCGTCGACCACCCCGAGGAGCCGGAGATGACCGAGACGATCACCGCCCCCGCCCGCAGCACCGCCACCGAGGCGGCCGAGCTCCTCGACGAGACCCTGGCCGGCGCGGAGGCCAACGACCGCGCGGACCTGACCCGCCGCCTGCACCGCGCCCGCGAGACCCTGCGGCTGTCCCGCAACACCGACCAGGAGGCCGCCGCGGTCCGCGCCGCAGCCGAGGAGACCGACCGCGCCCTCGCCTCCCTGGGCGCCGACCTGCGCTTCCGCCGCGCCGCGCTCACCGACCCGACCCGCGCCAACCGGCTGCGCGCCGAGCTGGCCAGCACCCGCGCACAGTCCGAGCACGAGCGCGGCCTGGCCCGGGAGTGGCCCCAGCTCCTCGCCGACGGCTTCGCCACCCTCGTCTCCGACGCCGAGTTCGCGGTCCGCACCGCCACCCGCGGCGTGCTGGCCGAGTGCGACGCCGCCCTCGCCGGCGCCGACCCGCGCAAGGACCGCACCCGCCTCGACGCGCAGCTCCGCGAGCGCCTGGTCGCCGAGGCCGACCGCGCGCGCGGACAGGCCCGCGACACCGTCGCCGCGCTCACCGCGCGGCTCGACCGGCACCTCGAACTCGGCACCCCGCTGGAGGTGCCCGCGCTGCCGATGACCGCCCCGGCGGCGCTCGTCGACGGACTCGCCCCGCCGCCGGCCGAGTCCGACCGCGGCACCATGCCCGTGGGCGCCCGGATGGCCAGGGTCGTCATGCCGTCCTACGGCGGGATCATGATGTCGCTCGTCCTCACCCGGGTCTTCCACGTCGCGATGCCGCTCTGGATCCTCGTCACCGGCGCCGTGACGGCCGCGCTCACGCTCGGTGGCTCGGCGGTGGCCGCGGAGCGCAAGCGTTCTCTCGACCGCCGCCGCCAGGCGGCCCGCGCGGGGACCCGCGCCGTGGTCGAGGAGTTCCAGATCGTGCTGGTCAAGCAGCTGCGGGACGCCTTCCGGACCGCCCAGACCACGCTGCGCCGCGCCGCCGGAGCCGCGGTCACCGCCCGCGAGAAGGCCACGACGGCCCGGCTCGAGGGCGTGCGGCGCAGCGTCGACGAGCTGCGCGACGCGAACCGGGCGATCCGGGCGGTGGACAACGACCTGGTCTCCGTCGCCGAGCTCCGGGGCCGGGCCCGCCGGCTCGCCGAGGGCACCTGAGGGGAACAGGCCGGGGCACGACGGCCTTGTGCGGGGGGAGAGCCGACTCCCGCCCGCGAAGGAGCACGCCATGCCCGTGGAGTTCCTCGGCATCGGAGCGACCAACGACGGCACCGAGACCCGTCCGCGCTCCGGCCCCGCCTTCGATCCCGCGTTCACCCTCGCCCTGGCCCGGGCCCACGAGGAGAGCGGCTGGGACCGCGTCCTCACGGCGTACTCGTCGGGCAGCCCGGACCCCGCGCAGGCCGCCGCCTACATCGCCGACCACACCGAGCGGCTGCAGCTGCTGCTCGCGCACCGGCCCAACGTCTCCTCGCCGACGTTCACCGCGAAGACCGTCGCGACCCTCGACGCGATGTCCGGCGGCCGGCTCACCCTGCACGTGATCACCGGCGGCAACGACCACGAGCAGCGGCGCGAGGGCGACACCCTGCCGAAGGACCGCCGCTACGACCGCACGCGCGAGGCGATCCAGATCCTCAAACGGGCGTGGACCGAGAAGGAGCCGTGGGACTTCCACGGCGAGCACTACGACTTCGCCGACTTCGTGCTCGACGTCGAGCCCGTCCAGAAGCCCCGCCCCCGCATCTCCTTCGGCGGTTCCTCCCCCGCGGCCTACCGGGTGGGCGCCGAGGAGGCCGACATCTACGCGCTCTGGGGCGAACCGCTCGCCGGCACCGCCGAGCAGATCGCGACCATCACCCAGCTCGCGAAGGAGGCCGGACGCCCGGCGCCGGCCTTCCAGGTGGCGTTCCGCCCCATCCTCGGCCGCACCGAGGAGGAGGCCTGGGAGAAGGCGTACGCGACCGTCGCCCGGATCCGCGAGCGCACGGCGGGCGGGCGGCAGCTCACCCGCCGGCACAGGCTCACCGACCCGGAGAACGCCGGCTCGCAGCGGCTGCTCGCCAGCGCCGCGGAGGGCGAACGGCACGACCGCGCGCTGTGGACCGTGACCGCCGCGGCGACCGGTGGCGCGGGCAACTCGACCGCGTTGGTGGGTACGCCGGAGACCGTCGCGGCGGCGCTGATGGACTACTACGACCTCGGCGTCCGGATCCTCTCCGCCCGCGGCTACGACCTGCTGGAGGACGCGAAGGAGTTCGGCCGCGAGGTCATCCCGCTCGTCCGCCAGGAGGTCGCGCGCCGCGACGCCGCCTGAGTTCGCACTGTGGAACCACAACGCGCTGAAACGCCGGATAATCTCGCGTTATGGTTCCATAACGCGGCCGGAGGGCAGGAACAATCGCGTCATGGATCCGTACTGCGCTACCGCAGCGGGACGAAGCGGGAGAGCTTGCCCGTCGCCTCGTGGCGCGGGATCCGGTCGACGACCCGGACGGTGACCGCGGCGTCGGGCAGGCCGAAGGGACGCAGCCCGTCCACCAGCGCGGCCGTCATCGCCGGCACCTCCGGCGACCCGACCACCAGCACGTCGGCGCCGTCGGTCGTCTGGTGCACCTGGTACTCCGAGATCCGCGGGTCGGTGCCCAGCACGTGGCGGAACGCGCTGGCCGGGACGAGGAGCCCGCCGTAGCGGAAGTCGTCGTCGCGGCGCCCGGCCACGGCGGCGACCCGCGGCATCGTGCTGCCGCAGGGACAGGTCCCGGGCAGCAGCGTGACCTCGTCGCCCAGGTCGTAGCGGACGAAGGGGAAGGTGCGGCCGGCGAGCCCGGTCGCGAGGGTGCGGGCGCCCGGCTCGTCGGGGCCGACCGGCCGCCCCTCGGCGTCGACCCGCTCGAGGATCACCTCGTCCGCCGAGACGTGCAGGCCGTCGCCGACCCCGCACCCGACGGCCTGGACCCCGATCTCCGTCGAGCCCCAGAGGTCGTGGACCGGGGCGCCCCAGGCGGCGCCGATCGCGGCCCGGTCCTCCTCCGTCAGCGGCTCGGAGTTGGTGCTCACCCGCAGCGGCCGCACGTCGAGCCCGCCGGCGAGCGCGGTCCTGGCGAGCCGGCCGATCACCGAGGCGTAGCCGACCAGCGCGGTCGGGCGGGCGTCGGACACGGCCTTGACGACGTCGTCGAACGGCGCCGCGGCCGGGATCACGGCGGTCTCGGTCGACGGGTCGGTGGCGACGTCGAACAACGGCGTGCTGGCGTGCGGTGGTCCGCCCGCGGACAGCACCGCCAGCCGCGCCGGCCCCTCGACCCCGGTGGCGCGGTCGGCGCGGACCTGCCAGCGCCACGCCAGGCAGGCCAGCGTGACGTACTGCTCCCAGTCCCAGACGTACACGCCGCGCACACCGCTCGACCCGCCGGAGCTGAACACCTGCTGCCCCTGCGCGGTGTACGAGAACCAGCGCTGCTCGGCGAGCACCCGCTCCGCCGCGGCGCGGTCGAGGCCGGGGGCGGTGACGATCGCGTCCCACTCCTCCTGTGCCTCCCGCTTGGTCATCACGGGCAGCAGGGCGAGGTCCTCGACGGTCGCGGTGGCCGGGTCGACCCCGCCCATCCGGGCGGCGTGGAAGGGCGAGCGCTCGCGCGCCCATCCGAGCAGCGCGCGGAGCCGCTCGGTGCGGTGCCGCTCGATCACGTGGCGCGGCCGGTCGAGCCGCGCCACGTGGTCGTCGAGCGCGGCCCGCACCGCGCTCAGATGCGCGGCGCGGAGCCGCTCGTAGGCCGTGCGGTCCTCGTCCGGCATCCGGCCAGTGTGGGGCCGGGCGGCCCGTCCGGATAGGGGTCAGAGGTCGGCGACCGCCGGCACGACCTCCTTGCCCAGCACGCGCAGCGGCTCCAGCTCGGAGACCCCCGGCACCATGCCGTGGTACTCCTGCACGCCCAGCGCGGCGAGCTCCTTCAGCCGCTCGACGAGCGCGGGCGGGTCGCTCGGGTCGAGCGGGCCCATGACGGTCTTCTCGATCTCGTCGTAGTCGCGGCCGACCTCGTCGCACCGCTGCCGCAGCACGTCGAGCTTGTGCGGCAGCTCGGGGCCGGCGAACAGGTTGCAGGCGTTCGCGTACTGCGCGACCAGCCGCAACGTCTTCTTCTCGCCGCCGCCGCCGATGAGGATCGGCGGGTGCGGGCGGGTCAGCGACTGCGGCACGTTCATCGTCCGCTCGAGCCGGTAGTGCCTGCCCTCGAACGGGCCCTCGTCGTCGCTCCACATCTGCAGGCAGATGCGCAGCGTCTCCTCCAGCCGCTCGAACCGCTCCGCGGTCGGCGGGAAGAACAGCCCGAGGCCCTTGGCCTCCTCGTCGTTCCAGGCCGCGCCGATGCCGAGCCACGCCCGCCCCTTCGACAGCACGTCGAGGGTGGTGACGAGCTTCGCGAGCAGCCCCGGGTCGCGGTAGCTGACCGCGGTGACCCAGGCCAGCAGCTCGACGCGCTCGGTGCGCGCGGCCAGGTAGCCCAGCGTCGTGTACGCCTCCAGCATGTCGTTCTCGATCGGCCCCACGGGCCGGATCTGCCAGACGTGGTCCATCACGCTGACCCGCGCGATCCCGGCCTCCTCGGCCGTGACGGCGATCCGGGTGAGGTCGTCGGCGAGGCCCTGCGGGCCGCTCGGGTAGGTGAAGTCCGCGATGTGCAGGCCGAGTTTCACGCGCTCTCCTCGTAGTGGATGGTCCTCCGGTTACGACGCTAGCCCCGTCCGGCGCGGCGCGCCCGACGCGAGCCTGGTCCCGTCGGTACCACCCTGAGCGCCTACGACACCGCCTGTGACTGGGTCACCCGCGCGGTGAGCCGGCCGCGGTCGTCGGTCACGTCGACCACCACCACGATCGCGGTGCGTCCCGCGTGCAGCACCCGGGCGGAGGCCTCGACCGCGCCGCCGGTCACCGGCCGGAGGAAATGGGTCGACGACGAGGTGGTCGCCGTCCCCGTGGACCCGTCCGGCAGGTTGAGGAACCCGGCCCAGCCGCCGGCGGCGTCGGCGAGCGCGAGGGTGGCGCCGCCGTGCAGCAGCCCGCCGCTGGTGCAGCGCTCGGGGGTCCACTCCAGCCGCAGCCGGACCTCGTCGCGGTCGGCGGCGACCGCTGTCGCGCCCAGGACCTTCGTGAAGGGCATGGCGGCGTACATCTGTTCGGTCAAGTCCATGACCGGAGACTCTCGCGCGCGGGCGTGCGGACGCGCCATTACCCCGGAGGTCATCGCCCCGCGTCGATCGGCTTCGTATCGTTCGGGTCATGACAGCGGTGACGGTCCCGGTCGAGACGGCCTTCGGGGGGCTGCTGCGCGAGTGGCGGCAGCGTCGCCGGCTCACGCAGCTCGACCTCGGGAACAAGGCGGAGGTGTCGGCCCGGCACCTGTCGTTCCTCGAGACGGGGCGGTCGCGGCCGAGCCGCGAGATGGTGCTGCACCTGTCCGAGGAGCTGGACCTGCCGCTGCGCGCCCGCAACGAGCTGCTGGTGGCCGCCGGGTTCGCGCCCGCGTACTCGCAGCACTCGCTGCACTCGTCGGAGATGGCGGAGGTGCACGGCTCGCTCAACCGGCTGCTGGCGGCGCACGACCCCTTCCCCGCGGTCCTGGTCGACGGGCAGTGGGACATGATCGACGCCAACCGGGCGGTCACGGTGTTCGTCGAGCTGGTGGACCCGGGGCTGCTCGAGCCGCCGGCCAACGTGTTGCGGCTCGCGCTGCACCCGCGCGGGCTCGCCCGGTACGTCGAGGGCCTCGACGAGTACGCCGCCCACCTCGTGTCGCGGCTGGGCCGGCAGGCCGACCGCTCGGCCGATCCCGCGCTCGGCGCCCTGCTCGACGAGCTCGTCGGGCACTGCCGCACCCTCGGCCTCGACCCCGACGCCCATCCGCGCAACCGGGTCGTGCTGCCGCTGCGGCTGCGCCACCCCGACGGCCTGCTCACCTTCTTCTCGACGGTCTCGGTGCTGGGCGCGCCGCTGGACATCACGCTGGAGGAGGTGGCGGTCGAGTCCTTCTTCCCCGCCGACGCCCCCACCGCCGACTACCTGCGCAGGCGCTTCGGCTAGGTGGGGGCGCGGCGGCGTCGCTCAGGCCAGGGCGGCGCGCAGGGCGTCGCCCGCCTTGTCGAGCGTCTCCCGGGCCTTGTCGATCACCCCGGCCATCTGGAAGAAGCCGTGGATCATGCCGTCGACCGGCAGCAGCTGCGCGTCGACGCCGGCCTCCCGAAGCTTCCCGACGTAGGCGGCGCCCTGGTCGCGCAGCGGGTCGAACTCGGCCGTGATCACCAGCGCCGGCGGCAACCCGGACAGGTCGTCCGCCCGGGCGGGCGAGACGCGCGGGTCGAGGCCGTCGTCGGGGCTGTTCAGGTAGCAGCCGAGGAACCACTCGATCCACGCCCGGGACAGCAGCGGGCCGAGCGCGTTCTCCCGCATCGACGGGCTGTCGTCGAAGCGGTCGGTCGCCGGGTAGATCAGCAGCTGGAAGGCGATGCGCGGCCCGCCCTGCTGCTTCGCCAGCTGCGCCACCACGGCCGAGAGGTTGCCGCCCGCGCTGTCCCCGCCGACGGCCAGCCGGGCCGGGTCGCCGCCGTGGTCGCCGATCTTCTCGGCGGCCCAGACGAGGGCGGCGTAGGCGTCGTCGACCGCGGCCGGGAAGCGGTGCTCGGGCGCGAGCCGGTAGTCCACCGCCGCGACGAGGCAGCCCGCGCGGGCCGCCAGCGCCCGGCAGACGGCGTCGTGGCTCTCCAGGTCGCCGATCACCCAGCCGCCGCCGTGGTAGTAGACGAGCACGGGCAGCGGCCCGTCGCCCGGCGGCACGTAGATCCGGACCGGGATGCCGCCGTCGGGCCCCGGCGCGGCGGTGTCCTCGACGCGCGCGAGCTCGACGGGCGGCCCGGCCAGGCCGGCCAGGTCCGCGATCATCGCCCGGCTCTCGGCGACGGTCATGCTCTCCGGCGCCTTCGCGCCCTGCTCGGCCATCTGCGCGAGCAGGGCCTCGATCTGCGGGTCGAGCGGCATCGTCAGGATCGTCCTTCCAGGAACGGGAGCACCTGCGCCACGACGGCACCGGTCTGCTCGAGCTGCGGGAGGTGCCCGGCGCCGGGCACCAGGGCCAGGCGCGAGTCGCGCAGCCGCGAGGTGAACTCCTCGGCGTACGCGGGGTCGACGAGCCGGTCCTGCTCCCCCCACACGAGCAGGGTCGGCGCGCTCACCCGGTGGATGCGCCGGGACAGGCCCTTCTCCGGCAGCGGCCAGATGAAGTGCAGGATGCTGGCCATCCGCATGGCCGCCTCGAAGAGCGCCTGCGGGTCGTCGGCCGGTGGCGTGAGCGCGGCCGCGAGGGGGCCCTCCGGGTCGGCGAGCACCAGGCCCGGCAGCGTCTCGGGCGGAATGCCCGCGATGTCCGGGACGGGGTGGTCCTCGCGCCAGAACCCGATGGGGCACAGCAGGACCAGCCGGGACACCCGGCGCGGCGAGTTGGCGGCCAGCTCGGCGGCGACCATCCCGCCGAACGAGTGCCCGACGACGCGGACGGAGTCGAGCCCGAGGGCGTCGAGCAGCTCGTCGTAGAACAGGACGAGCTCCCAGAGGCCGGGCAGGTGCTCGAGGTCCTCGGAGACGTTCGCGCCGGGGTGCTCCACCGCGTACACGGTGTGGTGGCGGGCCAGCTCCTCGAGGAACGGGTCCCACCACAGGCCGCCCGCGCCGTGCAGGAACAACAGGGGCTCACCGGTCCCGGCGACCAGCACGCGCGCGGCGACGGGTCCGACCTGGACGATCCGCTCGTCGACCGGGGATTCGGTCGTGGTCTGCAACGATGCTTCGCTCGCGAGCTCGCTCATGCCTGCGCTCCCGTCACCGCTCGGCTGGCCGCCCCGGACGGCCACCACTCGTGGGTCCAGCCCTCCGCGTCCCAGATGTGCCGGATCCGGGGCATGACCTCCTCGGCGAACAGCGTGATGTTCTTCTTCGTCAGCTCGTGGGGCATGGAGCCGATCTGCAGCAGGGCGTGCAGGTTGCCCACCCGCAGGGTCTTCGCGACCTCGATCAGCCGGTCCGCGACGGTCGACGGGCTGCCGGCGATGATGAAGCCCTCCTCGTTGAGGGTCTTCCAGTTCTTCTCCAGTGCCGCGGCGGCGGCGATCGCACCGGGCTGGTTGGTCTTGATCGCGAACTCGGTGGACTTGCGCGTGCGGTACCCCGGCGCCTCGAAGAAGTACGGCGGGATGTGCAGGCACTTGTTGAAGAAGTACGTGACGTGCTCGAGGTACTCCTGCTCCGCCCGTTCGTCCGTCTCGGACACGCAGATCTGCTGCGCGAACCCGGCGCGGAACGGGTTGCGGTCGACGCCGAGCTCGTCCATCTTCGCCCAGAAGCCGTCCATGAGCTTCTTGCCGAACTTGGCGCCGAAGAAGGACAGGTAGCTGTACGTGTAGTTCTTCGCCGCCGCGAGCTCCCAGGTCTCCACCGAGCCCCCGCCGGCGAGCCAGACGGGCGGGTGCGGCTTCTGCAGCGGCTGCGGCCACGGGTTGACGTAGCGGAGCTGGTTGTAGCGGCCGTTGAAGGTGAAGGGGCCCGGCTTCGTCCAGGCCTGGGTGATCAGGTCCTCGGCCTCGCGGAACCGCGGGCGGGTCTGGGTCGGCGGGATGCCGTAGCAGAAGTTGACGTCCATCGAGGTCCCGACGGGGAAGCCCGCGGCCAGCCGGCCGTTGGACAGGACGTCGAGCATCGCGAACTCCTCCGCCACGCGGGTGGCGGGCGAGTACAGGGCGAGCGTGTTGCCCAGCACCATGATCGCGGAGTTGTTGGGGGTGCGTCGGGCGAGCGCCGCGGCCATGAGGTTCGGCGAGGCCATGAAGCCGTAACCGTTCTGGTGGTGCTCGTTGACGCCGACCCCGTCGAAGCCGAGCCGGTCCGCCAGCTCCAGCTCGTCGAGGTTCCACTGGTAGTACTGCGCGACCTTCCGCGGGTCGCACAGCTCGGTGTTCGGCGGGGTGATCCAGATGCTCTCGTAGCGCTGCTCGAAGTCGGCCGGGAGGTCCCGGTAGGGCATCAGGTGGAAGAAGATCGACCGCATCGGCTCTCCACTTCGTCGGGGTGATCCGCGTCACCTCGATCCTGCGGAGCGCGGGCCCGGCGAGTCATGCACGTGCCTGCCGGAAACCGGCCGATCCCTGCCAGCGGGGCCGGTGGCTACCGGGGCCGCAGGGCGGCCCGGTAGGCGCTCGGCGACGTGCCGAACCGCGCCCGGAAGGCCCGGGAGAAGTGGCTGGAGTCGCTGAAACCCCAGTTCCGGGCGATCACCGCGACCGGCACCGAGCCGGCGGCCAGCTCTGCCCGGGCCCGCAGCAGGCGCCGGCCGCGGACGTGGGCCCCCACCGTGTCGCCGGCGTCCTCGAAGGCCCGGTACACCGTGCGGACCGACACCCCGTGCGCGGCCGCGATCGCCGCCGGCGTGATCTCCTCGCCGAGGTGGCGGTCGATCCACCCCTCCATCGCCGCACGCAGCCCGCGCCCGTGCGGCGGGGCCTCCTCGGTGGCCCGGACCAGGCCCGCGACCAGCTCCAGCGTGGCGTTGCGGGCCGCCGCGACGGCCGCGGGCGGCAGCTCCCCCGTCCCGGCCAGCAGGTCGAGGTAGGACACGAACAGGCGCGCGGCCGGCTCCCGGCCGTCGAGCGGCCGGCCCCCGACCGACCAGCCGCGGCCCAGGACCTCGTCGAGCGCGGAGCGCCGGGTGATGAGCGTGCGTTTCGCGAACCGGCCCCGGACGGAGAAGCGGGCGGGCAGACGCCCCTCCCACACCAGCAGGTCCCCCGGGCGCAGCCGGCGCCCGTGCTCGCCCTGCAGCATCAGCTCGCCGCCCGACCGCGTGACGAGCACGCCGATCAGGTCGTCGTCGGCACTGCCGATGCGGGAGCGCGACCGCACGCCGTCGCACGGATCGGACTCGCAGTCGACCAGCTCGAGGTCGCCGATCGGCCGGCGCCGCACGACGCCGTGGAAGGGCCGCCCCGGCCGTCCGGCGGCGAACCGCAGTCGCATGGGCGCGTGCGACTCCGAGACCACCTGCTCCCAGAGCTCCTCGCGGTCCCCCTCGGCCACCCCCGCGAGCGAGTACTCCTGCGGGCCGGTGCACACGGCGGTCACGGGCGCCTCCCTCCGCCGGGCCGACCTCGGCGTCGGCAGGCGTCGGCTCCATCATGGCTGCCGGTCGAGGTGTTCGGGAATCCTCCGGCCGCACGGTCGTCGCTGGCATGCTCGGTCGTATGGCACGGCGTTTCGAGTACAAGGTGATCCAACTCCGCGAGGGCCTGATCGGCGGCAAGCTGTCCGCGGACAAGCTCGAGAAGGTCCTCAACGGCGAGGCCGGCGACGGCTGGCAGCTCAGGACCATCACCAGCGCGGACGTGAAGGGGCGGATCGGCCCCGGCGGCGTCGAGGGCCTGCTGGTCACGTTCGAGCGGCCGGTGGCATGACGCGCCCACCGTTCCACCTGGCGATCCCGGTCGACGACATCGACGCCGCCCGCCGCTTCTACGGCGAGATCCTCGGCTTCCCGCGCGGCCGGTCCGCCGAGGCCTGGACGGACTGGGACGTGCACGGCCACCAGGTCGTCACGCACCTGGTCCCGGGGCACCGCGGGGTCGCCGGGCGCAACCCGGTCGACGGGCACGAGGTCCCGGTGCCGCACTTCGGCGTGGTCCTGCCGGTCGGTGAGTTCACCGCCCTGGCCGAACGGGTGCGGGCCGCGGGCGTCGCGTTCGTGATCGAGCCGTACGTCCGGTTCGCCGGCGAGCCGGGCGAGCAGCACACGATGTTCTTCCTCGACCCGGCCGGCAACGCCCTGGAGTTCAAGGCGTTCGCCGACCTGGACCAGCTGTTCGCGGTCTGACAGCATCGTCGGCCGTGGTCGACGACCGGCCGGCACGGGTCGAGGACGTGCACGAGCTCGCCGCCCGGATGCCGCACGTCACGCGCATCGACGGCACCCGCGGCAACGCGGTGTACCAGGTGGGCGGGAAGTCGTTCGTCTTCTTCCGCACTCCTCGGCCCGACGCCGTCGACCCGGACACCGGCGAGCGCTACGCCGACGTCATCGTGTTCTGGGTCGGCGGCGACGAGGACAAGACCGCCCTCGTGCAGGACCCCGACTCCCCCTTCTTCACCACGCCGCACTTCGACGGCCATCCTTCGGTCCTGATCCGGGCCTCCCGCTTGTCCGAGATCGGCCGCGACGAGCTCGCCGAGGTGGTACAGGACGCCTGGCTGGCCCGCGCCTCGCCGAAACGGGCGCGGGACTGGCTCGCGGCGCACGGCACCGCCGACGCCTGAGCGGGGACACCCGCCGCATGCTCGCGCGTACTTTCCGTGCATGGGGGACGCCGAACCGTGGATCGGAACCGAGGACCTCCGCACGCCGGACCGGGCCCGTCGGCCGCCGAGGTCCGCGGCTTCACCACGCAGGAGCGGCTGCCCGCCGAGCACCGCCGGATCGCCGACGAGCTCGCCACCCCGCTGCCGACGCGGACGGTGCGGCACGCGGACACGATCGTCGTCCCGGAGCGGCTGACCGAGAGCGGCACGCTCGCCGAGCTGATGGCCCGCCGGGGGGGACGTACCCCGAGCCGTTCTCCCTGCAGGCCCGCGCCTACGCGGAGGACGGCGCCGCCGAGCGGCGGTCGAGGAGAGCGCCTGCCCCGTCGCGCTCGATAGGGTCCGGCGGTGACCGAACTCGTGCACCGCGACACCGCCGACGGCGTCGCGACGATCACCCTCGACTCCCCCGCCAACCGCAACGCGCTGTCCGCGCAGCTGCGGCGCGAGCTGATCGGACACCTCGACGCCGCGCTCGCCGACGACGCGGCGCGGGTGATCGTGCTGACCCACACCGGCACCGTGTTCTGCGCCGGGATGGACCTCAAGGAGGCCAAGGGGCAGAGCGCCGGGCAGCAGGGGGTCACCGAGGTCCCGCGCATCCTCGAGACGATCTGGACCTCGCCCAAGCCCGTCGTCGCCCGGCTCACCGGCCCCGCCCGCGCCGGCGGCGTCGGCCTGGTCGCCGCCTGCGACATCGCCGTCGCCGCCGACACCGCCACCTTCGCCTTCACCGAGGTCCGCCTCGGCGTGGTGCCGGCGGTCATCTCGGTGACCGTCCTGCCGCGCCTGCTGCCCCGTGCCGCGCACGAGCTCTTCCTCACCGGCGAGACGTTCGACGCCGCCCGCGCCGCGTCGATCGGCCTGCTCAACCGCGCGGTCCCCGCCGACGAGGTCGAGGCCGAGGTCGCCCGGTACGTCGAGATGCTCCGGCTCGGCGCGCCCGGCGCGCTCGCGGGCGTCAAGGACCTGCTGCGCCGCGAGCGCCCCGGCTCGCTGTCCGACGACTTCGCGGAGATGAACGCCCTGTCCGCGGACTACTTCGCCGGCGAGGAGGGCCAGGAGGGCATCCGCGCCTTCGGCGAGAAGCGCAGGCCCAGCTGGGTCACCCCGGGCTGAGCACCCCGACCCAGGGCAGCGACCCAGGGCAGCTCTGCGCCCCAGGGCAGCACTGCGGCTCAGGGCCGCCAGGCGGGGTCCCGCCCGCTCACGCCGAGCGCCCGCTCGAACGCGGGCGCGCCGGCGTCGACGGGCACCTCGGGGCCGATCCAGCCGGCCTCGCGGCCCATCGTGGCCATGCCCGTCATCGCCTCCAGCGCGGCGTCGCCGAGCGCGGGCGACGCGCTGAACGGCTGCCCGGTCGCCACGGCGAGGTCCCAGGCGTGCACCACGAACTCTCCGGTCATCATCGCGCCGATCACGCCCGCGGGCATCGGGCCGCCGCCGAGGTGCGACTCGCCCTCCCACACCCGCGGCTCCGCCCAGGCCACGGCGGCCGCGACACCCTCCTTCTCCACGGCGGCGGCCCACTCCCGCTCCGGCAGGTCGCGCAGGAACGGCGCCCGGTCGTTCGTGCCCCACGCCTCCGGCCAGGCCTCGCGGGTGGCGGCGTGGTGCGCCAGCAGGAAGCCGAACGCGAGGTGGTTCACGAGGTCGGCGACGGTGTAGTCGGCGCACGGCGTCGGGTCGGCGTACCGCTCGGGCGCGGCGCCGCGGATCGTCGCGACGGCGAGGTCGACGGCGTCGGTGAACAGCGTCTGTTCGCTCATGTCCGCCAGCCTCGTCGGCCGCGAGCGCCGCGCATTGCACATTCGCGCCACGTACCCTGGAGATCGTGCCCCAGGCCCTGTCCTCCCCCGTCGACGAGGCGCTCGACCTGCTCGCGGGGCGCCCGGTCGTCGCGTTGACCGGCGCCGGGCTCTCCACGGACTCCGGCATCCCGGACTACCGCGGCCCCGGCTCGCCGCTGCGGCGCCCGATGACCTACGGCGAGTTCGTCTCGGGCCCCGTGGCGCAGCGCCGGTACTGGGCCCGCAGCCACGTCGGCTGGGCCCGGATGCGCCGCGCGGTGCCGAACCCCGGGCACCTCGCCCTCGCCGACCTCGAGCGCCGCGGGGTGCTCCGGGGCGTGATCACGCAGAACGTCGACGGGCTGCACGCCGAGGCCGGCCAGCGCGCGCTGATCGACCTGCACGGCCGGATCGCCGACGTCGTCTGCCTGTCCTGCCGGGCGATCAGCTCGCGGGCCGTGCTGCAGGAGCGCTTCGAGGAGGCCAACCCCGGGTTCGCCGCGTCCATCGGCCCGGAGATCGAGACCGCGCCCGACGGCGACGTCCTGCTGGAGCGGACGGAGGGCTTCCGGTTGGTCGGCTGCGCCGCGTGCGGCGGCCCGCTCAAGCCCGACGTCGTGTTCTTCGGGGAGAACGTGCCGAAGGACCGGGTCGCCCGGGCCTACGCGATGGTCGACGCGCTGCGGGGGGAGGGCGGCGCGCTCCTGGTGGCCGGTTCCTCGCTGACCGTCATGTCCGGGCTGCGGTTCGTGAAGCACGCCGCGAAGCACGACGTGCCCGTGGTCATCGTGAACCGGGGCGAGACCCGCGGCGACCCGCTGGCCGCCCTGCGCGTCGACGCGGGCTGCTCCGAGGTGCTCTCCGCGCTGGCCGGCGCGTGCGACGGTTCCCTGGTGGACACCGTGGACGCCCCGATCCCGCAGTGGCGGGACCTGGCCCCCTAGTCAGGGTCGGTTGCGGCGCGCGAGTGCGGCGGTGACCACACCGGCGGCCCGGTCCAGCAGCCCCGCGACGACCCAGCACAACGGCAGCACCACCACGATCGCCAGCCCGACCTGCAGCGGGAACGCGAGCTGTGTCAGCCACAGCTCCAGCGCGTCCCACCAGTCCGCGATCGCCCTCGCCACGGTTGACACGGTAGCGCCGGGACGGGCGGGTTAGGTTCTGGGCATGTTCGCCGTCTACGCCGCTGAGCCCAACGCCGACGCTCCGCTCGACTCGCTGACCGTCGGCGAGCGTCCCGACCCCGAGGTCCCCGAGGGCTGGGTCAAGGTCCGGGTCACCGCCGCCAGCCTCAACATGCACGACCTCTGGACGCTCCGGGGTGTCGGCATCAAGCCCGAGCAGTTCCCGATGATCCTCGGCTGCGACGGCGCCGGCACCCTCTCCGACGGCACCGAGGTCGTCCTGCACTCGATCATCGGCGACCCGGACTGGAGCGGCGACGAGACGCTCGACCCCAAGCGCACGCTCCTCACCGAGAAGCACCAGGGCGCGATGGCGGACCACATCGTGGTCCCGAAGCGCAACGCCGTTCCCAAGCCCGAGGGCATCACCGCGAGCCAGGCGGCCGTGATGGGCACCGCGTGGCTGACCGCCTACCGGATGCTGTTCACCAAGTCCGGGCTGCACCCCGGGCAGACGATGCTCGTGCAGGGCGCGTCCGGCGGCGTGTCCACCGCGCTGGTCCAGCTCGGCCGCGCGGCCGGGATGACGGTCTGGGTGACCGGACGCACCGAGGAGAAGCGCAACCTCGCCGAGAAGCTCGGCGCGCACGCCGTCTTCGAGTCCGGCGCGAAGCTCCCCGGCAAGGTCGACGCCGTGTTCGAGTCGGTCGGCGAGGCCACCTGGAAGCACTCCATGCGCGCCCTGCGGCCCGGCGGCGCGATCATCTGCTGCGGCTCGACGAGCGGGCCCAACCCCGGCGCCGACCTGCAGCGGCTGTTCTTCCTCCAGCTCCGCGTCGAGGGCTCGACGATGGGCACGCGGCAGGAGCTGGCGGACCTGCTGAGCTTCGTCGCCAACGCCGGCATCAGCCCCGAGATCGGGCTCGAGCTTCCGCTCGAGCGGGCCGAGGAGGGCTTTCGGGCGATGCTGGACGGGAACACAGCGGGCAAGATCGTGTTCACGCACTGACACCGGTAACGTTGCTGTCGCGGTCTTCTCCTCGCGAATTGCGGCAATCGGGCCGCACAGCAAGTACAGTCGGTCATCGTGCCTGAGCCACTTAGTCCCCCGGCGCCGGTGCACGGTCGAACCATGACCGTCCCGGCGCCGCGCGTCCCCGGTCTCGTCGAGCTCCTCGACCGGGTGGAGCGCGCCGTCGCGGCGTCGCTCACCCCGGCCACCTCGGCGCAGGGCGTCAGCCGCGACGGCTGGCGGGTCCTGCTGATGCTCGCCCGCGGCGGTGGTGGCCGCAGCATGGGTGAGATCGCCTCGCACACCGCGCTGCCGGCCCCCACCGCGACGCGCGTCGTCGACCGCCTGGTCGCCGACGGGCACGCCTACCGGCAGAACGACCCGGTGGACCGAAGACGGGTGCTGGTGCATCTCGCCGCAGGCGGCCGCGAGGTCGTGGAGCGCGTGTGCGGGAGCATCGAGCGCCGCGTGGGCACCGCCCTCGGCGCCGTCCGGACCCCGGAACGCGTGCAGCTCGCCCGCCTCCTCGACGACCTGGCGAACCCCGACCCCGAGTAGAGCTCCCCGGCCACCCCGAGCTCCCCGGCTCCCTTCGCCCCCCGTACCCGGCTCAGCAGCGACGCCGGGCCCCCCGGTCCCCGGTCACCCCGCCGCGGCCTACTTCTTGGCCTTGTCCGCGCTCGAGTCGGTGGACAGCGCCGCCACGAAGGCCTCCTGCGGCACGTCGACCCGACCGATGGTCTTCATGCGCTTCTTGCCCTCCTTCTGCTTCTCCAGCAGCTTGCGCTTGCGGCTGATGTCACCGCCGTAGCACTTGGCGAGCACGTCCTTGCGGATCGCGCGGATCGTCTCGCGCGCGATGATCCGCGATCCGACGGCGGCCTGGATCGGCACCTCGAACTGCTGGCGCGGGATCAGCTCGCGCAGCTTCGCGGCCATCGTCGTGCCGTACGCGTAGGCCGCGTCCTTGTGCACGATCGCCGAGAAGGCGTCGACCGGCTCGCCCTGCAGCAGGATGTCGACCTTCACCAGGTCCGACTGCTGCTCGCCGGCCTCCTCGTAGTCGAGCGAGGCGTAGCCGCGGGTCCGGGACTTCAGCGCGTCGAAGAAGTCGAAGATGATCTCGGCGAGCGGCATGGTGTACCGCAGCTCGACGCGCGTCTCGGACAGGTAGTCCATCCCGCCGAGCTGGCCGCGCCGGCTCTGGCAGAGCTCCATGATCGCGCCGATGAACTCCGACGGTGCCAGGATCGTGACCTTGACGATCGGCTCGTGGATCTCGGCGACCTTGCCCGTCGGCCAGTCCGACGGGTTCGTCACGGTCATCTCCGTCCCGTCGTCGGAGAGCACCCGGTAGACGACGTTGGGCGCGGTGGAGATGAGGTCGAGGTCGTACTCGCGCTCGAGCCGGTCCCGGGTGATCTCCAGGTGCAGCAGGCCGAGGAAGCCGCACCGGAACCCGAAGCCCAGCGCGGCCGAGGTCTCCGGCTCGTAGGTGAGCGCGGCGTCGTTGAGCTGGAGCTTGTCGAGCGCCTCGCGCAGGTCCGGGTACTGCGACCCGTCGACCGGGTAGAGCCCGGAGTAGACCATCGGGCGCGGCTCGCGGTAGCCGGTGAGCGGCTCGGTGGCACCGTGCCGCTGGCTGGTGACGGTGTCGCCGACCTTCGACTGCCGGACGTCCTTGACGCCGGTGATGAGGTAGCCCACCTCGCCGACGCCGAGGCCCTCGCTCGGCTTCGGCTCCGGCGACACGATGCCCACCTCGAGCAGCTCGTGGGTGGCGCCGGTCGACATCATCCGGATCCGCTCGCGCGGGACGATCCTGCCGTCGACGACCCGGATGTAGGTGACGACGCCGCGGTAGGTGTCGTAGACCGAGTCGAAGATCATCGCGCGGGCCGGGGCGTCCGCGTCGCCCTCCGGGGCCGGCACCTGCTTCACGACCTCGTCGAGCAGCGCTTCGACGCCCAGGCCGGTCTTGGCGCTGACCCGCAGCACGTCGTCCGGGTCGCAGCCGATGATGTGCGCGATCTCCGCGGCGTAGCGGTCCGGGTCCGCCGCCGGCAGGTCGATCTTGTTGAGGACCGGGATGATCGTGAGGTCCTTGTCGAGCGCCAGGTACAGGTTCGCCAGCGTCTGCGCCTCGATCCCCTGCGCGGCGTCGACCAGCAGGATCGCGCCCTCGCACGCCTCCAGCGCCCGCGAGACCTCGTAGGTGAAGTCGACGTGACCGGGGGTGTCGATCAGGTGCAGGACGTGGTCGGTGCCGTCGACCGTCCAGGGCAGCCGGACGTTCTGGGCCTTGATCGTGATCCCGCGCTCGCGCTCGATGTCCATGCGGTCGAGGTACTGGGCGCGCATGGCGCGCTCGTCGACCACGCCCGTGATCTGCAGCATCCGGTCGGCCAGCGTCGACTTGCCGTGGTCGATGTGGGCGATGATGCAGAAGTTCCGGATGCGCTCCGGCGGGGTGAACGTGCGGTCGGCGTACGTCGTCACTCAGACATCCATTCCGGTACGGGGTCTCCTTCATCGTCCCACGTCGCCCGATCGGGCCGCGCAGGCCCGCGCCCGGGCGCGGCACGTGTGAGGCGGACCACCGTCGGGTATCCGCCGCCATGGATTCCGTGAGCACCGGTACCCCGTCCCCGTCCGGGTCCACCTCCGGCGCACCCGCCCCGACGGGCCCGGGGCCGGACCCGTCCGCCGACCCCGCCACCCGGCAGACCGCCCGCCCCCACGAGGCCGCCGGGCCGCGGGAGTGGGTCGGGCGGACGGTGCGCGGGCGGTCGGGGAGCACCGTCGGGAAGCTCGCGGACGTCGTCGACGGGCCGGACGGCACCCCGTGGGGCGTCGTGCAGCCGAGGCTCGGCGGCGCGCGCACCATCCCGCTCGCGGGGGCGGTGCCCGACGACCGCGGGGTCACCGTGCCGATCGACCGCCGCACCCTGCGCAGCGCTCCCCACCGCCGGGAGCCCGACCACGACCTCGCCCAGCACTACACGAGCCGCGGCGCGCTCACCGCCGCCCACGAGTACCAGCACGAGCGGTTCGGTGGTCTCAAGATCGGGTCCGCGTTCTTCGGCTGGCTCGTCGCCGTGGGCCTCACCGTGCTGCTCGGTGCGCTCGCCTCGCTCGTCGTGCGGCTGACCGGGGTGTCGCCGGACATGAGCGGCGGGCCCGGCCAGGACCCGCGGATGCTCGGTGTCGCCGGGGGGATCGTCGCGGTCGTCGTGATGCTGCTGGCCTACTACGCGGGCGGGTACGTCGCCGGCCGGCTCGCCCGGTTCGACGGCGCCCGCAACGGGGTCGCGGTCTGGGCGACGGGCCTGGTCGTCACGGCCGCGGTCTCGGTCGCGACCGCCGTGACGGGCACCACCGACAGCCTGTTCACCGCGCTGCGCGTGCCCGGCGTGGCGGTCTCCGGCGAGTCGTTGACCCTCTCCGGCGTGATCGCGCTGCTGATCGCTGCGGTCGTCGCGCTGATCGGCGCGGTCGTGGGCGGCAAGGCGGGCGAGCGCTACCACCGCCGGGTGGACCGGGCGGCGGAGTCGGCGCTCACCCCCTGACGAGCCTCACGGCAGGCCGCCCGAACCCACTGCTCGGAACCCACTGACCGGAACCCATCGACCGGAACCCGCTGCTCGGACTCCGCCGGTCAGGGCCCGCTGCCGTCCCACTCGTCGAGCGGGGCGCAGTGCCAGCGCCAGCTCTCCAGCCGCGGTCGCGCGCCCAGGGGCGCGCGGCCGTTGGCCCAGCGCAGCGTGGGCCAGGACCGTTCGTCGTGCGGCGCCCACGGGAACAGCCGGCGGAGGACGTGGAGGGCGAGGTGCGCGTCGGGCTCGAAGGCGAGTCCGAGGCCGCGGGCGGCGTCGTCGGTGTGCACCAGCAGCTCGTCGCAGGCCATCGCCGCGAACCCCGAGGGGTCGGCGGCCCCGTCCGGGTGGAAGCCGCGGGCGTCGTCGGCGCAGGCGTCGATCGTGGCGGCCAGGACGAACGCCCCGGCGTGCACGGCCGCCAGCAGCGTGGCCGGCGGCCGGTCGGCGTGCACCCGCACCTCGAGCGCGTCGACCTCCGCCGGGCCGCCCGCGAGGTCCACGGCGTAGAAGTGGAGCACCCGCGCGAGGTGCGCGACGACCTCGGACACCGTCATGTCGAGCGTGCCCGCCCGCGCCGACCAGTCCCGCCCGAGCGCGCCGCAGAGCAGGCCGGTGCAGGCGGCGGCCGCGGAACGCACGTC
>NZ_JAJSOK010000005.1 GCF_021283305.1 Pseudonocardia kujensis
CACCAGCACCCTCCTCGTACTCCGTGGAGTGGAACTGGTCGAAACCCTTCATGTGGATCGTGTGCTTGATCCAGGACTCACCCGCGACCAGGACGCGGAGCGGGGCAGAACTCAGACTGTCGGGCACGTGCCCTCCTCTCGGCTCGGACCTACTATAAACGATTCTTGCTGCGGGCTGATGACGTCCGCCCGAGCGGGTCACGCGTCGGCCGGGGCCGCCGCTCACAAGCTCACTTCCGAGAGCACGAGCAGCCGCGGTTCGGTGTAGTCCTCCATCGCGGCCCGCAGTCCTTCGCGTCCGATGCCGGACTCCTTGACCCCTCCGTACGGCATCTGCTCGGCCCGGAAGGTCGGGATGTCGCCGACGATGACGCCTCCGACCTCCAGCTCCCGATGTGCGCGGAACGCCGTCTGGATGTCGTGGGTGAAGATCCCGGCCTGCAGGCCGAAGCGCGAGTCGTCCAGTGCCCGCAGGCCCTCGTCGACGCCGTCCACCGCCGCGACGGTCAGCACCGGGCCGAAGGCCTCGTCCTGGCAGACCTGCGCGTCGGCCGGGGCGTCGACGAGCACGGTTGGAGAGACCAGCGCGTCGGTGACCTTCCCGCCGGTCAGAACCCGGGCCCCGCCCGCGACGGCTGCGGTGACCCACTCCCCGATCCGCTGTGCAGCTGCTCGGTTGATCAACGGCCCGACGGTGGTCGCCGGCGACCAGGGGTCACCCACGACGAGCTGCTCGACCTCGTCCACCAGCACGGGCAGGAACCGTTCGTACACCGTCCTGTCGACGAGGACGCGCTGCACCGAGATGCAGGACTGGCCGCCCTGGGCGTTGGCGCCGGTCGCGATCCGCCGGGCCGCCTGCCGCAGGTCGGCATCCGAACTCCAGTCCGGACAGATCAGCACCCCGGCGTTCCCGCCGAGCTCCAGAGTGACGTGCTTGCGGGGCACCGCGTCCCGGATGGCCCAGCCGACCGGTCCGGACCCGGTGAACGACACCACGCGCATCCGCGGGTCGGCGACGAGACCGGCAGCGACCTCGTCGTCCACCGTTAGCACCGAGAACGCGCCCGCCGGTAGCCCGCAGTCGGCCAGGATCTCGCCCAGCAACAGGGCGCTGAGCGGCGTCTTCGGCGCGGGCTTGAGCACGATGGGCGCGCCCACCGCCAGGGCGGGCCCGATCTTGTGGGCGGCCAGGTTGACCGGGAAGTTGAAGGGTGTGATACCCAGGACCGGCCCCCGGGGGAACCGGCGCTGCAGGGCCAGGCGCCCGTCTCCGGCCGGCTCGCTGTCCAGTCGCTGGAGCTCACCCGACCACCGCACCGCCTCCTCCGCCGCCCACCGGAAGGTCAGGGCGGCGCGCTGCACCTCGACTCGCGACCATCGGATCGGCTTGCCGCTCTCCCTGGTGATCGTGGCGGCGACCTCGTCCGTGCGCTCGACCAGGCCCGTCGCGGCCTGTCGGAGAGCGTCCGCGCGGCGGTGGGCGGGAACTGCGAGCAGGCTGCCGGCCGCCTCGTGCGCCAGCTGCAGCGCCTGCTCCACGTGCTCAGGGTCGGCGAGGGCGACCTCGGCCACGAGCTCGTCCGTCCAGGGGTCCCGGACCGGCAACGTTCCGGAACCGGACATCGGCTGCCCGGCGATCCAGACCCCCGCCCGCCGGACGGTCGTGGTGCCGGTCATGGTGCCGCCCACCCGGCGACACGGGTGCTGGCGAGGGCGGTGGCTTCCTGTGGTCGGTCGAAGCGGACGAAGACGTCGTTCACGGGGCTTCCGATCGAGCGTGGGAGGGGCGGGACGAGGACCCTGCGGGTGCGCTACGCGCTGCCACCGGGCTTCTCCTCGAGGACCATCGTCTTGTTCTCCAGGTAGGGCAGCAGCCCTGCGACGCCGCCTTCACGGCCGATGCCGGACTGTTTGAACCCGCCGAAGCCGATGCCGAAGTCTGCGCGGTTGTCGTTGTGCCCGACGGTGCCCGCCCGGAGCTGCCGGCCGACCGCTCGAGCCTTGTCCACGTCTCGGGTGAACACGGAGGCGTTGAGGCCGTAGATGGAGTCGTTGGCGAGGCGGATGGCATCCTGCTCGTCCTTCGCGGGAATCACCGTCAGCACGGGACCGAAGATCTCCTCCTGCGCGATCCGCCACGAGTTGTCGACGTTCCCGAAGACGGTCGGTTGGACGAACCATCCGCGGTCGAGGCCGGCCGGTCGTCCACCTCCGGCAGCGAGCGTCGCGCCTTCGCTGAGCCCGATGTCGACGTAACCCTCGACTCGTTCCCGCTGCCGTTCCGTGGCCAGCGGGCCCATCTGCACGCCCGGATCGAAGGGGTCCCCGACCGTCACCTGCGAGAACGCTTCGGCGAGGCCCTCCACCATCTCGTCATGCCGATGGCGGGGCACGATGATCCGGGTCAGGGAGCCGCAGATCTGGCCGGTCAGGAAGCACTCCGCCCCGGCCAGGACGCGGGCGGCCTCGGCGATGTCCGCGTCGTCCAGGACCACTGCCGCGGACTTGCCGCCGAGCTCGAGCGTGAAACGGCCGACCCGCTCGGTCATGATGCCGGCGATGGCCTTCCCCGCAGCGGTCGATCCGGTGAACGTGATCTTGTCGACCCGAGGGTCTCGAACGAGGGTCTCGGAGACCTCACGATCGGCGGTGACCACGTTCAGCACGCCCGCGGGCAGCCCGACCTGCTCGGCGATCTCGGCCATGATCAGCGCTGCGCCCGGCGCTTCGGGCGAGGCCTTGAGGACCACGGTGCAGCCGGCCAGCAGAGCGGGGGCGAGCTTGTAGGCGATCAGCGTCATCGGCACGTTCCACGGGATGATCGCGCCCACGACGCCGACCGGCTCCCGCACGATCGTCCCGTATCCGTCACCGCCGGACGGGGAGGCGGGCTCCTCGAAGGGGAACGACGCCGCGAGTTCGGCGTAGTAGGAGTACGCGCCCGTGACCTCCCCCATCGCCGCGCGCGCCGCGCTGGCGAGGATTCCCGACTCTCGTGGCCAGATCTGCGCGACGTCCTCGACGCGGTCCTCGACCGCGGAGCCGATCGCCCGGAGATACTCGGCGCGCCGGCTGTGCGTCATGCGCGGCCAGGGGCCGTCGTCGAACGCCGCCCGTGCCGCACCGACCGCGGCGGCGATGTCGGCGTTCCGCGCCTCCGCGACGCTGAAGTACACCTGCTCGGTGACGGAGTCGACGACGTCGATCGTGTCCGAGGAGGTCGGGGCGACCCATCGGCCGCCGATGTAGAACTCGTCCAGCCGGTCGAGGGGGACGGCGCCGGCGGTCGTGATGTCCACTCGCTCTCTCTTTCCTTCGCTGTGGGTGCCCGTCGTGGACGCCCTCAGGTGCGGGATACGTCAGGACCCGGACTCGACCGGGGGGACGTAGAACGACACCTTGCGGATGGTCTCGATCGTTCGCCAAGTGTTCGTGTCCCCGGCGAACAGGCGGACGACGTCCCCCGGCCCGATCACGATCGTCTCCCCGGTGCGGTGGAAGGTGACCTCCGCCTTACCCTCGAGCACCACGAAGATCTCGTCGGCCGTGACGCCCTGGTACTCCCCGACCTCGGCTCCCCAGACGTCCACGGCAGTTCCCGCGGTGAGGCCGTCCAGGTAGCGGGCGCCGGTGCGGAATGTCGACGTCTTCGGCTTCCAGTCGAGCTCGGCCGAGAAGGCGTTTCCCAGAAGCTGGCTCACAGTTCTCCTCATAGGTGTACAGGCTCTCGTTGCGAGAGGTCAGTGGTCGGCGTGCGCACCGCGGGCCGCCGTGAACAGGCGCCGCGGATTGGCGGTGAGCAGGCTCGCGGTCACCTCGCCCGGGACGCCGTGGCGTTCCAGCCGGGGCAGGAAGAAGCGGGGCACGTAGCCGTAGCCGTTGCCACCGTTGCGGGTCCACATCGCCTTCGTGGCCATGTCGTGGCTCAGTAGCAGGCGCTCGGCGTAGCCCGCGGCGACGAGCGCGGCGACGGCGGCCGCGGTCTGGTGCGGCGCCGGGCACTGCCCCTCGCCCGCGTAGAAGAAGGGCATGCCGATCATGTCGAACTCCAGCCAGACGCCGCGCTCGGCGACGGCCCGCTGGTAGTCCGGGTCCTCGCCGGAGGGGTCCATGTGGCACAGCACGACGGCCTCGGGCCGGACCCCCTCCTCGTCGAGGACGATGTCGAGGACCTCGTGGGCGCGCCGCTGCCAGCCCGGCAGGTGGACGAACAGCGGGACGCCGAGCTCCCGCTGGGCGCGGGCGGACGCACGCAGGTGCGTCCGCTCGGCGTGGGTGAACTGCGGGGAGACCCCGATCTCGCCGATGATCCCGGGCCGGATGCCCGTGTCCCCGACACCGTCCGCGAACTCGGTGAGGATCTCCGCCACCAGGTCGTCCACCGTGGCTTCGGCGCGGCGGGCGGAGTGGAAGATGTGCACGTACCAGCCGGAGCCCATGATCACGTTGAGCCCGGTCCGCTCCGCGATGTCCCGCAGCGCCAGGGGGTCCCGGCCGATGTCGCCGTTGGTGCAGTCGACGACGGTCCGCCCGCCCGCCTCGACGAAGTTCGCCAGCTCCCCGACCGTGGCGTCCGGGTCGTCCTGGGTGGCGTTGTCCCGACAGCAGCGGGGGTCCTCGCGGAGCACCCACTGCATCGACGGGCTCACCTCGGCGTGGAACAGCGCGCGCTCGGCCGGGTCCTCGGGCTCGGCACGGGGCCTGCCGGACCAGTCACTGAGCAGGTGCTCGTGGGTGAGCGTCATCCCGAGGGCGTCCGCCGGAACCGGGCCGCGCACAGTACTGACCAGCACGGTCGGGTCATCCATCGGGTCAACCTCTTTCGTTCGCGTGGGCTCCCGGCGCCCCCGCCCGGGAAGGGTGCGGGCAGGGGCGCCGGGGTGGACGACGTCAGGCCGAGACGGCCATCTCCGAGGAGACGGTGCGCATCTGACCGACGTGGTCGATGTAGTAGGACTCGGGGACCTCCTTCTCGCTGTTCGCGATCAGCTCGGTGAAGTCCCACTTCTTGAGCAGCTTGCCGTCACGGAAGACCGGCTGCAGCACGTTCTCCGACTCGGGGATCGAACCCTTGGGCACAGTGGTGTACACGCCGTTCTCGTGCTTGAGGGCGAGCCGGCCCTTCTTCGACGCCTTGAACGAGGCGCCGGTCGGCGACTTGGCGATGCCCCGCCACTCGCCGTCGACGCAGGCCGCGGACGCCTTCTGGCCGAAGTTCATCGTGTCGCGGTTCCAGTGCTGCAGCAGGCCACCGCCCATGCCGAACACGGCGTTCTCGGCGGAGAACCCGCGGCGCTCGAGCTCCATGTAGACCTGCGGCAGCGAGTGGAAGTTGACCCCGTCGCCCTGCACCACCCGGACGAACGGGGGCAGCACCTTGAAGCCCTTGGAGTTCACGGTGTAGCCGAAGCTGTCCATCAGCCAGCCGGTGGTGTCGGCGGTGACCTGGACGATGTCGCCCGAGTCGGGACGGATCCCGACGAGGCCCGGGAAGTTCTGGATCTGCTCCTTGAGCTCGCCGCCGATGATGTTCTTGACGCAGTGCTCGTGGTCATAGGTGTCGGTGAGCAGCAGCGCGCAGCCCTCGGGGGCAAAGACGTCGAGCATGTTGCGCAGGGCGTCGACCTCGTGCTCGCGGCCCCACGCGCAGAACCCGGCGTGCTCGGAGTTCGGGCCGGAGTTCGAGACCTTACCCGCGTTGTAGAAGCGCTTCGCGGCCAGGATCCCGGGCACCGTGTCCGACTGGTCGAAGTTCACGAGGTGCGCGAGCCCGCCCAACGCGGCGGACTGCTGCGAACTGACGCCACGGGCGCCGTAGTCGTGCAGCATGTTCCGCAGCCCGGCCGACGAGTCGGCGGTGCGGTCCAGCGCCTCCTTGATGACCATCTTGGACAGCCAACTGACCGTGCCGATGGTGCTCGGGTACCAGACCGCGCGCAGCAGCGCGGTCTCGAAGAAGCTGGTGACCCAGAAGTACTTCGGGTCGGTGTTGATCACCTGCACGAGCACGTTCCGTGCCGGGAGCACGGTGCCCTCGGGGACCGCCTCGATCTCGACGGGCAGGTAGCCGCCGTGGTCGTTGAGGATGCCCAGCCAGTTCTCGCGGTTGAAGTGCATCCCCTGCTCGCGGACCACGAACTCGGCCTCGTCGATGTCCTCGAGGGTGATCGGCTTCATCAGCTTCTCACGCAGGTAGACCTGAAGACCGACGAACATCGTCACCGGGAACAGCCCGCCGCGGGACTCGATGTAGCTGGACACGTACTCCGTGCCCTTGGGGTACAGCGGGTAGTGGCAGTGCTTGTAGTTGTCCGTGTCGATGATCAGGTTGTCGAGATACCCCATCGATCCGCCTTCGTGAGAGTCGTTTCTACTGGTGGACTTCGTGCGCGTTGCGGGCCGGTTTCGCGCCGTCCGGCCGTGAGCGTCGCTCAGATGGACGCCCCGTTCACACCCCAGAGAGCCTGGCTCAGCGAGCCCGTCGAAGCTAGGGGTCGCACCCGGAATGAACACGATCGTAACGTTTCTACCCCGTACAGACCTGGCTGACCTGCGGCGACTCGGCCACGCCACGACATCGGACGACCTTCCGGGTGAGCGGCGACCGGCCGCCGCGCGGTGCTGTCGGAGCCGCCCGCGACCAGCACGGCCTGCTGGCCCGGGCCGCCGAGCCACCCACCAGTCACCGGACGAACGAGAAACGCGGTGGAATCGATTCTCCGATGAGCGCAGCTCGCCCCGCCCCGGCCCTGTTCACGGCTCCGCCTCGACAAGGTCGATCTCCCACTCCTGGGGCTCGGCCGCCCGGGCTCAGCTCCGACACGACCCTCCCAAGAGTGGAAGCACTGCGCCGCTTGAGGTTGCGCTGGGACTCGTCGGGCGAGTGCTCGAGCACCTGGACGGCCTCCTGCACCCGGTTGCACCGCTCCGGCGGAACCGGCCCGGAGTCGTCGAGCACGGACGACACCGTGCTCACCGAGAATCCGGGCATGCTCGGCCACGTCCTTCATGGTCGGGCGCAGGCGCCTGCGGTCGGGCTGCGTCACGTCGCGCCGCCTCCCACCCGTATCACCGGGCCCTGCACGCGTGCCGCCCAGGACGGTATCGAGGTCCACAGGACGGCGCAGTGCGACCACCCGACGAACTCCGGCAGCGCCCGGTGCGGAGCGAGGTCGGCGGTGAAGGAGGCCGCGCGATCGACGTCCACGGTGTCGCCGAGTCCCATCGTCCCGATCGGCGTCCCGATCGGCGTCCCGATCGGCGTCCCGATCGGCGTCGCGGTCGACGGGTCGAGCACGTCCGGGAGGCCGAGCTCAGCCGCGCAATCCACGCCACCGGCGAAGAAACGATCCGACCCCACCTTCACCTCTCCTCCCCGCTGAAAACCTGCACTCAGTCGACCATGGAGCGGGGAGTACGGTCTCCGTCGACCAGGCCGGAATAGAAACGATTCTGGCATCATAGGTCACCTCGTCACGACGGGTCAAGCACGGCACCCCTCCGACCGGGAGTTGCGTCCGCGCGGGAGAGAGGAACCTCCATGACGGCGTCCCGGACGAGGCGGCCGCCCCGATCAAGCCGTGCCTCGACGCGGCCCCAATCGTCTGGTGTGCCACAGCCCGGCCACCATTGCCGACGCGCACAAGCGAGCGCAATGTCGGGCCCGACCCCGTTGGGGCGTGAGGTGGTGCTGTTGTTCCGCACACGACGACCTGCGGACCGAGGGCTGTGTCCGTGGGGTCGCCCTCGAGGAGGTTGAGCCGCTCGACCAGCGCCTGACCGCTGCAACAGCGGTGTGATCAGTCCGGTGATCGTTCGCCGCGGCGCCGGTAAGGGCAGTCGCGATCCTGCTGCCGGCGTTCGCATGCCACGTCGACCAGCGCATGACGTGGTCGATGCTGGCTTGCGGGGCGGGGACGAGGCGGCGGATCTCGGTGTCCGACAGGCGGGCAGCCGACGATAGCCGGTTGCGCGTCCCCTTTTCCGGCCTCACGTCCGTGAACGGTGGCGCGGGTGACCGCGAGGCAGCTACAGCTGCACGGCCAGAGTGACGTGGGCGTGCCAGGCCCGGTCGGAGCGGACTTGGTAGTGGCCGAGTCCGGCTTCGTTCTTCGCGGTCTGGAAGCACTCCTCGATCGCCCACCGGGCGCCCGCGACCGGGACCAACTCTCGCAGCGGGGTGGCTGTGGACGCGGCGCAACGGTAGAACGCCGGCTCACGTTCCGACTTGCCCTCGGCCGCCTCGGTCAGGCGACGGACCAGCAGCCAGTGCCCCCAGCCGGTCGGGAGGCCGTTGGTGGTGAGCGCGACAGCGGTCCAGTCAGAGACCCGCAACCCGAGCGCGCCCGGCCCGATCGGACGCCGCTCCCACCCGTCGTGCCGCAGTGTCGGGTCACGCGCAATGGCGATCCACCCACGAGTCCTTCGTGGGCTGCCGGCGGCGTGAGCGCCGGCGAGCATCGCCGGCCCGACCTGGGCTTCGGGCAGAACCGACCTCGTCGGGGACATCGCCACGGGCGCAGCGTTCGCGGTCCGCGGTCCACGAGGTGGGCAGGTGGAGATCCCGGTCGAGCAACGCGCGACCGTGGACGCTCGCGCAGGCGAGGAGCACCCCGAGCTGACAGCACACGCCCTTCTTCATGAACTCGACCTCGTCGACGATCGCCCCTGGACGCAGGGTCGCCCAGATTCTCTGAGGACGTAGCCGCGCAGATCGTCGCGGAGCCCATCCACGTCGGTCCGCGGAGCGCAGCAGCCGCCGCATCCCATCCCGAGACCCCGCCCCCGCATGCTCCGCGAGGGTTCAGCCGTTCTTGCGCTCCAGCCCGGCCAGCGACCCGCGCAGATGCGCGCCCACCCGCCGACGCGGCGCCACCCGGCGGAAACGGCCCGCGATCAGCTCCACCACCGCGTCCGACGCAGCCACCCACCCGGCATGACCAACCACGCGGTGATCACCACCGCCGAACGGACCCACCGTCCCGCTGCGCCCGGGCTGGGGATCATTGGTTGCCGACCGTCGTTCTGCGGGCTCACCGTTTCGACGTCGACGGTGACCTCCGTCAGTGCGAGAACGGCTTCGTCAACAGCGTAGGCAACGGAGAGTGCGCCCTGGAGAGGGACAGAAGGAGGATTCCCTCATGAGGATCGGATGCGTTGTCGCTGTCGATGTAGTACTCCGTGACAGCCGGGACGACTCGACCGGCGTTGGTCTCAGGCTCTCGAGAGCGACGGAGGTCGTCTCGACTCACGAGCATCTCGTGCGTAACGTCGAGAGGAGCGACGGTGAGGCGCTCGATGCCGGTTCTGAAGGCGACATCGGCCGCCACGGCGTCGACGTCCATGTCGAACTCCGCCGCTGGCGTCCGATTTCCGGACTTCCCTGCGCCGCCCATGACGATGACCTCTTCGACCATGTCGACATCCGAGTGCATGGCGGCCATCATGAGCGCGACTGCGTCGTCGTTGCCGGTACCCACGTCCAGGATCACTGGACGGGGCCTCGGATGTCAGCCTCTGGCATCGTGGTCGACCAGGCCTGGGGCGGCAGGCGCTCGCAGCGAGACAACCACGTCATGAGCCCGAGGCCGACCAGATGGAGACCTTCCGAAGCCGCTCGATGGTCCGCCAAGTATTACGCTGGCCCTTATTGAGGCGGACGACATCGCCGGGTCCGATCTGGATCGTTTCCCTCGTGTCATGGAACGTGACCTCGGCACGTCCTTCCAGGACGACGAAGACCTCCTCGTCGGTCAGGCCCCCGATGAGTCCTGGCTCCGCCTCCCAGACGCCGATCTCCGCCCCGTCGACAGTGCCGATATGGTAAGTGCCGGTCGGTACCGTTGCGCCTGCGTCCTCTAGTGATTCGTACCCTTCAGGCTGGAGCTGGTAGCGGAACACGTTTCCGAGATGCTGCGTCATTCTGTGTACTCCCTTTCGCCGTATTCTCACTTCTTTGGTGCGGTCCCGAATGCCCCTCGGGGGCCGGGCTCACCCGACGGATACTCATGACACATCGCGGGTGAGTTCGCCCAGTTCTGCTGCGGGGCCGACCGAGCAGACCGGCGACCGCGCCGCCCGGCACCTCGCCCTCGATGAGCACGACCGGATGGCCCGCCATTGCCTCGTCGCTCACTTGTGGACGTCGACGACGACACGCCCGTGTACCCGGCCTGCCACGACCTCCTGCGACACGCTCGCCGCGTCCTCGAGTCCCACGACCGACGTGATCGAGTCGAGCAGCTCATGGTCCACGTTCGCCAGCCGGTCCCATGCTCGCCGCCGTCGGCACTCGGAGGCATAGACGGAGTCGATACCGACCAACGAGACCCCTCGTAGGATGAACGGCAGCACCGTCGAAGGAAGATCGGTTCCTTGTGCGAGACCGACCGCGGCGACCACGCCTCCGTAGCGGGTGGCGGCCAGAGCCGAGGCGAGGGTCGTACTGCCGACGGAGTCGACCACCGCGCTCCAAGCGGGAGTCGCCAACCCGTCGCCGGCTTCGGCCGGCAGCCGGTCGATGATCTCGCGCGCGCCCAGCCGGAGCAGCGAGTCCCGCAGCTGGTCCGCTCGTCCGGTTGACGCCACGACGTCGAAGCCGGCCTGGGCCAGCACGGCGATGGCGATCGTTCCGACGCCGCCACCCGCGCCGGTGACCAGAACCGGACCGTTCGAGGGCCTGACACCAGCCTCGAGGATTGCCTCAACGGCCAGCCCCGCGGTGTACCCCGCGGTCCCGATCGCAGCGGTGCGCCGTTGATCGAGCCGCGAAGGCAGTGCCAGCAAGAAGGCCCCCGGAACGCGTGTCCGCTGCGTCAGCCCCCCGTCACGATCGGTCCCGAGACCGAAGCCGTTCGCCACCACCTCATCGCCGACCGCGAACAGTGGACTCGAAGAACGGGTCACCGTTCCTACGAAGTCGATACCGGGAACGATGGGAAGGTGCTGGGGGATGGACGAGCCGGCCTCCATCACCTTTCCGTCCTTGAAATTGAGATCCGAGTAGAAGACGTCGACCTCGACATCACCCCAGGGCAGGTCGTCGTCGGTCAGCGTGTCGACCGAAATCCGGCTCGATCCGTCGACTCCATGGATCCGTACCGCACGGAACTCGCGCCCCTTACTGCTGCTCACTTCTTCTTACACCACTCACCGAACGAGCTCGCGTCGACCAATCGCCGCCTCATCGACTGCACCAACGGGCCCTCCGCCTCGCTCGCACGAAACGCGGCGACCCACTCCGGGTCACGGATGAACGCGCCCCATTTGCGCTCCATGTCCGCGGCAT
The DNA here is from genome assembly GCF_021283305.1 of Pseudonocardia kujensis. Taxonomy (GTDB): domain Bacteria; phylum Actinomycetota; class Actinomycetes; order Mycobacteriales; family Pseudonocardiaceae; genus Pseudonocardia; species Pseudonocardia kujensis. The sequence goes on from NZ_JAJSOK010000005.1 coordinate 11,291, forward strand.
CTGCGAATCGGAGCGTGTAGACGACCTCGTTGAACGAGTGATCACCCACCGAGGTCACGCCGATCTGAACGAGGTCCATCTGATGTCTGTCGAACAAGCGAAATGCGTGCTCTTCGAATCTCGTGATGAGCGACTCGAGGCGGCCGGGCGTGGCGACGTACTCTCGGACCTCGTACAGCACACTCTTTCCCTCTCCATCGCTTGCGCCATGACTGAACTCCCACCGGACTCGCCAGAGATGAAGACGTCGCCGTACGATTCGTCATCACCGGTACAGCGCCACCCTGACGGCATCTGCGGCGACCTGGCCAGAAGCACTTTCGCCTCGACGCCGGTCGATTTCACCGTATGCTCGTAGCCAGCCGGCGCCCAGAATTACCCCGGCCTCGAGGGAAGCTCGACGTTGACGTCATCAGCTACCACGAGGTGTAGCGGCCGTCACTGCAATAGCGCGCCTCGTCCCAGCTGGTCGCCTGCCAGACCACGTCTCTCGCGGCGGGGCGTGAAAGCTGATTCGCTGGCTGCAGTGCCGAGCACCGTCATGCTCGCGAGAGATGAGGGTGCCGGCTGCGACACGTCCCTGAAGGTGATCCGCCGCATCGACTCGATTTCGTCGGACCGGACAGCCGAGGAAACCGGACCTGCTGTGCGGGTACCGATCTTCCGATCGCTGCGCCGGCCTCACGTTCGGCCTCGCTGGACATCGGGCGACCACCGTCCCCTTCCCCTTCCCCCGTGAGGGCGTTCGACGACACGTCCTCATACGGTGGCCGGGGGTTCGAATCGTTTCGGCCCAGGAGGCACTGGTCTCGTGCTCCGCCGCGATTGACCGGCAAAGCGTAACGGTGGGCGTCTGCCGACAGCAAGACTTGGAACGTTTATATCCGCGTGCTCCACCGGGCCGGCGCGCCTCCGTCCGCTTCTCGGCACACCACGACTGGCGGATGTCACGGCCCGGTCAGGAAGCCGACGAGCAGCCCCAGAGGGCGACGCGAGCAGCCTGGGCGATGGAGTCATCAGCTGGATCTGGTGGCCGCACGGCCGACTCTGGTGCTCGGCCACCCGGGTTGGCCGTCCGGCCGAGCAGGACGGTGCCCCTGCTCGGGGAACCAGCAGCGGTCTGCAGCCGCCACGTCCGGAACCGCACAGTCCCGTACTTCTCCCGGCAGCGTGTGCAGTTCGCCGAGCTCGGAGGAGTTGAGGGAGCACGGGGCCGAGCCCGAAGAGCTCCACGAGCGCGGACGTGACCGGCGCCGGATTCAACACACAGGGGATCCGACGGGAAGCAGCACTCCCGACAGCGGCGACGACGCATCCGGGGTGTTCCCAGCACCGCCGAGCACGCACCCCGCCGAGCCAGCTGCCCGCCGCCACGGCTGGACTCGTCGTTCTCGAGCAGATCGAACAGGGCCGACGCGGCGCGGAACCCCATCTCGTGCGCGGGTTGCCGAACGGTGGTCAGCCTGGGCGTGAGCAGCGCGGAGACGGGGAGATCGTCGAACCACAGGATGCTCACGTCCTGGAGGACCGCAGACCGACTCGTCTGCAGTACTCCACGGCCGCCGATCGCCATGAGGCCGTTCGCGCAGAGCCGCACCGTCGGCCGTGGGTCGGACTCAGCGCTGTCGCCGCACTTCTCGCCCGCGGCCAGTCGGTAGTCGCCCGGGGAAGACCGGTACCGAGTCTGGGTCGAGTCCTGCCCCCGCAAACGCCTCTCGGGTAGCCCGCGAGTCGCTGCTGGACGTCCAGAGCGACGGTGGACCGCTGATCACGGCCACCCGCCGGTGCTCCTGCTCCAGGTCGTGCGCGGCAACCTCGCGACTCCCCTTCCGGGAGTCGCAGACCACCGCAGGCAGGTCCACATCGGAAAGCTGGTCATCGACCAGCGCGACGGGGCCTGAGTGCGCCCGCCGATAAGGCGACGCCCGGACATCTTGATGCGGTCGTCATGCGGAAGCATCGCGACCGGCAGGAAGTCCGCGAGCGGGTCACGCCATTGCGCGCCTCGCCATCGAGACCGGTGAACGAGAGATATCCCCCGTCAGATCGTCCCGACGCCGGTGGACGACAGCAGGCGACGGCCGATCGAGTATGCCTCTCTCAGGTCGGTGCCGACGTAGCTTGCCGACGCCAGCTGGGCGATGGCCGGGCTCGGGTTCACCCCGACGGCATGCGGCAGCCAGGTGAACAGGTCGAGATCCGAGGACGAGTCGCCGTAGGCGACACACGCCTGCGCCGTCAGGTTATGTCGGGTCAGAGCATCCTGAGTGATCTTGACCTTCGCCTCCGGTGACAGGGTGGCCGCGTCCGGTAGCGGCCGGCCGATCTCGACATCCGAGCCGTAGGTCTCATGCGCGCCCCAACGCTGCAGCCTCCGGACGAAGAAGGCCGGGGACTGCGTGATGACGATCGCGATCTCACCTCGGGCGCGGATATCGGTGAACACGTCGACGGTGCCGGTCATCCAGCAGGCGCTCTCGAACGCAGCGTCGAGATCGGCTTCGGTCGCCTCGGCGCAAATATCGAGTAACGTCTCCCAGAATTCCCGGTCCGAGATGGAGCCAGCGAGCCACCGAGACTCGATGTCATTACCGACGGTCGGCTTCCCGAAGTGTCGGGCCAGTGCGATCGTTGCGGCACCTCGAAGGAGGGTGCCGTCCATGTCGAAGACATGCAGACGTCGGCCGGCGTCCGACATGTCGGCACCTGGGCTCTGCGGCATGAGCTCTCTTTTCACGGGAAGGTCACACGGGAGGATGCTCGCGGGATGCATACAAGGGTTGTCGGCCCGGGCGTCGCTCGACAGAGAGGAATCACCGAACCGTCGGACCGAGGAAACAAACCCCTTCCGGATCAGGACAACGTCTCGAGCGGGACGACACCTGGCGCCGGGAAGGCGCGATCCAGGACCTCGAGTTCCTCGTCGGTGAGCTCGAGGTCCAGCGCTGCGGCGTTCTCCTTGACATGGGCAAGCCGGACAGCCTTCGGAACGGCGATGACGCCCCCGCTACGGACCGACCAGGCCAGCGCGACCTGCGCCGGGGTGGCTCCACGCTCTGTCGCCACGCGGCGGAGGTCGGGATGATCGAGCAACGCGCCCTTCTCGACGGGCGAGTAGGCCATGATCGCGGCGCCCACACGCTCACACCAGGGGAACAGATTCGCCTCCGGACCGCGACGGGTCAGATTATAGAGAATCTGATTGCAGGCGGGGACGGCGCCGTCCGGCAAGTCCTCCAGATCGTGCAGGTCGAAGTTGCTGACCCCCCAGGCCCGGATCGAACCCTCCTCGCACAGCTTCTCGAACCCGGCCACCGTTTCCACGAGAGGAACCTCACGGCGCCAATGCAGGAGGTAGAGATCCAGCCGGTCGGTCCCCAGGCGCCTGAGACTCGCATGGCATGCGGCGACCGTGCCGTCGGTGGTCGCATTCTGCGGGAGCACCTTGCTGACCAGAAAGACCTCGTCGCGACGGCCACGCACCGCCTGACCGACGACCTCTTCTGCAGCCCCGTCGGCGTAGAGCTCGGCCGTGTCGATCACGGTCATTCCGAGATCGATACCGGCCCGCAGTGCGGTGATCTCGGCCGGGGCGTCCGCACCCATACGCCAGGTGCCCTGGCCGATCGGTGGAACGTTTGATCCGGCCAGCTGAACCGTATTCACAGTCATATCAGAAGGTCCAATATCGTGGCTTCTTCCTTATCCGAGAACAACACAACCACAGAACGTCATCCGCGGGTTTTCCGTCCTCCGCCCACACGCTCCCGACCGACGGGATCGTAGGTCGAGCGTCTCTCCGCATGGGCGTCCGAGGTCGCTCGCAGGTGCACCGGCCCGGCCATCCCCGAGCACGCCCTGGCGCCCGGGACCGTGATCGAGCGGTCGGCGTCGCAGATCCGGGGCAGCCTGGGCTGCAGGGGGGCGGGACCGACCCCGGGAAGCACGGGTCGGTCCCGCCGGCGGCCGGCCTCAGCGCAGGCCGGCGACTCCCTGCACGACGCCCGAGTAGTAGCTCTCCGGAGTCGGACGCTCGCTCCGCTCGATCAGCTGCGGGAAGTCCCACTGGCGCAGCAGCTTGCCGTCACGGAAGACCGGCACGAGCTGGTTCTCCTCCGCCGGGATGGAGTCGCGGGGGACGGTGGAGTACATGCCGTCGGCGTACCGAAGGGCGAGCCGGCCCCCCTTCGACCGCTTCATCGCGCTGCCCGTCGGGGCTTTCACGGTCTCGCGCCACTCGCCGTTGACGCTGACTGCGTTGGTCTTGAACCCGAAGTTGAGGGTGTCCCGGTTGACCTGCTGCAGCAGGCCGCCACCCATCCCGCAGAGCACGTTGTCCGCGGCCAGGCCCCGCGCCTCCAGCTCGGTGTAGATCGCGATGTAGGTGTCGAGGGTCAGACCGTCGCCCTGGATCACCCGGATGTTCGGAGGCAGGACCTTGAACCCCTTTCCGTTGGTCTCGTACCCGAAGCTGTCCATCAGCGACTCGACGGTGTCGACCGGCACCTTGATCGGATCGCCCGAGTCGCACCGCACTGCGACGAGGCCCTGGAACTGGCTGACCTCGTCGTGCAGCTCCTTGCCGATGATCTCCTTGACGGCCCGGTCGTGATCGAACGTGTCGACCAGAAGACCCGCCACGACGACCCCGGGGAACTTCAGAAGGCTGCGGAAACTGTCGGCCTCGGCATCCCTGCCCGCGGCGGCCACGATGGAGTGCTCCTGAAACACGGCGCTACCGTTCGGGGCCGCCGCGTTGTACCACTGCCGGGCTGCGACGTACCCGGGAACCGTGTCGGTCTGGTCGAAGTTGACCAGGTGCGCCATTCCGCCGAGCCCTGCCGACTCCAGCGAGCTGACCCCGCGGTTGCCGTAGTCGTGCAGGTACATCCGGATTGCCTCGGGGTGATCGGAGGTGCGCTCCAGGAACCCCTTGATCAGCTGCTTGGCCGTCCAGCTCAGGGTGCCGACGGTGGTCGGGTACCAGATGGCCCGGAGCAGGGCGGTCTCGACGAAGCTGGTGATCCACGGATAACGCGGGTCGGTGTTGACGAGCTGCACCAGGACGTTGCCGGTCGGGAGCACGGTGCCTTCCGGGACTGCCTCGATCTCGATGGGGAGGTAGCCGTCGTGGTCGCCGACCAGGTCGACCCAGTTCTGTCGGTTGAACGGGATGCCCATCGGCCGGTGCACGGCCTCGGCCTCGTTGATGTCGTCGATGGTGATCCGCCGGGTGAGGTACTCGCGCAGGAAGGCCTGGAGCCCCACGAACAGTGTTGCGGGGAAGCGGCCGCCACGTGATTCGACGTAGCTGGAGACGTACTCGGTTCCGTCCGGGTACATCGCGTAGTGCGCGTTCTTGTAACTGTCGACGTTCACGATGATGTTGCGCCACAGGGACGATTCGCCCATGTCTACTCTCCTGATAGTATACCTGCAGGTAGGGGGCCTGGTCAGGGGCGAACCCGGACCAAGCCGAGGACTGTGCTTCGACCCGCCTCGCCCACGCCGCACCCGGTGATCATGAAGCGGATGGCGGTAAGCCGCTCAACTGGTGGTCAGCGGCCCACCCTGCCGTCGTCGGGGCCGTGGACGCGGCCTCTCGATCCGAGCGGGCAGGCCTCGATGAAGAAATCAGCTTCCGTTCACCGCGTGGTCAGGAAGGCGAAGGCGTTCCCGGGTCGGAGACTGACGCAGGTCACGCATATCCCGACCATCGACGCGCTCAGGCATGATCCGGTACCGACGTCGCGCCGCTTCCGCGCCCGCACCGAAGTCGTACCCGAGGTGCGGGTGACCGACGTGGAGGTACATCTCGACCACCAGATCCAGGAGCTGCTCGACGAGCTCCGGATGTCGACCTGATCGGCCGTCCCTTCACGCGGAACCGCACGCTCGTTGGAGGTCTCGTCCTCCTCGTCGATCACCGCGGACACCGGGCACCCGCGTCGATGACCTTCACGTGGCGGGCGGCAGAGGTCGTGCTCTGTCCCGGATCACCAAGGGTCGGCTCGAGAGGCACAGAGACGGCCTCGTCTACGACGACGAACCACGGCGGCGAGACGTTGATCGCCCCGCCTGGAAGGGCAGACGCGAGGCCGAGCCGCAGAGCCCTTTCCACGAAGGCCCAGCGCTTGACGCCTTTCGAGGGGAGCAAGCTCCCGGAGGAGGTAGCCATGTGGTCGTCCTCCCAGTCCTGGGCAGCGAGTGCTGGCCCCCACCGAACGACATGGCGCCGTATGACCCGGACGACGGACGCCGTCCGCGCGCCGATCTCCGCTGCGCCCCGGGGCTCGAGCAGCCGAGTGCTCGCCGACCGCGGTCTAGAGCGAGTGGTCGAGGCAATGTCACTTCCTGTGGTTTCCGTGCCGAAGCCGCCCGGACGAGCGTGCGGCGTGAATCGTTTCTACTCGTCGGACACCAGATCTACTCCCGTAGCGACTGGCGCCGCGGGTGACCATAGCGACGTCGGCTGCATCACAGCAAGGCTTAGAACGTTTCTATCGTGTTAGATGGCCGCACATATCGCTCCCCATCCATCGGAGACGCCGTGATCGACAGCTCAGCTTGAACCGAGCGAGCGCCGGCGGTGGGCGTCCGACGAGCACACAGCGCGGCGTCACCACCCGCGGCTGTGGGCTCGCGACCCTCGGCGCTGCGCTGCGGCCGTACCGGGCGTAGCCCCGTCTCCATAGTTCACATGGCGCAGACCTCGAGGTTGACGGCACGGTCAGGCGGACGAAGGCCGCCCCGGGACGACAGTGGACAACGACCGCACGACCCAGGCGTCAGTTGGCGACACCCACGACACAAGCCCTCCGGATCGACGGTGGCGCGGCATCCAGTCCGGGCCGGCGCCGGCCCGATTCCGACACAGAGGAGAAACCAGATGGCTTCAGCGGCAGCCGACCGGGTTGTGCAGGTGAACACGGTTCGAGGCCCCGTACCGGTTGACGAGCTCGGTATGACCTTGACCCACGAGCACCTCATCAGTGACTTCACGAAGCGGTTCACGCCGCCCGAGGGCGCCGCCGAACGCAAGCTGTACGGCACCCCCGTGGGTCCGTCGATGAACTGGCTCCTCGCCGACCGTCCCTTTTGCTGCTTCGACAACGGGTGCCAGGACGACCCGGTCGTCACGGCCGCGGAACTCGGGAACTTCAGTGAGGCAGGCGGACGGACAGTCGTCGATTGCACAAACGGAGACTTCGGGCGGGACCCTCTAGCGCTCAGAGAGATCTCCGACAGGTCAGGAATCAACGTCGTGATGGGCTCCGGCTGGTATGTCCACGGATTTCACGACAGCAGAACTGCCTCCGCCGGCATCGACCAGCTCACCGAGGAGCTCCTGGCCGAGTTCACCGACGGAGTCGGCGACACGGGACTTGTGCCCGGTGTCATCGGGGAGATCGGGGTCTCGCCTGACTTCACTGACGCGGAGAAGCTCCGGCTGCGCGCGGCATCTCGTGCCCAACGCCAGCTCGGAGTTCCGCTCATGATCCATCTGCCCGGCTGGCAACGTCGAGCCTTCGAGGTACTCGACATCGTTCTGGGCAAGGAGGGGGTCGCCCCGACGGCGGTCGTCATGTGCCACATGGATCCTTCTGGCCATGACGGGGAATACCAGCGCGCCGTCGCCGATCATGGCGTCTGGCTCGAGTTCGACATGATCGGCATGCCGTTCTACTACCCTGGGGAAGGTCAGTCTCCCGCCCCTGACCAGACCGCAGCTGCAGTCGCCGGCCTGATTCGGGACGGGTACTCCGCGCGAATACTGTTGAGCCATGATGTGGCCACCAAGAGCATGTGGACCTGCAATGGCGGGAACGGATTCGGCTACGTCCCGAAGCTCTTCCTGCCTCGCCTGGAGCGTCATGGCGTGACGGCCGACGTGGCGGCAGAGCTGATGACCGCGAACCCCCGACGTCTCTTCTCGGCTTCGTGCACCGCTGCGGCCAGTGCGAAGAGCCGCTGAGCGGCGCGGGAGCCCATGCCTCGGCAGGTGCGGTGACCGTGGCCTTCGAGGCCGAGCTGGCCCTTCGGTGTCGAACACCGACTCGATCCATTGCCGCATCCCGCCCATGGTCGTCGATCTCCGAGCGAGCGGGGAACCTCACCGGTGCGGTCCAGCCGGCCAGGCCGTCGCGTTGCGGCGCGGCCGCCATCGCGCAGACCCACCCAGGCCCGCGGGCCCGGCCCGGGATGGCCCCTCGGCCGGAATCAGCCGAGGGCGCGCGCCCGGCACGCGAGCTGGAGCATGAGCATGGTGTCCGGGTCCTGGGGGTCGACGCCGAGCAGCTCGAAGATCCGTCGCACCCGGTAGGCGATCGCGTTGCGGTGCAGGTGCAGCTCCGCCGCCGCCCGCGTGGTCGAGCCCTGGTTGTCCAGATACGCCCGCAGGGTCTGCAGGGAGTCGCGGCTCTTCTGCGGGCCGAGCTCGTCGATCGGGCGCAACAGCTCGTCGACGGCCTCGCGCGCGGTGTCGGAGGCGAACCACTCGATCAGCGTGCGGTGCAAGCCCACCTCGTCGAAGCTCGTGGCGACGTTGACCCGACGGCCTGCGTGCCCGGCGGCCAGCGCGGCCCGCGCCTCGGCCACCGTCGTCCGCAGGCCGGTCGCACCGACGTGCGGGCTGCCCACGCCGCACACCAGGCTGATCTGCGGGATCCGGGAGACGATGCGCCGCAGGATCTGGTCTGCGGCGTGCGCGACGTCGCGACCGCGGACGCTCCGGTCGTGTCGTTCCATGCGGGTCAGCAGGAGCCCCGATCCGATCCGGGCCCGGTGCCACACCCCGCCCGCAGCCCTGGCGGCCTCCAGCCCGAGCGTCGCGACGCGGTCGGTGATGCGCAGCGACACCAGCTCGTCGTCCGCGGCGAGGACGCCGAGGTTGTCGACGTCGACGAGGATCGCGGTGTGCCAGCCGTCGATGGCGAGGCCGGCGCCCCGCATGCGCTCCAGCAGCCGGTCGCCCTGGTCGGGCCGGGCGAGGAGGAACTCCGAGATCAGCTCGCCGCGGGAGCGGATGGGAGCGTCCTCGGCCTGCCGGGTGGCCGCCCGGGCCCGGCCGATCGCGGCCGCCGCCAGGTGCACGACGACGTCGGCCGCGACCGCGGCGTGGCCCTCGCCGCGTGGGGTGCTCACGGTCGCCTCGATCTCGTCGGCGACGGTCACGGGCGCGGAGAGGTCGCCCGGCCGGGGCGGGCGCAGCTCGACGGGCGCGCCGAGCGCTCCGGTCGCGGCGCCCAGCAGTTCCTCGGGGGTGGTCTCCTCGGGGGTGGTCGCGGCCGAGGCACTGCCTGCCGAGCTGCTCTCGAGTGCGCGTAGCGCCGCCCGGATGCGGCCGAGCGCCACGTCGGGGCCGCCGGCGAGCTCGCGGTGCAGGGCCAACAGCAGCGCCGCGAGGTCGCAGTCGCTCCGGGCCCGCAGGACGGCCACGGTGACCCGCCGGGCGAGCGCCGCGGCCGTCGGGGCGATGTCCTCGCGTCCGTCGGTCAGCACGACCGCGCTGAGTTTGCGGGAGCCCGCCGTGCGCAGCGCGACGTCGAGCCGGTAACTGACGGCGTCCTGCGACGCCGCGTGAGTCAGGACCGCGAGCGTGGCCTCGTCGAGGTCGCCGAGACGGCCGAGGTCCTCGACGAGCGCGATCCGCCGCACCGGCGGATCGGCGTCCGGACCTGCGATCGGCTGCAGGAGCGAGCGCAGATCCGGCGCTTCCAGCACCGCCCGAAGGGAACCCACGCGGGTGAGTATCGACCGGGTTGTGCATGCTGCACAAGAAGACGAACTTCTGGCGGCGGATCGCCAAAGACTGTGTGCGGCGACCGACACATACTGGCGGCCGAAGAGCGGAGCGACCCATGACCGAGCGCCAGGCACGGGGCCGCCACAGCGCAGCCCCCGACCCGCGAGCCGAGAGGCGATCGATAGCCGTCGACGACCTCCCGGCACTCGCGCGCGGCTGTGCTGTCATGGGCGCGGGCGGGGGCGGCGATCCCCAGGTCGGCGTGCTCATGGCGCGAGAGGCGCTGCAGCAGCACGGCCCGGTGCCGCTGGTCGGTCTCGACGACCTCCCGGCGGACGGACTGGTGATGCCCTGCGGTCTGGTCGGCGCACCGACCATCGCGATCGAGAAGCTCCAGAACGGCGGCGAGGGCGCCCGTCTCGTGGCGGAGACGGAGACCCTGACCGGCCGGCCCGTCGTGGCGATCATGCCCTTCGAGATCGGCGGGTCGAACGGGCTCATCCCGCTGAACTGGGCAGCCCGGCTCGGCCTGCCCTACGTCGACGCCGACGGCATGGGCCGGGCCTTTCCGACCCTGCCGCAGATGACCATGAACCTTGCCGGGGTCCCCTCGAGCCCGTGCGTGATGACGGACGAGCGGCTGAACACCCTGGTCATCAGGACCGGGTGCGTGGAGTGGACGGAGCGGCTCCTGCGCACGTCGACCGCGGCGTTCGGCGGCGCCGCAGTCGCGGCGTTGTACCTGATGGACGTCGCGACCGCACGCCGCGCGACCGTGCCGGGGTCGGTGTCGCGGGCCCTCGACCTGGGCACAGCGCTGAGCCGCAACGGCGACGACCCGATCGACACGGTGGTCGACGAGCTCGCTGCGGTCGAGCTGATCCGCGGCAAGGTCATCGACGTCGAACGGGAGACCGCCGGCGGGTCCGTCCGCGGCTCGGCGATCGTCGAGGACAACACGGGCGAGGGCCGGCTGCTCAGGCTGGAGATCCAGAACGAGAACCTCGCCGCGCTCGAGGACGGCGAGGTCCGCGCCTGCGTCCCGGACGTCATCACGGTGATCGACGCCCGTACCGGTGAGCCGATCGTGACCGAGCGGCTGCGTTACGGCCAGCGGGTCGGGGTGATCGCGTTCCCCGGGCCGGAGGTGTGGCGGACCCCGGAGGGGCTGGCGGTCGCCGGCCCGGGCGCGTTCGGACTGCGCTTCCCCTACACGCCCATCGCCCCGGCCCCCGTCGACACCGGAGCCGTCCGTGCGAGCTGACCTGCGGCTGGGCATCGACGTCGGCGGGACGAACACGGACGCCGTCGTCGTGGACCGCGACGACGTGCTGCTGGCGAAGGCCAAGGCGCCGACGACCCCGGACGTCACCACCGGGATCGCCGCGAGCATCGAGGCCGTCCTCGCCGCGCTCGGCCCCGCCCCGGGCCGCATCACGCACGCGATGCTCGGCACCACCCACGCCGCCAACGCGGTGGTGGCCCGCAGCGGGCTGCGCCGGGTCGCGGTGCTGCGGATCGGCGGCCCGGCGACCCACGCGGTGCCGCCCCTCGCCACGTTCCCGCCCGACCTGCGCGCGGCGGTGTCCGCGGGCGAGACCGTCGTCGGCGGCGGCATCGAGTTCGACGGCACCGAGGTGGCCCCGTTCGACGCCGAGACCGCGGCCCGGTTCTTCTCCGACGTCGCGGGCCGGGCCGACGCCGTGGCGATCACCAGCGTGTTCTCCGCGGTGTCCGACCGGCACGAGCTCGCCGCGGAGGCCATCGCCCGGTCCGTCCTCGGGGACGTGCACGTCTCGCTCAGTCACGAGGTGGGCAGCATCGGCCTCGTCGAGCGTGAGAACGCGACCGTGCTCAACGCAGCGCTGGCGGGGGTGGCCGAGACCGTTGCGCAGTCCTTCGGCGAGGCGCTCGAGCGGCACGACCTGCATCCGGCCCGCTACTTCACGCAGAACGACGGCACGCTGATGGAAAGGGAGTACGCGCTGCGCTACCCGGTGCTGACGATCGGCTGCGGCCCGGCCAACAGCATGCGGGGCGCCGCCCACGTCAGCGGGGTGCGCGACGCGCTCGTCGCGGACGTCGGCGGCACCTCCACCGAAGTGGGCGTGCTGATCAACGGATTCCCGGTCGAGACCGGCGACCCGGTCGGCATCGGCGGGGTCCGCACGAACTTCCGGATGCCGGGCCTGGTCACCCTGCCCCTCGGCGGCGGCACCGTGGTGGGCGACGGCGCGCTGGGCCCGCACAGCGTCGGCTACCGGCTGACCGAGTCGGCGCTCGCCTTCGGCGGCTCGACGCCGACCCTCACCGACGCGGCCGTGTCCGGCGGACGCGTCGATGTCGGCCGGACCCGGCCGGCGGCGCGGCACCGCGGCGCGCTGGCCGAGGCCCTCGCCCGCTCGGACGCGATGCTCGCCGAGGCGATCGACCAGGCGAAGGTGGTCCGCGGCGAGCAGCCGCTGATCGTGGTCGGCGGCGGAGGGTTCCTGGTGCCGGACGACGTCCCCGGCGTCAGCGAGATCCTCCGGCCACCCGACCACGAGGTCGCCAACGCGCTCGGCGCGGCGATCGGCCAGGTCAGCGGCCAGGTCGAGCGGATCGTCCGGTTCCGGGCCGGGGGCCGGGCGGCGGCCATCGAGGAGGCCTGCGAGAGCGCCCGCCTGCAGGCGGTCCGCGCGGGGGCCGACCCCGAGCGCACCGAGATCGTCGACATCGAGGAGGTCCCGCTCGCCTACCTCACCGACCCCGCGATGCGGATCCGCGCCAAAGCCGCCGGGCCCCTGCGACTCACCTGAGACCGCGACCTCCCACCACGACGTGCGACAGAAGGGCGACAACCCCATGACGACAGCAAGTCCACCCCGGCGGACCGATCCGGGAGCCATCACCCGGTCCGAGGTGCGCCGCCCGGCGTCGCTCGCGGACGCGGTGCGCGAGCTGGCCGAGCTGGGTGCCGACGGCGCCCCGCTGGCCGGCGGCACCTGGGTCATGCGGGCGCCCCTGCACGGCGCGCCGGTCGCCCCGGTCTACGTCGCCCTCGACGGCCTCGCCGAGCTGCGGGGCGTCCGTGTCACGGACGACGCGGTCGAGATCGGCGCCACCGCCACCCACGACGAGCTCGCCGCCCTCGACGGTCCCCCGGCCCTCGCCGGGCTGATCGAGGCGGCCCGCCGCTCGGCGTTCCCGGCGGTGCGCAGTGTCGCGACCGTCGGCGGCAACATCGCCGCCGACGGTTTCCCGGAGGCCGACCTCGTGCCGGCGCTCCTGGCCGCCGACGCCCAGGTCGTCCTGGTCGGCGTGGACGGGGAGCGGACCGAGGAGCTCGCCACCTACCTCGCCTCCCGGCGGGAGCGGCCCGCCGGTGAGCTCATCGTCCGCGTCGTCGTCCCCGCCCCGGCGGGCCGGCGGTCGGCGTTCGAGCGGCTGACGGTGCGCGGCGGCGGCGAGTACGCGATCGCGTCCGTCGCGCTCTCGCTGGACCTCGACGGGGACCCCCGGAACGGCACCGTGTCCGCCGCCCGGGTCGCCGTCGGCGGCGTCGAGGAGGTCGCCCGGCTGTCTCCCGCGGCCGCCGCGGCCCTCGTCGGCAACCCGTTGGACGACGGGACCGCCGAGCGGGCGGGGCAGGCCGCCGCAGACGAGTGCACGGCACGCGAGGGCCTCGACGCCCCGGCCTGGTACCGCCTCGCCGTGCTCCCCGCACTGGCCCGCCGCGCTGCAGCCGCCCTCACCACCCCCGACGACGAGCAGAAGTGAGCAACTGATGCCCCACTCGTTCACCGTGAACGACCGGCGCGTCGAGGTCGAAGCGCCGGACATGACCCCGCTGTTGTCGGTGCTGCGCGGCCCGCTCGGCCTGACCGGCGCGAAGCCGGGCTGCGGCGAGGGCCGCTGCGGTGCCTGCACCGTGCTCGTCGACGGCCGGCCCGCGGCGTCCTGCCTGACGCCGCTCGCGCTGGCCGAGGGCCGCGAGGTGCGCACCGTGGAGGGCCTGGCCGAGCCGGACGGGCCGCTGAACCCGCTGCAGGACGCCCTGCTCGAGCACGGCGGCGTGCAGTGCGGCGCCTGCACGCCCGGCATCCTCATGGCGCTCACCGCCCTGTTCGAACGCGACGCCACCCCGGACGAGGCCGCGGTCAAGGAGTCGCTCGCCGGCAACATCTGCCGCTGCACCGGCTACCACAAGATCGTCGAGGCGGCCCTGGCCGTCGCGGGCGCGAACGGAGGCCGGTCGTGACGCGCGTGGTCGGAACGAACGCCCGCCGGGCCGACGGCGAGGACAAGGTCCGCGGCACCGCCGTGTACGGGATGGACCACGGCGTGACCGGCACACTGCAGGCCAGGCTGCTGCGTTCGCCGGTGCCCGCCGGTCGGATCCGGCGCCTCGACACCGCGCGGGCCGCCGCCCTGCCCGGCGTGCACGCGATCATCACGGCCGCCGACGTCCCGGACACCACCTCGGGCTGGATCCTCAAGGACCAGCCGATGTTCGCCCGCGAGGAGGTCCGCTACATCGGCGAGCCGATCGCCGCGGTGGCCGCCGAGACCACGGAGCAGGCCGAGGATGCCGTGGCCGCGATCGAGCTGGAGATCGACCCGCTCGAGCCGCTGGCGGACATGGACGCCGCCCTGGCCGACGGGGCGCGGCTGATCCACCCGAACTGGGAGTCCTACCCGATGCTCGCGCCGGGGCCGCGCTCCGGCAACGTCGCCTGGGAGTCGACGCTCGACCGGGGTGACGTGGACGCGGCGTTCGCGGCCGCGCACCTGGTCGTCGAGGACGAGTTCACCACCCAGCGCCAGCACCAGTCCCCGATCGAGCCGCACGCCGCGGTGGGGCGCTTCGAGGGTGGGCGCTACGTCGTGCACAGCCCCGCACAGTTCCCGTTCCTCGTCCGGGACCGGCTGGCCGAGTGGCTGGGCGTCCCGGCCTCGAAGGTGCGCGTCGTCGTCACGACGATCGGCGGCGGCTTCGGCGGCAAGATCGACGCGATGCTCGAGCCGTTCGTGTGCGTGCTCGCGCGCAAGACCGGACGCCCGGTGCGGTTGGTCAACACCCGGGCCGAGGAGCTGCAGACCGCCGGCCCCCGGGAGAACGCGCGGATCCGGATCCGCACGGCCGTCAGCGCCGAGGGCGAGATCCTCGGCCAGGAGGCCGACACGATCGCCGACAACGGCGCGTACAGCGGCGAGATCGTCGCGTGCGCCGCGGTGCCGGGCCTGGTGTTCGGCGGCACCTACCGGGTGCCCGTCGCCCGCTACCGCACCCGGGTCGTCTACACCAACACCGCACCGACCGCGGCGTTCCGCGGCGTCAACGGTCCCTACGCGATGTTCGCGCTCGAGCAGCACCTCGACCACATCGCGGCGAAGCTCGGCATCGACCGCCGCGAGCTGCGGCTGCGCAACGTGGTCAAGGCCGGCGAGTCGATCGCGAACGGCCAGGTCCTCGACGACGCGGTCTTCGACAAGGGCTTCGCGCGGGTCGAGGAGATCGCCCCCTGGGCCGAGCAGGCTCCCTCCGGCAACCCGAGGGCGCTGCGCGGCAAGGGCATCGGCGCGGTCACCTGGCTCACCAACCCCGGGCCGGGGGGCGCCACCGTCAAGATCAACGAGGACGGTACGGCGGGCGTCATCTGCGCAGGCGCCGAGATCGGCACCGGAGCCGTGGCCGTCGGGCTGCGCCAGATCGTGGCCGAGGAGCTCGGTCTCACTCCGGACCAGGTCGTCATCCTGCCCGCGGACACCGACGCAGGCACCTACGACGGCGGCGCCCAGGGCAGCCGGACGCTGTTCTCGCTGGGCAACGCGGCCGTGCAGGCGAGCACCCAGGTCCGTGAGCAGCTGCTCGCGGTGGCCGCGAACCTGCTGGAGGCCTCGGCGGCGGACCTGGAGCTCGCCGACGGGCACGTGCGGGTGAAGGGCTCGCCGGGCGCGCAGGTGCCGCTGGCGGCGGTGGCGCTCACCGCCCTGCACACGGCGGGCCCGATCTCGGCCACCGGACGGCACATCACCCCGCCCGTCCAGTTCGACTCGGGCTGCCTCACCGGGGCGCTGTTCACCGGGTTCGCCACCCCCACCTACCACGTGCACTCCGCCGAGGTGGAGGTCGACCCCGACACCGGCAAGGTCACGATCCTGCGCTACGTCGTCGCCCAGGACGTCGGCCGCGCGATCAACCCGCAGCAGGTCGAGGGTCAGATCCACGGCGGCGTGCTGCAGGGCGTCGGCTATGCCCTCTACGAGGACCTGCGCGTGGCCGACGGCGTGACCCTGGACGCCAGCCTGGAGAGCTACCGGCTGCCGACGGCGTTCGAGGCGCCCCCGATCGACATCGCGCTGCTGGACAACCCCTGGCCGGACGGCCCGTACGGCGCCAAGGGCGCGGGCGAGCCGTCGCTCATCCCGGTCGCCGCGGTGATCGCCAGCGCGGTCTCCGACGCGATCGGCAAGCCCATCCGCAACCTCCCCATCACCCCCTTCGACGTCCTGGCCGCGCTGCGCGAGGACGGCACGACGGAAGGATCGACCCGATGACCAGCAACGCGACCGACCGGTCCCCCGTCGGCCTGCTCGTCTCCAGCCAGCTGCCGCCCGAGCAGATCCCGGAGATCTCGGCCCTGGCCGAGCGGGAGGGCTTCGGCGAGCTGTGGATCCCCGAGGACTACTTCTTCTACGCCGGCGTCTCCGGCGCCATGGCGGCACTGAACGCCACCAGCTCCATCAAGGTCGGCATCGGTGTCGTGTCCGCGATGGCGCGTCACCCCGCGGGCCTGGCCATGGAGCTCGCGACGATCGACCGCATGTACCCGGGGCGTGTGTGGCCGGGCATCGGCCTCGGCGTCCCGCACTGGGTGCAGCAGATGGGCGTCATGCCCAAGTCGCCCTACACGGCGATGCGCGAGACCGTCACCAACGTCCGGCGGCTGCTCGACGGCGAGGAGGTGACCTTCGAGGGCAAGGTCCACTCCTTCGACAAGGTCAAGCTGGTGCACCCGGCCGCGACGACGCTGCCGATCTACATGGGCGTCATCGGGCCCCGGATGCTCAACCTCGCCGGCGAGGTCGCCGACGCCACCCTCGTGTCGGTGCTGGCGGGCACGAAGTACCTGCGCTGGCTGCGCGAGCGCGTCGCCGAGGGCCAGACCAAGGCCGGCCGCGAGGGCGAGCACCACCGCGTGGCGGCCTACGCGCTCTACTCCGTCGACCGGGACGGGGCGAAGGCCAAGCAGGAGGCCCGCACCGTGGCCGCGTTCTACCTCGCCGCGGTGCCCAAGTCGGGGCTCACCGACGTCTACGGCATCGGCGACGAGCTGTGGGACATGTACCAGCGCGGCGGTGACAACCCGGCCGAGCTGATCATGCGCGAGATGCCCGACCAGTGGGTCGAGGACCTCGTCATCGCCGGCGACCCGGACGAGTGCGCGGCGAAGATCCAGGCACTCATCGACGCCGGCGCCGACGCGGTGGACCTGGCCCCCGTGGCCGCCGACCGGGCCAAGGAGGTCGTCGAGCTCACCGCCCGCGACGTGCTTCCCCAGGTACGGCATCGGACGGTGGGCTGATGCGCGTCGGGATCGACGTCGGCGGGACCAACACCGACGCGGTGCTGATGGACGGTGACCGAGTCCTGGCCGAGGTCAAGAACCCGACCTCGGCCGACGTGACCACCGGCATCGTCGAGGGTCTGCGCAGCCTGCTGGCCCGCAGCGGCGTCGCGCCGGAGGCCGTCGAGACCGTCATGATCGGCACGACGCACTTCACCAACGCCGTGGTGGAGGCCCGCCGGCTCCTCCAGGTGGCGAGCGTCCGGCTCGGGCTGCCGGCCACGCGGTCACTGCCGCCGATGGTCGACTGGCCCGAGCGGCTCGCTGGCGCCGTCGGCCGCAACATCTACCTCTGCCACGGCGGGCACGAGTTCGACGGGCGCGAGATCGCCCCGCTCGACGTCGACGAGCTCAAGCGGACGGCCGACGACATCGCCGCGAGGGGTCTGCGAGCCGTCGCGATCTCCTCGGTGTTCTCCCCGATCAACGACGAGCTCGAGCGGCGGGCCGCGGAGATCATCCGGGAGACCGCGCCCGACGTGGCGATCAGCCTGTCCTCGGAGCTCGGCCGGCTCGGCCTGCTCGAGCGCGAGAACGCGACGATCATGAACGCGTGCCTCGCCGAGCTGGCCGTGCACATCACCGAGGCGTTCCGGGCCGCCCTGCGCGAGTCCGGGATCGACGCACCGATGTACATCAGCCAGAACGACGGCACGCTGATGACCGTCGAGCAGGCCGAGCGCTACCCCGTCTCGACGTTCGCCTCCGGCCCGACGAACTCGATGCGCGGCGCGGCGTTGCTCTCGGGCCTGCAGGACTGCGCCGTCGTGGACATCGGCGGCACGACCTCGGACGTCGGCATGCTCGTCAACGGGTTCCCGCGCGAGGCCAAGTCCACGATCGAGGTCGGCGAGGTGCGGACGAACTTCCGCATGCCCGACGTCCTCCCGCTCGGCATCGGCGGCGGCAGCCACGTCCACCGGAACGGCTCGGCGACCGTCGGCCCGCAGAGCGTCGGCTACCTGCTGACCAGCCTCGGGCGCGTCTTCGGCGGGGACACCCTCACCGCCACCGACATCGCCGTGGCCGGCGGCCTGGCCGAGGTCGGCGACCCCAGCCGCGTCGCCGACCTGGACCCGGCGCTGGTGGCGAGCGCGCTCGACGACATCCGGACCCGGATCGCCGAGGCGGTCGACCGGATGAAGACCGCGTCGACGCCCATCCCCGTGGTGGTCGTGGGAGGCGGCAGCATCCTGCTCGGCAAGGATCTCCCCGGCACCGCCGAGCTGGTCCGCCCCGACCACCACGCCGTCGCGAACGCGATCGGCGCCGCCATCGCGCAGGTCGGCGGCGAGGTCGACCAGATGTACGCCGTCGGCCCGCAGCTCTCCCGCGACGCAGCCCTCGAGCAGGCCCGGGAGCTGGCGGCCGAGCGGGCCGTGGCGGCCGGTGCCGTGCCCGAGTCCGTCCGGATCGTCGACCAGGAGGAGCTGGCCCTGGCCTACGTCCCCGGCAACGCCGTCCGGATCAAGGTGAAGGCCGTCGGAGACCTGCAGCTCGGAAGGAAGACCAGTGCGACTCGTTGACGAGCGGCAGCTCGAGGACATCGCCCTCGGCGCCGGCATCCTCGGCACCGGCGGCGGTGGCGACCCCTACATCGGCACGCTGCTGGCCCGCAACGCGATCCGCGAGCACGGGCCGGTGGAGGTCGTGGACCTCGACGAGGTGCCCGACGACGCGTTCGTGATCCCCTCGGCGATGATGGGCGCCCCCACGGTCATGGTGGAGAAGCTCCCCAGCGGCGACGAGGTCGTGACCGCGTTCCGCAAGCTCGAGCACCACCTGGGCCGGCGGGCGACGCACACGATGCCCATCGAGATCGGCGGGCTGAACTCGGTCATCCCGTTCTGCCTGGCCGCGCGGGAGCGGCTCCCCGTGATCGACGCGGACCTGATGGGCCGCGCGTTCCCCGAGCTGCAGATGTGCATGCCGACGATGTTCGGGGGCAAGGCGGCTCCCATGGCGATCGCCGACGACAAGGGCAACGCCTCGGTCATCGACGCGATCGACAACCGGTGGACCGAACGGCTCGCGCGCTCCCAGACGATCGACATGGGGTGCGCCGCGCTGATCGGGCTGTACCCGCTGGCCGCGGCGCGGCTGCGGGAGTGCACGATCCCGAACACCCTGCGCACGGCCGAGGAACTCGGCCGGCTCGTGCGGGAGACGCGGGAGGCGCACGGCAACCCCGCCGCGGTCGTCCCGAAGTACCTGGGCGGGCGCCAGCTGTTCCGGGGCAAGGTCGTCGACGTGCACCGGCGGACCGAAGGCGGCTTCGCCCGCGCCGAGGTCCGCATCGAGGGACTGCACGACGACGCCGGCACGACCCTGCGGCTGCAGACGCAGAACGAGCACCTCGTCGCCGAGCGCGACGGGGAGGTGCTCGCCTCGGTCCCCGACCTGATCATCGTGCTGGACTCGGAGACCGGGCAGCCGATCACCACCGAGGACCTGCGCTACGGCTTCCGCGTCACGGTGGTGGCGGCGCCGTGCGACCCGCGCTGGCGCACGCCGGAGGGCCTCGAGATCGTCGGACCGCGCTACTTCGGGTACGACTTCGACTTCGTGCCCATCGAGGAACGCGTCTGAGGCGACTCCGTGGTCGAACGGACCCTCCCGGGATCGGGAGGGCCGTTCACGCCGGTGGACGGGACCGGTCCGAGCCGCAGGCGCGGCCTCGACGAATCATCAGACGGCCCGGACGAGGAGGTGCCGGCCTGACGGCGGGCAAGACCGGCACGACGGCGAGCACCGGCGGGCGCAACGTCACCTCGGAGATCGCGTTCCTCCCCCGCGCGCTGCAAGCGCCGTCGTTGGGGGCGGCGGTCGAGAGGTCGACCGAGCGGGCCCGCACAGCGGACTGGACACATGAGGAGTTCCTGGCCGCCTGTCTGAAGCGCGAGGTCGCCGCCCGCGAGGCCCACGGCGGCGAGGGGCGCATCCGGGCGGCCAGGTTCCCGGCGCGGAAGTCGCTGGAGGAGTTCGGCTTCGACCACCGACGCTCCCTCGAACGCGACGTCATCTCTCACCTCGGCACCCTCGACTTCATCAGGCCGAGGCCCACCACGCCGGACGGCTGCAGCAGGAGTTGGTCGAACTGGGCCGGGTCCCGCTGCTGATCATCGACGAGGTCGGCCACATCCCGTTCGAGGTCGAAGCGGCGGCCTGTTCTTCCAGCTCGTCTCCTCCCGCTACGAACGCGCCAGCCTGATCGCCACCTCCGACAAGCCGCTGGGGCGAGGTGTTCGGCGACCCACGCGGAACGAAGAAGGGGCCCGGGTCAGCGCCGCGGCCCCTTCCTCATGGGCTCTGCGCCCTCATGCGCGTTCGGCGCCGTTCAGGGTCGCAGGCACCTTCCCGCGCTGCTCCGCCCCCGCCGCGCGATCTCGGAGGTCGGAGCATCGCCACGAGTGGCGGCGCGGGAAGGAGGAGGTGGGCGCCGGGGCCCTGGCCGAATCTCAGTGCTGACTCGCAGACGCGGTGGCGCCCATGTCGACGTCTCGGGTCTCCGGGCCGAGGAGCGCGCCGACTGCGATGAGGAGTCCGCCGATCGCCATCAGGATTGCCGAGGCGTAGGTGGGGCCGAACAGGTCGCCGAGGCCCACGAGGTAGTAGGCGTAGAACGCCGGGATCACCAGGGCGAGGCTGTAGCCGATGCCGTACCCGGTGGATCGCAGCGCGGCGGGAAATCGTTCCGTCATGTATGCGGCGATGGGGCCGAAGGCGAGGATCCCCACCACGAAGGCCACGGTCAGCAGCAGGACGGCCAGACCGAAGCCGGGCGCGGCGGCCGCCGCGAGCGCTGCCGTGGCACCGGCACCGACGACGGCGACGAGTAGCCCGACGCCGATGTAGAAGGGTCGCCGGCCGACGCGCTGGCTCAGCAGCCCGGCCAGCGGGTAGGTCACAGCGCTGGCTGCGGAGGCGATGATCAGGGCGACGGTCAGCTGGGTCGGCGTGAGGCCGGCGACCTTGGAGGTGAGGCCGGGAAGGACCGAGGCGGAGATGTTCAGGGCGATCCAGATTCCGGTCATGAGGACGAAGACCTGGAGCAGGCTGCGCCGGTTGGTGCCGGTGAACAGCTGGCGCAGCGGGGACACGTGCTTGGCTGCGGGTTCTGCGTTCTCCCATGCCTGGGACTCCGGAACCTGGCGGACGAAGTAGACCAGGAAGGCGACCGCGAGCCCGGCCCCGATGAAGAACGGGATCCGCCAGCCCCACACGGAGTACGGCGAGTCCGTCGCGCCGGCCGGGAAGATCTGCAGCAGCAGGAGGGTGAGCGCGGAGATCAGGCACAGCGCCCCGGGGGAGGTCATCGTGATCAGCCCGCTGGCCAGGCCGCGCCTGCGCTTCGGGGTCCACTCCATGGCGAGGGGGATCGCCGCGGTGTACTCACCTCCCAGGAACACCCCGTCCACCAGGCGCAGCAGGATCAGCAGGCCGATGCCCCAGAGCCCGACGCTGGCATATCCCGGCAGCAGCCCGATGAGCAGCGTGGTGACGGCGATCCCGGCGATGGCGATGATGGTCGCCTTGCGGCGGCCGGTGCGGTCCGCGATCACCCCGAAGATCGCGGCACCGATCGGTCGGCCGATGAGCGTGGCCGTGAAGACGAAGGCGGCGATGATCGCGGCTGTGCCGGCGTCGAGGTTCTTCGGCACGAAGAAGCTCATGGCGGGCGCGAGCACGATCACGGGCAGGTAGATGTCGAACTGGTCGACGAAGTAGCCGACGATGCCGCCGACGAGGGCACGACGCCGGTTCGCGGAGTCGTCCGTGCCGGCAGCCGGTGGATTCAGGTTCGGGTTGTGGGCGATCTCGGTCATGGGTGTCTCCGGAGTGGACCGAGCGTTTCCGAGTAGCGGCAACGCTGCGCGCGGGAACCGAGCGGCCGGCGGCCGTCGGGCGTGGCCGCGCCCGGCTTCATGAAGCCGGGACCAGGGCCATGAGGGTGCGTTCAGAGCAGGTCGGTGAAGTCCTGCGGGAAGTGGTGTTCGCCGCCGAGCTCCTTGCTGAGCTCGTAGGCGGTGCCGGCGAGGTCGCGCCACGCGGCGCCGGGTGTCTCGACGGGCAGGGTGCGCGCGGTGCCGATCACGGCGATGGTCGCGCAGATCCCGGACTCGTCGAAGACGGGCGCCCCGACGGCGGTGATGTCCGAGTCGACGATGTGGGTGGACGCCAGCCCCGTTTCGCGGGCGCGCTCGACGCCCTCGACCAGGGCGCGCCGCCCAGCGCCGGCCACGGAGGCGACCAGCCGGTCGGCCCGCAGCTGGTCGGCCATGAACGCCAGGAAGACCTGGCACTGGGCCGAGTCGACCGGGAGTTGGTGGCCGACCCGCACCGACACCACGACGGGGTTGGTGTTGTCCTCCTCGACCCGGGCGACGACCGGTCCGCTCGCTCCCCACAGGCTGAGGGCCGAGGACAGCCCGGTCGTGCGGGCCAGGCTCACCAGGTGCGGGGGGGCCAGCTCGACGACGGCGCGCCGGCCCAGCGAGAAGGCCCCGAGCTGGACGAGCAGCCCGCCGGGCACGAACGCCGAACCGTCGCGGCTACGCTCCAGCAGCCCCGCTGAGACGAGCGAGGCGAAGTAGCGGTGGGTCGTGGTGCGGTTCAGGCCGAGCGCGGCGGCGGCGTCCGCCACCGTCAGCGTCGGACGGTCCGGGCGGAACAGCCCGAGGATCTGGCTCGCGCGCGTCACGGCCTGGATGTCTCCCTGCGAGGCATCCGCGCGCCTGGGTGCCGGCTCCGTCATCGTCATCCGTTCGTCATATGAACCGTGAGTTCGCCATACGGTAAGTATGCGAGCCGCCCCATGGCAAGCTCTCCGCCGAACAAGCCTGTGTTCCCTCGCGGCCTTGCTGTGGTTCCTGGACGTGTGTCACGCTACCTGTGTTCACAAAGCGAACTAGCGTCGCACGATGTGAACGACGACGGCGGTGATGCCCTCCGGGTTGCCGACGTCTCGACCATCGTGATCGGCCTCGAGTACCGAGGAGCCCGCCATGGCCTACGGCCCAGACGACCCCCGCAGCCAGCTCCCCGCGACGACGGTGCGCGCCGCGGAGGCGAATGCGCCCGCGCAGTACCTCGACTTCACCGCGCTGGCGCCGGACGAGATCAGCGAGCAGGGCAGTCGCACCTGGTGGGTGCGCGGGCAGAACTTCGCGCTGGCCTACACCCAGGCCCGGGCCGGGGAGAGCCTGCAGCGCAGCGGCCAGCCGGACGAGTACGTGGTGGTCTTCCCCCACGACAGTGCCGTCGCCAAGCTCACCGCCGGCAGCGACGAGGCCGCTGTGCAGGGGGCGGCGATGGTCGTGGTCCCGGCCGGGGACAGCCGCGTCGAGGTCACCGCGGATACCGCGGTTGTCCGGCTGTTCTCCGCGGCCTCCCCCGAGTTGTTGGCCCGCTGTCGCAACGACGCCGACTACGCCGAGCCGCACCCCAACGTCGCCCCGTTCGCGCCCTGGCCGGAGCCCGTCGGCGGGCCCGCGCTGCGCGTGTACCCGGTCGCCGCGCACCCCTACGAGCAGGGCCGCTTCGGCCGGCTGTTCCGGTGCAGCACCTTCATGGTGAACTTGTTCGACCCGGACTTCGGCCCGCGCGATCCCACCAAGCTGTCGCCCCATCACCACGACGACTTCGAGCAGTGCTCACTCGCCGTCGACGGCCAGTACGTGCATCACATCCGCAACCCGTGGACCCCGGACATGGCCGACTGGCGCGACGACGAACACGTGCACGTCGCCAGCCCGTCGGTTGCGATCATCCCGCCCCCGTCGGTGCACACCAGCCAGTCCGTCGGCCAGGTCCGCAACCAGCTCATCGACATCTTCTGCCCGCCGCGGCACGACTTCTCCGCCAAGCCCGGCTGGGTGATCAACGCCGCCGAGTACCCCGTGCCGGAGCAGTCATGACCACCTCGTTCCGCGAGCTGCTCGCCTCGCTGGACCGGACCGCGTTCGGCAGCTGGGTCAAACTGCCCACCGTCGACAGCGTGGAGTTGCTGGTCCACGCCGGGTTCGACTTCCTCGTCGTGGACATGGAACATTCCCCGCTCGACGTGCTCACCGTGCACCAGCTGCTCGGCGCGGCCCGCGGCTGTGGGGTGCCGGCTCTGGTCCGGGTGCCGGACCGGACGCCGTCGACGATCTCGCGGGTCCTCGACTCGGGGGCCGCGGGAGTGCTCGTCCCCCACGTCGACACCGCGGCCGACGCCCGGACCGTCGTCTGCGCCGGGCGGTTCCCGCCGCACGGGACCCGCGGCTACGGCCCCACCGTCCGGGCCGGCGCCTGGGGCGCCGACGTGCCCGGATACCGCGCCTCCGACGCAGAGATCGCTGTGATCCCGCAGCTGGAGAGCCGCGAGGCGATCGACGCCGTGCGCGAGATCGGCGCGGTCGAGGGGCTCGCCGCGCTCTTCGTCGGGCCCGCTGACCTCGCCGTTGCCACCGGGGTCGGCGCCGGCTCGCCGGAGTTCGCCGGACTGCTCGAGGACGTGGCCAGCGCCGCGAAGGAGCTGGAGCTCCCGCTCGGCACCGCCGTCGGCACCGCGGCGGCAGCGCGCGAGCTCGCCGCCCACCACGACTTCGTGATGCTTTCCAACGACGCCTCGATGCTGGGCGGGGCGGCTCGCGACCTGGTCGCCGAGGCGCGGGGAGACTGATGCACGCCCTTGTCCTCTACGCCCACCCCGAGCCGACGTCGTTCACCGCGGCCCTCAAGGACACCGCGGTCGGTGCCCTGACTCGGGCCGGGCACACTGTCGAGGTCTCCGACCTCTACGGAGAAGGCTTCGACGCCGTCGGCGACCGCCGCGACTTCACCACGGTCGCCGACCCCGACCGGTTCCACTACCAGTCGGAGCAGGAACACGCCCACCGCTGCGGGGCCTTCGCTGCCGAGATCGCGCGTGAGCAGGCGCGTCTCGCCCGCGCCGAGCTGGTGGTCCCGGTCTTCCCGGTCTGGTGGGGCGGCATGCCCGCCATCCTCAAGGGCTGGTTCGACCGTGTCCTCGCCTACGGCTTCGCCTACGTCGACGGACACCGCTTCGACTCCGGATTCTTCCGCGGGAAGTTCTGCCAGTTCGGCGCCGTCACCGGCGGAACCTCGCGCCGCTTTGCGCCCGACGGCACGTACGGCTCGATCGAGCAGGTGCTCTGGCCGATCACCCGCTGCATGGGCGAGTACCTCGGCATGGAGGTGCTGCCACCCTTCGTCGCCTATGCCGCTCCGCGCATCGAGGAACACGAGCGAGCGAGCTACCTCCGTGAGTGGGGCGACCTCCTGGTCGAGACGGCCAGACGCACCGAGCCTGCCCGGATCCCGCGGATGCTGGTCGATCGCAACGACGCCTCGCTACCCGGACAGGCCGCCCGCACGCTCATTGCCGAAGACCGCAGTCGCTGACCAGACCTCCACGACACCGCTCACCGCCTAATCGGCACGACTCAGACAAGGAAGACGATGACCACAGAAGCGATCGACCAGGTCCTCGACGGGCTCGTCGACATGCACTGCCACTCCGGACCTTCCCCGATGCCCCGCGAGTTCGACCACGCCGGCGGCGCCCGCGACGGCTGGGAACGACTCCGGATGCGCGCGATGGTCGCCAAGTGCCATCACCACAACACCCAGATGGACGTGCTCGCCCAGCGCCCGCTGCTGGCCGACATTCCGACCGAGGTCATCGGCGCGGTCGCGCTCAACTCCACCGTCGGCGGCCTGAATCTCGCCCAGGTCCAGCTCTGCCTCGGCCTGGGGGGCAAGGTCGTCTACCTGCCCACCGTGTCCTCGGGCCGGCACATCGACTGCCACGCCGAGAATCTCGGCTTCCCCACTCCCACCGTGAAGCTCACCGCCCAGCGCATCGAGGTCGTCCGCGACGGCACGGTCGTCCCCGAGCTCGAGCCGATCTTCGACCTGATCGCCGAGCACGACGCCGTCCTCAACGGCGGCCACCTCCACCCCGACGACATCAGCGCCTGCTTCGCCGCCGCACGCGAGCGCGGCGTCCGCAAGTTCGTCGTCTCCCACCCCGACTTCGTCATCGGAGCCGACCCCCGACAGTGCTCCAGCTACATCGAGCACGGCGCGCTGATCGAACACGAACTCCACATGTACGACCCGGGCGCGAAGATGCGATGGCCCGTCGAGCAGCTCATGAACTGGATCTCCGCACTCGGCCCCGAGAACACCCTGATCGGGTCCGACCTCGGCCAGGCCGGATTCCCCCGCCCGGTGGACGCCTTCCGCCGGGTCGCCGAGGCCCTCCTCGACCTCGGCCTGCCGGAGAAGGACCTCCGCCGCATCGTGCACGACAACCCTCGCGAGCTGCTCTCGCTCACCGACTGAGCGGGGCGCGAACCGGCGGTATGCCGGAAGGGTGTCGGTCGCCCGGCACCGGGCAGGCGTCTCTGTCCCCTGTGCCGGGCACCCGGTCGCTCGCCGCGAGCCGCCCCGCGAGCGACGGCTGCGTGGGGGCCAGCGTTCCTCTCCTGGAGCCCAGGTCGGTGCTCCGGCAACGGCAGCCGGGTGAAGGGCCGAGGGCTGCGTCACTACGTACTCCCTGTCCCGTACGCATTGCACCGTCGCCGGGAGGAGGTCCGCGGCCGCACGTCTGTGGGTCCCCCGCTTCGGCGGAGCCTGCGAGCCACTGAGCGCCCTCGCTGTAGAGGCGCTCGACCGCCTCGCCGGTCAGCCCGGGCAGCCCGGGCGCCACAGTGAATCCGGCCTGCGTCTGGAGGTGGCCAAGGTGGCGGGAGCCGGTCGGGAACCGCCCAAGCAGTGTCGGGTCCAGCTCCAGCCGTGAAGCGGGATCGACGACGTCGAGTCGGTCCTTCTCATGGATCGGCTACCGGCGCACGATCTTCCAGCCCCTGCGGCGCCTCCTGATCGTCGGTCTGGCCGGCGTCGAGCTCGTACTCCTCGGTGACCTCTCGCGGCGCCGGGCGTCGTCGGCTGCACGAGATCCAGCTCGTCGGCGACGTACCTCGGTCCCCACGCCGCCTCACGCTCGGCCGCGAGGGCCCGGACCTCGCCGTCGGACATCTCGATTTCTTCGCGCTCGATCTCCGGGCGCCCGAGGGCTCGCCGGGCCGCGCGAGAAGCAGCAGACGCGTCGATCCGGCCGGGGCTCGGCGCGGGCCCCGAGTGCGTCTTCGCCGGTGTGCTCGCGCAGGTCCCGTTCCACCCCACTGTGCAGCACCTGTACCCCCTTGCGCTCACTACTGTACGTACGTACAGTCGGCTCATGCCTCAGAGGCGGAGCCCCCGATGACACTGCTCTCTCTCCTCGTCGCGGTCGCCTCGGCGACGGTCCTCGTGGCGAGCCCCCTGGTGATCGCGCGCATGTGGGGCCGCGCACCTGACGGCGATCCACTGTCCCAGCCGGTGCTCGGGCGGCAGGGGCGACGATGAGGAGACTGGTGGACATCTCGGTGTCCCTGCGGGCGGACATCGCGTCCGACCCTCCGGGTCACCTGCCCCGGATCGCCTACTACTCCCACGAGCAGACCGCGGACGACGTCCTGTCGTTCTTCCCGGGCGCGACGCGGGAGGACCTTCCGGACGGGGAGGGATGGGCGATCGAGCGCGTGCAGATCACCACCCACAACGGCACCCATCTCGACGCGCCCTACCACTACGCCTCAACGATGGACGGCGGCGCGCGGGCGATCACCATCGACGAGGTGCCGCTCGAGTGGTGCCTGCAACCGGCGGTCAAGCTCGACTTCCGCCACCTTCCCTCCGGCTACGTCGCCACCCGTGCCGACGTGCAGGCGGAGCTGAAGCGGATCGGGCACGAGCTCGCCCCGTTGGAGATCGTGGTGGTCAACACCGCTGCCGGTGCCCGCTACGGCGAACCGGACTACGTGTCGTCGGGCTGCGGGATGGGGCGGGACGCCACGTTGTTCCTGCTCGAGCAGGGGGTGCGGTTGACCGGGACCGACGCCTGGAGCTGGGACGCACCCTTCGTGCACACCGCCGCCCGGTACGCCGCGGAGCACGACCCCAGCGTGATCTGGGAGGGCCACCGCGTCGGCCGCGAGATCGGCTACTGCCATCTCGAGAAGCTGGCCAACCTCGAGTCACTACCCGACGCCGGGTTCCAGATCTCCTGTTTCCCCGTCAAGGTCCACGCCGGGTCCGCGGGCTGGACCCGGGCCGTCGCGATCCTCGACCACTGACCCCGATTCCCCACGAGGAAGTGAGGAACACCGTGACCGACGAGCACCATCGCACCGAGCTCGCAGCCGGCATGCGCATCGACTGGAACGTCCCGATCCCGGTCGACGACGGGACGATCCTGCGCGCGGACGTCTTCCGCCCCGACGACGCCGATCCGCACCCCGTCCTGATAACCTACGGCCCCTACGGGAAGGGCCTGCACTTCGCCGAGGGCTTCCCCGCCCAGTGGCAGAAACTCGCCGCCGAGCACCCCGACGTGGTCGACGGGTCGACGAACGCCTACCAGGCCTGGGAGGTCGTTGACCCCGAGCGCTGGGTGCCCCACGGCTACGTGTGCATCCGGGTCGACTCCCGCGGGTCCGGCTGGTCTCCGGGCCGTATCGACCCCTTCTCCCCACGCGAGACCCGCGACTACTACGAGGCGATCGAATGGGCCGCCGCGCAGCCCTGGAGCAACGGCCGGGTCGGCCTCAACGGGGTGTCGTACTACGCGATGAACCAGTGGCTGGTCGCGGCGCAGCGCCCGCCCCACCTGGCCGCGATCTGCCCGTTCGAGGGCGCCTCGGACCTGTACCGGGACGCCACCCACCACGGCGGGATCGTCTCCGAGTTCTGGGCCACGTGGTACCCGTTCCAGGTCATGAACGTGCAGTACGGCCTCGGCGAGAAGGGCCGCACCAACCCGAACACCGGCCAGTCCATCGCCGGCCCCGAGACGCTCGACGAGGAGGTCCGCGCCGCGAACCGGGTCGACATCCGCGCCGAGATCCTGGCCCATCCGCTCGACGACGAGTTCTACGCGCAGCGCCGCGCCGACCTGGGCGCGATCGAGGTCCCGGTGCTCTCCGCCGCGAACTGGGGCGGCCAGGGCCTGCACTCCCGCGGGAACTTCACCGGCTTCACCGACGCGGGCTCCACGCAGAAGTGGCTGGAGGTCCACGGCCTCGAGCACTGGACCGAGTTCTACACCGCCTACGGCCGCGACCTGCAGAAACGGTTCTTCGACCACTTCCTCCTCGACGTGGACAACGGCTGGGACCGCCAACCCCCGGTGCAGCTGCAGGTCCGCGACGTCGACGGTGGGTTCACCCGGCGCGCCGAGCACGAATGGCCCCTGGCGCGGACGAACTGGACCTCCTACTACCTCGATTTCGACCGCCGGGCGCTGTCCACCGAGCCGCCCAGGACAGCGTCGGCCGCGGAGTTCGACGCCCTGGGCGAGGGGGTCACCCTGCTCGCCGAGCCGTTCGCCGAGGACACCGAGATCACCGGCCCGTCGGCCACGAGCCTCACGCTGCGCTCGTCCACCACCGACGCCGATCTGTTCGTCGTCCTCCGCCTGTTCGACCCGCACGGCGAGGAGGTGCTGTTCACCGCGGCCGTCGAACCGCGCGCGCCACTGTCGCAGGGCTGGTTGCGGGCCTCGCACCGCAAGCTCGACCCGGACCGGAGCCGGCCCTACCAGCCCTGGCACACCCATGACGAGTTCCAGCCGCTGGAACCGGGCGAGCCGTACCGGGTGGACGTGGAGATCTGGCCCACCTGCATCGTCGCGCCCGCCGGGTACCGTCTGGGGTTGACGATCCTCGGCCGCGACTACGACAACGGGCTGCCCGAGCCGCACCCGATGATCTACCAGCGGGCGATGACCGGATCCGGATGCTGGTGGCACACCGACCCCGACGACCGCCCCGTCCAGGTCTTCGGCGGGCGCACCACCCTGCAGAGCACGCCCGAGCTGCCCGCCACCCTCCTCGTCCCGATCATCCCCGGAGCCGCCTCGTGAGTGTCGTCGTCACCGTCGCCCCCACCGGTCCGATCGCCTCCAAGCAGGACAATCCGCACCTGCCCACCCAGCCCGACGAGATCGCCGACGCGGTCGCTCGGGCGTACGAGGCGGGGGCCTCGGTCGCCCACATCCACCTGCGCGACACCGAGCACCGGCCCACCGCCGACCCGGACATCGCCCGCCGCACCATGGACCTGATCGCCGAGCGGTGCCCGATCCTCATCCAGCTCTCCACCGGGGTGGGGCTCAGCGTCCCCTTCGACGAGCGCGCCGCGCTCGTCGAGCTCCGACCGCGGATGGCCACGCTCAACCCGTGCAGCATGAGCTTCGGGGCGGGCGAGTTCCGCAACCCGCCCGCCGAGGTCCGGCACCTCGCCGCTCGGATGGCCGAACTGGGCGTCAAGCCGGAGCTGGAGATCTACGACACCGGCCACCTCGACGCCTGCCTGCGCCTGCGCTACGAGGGGCTGCTGCCCGACGAACCCCTGCAGTTCTCCCTCGTCCTCGGCGTCGCCGGGGGCATGGCCGCGACCCCGGAGAACCTGCTCACCATGGTGCGCAGGCTCCCACCTGGCGCCGTCTGGCAGGTCATCGCGATCGGCCGCCGCAACCTCGAGCTCACCGCCATCGCGCTCGCCCTCGGCGGCAACGCCCGCGCCGGCTTGGAGGACACCCTCTACCTGCGCAAGGGCGAGCTCAGCCCCGGCAGCCTCCCCCTCGTGGAACGCACCGTCGCCCTCGCTCGCGCCCTCGACCTGCCCATCGCCGGCGTGGAGGAGACCAGCGACCTGCTGCGGCTCACGCCGTAGGGTGGCGTCGTGACCACGACCGCCACCTCCAAACGCGAGCAGGTCCTCGCCGCGGCCGAGGTCGTGTTCGCGCGCAAGGGTTTCGACGGCGCCACGATGCGCGAGGTGGCCGAGGCCGCGGGCGTCGGCCTCTCCTTGGTCGTGTACCACTTCACCACCAAGGAGGGGCTCTACCAGTCCATCTTCGAGGCCCGCCAGTACGTCAACGACGACCGGCTGGCCCGGCTGCGCGAGGTGACCGATCCGCAGGCACCCGACGCGCTGGACCGGCTGGTGTCCGCCTTCGTGGATCCCGTCCTCGATCTGCACGACGACCCGGCGGACGTCTGGTTCGCCCGGCTCGTGCTCCGCGAGGCCTCCGACCCCTCCAGCCAGGACCGCGCGATCATCTCCGGGCTGTTCGACCCGATGGCCCGCGAGTTCGTGGCCGCCCTCGAGCGGATCCTGCCGGACCGCCCGCCCGGCTACCACGCCTGGGCCTACCTGTTCGCCGTCGGAGCCCTCACCCAAAGTTCCTTCGACGCGCGCATCGACAACATCGCAGGCCCCGACGCTGCCGGGGGCAAGCGTGAACACCTGCGCCGTTTCCTCACCGCTGCCCTGCGCCACAGCTGACCCTTCACCATTCCAAATCCAGCTTCGGCTGGATCCGCCGCGGCCGGATCGACTTGGCGGCGCTTGGCGAAATGCAGATCTCCCGGAGTGGCTGGCTCGCCGACCGGGGCGGCGACCGACCGACTCCCCTGATCCACACGGTGGGCATTTCCCGAGGGAACGCCGATCACGGTCGAGATCACCGAGGATGCTGCGGGCCGGGCGAGGAGCCCCGAACGTGGGCGCTGACGGGACGAACGCCGACCGGCCCGGCAGTGGTCGGCACGGCGTGGATGCTCCCGGGCTGAGCAGCGGGCCGCAGCGGGCCGTTCGTTCGATGGCGCCCGGTCGCGTGGGGCAAATTGGGACACGAACGAGAGCCCTTCCCGAGGTTCGATCGACACGTCAGCAAGCCAATCGTCCTCGGACCCGGCGTGCCCGCCGGTCCTGTACCTCGAGGGAGCCCGACGGTGAAGTTCCAGCTGTTCATGCTGCCGACGATCCCGGCGACGTTGGAGGAGCGTGCTGCGAAGCGCCCCATCGGCCGGGACGTCGACGCCTTCCAGGCGATGATCGCCGAGGTCCGCGAACTCGCGGTCTTCGCCGACCAGGCGGGTTTCGACGTCTTCTCGACCACGGAGCACCACTTCCACTCGGAGGGGTTCGAGGCGTCGGTCCAGCCGATGATGCTGTACGCCGACCTGGCCGCCCGGACCGAGAACATCGCCTTCGCGCCGCTGTCGCTCGTGCTGCCCGCCAACGACCCGCTCCGGGTGGCCGAGCAGGTCGCCTACCTCGACCACCTGACCGCGGGCCGGGTGTACGGCGGGTACGCACGTGGTTACCAGGACCGCTGGGTGAACGTCTTCGGTCAGCACATCCCGGTCAAGGGCACTCCGATGGACGGCAGCCCCGACGACAAGCACAACCGCGCGGTGCACGAGGAGTACCTCGAGCTGATCTACAAGGCGTGGACGGAGGACCTGCTGACCTTCGACGGCGAGTTCTACAAGGTGCCGCCCAAGGAGGGCATCACCCGCTGGCCGGCGGCCGAGTGGACCCGCCAGTACGGGCACCCGGACGAGATCGACGAGAACGGCCACATCCGTGGGATCTCGGTGATCCCCAAGCCCTACCAGCAGCCCTATCCCCCGGCGTTCCAGCCGTTCTCGGTGTCCGAGTCGACGATGGTGCACACCGCGCACCACGGCGTGATGCCGATCATCCTTGTAGCGGAGCCCGGGCAGTTCACGCACCTGGCCAAGCTGTACCAGTCCTCGGCCGCGGAAGCGGGTCGCGATCTCAAGCTCGGTGAGAACATCGGCGCGTTCCGCGCGGTCGCCTTCGGTGAGGACCGGCAACAGGCCTGGAACCTGATGGAGCGGACGAACTACTACGGATTCCAGATCTACTTCTCCGGGTTCGGGTTCTGGGAGGCGCTGCGCCTGCCCGGCGACGAGCAGACGTACCCGAAGGGATCGGCACTGCTGCCCCCGGAGGAATGGACGATGGAACGGTTCACCAAGACCAAGTACGGACTGGTGGGCACGGTCGACGACATCAAGCGCGACATCGAGGACCTGGCGACGATCCACGGCAACGGCGGCGAGCTCGAGTGGTTCTCCTGGTTCTTCGACCAGGGCCTGATGCCGCTCGACGAGGCCAAGCGGCAGCTCGAGCTCTTCGCCGAGCACATCATCCCCGAGTTCCGCTAGACGCCCGGACCGGGGCGGGGGGCGCGGCGACAGGCGGGGACGCCACGCCCCCACGTCCCCCGGACAGCGCCGGCAGCGTGACCGTGGACGTCCGCCCAGATCGAAGGAGCGCCTGTGTCCGAGCACATCTACCGCGTCATCGAGATAGTCGGGTCCTCACCCCGGTCGGTGGACGAGGCCATCCACAACGGGATCGCCCGCGCTGCGCAGACCGTGCACGGTCTCGACTGGTTCGAGGTCACCCAGATCCGAGGGCACCTCGCCGAGGGGGCCGTCGATCACGTCCAGGTCGGCCTGAAGGTCGGGTTCCGGCTGGACGAGGCGCAGTAGGCCGCGCCGTGCGGAGGCGGACGACGACGTGAGCGGGAGCCTCGCCTGGGCGGCTGCGGTGGGCGACGCGCTCGCCGACGGCGGCGTGGACGTCGCGGCGTACCTGCCGGACTCACGGCTGCAGGGCGTGCTCGTGCGGCTGGCCGAACGCGGGGTGGCGATGCGCTGCCTCACCCGGGAGGAGGAGTGCGTCGGCTACGCGGCGGGCCGCGCGCTCGCGGGTGGGCGCCCGGTCGTGCTCATGCAGTGCTCCGGTCTGGGCAACAGCCTCAACGCCCTGGGCTCGCTCGTCGTGGCCTACGGCATCGGGCTGCCCCTGGTCCTCTCGATGCGGGGGACCCTCGGCGAGGCCAACCCGGCACAGGTGCCGATCGGGCTGGCCACTCCCGCGCTGCTCGCTGCACTCGGCGTCCCCGTCTACCCGCTCCGGGACCCGCACGGCGGGGACGCGGCCTCGACCGTGGGCGGGGTCCTCACGCTGGTCCAGCGAGCCGGGCGTACCGCCGCGGTTGCGCTCGAACCGGAACTGGGCGGTGGCCGTGGAGCCCACTGACGTGGCGGCGGTGGTGCTGGCCGCACATCCGCACGCTCTCGTGGTCGCCGCGCTCGGCACGGCGACGTCGGCGCTGCGGCTCGCGTCCGACGACGGCCCGCACCTGTACCTCGGCGGCGCGATGGGGTCGGCGCTCGCCACCGCACTCGGGGTCGCGGAGGCGGTGCCCGAGCGCACCGTCGTCGCCCTGCTCGGGGACGGCGAACTGCTGATGAGCGCCAACGGGCTCTGGTCCGTCGCCGCGTACCGGCCGGCGAACCTCGTCACCGTGGTGCTGACCGACGGGCTCTACTCGATCACCGGCGGGCAGCCGCTGCCCGTCGATCCCTGCTTCGCCGACGTGGCGGGCGCCCTTCCCGGTCTCACCGCCGCTCGCGTGTCGGACGGCGGGAACCTGCGCGACGCGCTGCTGGAGCTGCCCCGCCCAGCGCTGGTCGAGGCCGTCGTCCGGACCGGCAGCCGGCCCGGCCCCTCGCCGTTCGTCGATCCCGGCACGGTCCGGACGCGGTTCACCGCCGCACTCCGCGCGACAGCCGCCGAACGGCAGGACACAGGACAGGAGGTCGTCACGTGCACAGCGGACCGGTGAAGGTGGTCGTGCTCGGCCGCCGCGCGTCGGGACTGCCGCTCGAACGGTTCCGGACGTGGGCGGCCGAGGAGCTCGCCGGAGGGCTCGCCGGGCTGGAGGGTGCGACTCGTCAGGCGCAGTCGCTCACCCTGCTCGGCGGCTACCGCCGCGGCGCCCCGATCTATGACGTCGTCCACGAGCTCTGGTTCCCCGATGAAGGGGTGGCCCGGTGGGCCAGCGCCTCCCGGGCCTTCACCGCGCTGACCGGCGACCCCGCGCTCGACCCGGCTTCGCTGAGCGTCCTGCACGTCGAGGAGCACGTCGTCAAGGACCTCGGGCCGCCCGCTGCCGGGGTCAAGAGCATCGAGTTCGTGACCCGTCGCGCGGACCTGCCGTGCCCCGATTTCCGCCGCTACTGGCGGGAGGTGCACGGGCCCCTGGCCGCCACGATCGCGCCCATCCGAAGATACGTGCAGAGCCACTGCCTGCCCTCGTCCTCCGCGACCGAGGACGACGCGCCGCGCTGGGACGGGCTGGCGACGACCTGGTTCGCCGACGTCGCGGCGATGCGCCGGTCCGCGACCCTGCCCGAGTACCGTGCGACCCGCGAGGACGAGCCGCACTTCCTCGCGCCCGGGCACCTGCCGTTCCTCATCACGACCGAGACCGTCACCGTCGACCCGCCGACGTCCCCGTCGGCACCGGGAGCGTCACGATGATCTACGAGCTGCGCGAGTACACCGCCGTGCCCGGACGTCTGCCGGCGCTGGTCGAGCGGTTCAACTCCGCCACCTGCCGGATCTTCCGCAAGCACGGGATGGAGCTGGTGTTCCTCAGTCGCACCGATGTCGGGGACGACTCGAAGAACGAGATCGTCTACGTCCTGCGCTTCGACTCCTACGACGACCTGCAGAGCAAGTGGGCCGCCTTCTTCGCCGACCCGGAGTGGAAGACCGTGGCCGCGCGTAGCGAGGAGGCCGGTCCGCTCGTCGCGCGGGTCCGACGGCGCCTGCTCACGACCGCGGACTTCCCGGGCGTCGAGTCCGGGCCCACAGGGTGACCGGCAGCAGGGCGCGGAGCCCGCGATGAAGATCGTCGACGTCACCGCGTTCCCCACCTCGTTCCCCGTCAGCCCGCGTGGCGGTGAGCGGCTCGGGATCGGCCGCGCGGTCAAGCGTGACGCGGTGGTCGTGCGCGTGCGCACCGCCGACGGCCTCGTGGGCTGGGGCGAGGCACACCACGCCCGCTCGCCGGGCACGATCGGACACCTGATCAACAGCACGCTGCGCGAGCTGGTCCTCGGGCTGGACGCCGCCGACGTCGTCGGTGTCTGGCGCACCGTCTACACCGCCCAGCTCGCCAGCCACGGACTCGGCGCCGCCGCCGCGATCGCGCTGAGCGGAATCGACATAGCGCTCTGGG
This sequence comes from Pseudonocardia kujensis, assembly GCF_021283305.1. Classification (GTDB taxonomy): domain Bacteria; phylum Actinomycetota; class Actinomycetes; order Mycobacteriales; family Pseudonocardiaceae; genus Pseudonocardia; species Pseudonocardia kujensis. The sequence goes on from NZ_JAJSOK010000005.1 coordinate 47,616, forward strand.
ACGTGCGGGGCAAGGCGGTCGGCTGGCCGCTGCACCGGCTGCTCGGCGGCGCGGCCCGACCGGTCCGGGCGTACGCCGGCGGTGTGGCGCTGGGCTGGAACGAGCCGGAGGCACTGCTCGATCAGGTACGGCCACTGGTCGCAGGTGGGTACCGGGCGGTCAAGCTGCGCATCGGGGAGGGTCCGGGACCGGACCTCGCCCGCATCGCCGCGGTCCGCGCGGAGTTCCCCGACCTGGACATCCTCGTCGACGCGAACACCGCCTACGACCTCGACGACGTCCGACGCGTCGCCCCCGGCCTACGCGAGCACCGGGTCGGCTGGCTGGAGGAGCCGTTCCCGCCGCACGACCACCGCAGCTACAGCGAGGCCGCACGGTTCGTCGGGGTACCGCTGGCGGCCGGCGAGAACCACTACACCCGCTTCGAGTTCCACCGGCTGGTCGAGGACGGCGCCGTCACCGTCCTGCAGCCCGACCTGTCCAAGTCCGGCGGGATCACCGAGGTGCAGCGGATCGCCTCGATGGCCTCGGCGTGGAAACTGCGCGTCCACCCCCACACCGCCTCGACGGGGCTGAACATGGCCGCGACCGTGCACCTGCTCGCGGCGACCGAGAACGCGGGCTACTACGAGGCCGACGTCAGCCACGACAATCTGTTCCGCGACGAGCTGGTGCCGACCCCGCTCCCGACCCGCCCGGACGGCACCGTACTCCCGCCGGAGGGACCGGGGCTCGGGGTGGAGGTCGACGAGGACTTCCTCGCCGCGCACCCCGTGATCGAGGGCCCAGGCTTCGTTCGCTGAGGTGAGAGCGAGGCGAGATGGTCGCGGATGACGCGCCCCATCGAGTAGGTGAAGGTCACGTCCGCCCACATCGCTCATGAGACCTGCGCACCCCCGCTGGAATCAGCGTGAGCGCCCGCCGAGAGCCCGTCGAGGTCGTGGTTCATCCGTACCCGCTTGGTGGTGAGGTAGCTGATGTTGTCCGGGTTCGGTGGGGTGACCAGTGGCTCGCGGCGGACGATCTGCACCCCGTGGTCCGCGAGCCCGCTCTCCTTGGCGGGGTTGTTGGTCATGAGGCGGACGTGGTCGACGCCGAGGTCGCGCAGGATCTCCGCGCCGACGCCGTAGTCCCGGCTGTCGATCGGCAGGCCCTGCACGAGGTTCGCGTCGACCGTGTCCAGGCCGCCGTCCTGCAGCGTGTACGCGCGCAGCTTGTGCGAGAGCCCGATGCCCCGGCCCTCGTGGCCACGCAGATAGACCACGACGCCGCGGCCCTCGGCCGCGATCCGCTCCAGGGCCCCGTCGAGCTGCTCGCCGCAGTCGCAGCGCCGCGACCCGAAGACGTCCCCCGTGAGGCATTCCGAGTGGACCCGCACCAGGACCGCGGCATCGGACCCGTCCGTCCCGTCGGCGAGCCGGGCCAGCCGACCGGCGGCGTCCAGCCCACCGTGCACGAGTGCGACGTGCTCGACACCGTCGGCGGCGCGATAGGTCAGCGCGGTGAACTCCCCGTGTGTGGTGGGCACCCGCCCCGCGGCCTCGCGATGGACGAGAGTGGTCGTTCCGCGACGACGACGCACGATGTCCGCCACAGTGAGCACCACCAGGCCGTGCTCGGCGGCGAAGCGCTCGAGCTCGGGGCGGCGGGCCATCGTGCCGTCGTCGTTGGTCACCTCGGCCAACACGCCCGCCGGGACCAGGCCGGCGAGCCGACACAGGTCGACCGCGCTCTCGGTGTGCCCGGGACGGTCGAGCACGCCGCCGGGACGGGCGCGCAGGGGGACCACGTGGCCCGGCCGCGAGAGGGCCTCGGGGCGGGTGGCCGGGTCGGCCAGGGCACGGATCGTCGCAGCCCGGTCGGCGCCGGAGACCCCCGTGCTCGTGCCCTGCTTGAGGTCGATCGAGACGGTGAAGGCGGTACCGCGGGGGTCGTCGGCGTCCTCGACCATCGGGCTCAGGTCGAGCGCGTCGGCGCGCTCACCGAGAATGCCGACGCAGATCAGGCCGCTCGTGTGGCGGATCATGAACCCGATCGCCTCGGGCGTCGCCAGTTCCGCGGCCATGATCAGGTCGCCCTCGTTCTCGCGGTCCTCGTCGTCGAGGACGAGAACCATCCGGCCGCGCCGAAGCTCCGCCAGGGCAGCGTCGACCACGTGGGTCGATCGGTGCGCGTCTGCTGCTCCGTTCGAGCCGGTGCCATCGCTGCGATCCATGGTCCGAGGGTAGGAGGGAGGCGGCACCCGGCGGTGTCCGAACCTCGAACACGCGGTCGTCGGCCCCGCACACCCGGCGTCAGAAGGTGGTGTTGTCCAGGTCGACGCCGGCGGCCTGCAGCTTGCGGTAGAGAGTGGACCGCGAGATGCCGAGCAGCGCGGCGGCGTCCTTCTTGTTCCCACCGGTCTCGGCCATCGCATCGAGGATCGCGTGGATCTCGGCCCGCTCGAAGCGGGTGAGCGTGAGGCGCGGAGCCGCGCACCGCACCTCCGGGGGCAGGTCGGCGAGCCCGGGGACCGCTCCGCCCGGCGTCGCCTCGAGCACCCGCTCCACCAGCCTCCGCAACTCGCGGATGTTGCCCGGCCAGGACAGGCGCATGAGCAGCTGCACGGCCTCGGGTGCGAACCTGCGGGGGGCGGCGATGGCGGCGACCAGCGTCGGGATGTCGCGCAACCGGTTGCGCAGCGGCGGTAGTCGGAGCTGATCGGCGTCGAGCCCGGGCAGCACCATATCGTCCCAGGACGAGGCGCACGTGAAGGTCGCCGCGCAGCGCCATCCGCGGGAGCCCGCGTCGCCGAGGATCGCGGACAGGCGCCGTCGGCCGAGCCCGTCGAGCAGGTCGAGGTGGCGCAGCAGGAGCGCGCCGGGCGGTCCGGCGAGCAGAACGCGCAGATCGTCGATCCACGCGTCGAGGCCGGTGACCTCGGCCTGCGCGGCGTCGCAGACCCGTGGGTCGTCGCCGGGCTCGCGGAGGAGTGCGGACCCGACCGCGGCCTTGCCGACCCCTGGTTCGCCACAGAGCACTACGGTCCGGGCGGCGAGCGCCGCCCGAGCCGCGCGGCACGCCCAGAGGAAGGCCCGGTCGGTACCGGCCAGCCCGTCGGGCGCGGTGAGGCGGGCGGCGGGCCCCGGCGACGCCGTGGGCTCGGTTGCGGGCCGGATCTCGACCAGCGCGCCGATCACTTCTCCCCCGTCCCGCAGGCGCATGGTCCGGGTCCGGGCACTGCGTCCACAGGGCAGCGGGAGCTCGCCGTCGACCGTTCCGTCGGCGCAGGAACCGGCGAGCACCCGGGCGACGTGGTCCCACAGGAGCGGCTGGTCCACCCCGTCGAGCAGCCTTGCCGCCTGGGGATTGGCCATCTGGACGCGGTCGTTGAGGACGAGGATCCCGGCATGGGAGCGCCTGCTGCCGGACAGAAAGTGTGCCAGCAGCGCGCGTTCCTGGACGGTCTGCTGCTCGAAGAGCCGCTGCTCGATCGTCCTCGCCGTCTGCTCGGCGAGCACGGTCACCAGCCCGTTGTCGCGGTCCGCACCACAGGTGATGTCCAGAATGCCCATCGCGCGGCGCGTCAACGGGTCCATGATCGGCACGCCGACGCAGGTGAACTGGACGAGCTCGTCGACGTAGTGCTCGTGGCCGTCGATACGGGTGGTCCGGCCGAGCTCGACGGCCGTGCCCACGCCGTTGGTCCCCACCGCGTCCTCGGCGAAGACGAAACCCGGGGTGATGTGGAGGGAGTCGAGCATGTGCAGGAGCCGCCGGTTCTGCACACGACGGTCGAGTATGCGCGCGGTCGCGTCGGTCACGAGGAAGCTGATGCCGAGCTCACCGAGCCGCGCGTTCATCGCGTCCAGGACCGGGCCGGCCGCACGCAGCAGCCGCGACTCCGGGTCGACGCCCGGGCGGTACGGCGGGGCCAGGCGGTCGGTGGCCACCGACCAGCTCGAGCACCGTTGCCACGACGAGGAGATCTCGGCGCGCACGCGCACCGGAGCCGTGCCCGACGAGAGGAAGGACTCTCGGTCACGCGCCAGGATGTCGTCCACTACTCGATCCCTTCCACCAGAACCTCGTTGTTCTGCAGGACCAGGGCGTTGAGCGTCGCCCGCCTGACGAACGATAGGTCGAGGACCGGGGCCGGAGCTGTCGCAATCTGGGACACGGCCGGGGACGCGGCTCGTCGTGCCCCAAGTTCGGACACCGGTGACCCCCCTCGGAGCGGTCGAATCGTCGGACGTGCCCGTCCCTCGGCGCACCACACCACCACCTCGGGAGGAAGCGATGGGCGTCACGCTCCGCGGCGTCAACCTGGGCTACATGGGCCTCGACATGTCGCTCCTGGTCAACAAGTCCGAACACGTCGGGACGCCCTACAACTGCCCGGCGATCGCCTACATCATCGAGACTCCGCAGGGCCGGATCCTCTGGGAGACGGGCCTGTCCGCACGGTGCCCGGACGAGTGGCTCCCGGAGTGGAAGCAGGTCGTCGACCTCGGCGCCGTCACTCCGGAGGCCTGCCTCGAGATGCGGCTCGAGCAGCTGGGGCTCGGGCCGGACGACTTCCGTTACGTCGTCCAGGGACACCTGCACACCGACCACGCGGGCGGCCTACGGCTGTTCGAGGATGCCGGCGCCGAGATCGTCGTGCACGAGGACGAGTACGCCCACGTCATGGGCCTGGACGAGGACAAGGACTTCTTCGCCCGCGTGGACTGGGCCTTCCTCGGCGACAAGAAGCCCACGCTCATCTCGGGCCGCTCGATGGAGATCGCCGACGGCGTGCGCCTGCTCCACCTGCCCGGCCACACACCGGGACAGATGGCCCTGCAGCTGCAGCTCGAGACCACGGGCTCGGTCCTGCTCACGTCGGACGCCCTCTACCACCACGAGAACTACGTCGAGCCCACCGGCGAGCCGCAGATCTACTGGGACATCGACAAGTGGCGCACCTCGCTGGAGTCGCTCGGGCAGGTCGCCCGGGAGAACGATTCCTGGCTGTTCCCCGGTCACGACGAGACCGGCATCCAGCACTTCGACGGGCGCAAGGAGCTGAAGGCGATCCGGTTCGACGAGGGCCACACGTACGCGTAGCCCGTCGTCGGTCGGATCGGCAGAGGGCGGCACCGCGGACCGGAGGTGGTGCCCCCGGGCCCGGGTGAGGAGGTGCGGGACGGTGGGAACGATGTCCGCGACGGCCGATGCCGTCGACTGCGACGTGCACAACGCCGTTCCGCGGCTCTCGGCCCTCTTCCCGTTCCTGCCGGACAGTTGGGTCGACTACTGCCGGGAGACGGGCGTCGAGGGCTTCGACCCGGCGTTCTACCCACCGGGAGCACCGCTGTCGGCGCGGCCGGGTAGCCGCGCCGGCGAAGGACCGCCCGGGTCGGACCCGGACGTCGTGCGGGCCCACGTCCTCGACGGCGCCGGTGCCCGGTACGCCATCCTGAACTGCCTCTACGCGGTGCAGGCGCTGCACAACCCGGACTGGGCGGCGAGCATGGCCCGCGCCCTCAACGACTGGCAGGCGGCGACCTGGCTGGCCGCCGACACCCGCTTCCGTGCCTCGATCGTCGTCTCGACGCGCGATCCGCACGCGGCCGCCCAGGAGATCGAGCGGCGGGCAGGACGCGGCTTCGTGCAGGTCCTGCTCCCGGCGTCGGCCCCGGCTCCGCTCGGACAGCGGTCCTACTGGCCGATCTACGCGGCAGCCGAGGCGGCAGACGTACCAGTGGCGCTACATCCGGGGGTGGGCGGCGCGAACCCCCTGTCCCCGGTGGGATGGCCGTCGCACTACATCGAGGACTACGCCTGCGCAGCGCTCACGCTGCAGTCCCAGATCACCAGCATGGTGGCCGAAGGCGTGTTCGCCGCACACCCGGGACTGCAGGTGGTGCTCCTGGAGAGCGGGGTCACCTGGCTGCCCTCATTGATGTGGCGCTTCGACAAGAACTGGAAGGCCCTGCGCCGCGAGGTGCCCTGGGTCGAACGGCCTCCCTCCCACGTGATCCGCGAGCACGTGCTGCTCAGTACCACCCCGTTCGACGCGCCGCCCGCCATCGACCGGGCGTGGGTGGACCGGTTCCTCACCCAGCTCGGCTCGGTCCGGATGCTCCTGCACGCCGGCGACTACCCGCACTGGCACCACGGTGACGCGCCCACCGCGCTGCTCGAGCAGCTCTCGCCCGCCGAGCGCGAGCTCGTGCTGCACGGCAACGCCGCCCGGGTCTACCGACTACCCGAGGAGATCGGATGCGCACGGGGGCACTGATCGACTGCGATGTGCACAACGCGGTCTCGTCCGACGCCGAGCTGCAGCCCTACCTCTCGACGCGTTGGCGACGGCACATGGAGCTCATCGGCTCCCGGACGTTCTCGCCCTTCACCAAGGGCTACGCCTACCCCAAGGCGGCACGATTCGCCAGCAGGCGCGACGCATGGCCCCCGACCGGCGGCCTGCCCGGCTCGGACCTGGAGTTCATGAAGGAGCAGCTGCTCGACGCCTATCCCGTGAAACACGCAGTGCTCAACTGCCTCTACCGCGCCCCGGAACAGCGCCACGACGCCTACGGGGCCGCACTCGCCACCGCGGTGAACAACTGGCAGGTCGACCAATGGCTCGAGCGCGACGACCGGCTGCGCGCCTCCATCACGGTGCCGTTCGAGTTCCCCGACCTGGCCGCCGCGGAGATCGACCGCGCCACGACGTGCCCCGGGTTCGTGCAGGTACTGCTCTACCCGCGGACCGCCGCGCCGCTGGGCAGACGCGAGTACTGGCCGATCTACGAGGCGGCCTGCCGCGCAGGGCTACCGATCGGCATCCACGCCGCCTCAACCACCCCGGGGCCCATCACCGCGACCGGCTGGCCGTCGTACTACATCGAGGACCACACCGGGCTCGCCGTCGCCTTCCAGGCCCAGGTCATCAGCCTGATCTTCAACGGCGTGTTCGACCGGTTCCCCGAGCTCCGCGTCGTGCTGCTGGAAGGGGGCTTCGCCTGGGTGCCCGCCCTCGCGCACCGGCTCGACGCGCTGCACGCCCGGCTCGGCGAGGAGGTGCCCGATCTGCGGTACCCGCCGTCGCACTACCTGCGCTCGCACATCCGGATCACCACGCAGCCCATGGAGGAACCCGAGCGGCCCGGTGATCTGGTGCCGCTGATCCGCGAGGTCGGCGCCGACCTGCTGATGTTCTCGACCGACTATCCGCACTGGGACTTCGACAACCCGCATCGCGCCTTCCGCACCCGCGTGCCGGCCACCCTGCACAGGCAGATCATGCACGACAACGCCTGCGCGACCTACCGGCTGGCCGCATGACCGGCTCGAACAGGCACGTCGTCGTGGCGGCCGCCGACGAGATCCCGCCGGGCGGGCGCAAGATCGTCCACATCGACGGACGCTCCGTCGGCGTGTTCAATCTGGGCGACCGCTACGTCGCGCTCCGCAACACGTGCCCGCACGAAGGCGCGCCATTGTGCGAGGGCGCCCTGTCCGGGGCGCTGACCTCACCGAGACCTGGCGAATACCACTACGAGCGGCGCGGCGAAATTCTCCGCTGCCCCTGGCACCAGTGGGAGTTCGACCTGCGCACCGGTCGGTCGTGGGTGGACCCGGAGAGGCTCCGGGTGCGCAGCTACTCGGTGACCTGCGAGAACGACCACGTCGTCCTCCACCTGTGACGCCCACGGACCGCCGACCAGAGGCCCTCCCCCGTTCGGCGCAGTGCTCGCGCTTCCCCCACGGCGTCGTTGCGCGGCTGGGCGACGTAGCGCCACGTTTGATCCTCAGGTGATCTTGGGCGTGCCATTACTCAGGTCAATACTGAGCGGACGACGGGAATCGAACCCGATCGCGCACGAGCGCAGCGACGCCTGCACCGCCCAGCGCAACGGGCGCCGCGCGCGTCCTGACCAGCGCGGTCGGAGATCTGGAGCTGCGGATCGGACAAGCAGCGGACCGGCTCGTTCTTCCCGAGCCTGCTGGAGAGGCGCCGGAGGCTCGACCAGGCCCTGTTCGCGGTGGTGATGGAGGCCTACCTGCAGTAGCGCCCGGCGAACTCGTCCCGGCACCATCGGCGACAAGCTGACCGCCGCAGGCGAGCTACACCACGCCACGGGGCGTCATCCTCAGCTCGGACCCCGGCCATCACTCCGACGGCTCGAGCAGCGCGAGCAGGATCCGCTGCAGCTCCATCCGGTCCCGCGCCGGGATCCTGCTCAGCCGGCGGTCGAACTCCCGAGCGAGCGCGGCGAGCGCGCGGTCCCGAGCCGCCTCACCCTCGGCGGTCAGGACCAGGCGGTGACGCCGCAGGTCGGCGTCATCGATCTCCCGGCGCATGAACCCCTTGGCGACCAGGCTGCGCACGTAGCCCGTCACGCTCGCCTTCGGGATGATCAACTTCGCCGCCAGCTCCGCCGGGTACGGCGACGCGGCCACCTCCGCCAGAACGAAGAACTCCTTCGCCTCCAGCCCCAGCTCTGCCAGGTCCCCGACACACCCGTCCAGCACAACCGTCAAAAGCCGATGGTTCAGGGTCCACAGCTGCGCGGCGTCGACCGACACGACCCCTCCCCAAAGCAGTACGATCTCGTATATGTTCGAGATCGTACTAGCACTGATCTCGACTCGCCCGAAGTCGAACAGATCCCGGACGGGGACGCCATGTCGCTCCAGCACCTCACGATCCCGCGCGGGCCGATCGAACTCGCGGCCGACCTCCACGTGCCCGCCGACCCCACCACCCCCGGACCCGCCGTGGTGCTCTCCACCCCCGGCAGCAGCGTCAAGGAACAGATCGGAGCCAACTACGCCTCCCGCCTCGCCGCCCACGGGATCGTCGCACTCGTGTTCGACCCCGCCCACCAGGGTCGCAGCGGCGGCGAACCACGAGACCTCGAAGACCCCTACCGCCGCGGCGAGGACATCAGCTACGCCATCGATACCCTCGCCACGGTCCCCGGCATCGACCCCGACCGCATCGGCGTCCTCGGCATCTGCGCCGGCGGCGGCTACGCGGTGCACACCGCCCGCACCGACCACCGCATCAAAGCCGTCGGGGTCGTCGTGCCCAGCAACATCGGCACCTCGTTCCGCAGCTTCCAACCCGACGGGCCCGCCGCTGCCCTCGACGCCCTGGCCGCCGCACGCCTCGCGGAGAACCGCACCGGAGAGCTCGGCCGCGAGAGGTGGCTCCCCGACACCCCCGCGGAGGCCGACGACCTCGGCGTGACCGACGTCGATACCATGAAGGCGATTCGCTACTACCGCACCGAACGCGGGAAGAGCGAGTACTCGACCAACCGCCGGCTCTCGCGCAGCGACTCCCTCATCCTCGGTTACGACGCCTTCCACCTGGTCGAGGAGCTCCTGACCCAGCCACTGCAGGTCGTCCTCGCCGGCCGCAAAGGCACCACCGGCTCCTACGAGGCGGGCATGCAGCTCTGGAAGAGGGCCCCCAACCCGGTCGACCTCATGGTCGTCGAGCGTGCCGGCCACTACGAGATGTACGACGAACCGGAATACGTCGACGCCGCCGTCGACCGCCTCGCCGACTTCTACACCAACCACCTCTAGATCCAGCGCGCGGCAGCCCCTTCACAGGCCACCTACCAGCGACAACTCTGGCGCGAGAACTCTCTCGAGCCCCTTCGGAAGCGACGAGTGCGACTCCAGGACATGCTGCTGCGGGGCACTGGAGGTTCCCATCGAGGGGTCGTCGGGCTGGCCGAGGCGGCCTGCGAGAACCCTGGCCTGGTCGAACCCTTCGGACGATCGGGTGCCCATCTCCCGAGGGGAAACTCCACCTCTCGATCAGCATCGGTAGCGCTCGACGGCGGCGTCGTGCCACTCGACACCGCTCCCTGGCCGCTCCGACGGCATCATCGCACCGTCCACGACGCACACCGGATCGCGCAGCACGCCCGACGCGACGTCGAGGTACTCCAGCAGGAACGCCCCCGGCGTCACGGCGAGCAGCGCGGCGCTGACCTCCGGCCACAGATGGCTCGACACCGGTAGCCCGGCTGCATACGCCACGGGTGCCGCCCGCAACCAGCCGGTGACCCCGCCGATGCGCGCGACATCGAGCATCGCATGGTCGCCCGCGCCCGCCGTGATGCTCGCAGTCATCTCGTCGACGCCCCACCAGCTCTCGCCGAGCTGGATCGGGGTCGACACCGCCGCCCGAATGCGTGCGTGTCCGGCAGCGTCGTCGGCCCGAGTGGGTTCCTCGACCCAGAGCAGGTTCTCCTCGGACAACGCCCGGATCCGCCGGATCGCCTCCGGCACCGGCAACGTCTGGTTGTAGTCGATGGACAGGTCGGCCACGGGGCCGACCGCGTCGCGCAGGGCCCGCAGGACCTCCCGGTCGCGGCTGAGATCACCCGCACCGACCTTGACCTTGTAGGCCGTGAATCCCAGACCGGCAAGGTGCGCAGCCTCGGCGCGCACGGCGTCAGGGGCCATCGAGCGCAGGCTGCCGTAGGCGCGGATCGGACGTGCCTCGCCGCCGAGCAGCCGCACGAGGGGCAGCTCGGCCCGCCGGGCCACTGCGTCCCAGCACGCCATGTCGATCCCGGAGATCGCCATGGTCGGCAGGCCTTGCGGGCGGAGTAGCCGCAGCCGTCCACGCAGGTCGGCCTCGACCGTCGCAGGCGCGGCCGACGTCCCGACGACCGCCGCGCCGAGCTCCTCGACCAGGCTCGTCAGCGCCGGGAGGACCGAGGGCGTGTAGCAGAACAGATACGCGTGCCCGACGATCCCGTCCGAGGTGGTGACGTCGATGAGCACGAGCGGCGCCACCGGCACCTCCCCCGCGGCGGTCTGCACCGGCGGGTCCAGCGGTGCGAGCACCGGCCGCGCCGTGACAGCGCCGACGGTGGGCGAAGCAGCAGTGGCCACCGGTAGGACGCTACCGGCCAGGACCGCGTCCGGGAGTCGGCCCGCCGACCCGCGAAGTACGCCGCCGACGCCGCCCCCGCGGCCACCCCGATCGACCCCACCTTCGACGAGCACCTCCGTGCGTCGAGGCCGACGTGCTCTCCCTCCCCGTCGACCCGGGGTCGCCGACAGGGGCCCGCGCCCGCCTCCGCCGCGTCCTCGCCGACCTCGACCGCGCCTGACGACCCCGATACCTCTCCGCCCGGACCCCGTCGGCCCCGCCCAGCCGTAGCCGGACGGCTCTTGATCCGACGGCCCGCCGCGCATATCGGTGGTCGTGGACACCTCCCTCGGACAGCCGCTCGACACTTCGTCCACTCGTGCAGCATGAAGGCGACCTGCGCGTGCCCCGCCGCCAGGTTGAGCACGCGCAGGTCGTGTCAGTCGGCCAGAGGGCCGACGACCGGCGTCCAGGGCCAGGAGTGGGACTCGACGATCACGCCGTTGACGCTGAACGGGTCCTCGCCGATCCGCTCGGCCAGTTCGGTTTCGTCGGCTACGTCGTAGACGAGCAGACCGCCCGAGCCGTCGCGGAACGGGCCGGCCTGCCGCACGACGCCCTGTTTCACCATGTCCTGCAGGTAGTCCCGATGCAGCGGACGAATTTCGTCGAGCAGGCGGGTGTCGTCGGTGTAGCGCCAGACCACCGCGAACAGCGCCATCAGGGCTTCCCGCCGGTCAGGAACTCCAGCGCGAGGGCGTTGAAGGTCTCGGATTGCTCCCACTGCGGCCAGTGCCCGGCGTCCTTGATCACCTCGAACCGCGCGTCGGGCATCTTGGCCGCCATGCTCATCCCGGCTGCGGCGGGACCGGACGGGTCATCGCTGGTCCAGACGACGAGCGCCGGGCCGGTCACCGCGGCGAGCTCGGCGTCGGTGACCAGGTTGCGTGCACGGATCACCGGGTCCTGCAAACACAGGATGTGGCGCATGGACTCGGCGAAGCCGGGACGGGCGTAGATGGCGCGCCGGATGTCGACGAGCTCGTCGGTGACCGAGGACGGGTCCGCCATCAGCCACTCCAGCCGGGCCCGGATCCGCTCCTCGGTCGGGTCGTCCGCGGCGGCCTGGGAAAGGCTGCGGATCCGCTCCATGACCTCGGGGGTGGCCATGGTGCCGCCCGGGGTGTTGAGCACGACCTTTCCCACCCGCTCGGGGTGCGCGGCCGCGTACTTGAGCGCCACCCAGCCGCCGAGCGACTCGCCGGACAGATTCGTGCGGTCGACCCCGAGCGCGTCGAACAGTCCGTCGAGGTGCGCGACGTAGTCGGGCAGCTCGAGGTCTCGGGTGGTGTGGGTGGTGTGGCCGTGGCCCGGGTACTCGTAGGCGATCACGCGGAAGCGCTCCGCGAGCGGCCCGATGTTGTGGGCATACGCCTCGAGGTGCCCGCCGGTGCCGTGCATGAGCACCAGCGGTTCACCTTCGCCCGCCTCCAGCACTCGGGTCCGCCACTCCCCGACCTGCACATACCTGATGCTGAGCTCGAGACCCGCGAGCGCGGACCACACCGAGGGGCGGCTCACGCCGTCACCGGGGTCTTCAGCGCCGCCAGGACATCGGCGCTGGTGGCGACCTCCCCCAGCATGCGCAGGCTGTCCAGTGACGCTTGGTGGACCTCGGGCGTAGCCGCGCTGCTGGCATCGGAGACGACGATCGTGCGGTAGCCGAGGTCTCCCGCGCTGCGCGCGGTGCTCTCGACCGACATGTTGGTGGCCACGCCGGTGATCACGACGGTGTCGATGCCACGGCCGCGCAGGACGGTGTCCAACTCGCTGCCGACGAACCCGCTGACCCGCTGGTGTGTCACGACGGTGTCGCCGTCGAGTGGGGTGAGCTCGTCGACGATGGCGGCAGCCGAGGTGCCGTCGACCAGGCAGCCCTGCTGGCCGACCATCGCGAGCAGCGGGAAGTTACCCACGAGGTCGCCGTAGCCGGGCTGGAACGCCACCCGCGTGTAGACGACCTGGGAGCCTGCGGCGCGGGCGGCGGTATGCAGGGTCTTCGTGGTCGGCACGACTCCGACCGCGGCGGCCTGCTCGGCGAAAATGGCGCCGAACGCGCCCTCCGGCGTGATCACGTCGTTCTGGTAGTGCACCGCGATGAATGCCGTCCGGCACGGGTCGAGTTCCATGGCAAGCCTTTCGGGGGGTCTCAGGTGAGGGAACGGGCAGTGGTCAGCCCGAAGCCGGCGATCCACTCGGGAATCGCCTCGTAGAAGGAGCTCTCGATCTCGTAGCGGCCCGCCGAGCCGAGCGCGGCGTAGGCCGCGATCCACGTGCGCACCTCGTGCGAGGAGTGCCCCGCCTGCTCGACGAACCAGTCGTTGGGCCAGGCGTCGATCTGCTCCAGGTCGCCGGAGGCGAGCACGTCGAGCAGGGCGGTGTCCCACTCCGGGTTGAGGGGCATCAGGTCCGACATGCCGGCGGCGAACGCGCCGACGGCGTCAATGACCCTGGCCTCGCGGACGGAGCGCTCCTCGGCCGTCGGGTTGCGGCCGGCGATGAGCCGCTCGGCCACGGCAGGCGGGGCGCCCGCGAATTGCGGTACCGGTGGGTCGTGCGACAGCCCGCCGGACCCCATCAGCAGCACCCGCTTGTCCAAGCCGGCGACACCGCGTCCGATCGCTTCACCGAGCAGGCGGATGCGAGCGACCGGGCCGAGCGGCTCGGCGACGCAGTTGATGAAGACCGGGACCACCGGCACGGTGTCGATGGCGCCGAGGAGCAGCACCAGGGGCTGGGTGAAGCCGTGGTCGACGTGCATGCGTTCGGAGACCGCGATGTCAACGCCCGCGGCGAGGACCTCGCGCGCGAGGCTGCGAGCGACGTCGGCGGCGACCGGCAGGGGGCCCTTCGGCATGCCGTAGTCACCGACTGATTCGGCTGCGGCGCCGATGCAGAACGGCGGCATCACATCGTAGAAGAAGCCGTTGTAGTGGTCCGGACCGAACAGGACCACGAGCTCGGGGTCGTAGTCCCGGACGAATGCGCGGGCCCGGCTGAACGCGGCCTCGACCCGGGCAGCGACACCGGTTGCGGGCTCCGACCGCCCCATCAACGGAGTGTGCGAGGTCGTGCAGAGGGCCAACGTCATTGTGTGCTCCCTAGCATTCTAGCGTTCCAGAATCGTAGAGCTCGCCGCGAGGAGCGGGCAAGACCTTGTCCGTCCGCGCGGCGGCCGGGGCGGGACCGCCTCTCCGTTACGCTCGATGGATGACGATGACCGGCGGCTTCGAGCTCCGGCCCGGACTGGGCGACGTACGTTCGTCGTCCGTGCGACTCAGCTCGATGATCTACATGCAGATCAAGGAACAACTGCTCGAGGGCGCCTACGCCGCGGGCGAGCGGCTGCAGGTCGAGGCGCTCAGGAGCCAGTTCCAGGTGAGCAAGCAGCCTGTGATGGAGGCTCTGCGTCGGCTGTCCGGCGAAGGCCTGGTCGAGATCATTCCGCAGGTCGGTTGCGAGGTCTGCCGCTACTCGCCCCAGGAGGTCGTGGACTTCTTTCGGTTCTTCGCCGGCATGGAGGGCATCCTCGCCGAGGTTGCCGCCGACCGGCGCACCGAGGCTCAGTTGCAGCAGCTCGAGCAGGTTGAGTCCCTGATCGCCGACCTGCGCGGCGAGGCCGACGCCGATCGTCGCAGCCATGGCTACCGGGTGTACAACCGGCAGTTCCACGCAATCGTGCACGAGATGTCCCGGTCCACGATCATGGCGGCCACCTGCCAGCGGATGTTCGACCTCAGCGACTTTCTGATCAACACGACCGGCACCGCCACTCCGCTGTCCGACGCCCTCGACGGCCGCCACGCTGATCACGAGCGGATCATCGCGGCGCTGCGGAGCCACGACGGTGCAGCGGCGCGGCGCGAGATGGAGCGCCACATCTCGGGCACCGTGGACATCATCCGCCTGGAGACCGGGCCGGGCGCCGAAGACAAGAAGGCCCTCAACGGCGCCAGTCCCGCCTGACCGAAGTCCTGTGCCCTGGGAGCCCCCTCGGCGGGGCTCCCACGCCAGGCCTCACGCGGGGGCGCTCACAGCAGGGCCGCCGCCAGGAGGTCCACCTGCTCGGGACCGGGCCGGCAGGGGAACAGCAGCAGCTCGTCGCAACCCGCACGCCCCATCTCCTCGACAGCCCCGCGTACCGCGGCGGGGGTGGTCAGCGCGGAGTCGGCGATCGCGGCGGCCCCGGGGCCGACGAACCCGTAGTAGCTCGTCAGGTACTCCCGGGCGTGCCTGGTCGCAGCCGCCCCGAGGGAGAAGTACGCCACCGCCTGCAGCTGCGGGGCACCGTCGCGGCCGTGCTGCTGCCAGGCTGCCCGCACCGCGGCCGCGCCCTCGGCGAAGAACCCGGTGCTGCCGGAGACCCAGCCGTCGCCTGCACGGGCGGCCCGTTCCAGCGCGGCAGCCGACCGGCCGCCCAGCACGATCCGTGGACGACCGCTCCTCGGTGTGGGGCCGACCCGCTCCGGCCCGGGCGCCGCCCAGATCGCCTGCAGCTCGTCGAGCATCGTGTCCAGCCGTCGTCCCCGGGTGCGGAATTCGATGTTGGTGGCCCGGTAGTCGTCCTGCCGGGTGCCGACGCCAAGACCGAGGGTGAACCGGCCACCGGAGAGCCGATCGAGCGTCGCGGCCTGCCGGGCCAGCAGCGCCGACGGGCCCCTGGCCGGCGCCAGCAGCACGTAGCTGCCCAGCCCGATCCGCTCGGTGACCGCCGCGGCGGCCCCTAGCGTGACGAGCGGCTCGAGCCCGTCATGTACCAGCCGGTCGAGGGTCGCCAGCGAGGAGAACCCGGCGGCGTCGGACCGCCGGGCCCACTCCACGAGCTGGTCGGGCCGGACCCCCGGGACCGCCGCGGGCAGCCCGATCCCGATCCGCACCGCCGCGGCGATACTCAAGCTCGCGCCCCTTCGCGGAGGAACACGGCCTCCCGGCTCTCGACGTCCGCGCCTGTGGTGAAGATGGACAACGCTCCCTCGACTTGCTGATTGCTGTCAGATCTCGGAGAAGGCGGATCAGCGGGAGCGGGCGTTCCAGGCCGGCGTGTTGAACTCCGGGCGTAAGGTCGGCTCGAACCGGTCGAGCTTGATGCCGATCTTCGGCAGGACCTGTTCGACCAGCAGCTCGTTGCTGCGGAGCAGCTTGTCGATCGGCGCGGGGCCGATGCCCATCCACAGCACGAGCAGTTCCATGCCGAACATCTCGATGGTCTTCTCGAGCTTGCGGGCCACGGTGTCGACCGAGCCGGTGATCGAGTACCCGCGGTCGACCATGGTCCGGTAGTTGTTCGGGATCGGCCCCTCCTCGCCCGGGTAGCGCAGGGCCTCGTTGAACCCGAAGTGGTCGTGCCAAGCCGGCCAGATGAAGCCCAGGGCGTCCTCGCCGATCGCCATGGCCTCCTCGTCGGTGTCGGCCACGACGACCTCGCGGAAGTGCCCGACGTTGTGGCCCCAGCCGATCGACGGGTCCCGGAGCCTCGCCTCGTCGTGGTAGGCATCGAGGCAGGCCTTCACCGTCTCCTCGATCGGGCTGAAGATGATCGGCCAGCCGCCCTCGCGCGCCGCCCACCGGATGGTGTTGGGGCTGAGCGTGAAGGGCACCATCAGCTCGATCGAGGCCGGGTCCTGCAGGGTGTTCGGTGCGATGCCGATCTTCTCCACGGTGCCGTCGGCGCTCACGGTGGACGGCGCCATCTCCCGCGTCCCGGGGTGGTCCCAGGTGATCCCGCGGGGCGGGACCTGCCAGTGCTTGCCCTGGTAGGAGAACTCGCGATTCGCCCAGAGGCCGCGCACGACCTGGTAGGCCTCTTCGAACAACACGCGGTTGATCGCGTCGTGCTCGGCGTACTGCGGGTCGGTCGCGTACGTCGCAACCGCCCCGTTCTTCTGGCCGATCGTGGTGACGTGGCGACTCTGGTAGCCGCGGGCGAACCCGGCGAGCATCCGGCCGCCGCTGAAGTGGTCGAGCATGGCCAGGTCCTCGGCCACCAGCACGGGATTGCGGGCCGGCAGGACGGTCGCCATCTGCCCGAGGCGCAGCTTCTTCGTGATCCCCGCGGCCCACGCGCCGAGCAGGATCGGGTTGTTCGAGATCTCGAGGCCCTCGAGATGGAAGTGGTGTTCGGAGAAGGCCGCGAAGTCGAAGCCGAGGTCGTCGAGCTGACGCAGCACAGCGGCGTTCTCGAGGAGCGCGCGTTGGTAGAAGTTCGGATTCGCGCCGGCGTAGCCCTGCCGGTACTGCTCCGGAGTCGCCGCTGCACTGGGCAGCAGGAACGTTCCCAATCTCATCGTTGAGAATCCTCCATCGACCGCAGGAGACCCTGCCGGTCTCCTAGCATGCAAGCATGCAACACGTGCCGTTGATCAATGTCAAGGGCTCGACTTGGACGTGTGACGGCCGGGCCGGCGTCGGGACCGGAAGCTCTTGATGTGATCTGCGCCTCCGGTTAGCGTGTCCAGGCACGCTAGCATTCCAGTGTCCGAGAAGGGACCGTCGATGCCCGTCCGTACCGGTGCGCAGTACGTCGAGAACCTGCAGAAACACCCTCGCGAGGTGTGGCTCCGCGGCGAGCGCGTCGACGACGTCACCATGCATCCCGCCCTCCGTCGGCCGATCCAGCAGATCGCCCGGCTCTACGACCTGCAGCACGATCCCGACCTCGCCCCGGTGCTCACCGCGCCGGGCCCCGGTGGGGCCCGGATCGGACGCGCGTTCCTGCCGTGCCGCACGCCGGAGGACCTGGCCGCGAGACGGGCCGCGTACCGGGCGTGGGCCGAACCGACGCTGGGCCTGATGGGCCGCTCGCCGGACTTTCTGAACACCACGCTGATGGCGTTCACCGAGTCACCAGGGGTGTTCGCCAGGCTCGGGCAGCGGTATGCGGACAACATCGCGCGCTACTACTCCTACGTCCGCGACAACGACCTCTTCCTCACCCACGCGCTGATCACCCCGCAGACCGACCGGTCGAAGGGCGCGTCGGAGCAGCAGGAGCAGTTCCTGCACATGGGCGTGGTGTCCGAGACCGCCGAGGGACTGGTCGTCCGCGGTGCCCGGATGCTGGCGACGCTCGCGCCGATGGCCGACGAGCTGATCATCTACAGCCTGCCCGGCCTGCGCCCCGGCGACGAGCGCCACGCCGCCTGCTTCGCGATCCCGATCGACACCCCCGGCCTGCGGCTGATCTCCCGCGCCCCCTTCGACGACGGCACCCGGCATCCGTTCGACCACCCGCTCTCCTCCCACTTCGAGGAGGCGGACTGCCTCGTCGTGTTCGACGACGTGCTGGTGCCGTGGGACCGGGTGTTCCTGCACGGCGACGTGGAACTGGCCAACGCCCTCTACGCCGAGACCAACCTGCGCCAGCACACCGCGCACCAGACCGGCGTGCGCGGCCTGGTCAAGCTGCAGTTCGTCACCGGGCTGGCGATGAAGCTCAGCCAGTCGGTGAAGATCGATGGCTTCCTGCACGTGCAGCAGAAGCTCGGCGAGTGCATCGCCGCCGTCGAGCAGGCGCACGCGCTGCTCGTCGCGGCCGAGGCCGAGTACGAGACCACCGCGACCGGCACGGTCCGGCCCCGCTTCAACGCACTGCAGACGCTGCGGGTGGTGCTGGCGACGCAGTACCCCAAGCTGGTCGAGGTGCTGCAGACCCTCGGCGCGGGCGGTCTGCTGATGATGCCCTCGGCCGAGGACTTCGGCTCGCCGATCGCCGAGGACATCGCGCGCTACTACCGCGGCGCCGAGATGTCCGCCGTGGACCGGATCCGGCTCTACAAGCTGGCCTGGGACCTGTGCGGCGACGCGTTCGGGCAGCGCGCCGTGCAGTACGAGCGCTACTACGCCGGCGACCCCGTGCGCATCCTCGCGATGAACTACCTGGCCTACGACAAGTCCGACTGCTTCGCCCTGGTCGACCGCGCGCTCGCGCTCGCCGGCGGCCCGGACGCCCCGGCGTCCTGATGGCCGCGCCCGCCCCGCTCGACCGGGACCCGATCAGCCCACCGCAGTTCCGCCACGCCCTGGGCCAGTTCGCCAGCGGCGTCACCGTGATCACCACGACCACCCCCGCCGGGCCGGTCGGCGCTACGGTCAGCGCCTTCTGCTCGCTCTCGCTCGAGCCGCCCCTGGTGCTCGCCTGCCTCGGCCGGGATCGGTCGATGCACCGCGCGCTGACGTCCGCGCCGGGGTTCGGGGTCAGCATCCTCGCCTCGGACCAGGGGGTGCTCGCCCGGGACTTCGCGCGACCGGCGGACCGGTTCGCCGGTGTCGCCCACTCCCCCGGTCGCTACGGCCCGCACCTCGACGGCGCAATCGTCCACCTCGACTGCGCGCTGTACGAGATCCGCGCCGGCGGGGACCACGTGATCGTCCTCGGCCTGGTCGACGCGGTGGCGGTGCACGCGGGTGAGCCACTGCTCTACGCCCAGGGGGCGTTCCTCGACCTCCCCGCCCCCGACTGGGAACGCGCCGCCGCGTCCGCACCACAGGAATGGCTGCTCTCCGCCCCGTGGTGAGCCGCTCGCACGCCTCTCTACTGCA
This sequence comes from Pseudonocardia kujensis, assembly GCF_021283305.1. Lineage (GTDB taxonomy): Bacteria > Actinomycetota > Actinomycetes > Mycobacteriales > Pseudonocardiaceae > Pseudonocardia > Pseudonocardia kujensis. The sequence continues at coordinate 67,090 of NZ_JAJSOK010000005.1, forward strand.
AAGGAGCAGTTGATGGAGTTCTTCATCGGCACATGCGCCAAGATCGACCAGGTCGGCATCGTCAAGCAGGCCGAGGACACCGGGGTCAGCCACTTCGGCGTCGGCGAGGGGCCGCTGCTGTTCAGCGACCCCTACCAGTACCTCGCGCTCGCCGCCCGGGAGACGTCCACGATCAACCTCGGTACCTGGGTCACCAACCCCCTGACCCGCATTCCCGCCGTCACCGCCAACTCCCACGCCACCCTCAACGCCCTCGCCCCCGGCCGCACCTTCCTCGGCATCGGCACGGCGAACAACGCACTGCGCTCCATGGGCCACAGCCCGGCGAGCATCGCCCAGCTCGACGACGCGCTCCGGGTCACCACCGGCCTGCTCAAGGGCCAGCGGGTCACCGAGAAGTGGCGGGGCAAGGAGCGCGAGCTGGAGTTCCTCGACAAGGACGGCAGCTGGTACAACCTCGCCGACCCGGTCCCGGTGTGGATGGCCGCCGGTGGCCCGCGCGGCATCAAGGTCGCCGCCCGCTACGCGGACTACGTGGCCTACTGCCTTGGGCCGGACCCCGAGATGATCACACTGGTGCGCCGGGAACTGGACAAGGCGGTCGCCGACGCCGGCCGCCCACCCGGTTCGGTCAAGCTCGTCGCGGTGACCTGGTTCTACCAGCTGCGCAACGGCGAGACCTGGGAGGACGGCGTCGACCACGGCTTCGCCTCCGGCCCGATCAGCTCGTGCCTGACCAACATCGGGTTCATGCGCGAGCACGCTGCCGAGCTCGACCCTTCCATCGTCGAGGCCAGCGCAGCCGCGGCCACCGCCTACCTGGGCGACCCGAACACCACCGAGCAACCGCACTACCTCGAAACCTGGTCCAAGTACCAGAAGGGGCTCGACGACTCACACCGGCCGCTGATCACCAAGCAGCTGTGCGACTACTGGTGCCTCTACGGCTCCCCCGACGAGATCTGGGAGAAGGCCCAGGGCATGGTCGAGGCGGGTGTGGACATGCTGAGCGTGTTCCTGTCCAACCCGTTCACCGCCGAGCGGGACATCGCCGACATCGGAACATCGATCCTCGCCCGCGCATAGCTCCTTCCCGCGCCCGGCGGAGGCCCCGGAGAACCGGTCGCCTGCTGCGTGGGCCGGATGGGGCTGCGGGCCCGTCGGGGGCCCACAACCCCGCAATCCTGATCAGGCGCTCCTGCCGGCGACGACGCCGACAGGAGCGCCACCCCGCGCGAGGACCTGCTGGGCTACGCCGAGGTGCTCGGGGACCTCGAGCTTCCCGCGTAGCGGGCGAGCCGTACAACGCGAGGAACCCTGGCAGCAGCGCGATGCGCCGGTTTGTCTTCGGCCCCAGGGCTTCGGGATACCGGCGCGCGGCGGCTGAACCTCGTGATGCGGCTGCGGTCCGGTGCCCGCCAAGGGCGGGTTCGACTCGCTGGCGCTGCACTGGGACGTCATGCAGGAGCGCGGCGCCGAGTTCGGCAACCCCCCACGGCGCGACCAGTGGCGCCTCGTCGGCCCGATGCACCTCGCCGAGACCAAGGAGCAAGCGATCGAGGACGTCCGCCACGGCCTCGACGACTGGGCCGACTACACCCAGCACGTCCTCGCCGCCCCGCATTTCCGTGCCGCCGGCGCGACGTTCGAGGAGCGGGTGGCCTGGGTGAACGAGACCGGGCTGGGCGTCATCGGGACCGTCGACGACGCGATCGCGCAGATCGAGCGCCTCGCCACGCAGTCCGGTGGCTTCGGCTCCTACCTGCTGCTCCACCACGAATGGGCCCGATCCAGCGTGCCTCGGTCATCGCCTGCACCTTGCGCCAGTACCGGGCGAGGTGCTCGCGGCCCCGGACCGGCGCGGACCCGACGTTGGGGGCGAGGAACCAGTGCACGACCTCGGCATGCAGGGTGGCGTGCAGGCCGCGGAGGTCGCCAGCCGAGCAGGCGTCGTAGTAGCGGCGGACGAGCTCGGGCCAGGAGCCGGTCACGACGGCTCCGCGAGGCCGATCGCCCGCGCCCACAACCGCGTCAGCTGCTCCACCACGTGCTCCTCCTCGGCCTCGATGCCCATCACCTGCCAGTAGTAGACGTAGTTGCCGACCATGGCGCTCAGCGCGAGGGAGGCGGTGTCCGGGTCGAGCTCCCGGTCCGCGAGTCCCCATTCCTGCAGCCTGCGCAGCCCGGCGGCTGCGCGGGCGGCGGTGCGCCGGCGCAGCTCGATCCGATACGCGCGCAGCTCGGGATCGAACGACGCGACCTGCTCGAACAACCCCATCAGGGCCCGGTCCCTGCGGAAGATCGCCAGGTACCGGCGGTTGTCGGCCTCGATGCGGGCCCACGCCTCGGCGAGCGAGGGCGCTCCACCGGTCGCGGGGCGCGGCTCGCGCGGGGCGTAGAGGCCGGACTCCATGACGTCGTTGATGAGGGTCCGGAAGATCGCGGCTTTGGAGTCGAAGTAGGTGTAGAAGCTGCCGTGGGCGATGCCGGCGAGGGCGGCGATGTCGGCCACCCGGGCATCGAGGTAGCCGTCGCGCTCGAAGACCGTCCGCGCGGCCGCGAGCAGCTGGGCGCGGGTGCGCTTCCCGCGCTCGGTGCTCGGCCTGTCCCCGATCGCGGTGCGCCGCCGGTGCCCGACCCCCGACCGAGCGGGCACGAATCCGGTGCCGTCCATTCGTGCCTCCTCCGTGCGACGGGCGAAGGATGCCACAGGAGCCGATCGCCCGGAAGGCTTGTATTCGATATCGACGTCGACTTAGCGTGAGCTGGCGGGACGGCGCATGAACTGTTCTTGAACTGGGCAAACGCGCTGCCCCGCCTGCCCGGATCCCTCGACGACGAGGAGGACCGCCCCGTTGGCCGCCGTCACCCCCACCGACTGGGAGCGGGTACTGAACCCGCGGACCGTCGCCGTCCTGGGCGCCTCCGGGCGCGCGGACAGCCCCATGGCCCGTCCCCTGCGCTGGCTCGCCGAGCGCGGCTTCGCGGGCCGCGTCGTCCCGGTGAACCCGAAATACCCTGAGCTCGCCGGCCTGCCCTGTGCCGCCTCGCTGGCCGATGTCGCGGGATCCGTCGACCTCGTCCTCGCGATGGTCCCGGCCGACCGCGCGGTGCAGGCCGTCCGGGATTCGGGCGCGGCGGGCGCGGCGGCGGTGATCGTGTTCGCGTCCGGGTTCGCCGAGGTCGGCCCCGAGGGCGCTGCCCTGCAGGCGTCACTCGTCGCCGCCGGCCGGGAGACCGGCGTGCGGGTGCTCGGCCCGAACTGTCAGGGCATCGTGCACACCCCGAGCAGGCTCTTCGCGAGCTTCTCCGCAGCGGCCGAGCGACCGCTGATCGGCAGCAGCGGGATCGCGTACGTGGGGCAGAGCGGGGCCATCGGCGGGTCGGTCCTGGACCTCGCCGCCGAACGCGGGCTCGACCTGACGACCTGGGTGAGCACCGGCAACCAGGCCGACGTCGACCTGACCGAGATCGGCCTGCACCTGGTGCAGCGCCCCGAGATCGCGGTGCTCGCGGTCTACGCCGAGGACGTGCCGGACGGCGCCGCCTACGCCCGCCTCGCCGAGACCGCCGCGACGCACGACACCGCCCTGGTCGTACTGCGTTCGGGCTGGTCGGCGGCCGGACGCCGGGCCGCGGTGTCACACACCGGCGCGATGGCCGGTGACGACACCGCCTTCCGGCTCGTCTCCCGCCGGCACGGCGTCGTCCTCGTCGACGACGTCGAGGAGCTGCTCGCCGCGGCCACGATGCTGCGCGGCCAGCCCCGGCCCGCGGGGCGCGGCGTCGCCGCCGTGACGACGTCGGGCGGGGCCGGGATCCTCGCCGCGGACCGGTGCGAGGGGCTCGGCCTCGTGCTGCCGGTGCTCGCCCCGGAGACGCAGGACAAGCTCGCCCGGGTCGTCCCGGACTTCGGGGCGATCGCGAACCCCGTCGACGTCACGGCTCAGCTCTTCAACCGGGGTGACCGCGCGTTCGGCGACGTCTGCGGGATCGCCTGCGCCGATCCGTCGGTCGACTCCCTGCTCGTGCTGGTCACGATGGTGACCGGGCAGGAGGCCGTGGACCTGGCCGCGGACCTCGCCGCCGCCATGGCGGGCAGCCCGGTGCCGTGTGCCGTGGCCTGGCTCGCGGGTCCCGACCGCACCGCCGAGGCGCGCGCCCTGCTCACCACGGCGGGGATCCCGGTGTTCGGCTCGATCGCCGTCGCCTCGAAGATGCTCGCGGTGCTGGTGTGCGAGCCGGGCCCGGACTCCCCCGCCGCCACCGCGCCGCACGCCGACCTGCCCGAGGACGGCTGGAAGCTGCTCGACGCGCTCGGCATCGCCCGCCCGGCGGGCCGCGTGGCCCGCAACCCCGAGGAGGCCGCGGGGATCGCCGCGGAGCTCGGCCGCCCGGTCGTCCTCAAGGCCGAGGGCCTGGCCCACAAGTCCGACGTCGGCGGCGTGCGGGTCGGGGTCCCGCTCGACCGGGTCGCCGCGGAGTCCGTGGGCCTGTTCGCCCTCGGGGCGGAGGTCCTGGTCCAGGAAACCGCACCCGCGGGGTTCGAGCTGCTGATCGGCGCCACCGGCAGCGCGGACGGCTGGCCGCCGGTGATCACCGTCGGGCTGGGCGGGGTGGCCACCGAGGTCCACCGCGACCTGGCCACGGCGCTCGGCCCGCTCGACCACGACGCCGCCCTGGCACTGCTGCGCACCCTGCGCAGCTGGCCGTTGCTCGCCGGCCACCGCGGCTCCCCACCGCTCGACGTCGACGCCGCGGCCGCCGCGGTGGTCGCCGTCTCCCGGGCCGCGGCGCATCCGCGCGTCGCCGAGCTCGAGATCAACCCGCTGATCGTGGGACGCGAGGGCGCGGTCGCCGTCGACGTCCTGCTCCGACACACCGACACGGGCCGGACGGGAGGACGCTGATGGGCCGCATCGTGCTGGACAAGGCCGACGGGATCGCGACGCTCACCGTCGACTCGCCCGACGTCAGGAACGGCCTCACGCCGGAGATGGGTCGTGAGCTCGTCGCGGCCTGCGAGGAGATCGACGCCGACGCGCGGATCGGCGCGGCCGTCGTCAGGGGTGCGGCGGGCACCTTCTGCTCCGGGGCCGACCGGCGCCGCTGGCAGCCCGGCGCCGACCAGGCCGAGGACGAGACCTACCGCAACAGCGGCGCGGTCTACCAGGCGTTCGTCCGCGTCGGGAGGCTCGCCGTGCCGACGATCGCCGCCGTCCGCGGCGCCGCCGTGGGCGCCGGGCTGAACCTGGCGCTGGCCACGGACCTGCGGATCGTCGCCGAGGACGCCCGGCTTCTGGCGGGGTTCCTGCGGATCGGCCTGCACCCCGGCGGCGGGTTCTTCACCATCGCCGGGCGCACCGCGGGCCGCGAGGCCACCGCCGCGATGGGCCTGTTCAGCCAGGAGATCGACGGCCGCCGGGCCGTCGAGATCGGACTGGCCTGGGCCGCCGTCCCCGATGCCGAGGTCGAGGACACCGCCCACCGGCTGGCCACGGGCCCGGCCAAGGACCCCGCCCTGGCCCGCGAGGCCGTCCGGTCCTTCCGCACCGAGCTGGGCCCGCCCGCGATCGGGTGGGACGCCGCCGTCGAGTTCGAGCGGGCCACGCAGATGTGGTCGCAGCGCCGCCGTAACAGCAGCTGACCGGCCGCCACGAGCAACCGAGCACGCTGCGCTGCAAGGGACAAGGAGGTCCCGGACTCGGCACGCCACACCACAGCACGGATCGTCGGGCCGGCTCTCGCCCTGCTGCTCCTGGCCGCCTGCGGCCGCGGCAGCGGGCGCTGCCCCAGGCCGACACCGGTCCGGTCGACTGCCCGCCGATGCAGGGCCCCGGGAACCGGGACGCGAACCTGACCTGGATCTACACCGTCGACAACACCAGCTTCGACCCCGAAGGATCACGACGAACAACAGCCAGATGTACCTGTATCCGGTCTACGACAGCCTGGTGCACGTCAACGCCGCGGGCGAGACCGAGCCGATGCTCGCAGAGTCCTGGCAGCTCTCCCCCGACGGCCGCAGCGTGGACATGCGGCTCATCGACGGCTGGCACTACCACGACGATGCCCCGTTCGACGCCGAGTCGGTGAAGGCCAACCTGCTGCGGCACCGGGACATGGAGGGCAGCTTCAACGCCAACCGCCTCGCCGTGCTCACCGACGTCCAGGTCCTCGGCCGAGACGGCGACGGCGGGGCACTTCCGCCGGTCAGGACGAGTCCGCAAGCAATCCCGGCAGGCCGAACAGCGCGACCAGCGCCGGATCGTGGAACTCGATCACGCGCGAGATGCCGGTGGCGGTTGCGGTCAGCACGACGATGCCGTGGGCGCGGAGCGCGCCGTCGGTGTGCCGGTTGTACACGACGGCGGCGGGCTGGTCGTTGGCGGTCGTGGCGATCATCCGCCAGTCGCCCGGCGCGCCCAGCACGTAGGTGTCCAGCACGTGGATGCAGTCCACCCGGCCCGCGTACCACTCGCGGAACGGCGTGGCCTCGAGCGTGGCGTCGGCGCGCAGCACCTGTTGCAACAGGCCGGCGTCGGAGCATTCGAAGGCGGCGATGTAGCCCTCGAGCAGCGCACGTGCCCGCGGATCGGTCGGTTCGAGCAGTCCCCCGGGTGCCGGCTCCAGCTCGTCCAGCCGGGCGCGGGCCCGCTGCAGTCCGCTCTTGACCGCCGCCGTCGTGGTGCCGAGGATCCGTGCCGTTTCCGCCGCGGAGAACGCCAGCACCTCGCGCAGGATGAGGATCGCGCGCTGGCGGGCGGGCAGGTGCTGCAGGCACGCGATGAGCGCCAGCCGGAGCGACTCGCGCGCGACCACTGTCGCGGCCGGATCGCCGGCGGCCGGGGTGACCCGGTGGTCCGGCAACGGTTCCAGCCACGAGACCTCGCCCGGCGGAACGTGACTCGGCGGGCGGTCGGGTCCATCGCAGGAAGCCGTCAGGCCCGTGGGCAGCACCCGGATCCGGCGCGGCTCCAGGGCGGTCAGGCAGACGTTGGTGGCGATCGTGTAGAGCCAGGACCGGATCGACGCACGGCCCTCGAAGCCGGCGTAGGAGCGCCAGGCCCGAAGATACGTCTCCTGCACGAGGTCCTCGGCCTGGTGCGCCGAGCCGACCATGCGGTAACAGTGCGCCAGCAGCTCCCGGCGGAACCGCTCGGTCTCGGCGACGAACCGGTCCTGGTCCGCCGCCCTCCGCGTCTGCCCCTTCACGCCGCGAGGGTAGGCCGCGGCCGCATGGTGAGGTCCGCGATCGTGCCGCAGTCCTCCTTCGGTGGGCGGCGGACCCGCGGCGCCTGCTCGCGATCCGATGCCCGGACCGTCGACCACAGGGGAACCTCCGCCGCCGGATGTGTGCTCCTCATGCGCTGCTGCCCTTCCTCCGGACCGGCTCCGCTCGTCGGGGCCGTCGTCCATGACGACCGGGACACCGGTCCGAAGGAATCGAATCCCAGCTCACCGCGCGTTCCCGCGGTGGCCGGGCGCTCAGGGCAGCAGGGCCAGCTTGCCGACGGTCGCCCGGGATTCCAGTTCCGTGAGAGCCCTCGGGCCGTCGGCCAGGTCGTAGACGGCGGGGCGAGCGGGGGCGAGGACACCGGCGGCGACGAGGGTCGACAGCTCACCCACGATCTCGCCGAAGATCCGGGGCGCGGCCTCCATCAACACGCCGATGTTGAGGCCGATCAGGTGAACCTGGTGCCTGTACACCAGGTCCCAGTTCGTGATCGAGGCGTCGCCACCGGCCAGGCCGTAGACGACGACCCGGCCGGTGACCGGCTTGGCCGCGGCGAGACCGGCCTCGAACGTGGCACCACCCGCCGACTCCAGCACCAGGTCGGCACCGGCACCACCGGTCAGCCGCAGCACCTCGGCAGCGATGTCGCCGTCGAGGGAATTCAGCACGTGGTCGGCGCCCAGCCCGAGCACCGCCCCGTGCTTGCCCGACGACGCGGTGGCGATGACCGTCGCGCCGTAGTGCTTGGCGATGGCCACCGCGGCCTGGCCGGTCGCGCCCGCCCCGGCGTGGACCAGCACGGTCTCCCCGGCGGCGAGACGGCCCAACGGCCTGAGCGCGGCGAGTGCGGTCGGCCAGTTCACGACCAGGCCCAGCGCCTGCTCGGCCGTCCAGCCGGCCGGCACCGGCGCCGCCGCGGCCGCGGGCAGGACCATGTACTCGGCGAAGGCCCCGTACCCCACGCCGATCACGCGGTTCCCCGGTCGCAGGCCGGCCACCTCCTCGCCCATCGCCACGACCTCGCCGGCGGCCTCGAAACCGGCCAGGTACGGGGGTCGCGGCCCGCCCGAGAACGTGCCGTGGGCCCTCGAGATGTCGGCGAAGTTGACCCCGGCGGCGACGACCCGGATCAGCACCTCGCCCCGGCCGGGGCGCGGCACCGGCGCGTCGGTGATCAGCCTGGTGTCCTGCGGCCCCTTCGACGAGGTCTGCTGTAACGCGCGCATGGTTGCGGGAATGCCCACCACGATCAGCTCCCCTCTCCTCGACTCACCGCGTCCCGGCGACCTCTCCGGCGGGACGCACTGTCGACCATGTAGACCTCTGTTACCGCAGGAAGGGATCGCAGGCCGCCGCCGGGGTGTCAGCGGGTCGCGTCGGCGCGGCGGCGCCGGCGTTCCCTGTAGAGCTCGGTAGCGAGCGGCAGCAGGGAGAGGACGACGATCACCGCGATGGCCGGGAGCAGGTAGGCGTCGATGCCGGGCACGAACCGCCCCAGGCCGTAGCCGGCGCAGACGAGTCCGACGGTCCAGACCAGCCCGCCGACGCTCTGCCAGAGGGTGAAGGTGGCGGTCGGGGTGTTCAGCGCGCCCGCGACCGAGTTCAGCACCGTGCGCACGACCGGGATGAACCGGGCGAGCACGATCGCTTTCGCCGGGCCGTACCGGGCGAAGAGCTCCTCCGAGCGGGCCATCCCCGCCAGCAGGCGCCGTCGCCCGGTGCGCCCGTGCAGCGCCCGCCCCGCGCGTCGGCCGATCCAGAAGCCCATCTGCGCACCCAGGAGCGCTCCGGCCGCCGCGGCGACGAGCACCCAGCCCAGCTGCAGGTGCAGGGTCCCGGCGCCGGTCGCGCAGAGCAGCCCGGCGGTGAAGAGCAACGAGTCGCCGGGCAGGACGAAGCCGATCAGCAGTCCGGTCTCGGCCAACAGGACCACCAGGATCCCGACGGTGCCGAACGACGTCAGCAAGTCTGTGGCGCTCAGCGGGTTGATCGCGAGCACCGTGGGGAGATCGTTCATGTCACGTCCTCGTCGGAGTCACCGGAGTCGCCGCCATCTGTCGGCGACGCTAGGCACGGGCGGGCTCGCTCTCGGCCAACCACGGGTGAGCGAGAGGCAAAACGCCCTGAGAGGGCGCTGTGTGCGTCCCCCCGGCCGGTCGGCCTCCGTCGCGTGCCGGCTTCGGCATCGGTCGGGGCGTAGCCTCCGGCCCATGGCTCGCCTGCTCGTCGTGGAGGACGACCACACGATCGGTCGGGCCCGTTGTCAGGCGCCCGGCGCGAGCCGCCGGCCCGACCTCCGGCCGGCAGTCCGCCCGCTCCCTAGCTCCTCCCGCGCGCTACCGCCGGCAGGCGGGTCGATCGGGCCGATGCCGTGCAGGAGCGCGATCTCGGCGGGACGCCCCGCCAGCACCGCCGCCGCCGGAGCACCATGGCGTTTCCTTGTCCCCGTGGGTGCCCAGAAGGTCCGGTGAGACCGAGGCGATCCGCACCGGGGACTCCCCGGACAACCTGCTCACCCGGCCCCGTCCGGCCGCGCGCCCGTCCCGCTCTGCATGGTCACCTCGAACCTGCCCTTCGGACGCCGGGGCGAGACGTGCTCCGACGACGTCACTCGCCGCAGCCATGGTCGACCGCCTCCCCGCCGTTGACACCGGCTCACACGTCGAGTCGTGGCGGACAATCCGTGCGTCGTCCGACTGGGGGTCAAGGGGCGACAAGGGTTCACAAGGGCGTCCGCGGTGAGCGCGGGCAGCTTAGCCCGGCGTCTCCCGCTCGAGGATCAAGTAGGTCTCTCCCACAGCGGCCGCCCGATACTGCCCCTCGAGCTGGATCCGAACATCGAGGAGAACGGAGGGACAGGCGAACACTTCGGCATAGCGTGGTGACCCGGTGGATGCGAGTGCCTCCCCGACCCTGTCCGGGGCGGCAGTGAGCGAGGTGAGGCCCGCGGCGGGCAGGCCGGGGCGCAGGACGATCCCAGAGGTCTCCTGCAGGTCGGCGCGAACCTGGCCGTAGGCCAGGAGTCGGTCGACATCGGCCCACTTGAGCGCCGGCAGGCCGATCGTCGGCCCGATGGTTGGAGCGCAGCCCCCGTCGGCCGGGACCGCGACGGTCGCGACGCGTGCCGCCGGGGGAACCACGCGCAACGCCGCGGCGGCCAGCTCGCGCTGACTCGCCTGTACCGCCAGCAGCTGCACAAGATGCAGACCGGAGAGAACCACCACCCCGGCGGCGACGACGGCTCGACGGCCGAGCGTCGCCCGCTTCCAGGGCAGCGCGGCCACCAGCAGCAGTATCCCGGGGAACAGCAGCCGTTGGTCCGGCTTGGTCAGGCTGTTGAGGTTGCCGACCGGGTCGAGCACCGCGACCACCACGAGCGTCAGTGCCGTCAGCACGACGGGATGCACGAAATCCCGCCGGCGAGCGCGGAGTCCGTCGACGGCCAGCCCGCCGAGCCCGAGCACGACGACGATCTCCACCACGGTCGTCGGCAGCGCACTCGGGAACGGGTCGAGCCGCAGGAAGAACTGGAACGGCTCGGCCAACGCCAGCGCCTTGTCGCGCAGCGAGGAGTAGAAGGACAGATGCCTGTCCCCAGGGCCGGCGGCCGTGTACCAGGCGAGCAGCACTACGGCGGGCGCCCCGGTTGCGGCCAGCGCAGCGGCTTCGCGGCGCAGTCCCCGCCGCGCCAGTACGGCGGCGTGGACGAGCAGCGCCAGCATCAGGACACCCCACGGGACCAGGTGCGACAGGAAGGTGACCAGCCCCAGAGCCGTCAGGCCGGCCACCCGCCGGCGGGTCAGGGCGTGCCCGGCGAGGAGCGGCTGGAGAGTGGCGATGCCGACGAACGCCAGCGGCAGGCCGAACAGGTAGCTGACGTATCCGCGGTAGAGGAAGTAGCCGAGGACCCACAGTGGTCCCGTGTACTCCAGCACGGTCGGTCTGCCTTGCAGACGACGCACGAGGAAGGCGTAGCCGGCCACGAAGCCGAGGCACCCGATCACCAGGAAGACGCGGCCGGCCGTCTGGATCGGCAGCACCATGTTCAGCAGCGCGATCCCGCCCGGCGCGGCGAGGTTCGGTACCGGGACCGGGAGCAGCGCGTAGACGTCTGTGACCGGCTGCCCTCCCGCCGTCCCGCCGGTGAGGATGTCGTGCACGATGCGACCCTGCAGCAACCACTCCGCGTAGTCGTAGAACGGAAGTCGGGCGGGGACGGCAACCACCGCAGCGGTCACGAGCCCGAGCGCGACCCACAACGCGGCGGTGACCGGCCTTCTTCGCGGGACATCGACCCGCTCAACCGGACCGGGGACGGCAGCGGTGATCGGGTTCGTCATGGCCGGAACGTAGGAAGGTCCGCGTGCTCGAACGGCAAACGCAAGGCAAGCGGACGGCAAACCGGCTCTCGAGTCGTCACACGGGCGACAAGTTTCGTGCTGGACGACGGCAACGTCGTACTCCGCCGACCGGCGATGCTGCATGCGGCCCTCTCGTCTTGGCGCGAGCAGCTGCGTGCTCCTCGCCGGAGCGCGCTTCAAATGCCTCAGGAAGTCTCGATCACCTCCGGTGGACGGCCGCCCGGACTTGGCTGCCCTGCAACCGCCCGCGCGCGATGTGTTCGGCAAGGGCCTCGCGCTGTGACCCTCGTCCGTAGGCGCCGAGGCGGGCGGTCGGACACGTGCGTCGGGGGCGGGGCCTACGCCCCTTGCCGCGGCACTTCTTCCCGAGCGCTAACCACCCCCTGGCCGCTCCGGGCCAGGCCAACCGAGCCGACAATTCCTCGGGGATCGAAGGCTCCCGGGTGCGTTTGCGTCAGCAGATCGGGGTCGCACAGACGATGCACCCCGGCGATCAGGCCGGCCCGCGCGTCTCGCTGACCCCGCTCCCCCATGGAATCATTCCCCCACGGAGTCAGCTGTTCGGAGATTCGCTTGTTCTGCCGGATCCAACAGAGCTCTGCCGCATTGTCCTCCTCAGTCTCACCAGCGGTAGGCATGGGTCCGCGGCGGACGCCAGCCGATCCATCGCAGCATGGCGACGACGGCGGCGAGGCTGACCACCGCGGTGAGGGCCAGGTAGCCTGCGGTCCACCACGGGCCGCCCCCACTCGCGGCGAGCGACCCGGTGAGAATGACCGGGGTGAGGCCGGACGCGTAGATTCCGGAACCTTTGAAGACCAGCGACATGCCCGTGTAGCGGACGTCGGTGTCGAACAGTTCGGCGAACAGCGTGGACTCCGCGCCGGTCATCAGCGCGTACCAGACCCCGAGCTGCAGGACCAACTCGCGAGGAGGACGGTGCGAGAGCGGGTGACCGGGCGGTTCTCGACCGCGTCCCCGCGGCTGTCATCGGCGGGCCGCCGGCGCGGCGAAGGGCACGGTCCGGGCCGCGTCGGTGCGCAGCCCGCCGCCGGGCGGGGGTTCCCACAGCCCCCGGCGCTGCAGGACGGGCAGCACGCCCTCCCCCATCCACCACGCCTCCTCGAGGTGCGGGTAGCCGGAGAGCACGAACTCGTCGATGCCGGCCTCGTGGTACTCGCTCATCCGGTCCGCGACCTCGATGTGGCTGCCGACCAGCGCAGTCCCGGCCCCGCCGCGGACCAGACCGACGCCGGCCCACAGGTTCGGCGCGATCTCCAGGCTCCTCGCGGTACCGCCGTGCCTGCCATGGTGCAGGGCACGCATCCGGCGCTGCCCCTCGGACTCGCTGGCCGCGAGCCCGGCCTGCACCTGCTCGATCGTGGCCGGGTCGAGCGCGGCGAGCAGCGACTCCGCCTGCGTCCAGGCCTGGTCGGCGGTGTCGCGGGTGATCACGTGCAGCCGGATGCCGAACCGCACGGTGCGCCCGCGGTCGGCGGCCAGTTTGCGGATCCATCCGATCTTCTCGGCGACCTGCGCGGGCGACTCGCCCCAGGTCAGATAGACGTCGGCGTGCTCGGCGGCCACGTCACCGGCGGCGGGCGAGGACCCGCCGAAGTAGATCGGCGGCACCGGGTCGGGCAGCCGGTCGAGGAACGCGCCCTCGACGTGCACGTGCTCGCCGTCGAGGTCGACGGTCTCGCCGTGCCACAGCCCCCGAACGACCTGGAGGAACTCGCGGGTGCGGGCGTAGCGGCCGTCCTTGTCGAGGAAGTCGCCGTAGGCGCGCTGCTCCTTCGACTCGCCGCCGGTCACGACGTTGAGCAGCAGCCGCCCACCGGAGTGGCGCTGGTAGGTCGCGGCCTGCTGGGCGGCCAGGGTCGGGGAGATCGAGCCGGGCCGGAAGGCGACCAGGAACTTCAGCCGTTCCGTGTGCGCGACGAGCATCGCCGTGGTCAGCCAGGCGTCCTCGCACCAGGCGCCGGTCGGGGTCAGCGCGCCGGTGAAGCCGACCTGTTCGGCGGCGCGGGCGACCTGGGTCAGGTACTCGATCGAGGCCGGGCGGATGGACCCGGCCGAGCCGGTTCCGACGCCGTGGCCGCCGCCGACGAGCTGGCGGCCGTCGCCGTTGGTGGGCAGGAACCAGTGCAGGGTGAGCGGGGGCATGGGGGTCCTTCGGGAAACGGTGGGTGGGCGGGTGCGGCGTCGGCCCGGACGGGCCGCAGGCGCCGGCGTCAGCCCGGACAGACGGCAGTGCGAACGCGGCCGAGGTCGACCCACAGCCGCCGGGTCAGCGCGCTCCCTCCCGTTCCTCGACAGGAACACGGAAGGTCTGCGAACGGCGAGTTCGCAGGCGTCGCCGTGTGCGTAACCCTTCGCACACAAAACCCTGGCCCAGCAGTGGCGCGCACTCAGGAAGGCTCCTTCCCGAGACTCGCGATGTCGGCCTCGACCCGCTCGGTCGCCGCTCGGAGCACCGTCTCGCCGTCGCCGGGCCCTCGGGTCCAGCGGGCCAGATCGCCCAGGTGGATGTCGTGCACCCCGGAGACGACGTTCCACCGCACCGGCCGGTCGGGCTCGCCACCGAGCACGTGCCACAGGTACTCCAGTGCCTGGCGGCGGGGAACCGGGTCGTCGCCGGGGAGCCGGGCGGCCGCCAGGCGCAGGGCCTCGACCGGGTCGCCCGACGCGGACGTGTCCACCGTCAGCATCGCCTGCGTCAGCACGGCCCGGACCTGAGTGAGCGCGGCGACCTGCTCCTCGGCACGCTCCCGCTCCAGCCGAGCGAGCCGCGCCCGCCACCGCCGCCACAAGCTCGCCGTGGCCCGGCGCGCGCCCGCACTCACGACATCCGCCGGCTCATGAACAACTCCGTGGGAAGGGTGATCGGTCAGGTCGCCGCGGTTCGACCCGCGGTCACGGACGGGCCCCGGGAACCGCCGCGGGCCGCCCACTCCTCGGCCAGGAGGGCCTGGGAGGCGACCCGGTCGGTATGCCGGTGGGTGATCGTGGTGACCAGCAGCTCGTCGGCGCCGGTGACCCGCTGCAGCGCCTCGAGGCGCTCGGCGACGGTCCCCGGCGTGCCCACGAACCGGGTGGCCAGTCGGTCGGCCACCAACGCCCGCTCCCTCTCGGACAACGGGTGCGCCGCCGCTGTGGCCGGCTCGGGGAACGGGATCGCCCCGGCGCCGGTGCGGATGCTGTGCACCCACGCCCCGTACCCGGCCGCCAGCTCACGGGCCCTCGCGTCGTCCTCGGCGACGACGACATCCGCCGACACCATCACATACGGCGCGCGCAGGCGCTCCGACGGCCGGAACGCCTCGCGATAGGCCGCCACCGCCTCGAGCACCGTGCCCGGGCTGACGTGGTAGTTCGCCGCGAACGCCAGCCCGCGCTCCCCCGCCACCACCGCACTCTCCCCGCCGCTGCTGCCCAGCACCCAGGGCTCGACGCCGGCCCCCTCCCCCGGCACCGCGTGCACCTTCACGCCCTCTGCCGACTGGTACCGCCCGGCGAGCAGGGCGAGCACGTCGTCGACGATCCGCTCGTAGGCCGGTGTCGTCGCGCCCGGCTGGCGCAAGAGCTCCAGCTGGGCCCGGAACCGCGGCGACCCCAGTAGCCCGGCGATCGAGAACGGCCGCGGGATCAGCACCCCGTCGACGACGCGGTCCTCCGGCGGCCCGGACCGCTCCTCGCGGGTGCGCGGCCCACCCGACCGGCCCAGGCCGAGATCGACGCGCCCGGGGTACAGGGCGTCGAGGATCCCGAACTCCTCGACCACCGACAGCGCGGTCCGGTGGCCCGTCTGCACCGCACCTGAACCCACCCGGATCGTGCTCGTGGCCTGCGCGACCGCCTGGATCAGCAGCGGCGGCGACGCTCCGGCCACACCGGGGTTGAGGTGGTGCTCGGCCAGCCAGTAGCGCCGGTAGCCCTGCCGCTCGGCGTGCCGGGCCAGGTCGACCGTGTTGCGCAGCGCCTCCGCCACCGTCGATCCCGCCGCGATCGGCGCCAGGTCCAGCACCGAGAGCGGTACCGGGGAGATCACCCCCGGAGTCATCGCAGCCATTCGTCCAGCTCCCAACCGGTCAGCGCGGCCACCCGCGGGACGTCGTCGGCAAAGCGCGGCAGCGTCGCGGCGCGCTCCGCGCTCGCCGGCCCGGACACGCGGCCGCGCACGTCCGGGCGGACCTGGTGCCGGGACACCCCCGCCACGATGCCGGTCTCGACCCCGAGGAACCGGCACACCCGATCCGTCGTTCCGGCGGGATCGTCGCGGAGCTCCCGGTAACGCAGCAGCAGCACCTGCTCGCGCGGGAAGAGCGAGAAGAGGTGCTCGAGCTGGCCGCCGTAGCGGCCCTGGGCGGTGTAGTGCCAGAAGTGCGCCCAACCCGCGGCGATCCGCTCCTCCTCGCGCTCCAGAGCGCGCACGAAGTCCGCCTCCGGCTCGAGGCCCGCGCCGCGCAGGTGCGCCCAGTTCGAGTGGGCCCGCTCGACCGGATCGCGCAGCACGGCGATCAGCCGGGCCTGCGGCAGAAGCTCCCGGATCCGCCGCTGCGCGTCGCGGTCGTAGAGGTAGAAGACCGTCGACTCGCCGCACAACGCGTCGGGATCGGCAGCGGTGAACAGGGCCTCGTACTCGTCCCGGCGCCAGACGTGCTCGCCCCAGGTCGCGAGGTCACCGGGGCCTCCACCGGAGTCCGGCGGTGGGCCGTCGGTGAGGAAGAACTTCGGCTCTTTCGGGGTGGACAGGAACAGCTGCGGGTGGCCGCTCAGGGCGTTGTGCAGGGCGGACGTCCCGCACTTCGGCGCCCCGAGCAGCAGGAAGTCCGGCAGACGCGAACCCACCGGCTCAGACCGCCGCCGCCGGGCGCCGATCGGCGGAGCGGACCGGCGGCAGCAGCAGCTCCGTGCGCAGCTCGTGCGCCCCGTCCTCGCGGGTGCCCTCGTAGTAGAGCCGGTACCCGCCGGCCACCTGTGGCACCACGCTGAGGTAGCGCAGCCCGTGCCCGGCATGGGGCGACTCCGCGACCGGCTCGTGCCCCTGGGCGGTGAAGACACCGGGGGTCCCGGTGGCGTAGGCCAGGCCGGTCCGCTCCTCCCAGTTCTCCGCCGCCGTGGCGCGGCCGTCGTAGGTGGCGGCCCAGCGGCCGTCGACCCGGAAGACCGCGCTGATCCGCACCCCCCTCGCGTCCCACCGCCCCTCGCGCGGCCCGAGCGCGGTGCCCTCGTGCCGCCACGCCAGGCCGTCCGTGCTGGTGTAGTACTCGGTGGTCATCCGGTCCTCGTGCTCCGGCACGTCCAACGGATGGACCGACGCCCACAGATGCCAGCGCCCGCCCTCGATGACGATCACCGGGTCCTTCACGGCGTGCCGCTCGTCGCCGGGCAGGACCGTGCGGCGCGGAGCCTCGGCCAGCTCCTCGGGGGCGTCGGCCTCCAAGACGTCGACCCACCAGTGCTTGCTCCCGGGCGTGGCACAACTGACGTAGAGCCGCCACCGCCCCTCGGGCGTGCGGACCAGGGCCGGGCGCTCCAGCGACTCCGCACCGAAGCGTTCCTTGGTCACCCGGGCGACCTCGGTGAACCGGATCCCGTCCGTCGAGCGGGCGAGCACGGTGGCCAGGCCGCGGCCGTGTCCCAACGGGGCACGCAAGCGATAGGCGGCGTGGTAGACGCCGTCGGCGAGGACGACGCTCGGGGCCCCCACCCAGTTGCCGGCACCGGCGCCGGGGGCCGCCACCGCGATCGCGGCGTCCTCCCACCGCGGGATCGGCAGCAAGGGCGGAGGTTCAGGGGCGGTGCTCAACTCAAGGACTCCTCGGGTGTGGCCGGGCCCGTCAGCCCGCGGTCGGTCAGGTGCGCGAGCAGCAGCGCGACCGAGTTCTCCACCGGCTGCTCGTGGGCGGGGATGACGAGGTCGGGCTCCAGCGGCACCTCGTAGGGGTCGTCGACGCCGGTGAGGCCGGAGATCTCGCCGACGCGCTGGCGGGCGCAACCTCGACCCGCAACCCGCGGGCCCGGAGCCTGGGCTCGCAGGCGTGCGCGATCGTGGACTTGCCCGCACTGGGCAGACCGGTCAGCCAGACGGTGGCACCGCGCTGAGAGGCGGGAGCCGAGGCCCTGGGAGCCGGTGCGGCCTCGGACGGCGACGACGCGCTCACGTCGCCGCACCCGGGGGCGGGGCGCAGGTCATGGAGTGCTCCTCCGAAGCGGAAGTGGACCGACTACGACGGCTCACGCCGGCAGCCGGGGCTGTCGGGACCACCTCGAGGCCGACAGCCCGCGCTGGCCGTGCGCAGGAGATCCACGTGGCGCCGCCGCACCCCGACGAACATCGCTCCTCCATCGCTCCCGGCGGTAGCACCCGCACCCGTCTGACGGGGGGTTGCTGCGGCGTCGTCGAGCCGGGTCTCTCGGCCGCTCTGGATGGGTGTGGCCCGTGGGCCCGGAAGTCACTCTAGGGATCACGACCGCACGTGAGTCAAGGGTCCGAACGACATCTGTGAGCCCCACCGCCGTACCGGCCACGGACCTGTCCGGACAGCCACCCGGGCAGTCCCACCAGGAGAAACATCGAGGGCCGACGCCGGAGGAAGGTTCGGACATCCGGCACCGGGAGATGCAGCCGGAGCTCCGTGGTGGACCACGACCGACGGCCCACCGCGCAGTGGCCGAGCCCGCGCCGGGCGGTTCCGCTGCGCGCCTCGCTCGTGCGACCATCCGAGTGATGGCACCGTCCGAGGCCCTTCGGCCGCTCTTCCGGGCGCGCCGCCACGTCGATCTCCGACGACAGGCGAGCGCGATCTGTCGGCATACCGACCGCCGACCGATCACCCCCGGAAGGACCCATGCCCACCCGTGACCCGCTGACCCGTCGCGCCTGCCACGGCGAGGCCCCCGGTCGTCCGCACGCCACGAGCGACCGCCACGAGCTCCTCACGCGAGTGCTTCCCACCCTCGCCGACAGCGTCCGGGCAGGCTCACGCGGCCGCGAGGAACAGCGCACCCTGCCCTACCGCGAGATGCACGCCTTCCGGGACTCCGGGCTGGGCTCGCTGCGCGTCCCGGTCGCCCTCGGCGGGGCAGGCGGGTCGATCGCCGACGTCGTCCGGACCGTGGTGCGACTCGCCGCGGCCGACTCCAACGTCGCCCAGGCCACCCGCGCTCATTTCGTTCATGTCGAACGGCTCCTCGAGCCCGACGTCCCCGACGCCGCCCGCCGGCTCCGCGCCGTGCGCGGCATGCTGATCGGCGAGGCGACCTCCGAACGCACCGGCTCTCGGCCCTTCGACCTGGGCACCCGACTGCGGCACACGGAGGGGCGTCTCCTCCTCACCGGCGAGAAGCAGTACGCCACCGGCGGGCTGTTCGCCACCCACCTCACCGTCCTCGCCCTCGACGACGACGATCGACCGGTCTGGGCCCTCGTGCCCGCCGACGCCCCCGGCATCGAGCTGTGGGACGACTGGGAGGGAATGGGGCAACGCCTGACCGCCACCGGATCAGCCGTCTTCACCGACGTCGAGGTGGACCCCGCCGACGTGCTGCACGCCGTACCGGGGCGGTCCGGACCGACCGTGACCTCCAGCTTCCGTGCCCTGCACCTCGCTGCGGTGGCGGCCGGGATCGCCACGGGCGCGGTCTCCGACATCATCGCCTTCACCCGTGCCAACCCACGCACCGCGCAGACGGCCGAGGCCGAGCGGGCCGCCGAGGACCCCTTCGTGCAGGCCGCGGTCGGCGAGGCCGGCATCCTCGCCTACACCGCCCGCTCCGTGGTGCTCAGTGCAGCGCGTGCCCTCGACGCCGCGGCCGGCCACCGCACGCCCGAGGAGCTCGCCGCAGCCGCGATCGAGGTCACGCAGGCGAAGGTCGCGGCCGACCGCGCCGCCCAGAGGGCGGCCACGATCGTCTTCGACGCCGCCGGCGCGTCGGCCACCCTCACCTCCGCCGGGCTGGACCGTCACTGGCGTAACGCCCGCACCGTGGCCAGCCACGATCCCGCCGCCCACGCAGCCCGCACGATCGGCGACCACCTCTTGCACCGGACGCCGCCGCCGGGCGACGGCCTGCCGTGACACGGGATCGGATCCCCTCGCCAAGAACCGAGGGGCGGTCCCCCTCCACGGCGCCTACGATCGCGCCGGCGCCGACGGGTGAGCGGGCGGAGGCCGAGCAGCGCCAACGGGAACAGGCATTCCACGGTGATCACCGACCAGCTCGCCGCGGTGGCGAGCCGCGGCCGGGCGACCAGGAAGCACGCCGCCCAGGTCGCCGAGGTCGCTGCCATGGCCCCGATCCGGCACGTGCACACTCGACCCGAGCTTCCGCACGAACCGATGTCGGCGCCGTTGTCAGGCCGCCGCCTCGAGCAGCAGCCCGGTGAGTTCGGCGGGCATGGTGATCATGCAGTCGTGGCCGGTCGGCAGCTCACGTACCCGCTCGCCAGCCGGGACGGGACGCCGGGTGATGGCCGCAGGCCGACCCCCGACGCAGTGGATGTGCGTGCGCGGGATCGTGCGCGCGGCCGGCGCGTCGAACCTGACCGGCTCCTCAAGGCACCGCACCGGGTGGTCCGACAGGATCGAGCGCAACCAGGCGACGTCGTCGGGATCGGTGACCCCGAACAGGCCGAGGGGTGGCGGCTGCTCCGGCATCGGCGGAACGCGCCAGCCGTCCACGGCGTCGATGAGCTGCTTGGTGACCGGAAGGACATCGACTGCGGTTTCCCCGTCCTCGGGGACCATCGCGTCGAGGAACACCAGATGCGCAATCCGCTCCGGGACCCGGTTGGCAACCCCCGAGATGACCATCCCGGCGTAGCTGTGCCCGACGAGCACGACGCCGTCGAGACGCTCGCTCTCGATCAGACCAGCGACGTCCTCGACGTGAGTGCCGAGCCCGACCTCAGGGCCCAGCAGGTGCGCCTTGTCGCCATAGCCGGTCAGCGACGGCGCGAGCACCCGGTGCCCGGCCGATTCCAGCAGCGGTACCACTCGGTCCCAGCTCCGCCCACTGTGCCAGGCGCCGTGCACCAGCAGAAAGGTGGCCATTGTCGTCGGTTCCTCCTCGTGCCTCGGTACCCTTTGGTAACCGAAACAGCGTGATCCCCACGACGCGCACCGGCAATACGGCACTTTCCGGTGCCCTGGTTCTCAGGAGGTAACCATGCAGGACCCGTGCCAAGCCCGCGAAGTCCTCGGGATCGTCGGGGACAAGTGGGCACTGTTGATCGTCCGCATGCTCAAGGACGGACCGCGGCGCTTCACCGAGCTCAAGCGGGCCATCGACGGCATCAGCCAGCGGATGCTGACCGTGACACTGCGCGACCTCGAGCGCGACGGCATCCTGACGCGCACTGTCCACAACGTCATGCCCCCGCACGTCAGCTACGAGCTGACCACGATGGGTCGAACCCTGCGCGAAGCCACCGCGCCGCTCATCGAGTGGAGCATTACGCACCTGCCGCACATCGACGCCGCCCGCGCGGCCTACGACAACCGCTAGAGGCGCAGCGCCTCGACCGGGCCGTCGACGCGGATGTGTTGACCCTCGTCGTCAGCCGGGTCAGTACGCCTCGGACCTGATTGAGCGCGGCGACGTGCTCCCGGTGTCGGCCTCAGCTCCGCATGCGCGGCGAAGCGATGCGGGCCACCAGGTGCCGGTGGGCCGCCTCGGCCGCGACCAGTTCGCCGTCTGCGGTGTCGTCGCCGGTCGAACGCCTCCGGTGCCGTTCGACCAGCGCCTCGAGCGAGGCGAGGAGCCGGTCGCCGAGGTCGGCGTGGCGGTCGTCGAGGCGCGTCGGGAACGTCGGGTCGGGAGGAACGAGTGCAGACATGGCTGTGCTCCGGGAGGACGCAGGATCGGGACGACGGGGCATCCGTGCGGCCGGCGGTACCGCCGGCGGGCGGACGCACTGGTCGTCACCGACAAAGGGCGGCCTCGGTGCGGCAGAAGTCCACGTGCCGGCGCCGGGACCAGATTTCCTGGCTCCTCGTGAGCACGGCTCCCTCATCGCTCCCGGCTGAAGCACCGCACCGAGCGGTGCGGGTGCTGCGGCGTCGTCGAACCAGGTTTCTCGGCCGCTCTGGATGGACAACTCGCACTCAACCCGTCACCCGTTCCGGTTGTCAAGCGCATGAACACGCAAGTGACGGAACCGGCACACGCCGCTCAGCAGGCAGAACGTCCGGGCTTCCCGCTCCGCCGTCCACCTGACCGGACCCGCGGGGCCCGCGCGGCCGACGCACCACCTCCTGACGAGATCCGCGACCGATCACGTACGCTTATCGCTTCCGATGAGCATTCGCGGTTGGACACCCATCATGGTGATGGGTTCTACTCTCCGTGTGCAGACACCGTGTCGACGTTCCCCCGGCTTGTGTCCAGGGATGACGGTGTCACCCTGTGCGCCCACGGAGGTGCGGGCCGGGAGCCTGACCCAGCGCCGGTTCATCGACCACGGCACGGTGCACTCGGCGAGCTGTCGGCTGCACTGACCGCCCGTACGCGGTCCCGGTGACCACGCACGCCCCGTCCTTCGACCGCCTCCAGCCCACACGGCGAGACCTCGGCGCTCGCCCGGGCCCTGGTCGGCGGACCCGGCTCGTCGACCCGTACGGAATGACGGCGAGGAGACCGCCGGACCGCCACCCAGTGCGCAACGCTGCGACGACGGGCGGACGCACGCCGGCATGCCTCCGGTACGGCCGGCGCTTGCGACCGGATCCGACAGCACAGGTGCGCGCTCGGCGCGGGCGCTTCTCGTTCGAGGACGCCACCCGTCCTGATTCGCCCGCCCGTGCCTCGACGACATCTCGACCGACCTCTGTCCGACATTGCCCGCACCGAGGCCTGCTCCACCTTCCCGCCCTGAGGATCCACGTGTCCGTTCCACCGATCGTTCCCGCTCCAACTGATCCACCTCGGACCACCGTCGCCCGTCGCCTGCGCGCTCCCGTCGGCTGGCGGTACATCGGCGGCCGGCTGCTGACCGGTCTCGTCGCTGTCTGGGGTGCCGTCACCCTCGTGTTCTTCGCCCTCTACGCCACGGGCAATCCCGCCATCCTGCTCGTGCCGCCGGACGCACCTCCGGACGAGATCGCGAGACTGACCCATCTGCTGGGCTTCGACCGCCCGCTCCCCGTGCAGTACGCGCACTTCCTGGCGAGTGTGCTCAGCGGGACGTTCCCGGACTCGATCCGGTACGGCGGGGATCCGCTGCCCATCGCACTGGAGAAGATCCCCGCCAGCCTCGCGCTCGGGCTCGCCGGCCTGCTGATCGGTGCGCTCCTCGGCGGGCTGGTCGGCTACCTCTCGGCGACGGCGAGGTCGGCCTGGCTCGGCCGGGTCCCACTGGGCCTCGCGGTCAGCATCGAGTCCGTGCCGACGTTCTTCGTCGGCATCGTGCTGGTGATCGTGTTCGCCGTGCAACTCGGTTGGTTCCCGGTCACGAGCGCAGGCGACGCCTCCAGCCTGGTGCTGCCGGCGCTGACGTTGGCCTTCGCGTTCGTCCCGGCCATCGCCCGCGTGTTCCGCACCGCACTGCTCGACGTCCTGCAGGCGGAACACATCCGCACCGCGCGAGCGAAGGGGCTACCCCGGCACACCCTGGCGTGGCGCCACGTCATCGCCAACTCTCTCGGGACCACGCTCAACGTCGTCGGGATCCAGGCCGGCGTCCTGCTCGGCGGCGCCGTGGTCACCGAGTCCGTGTTCGGCTGGCCGGGGATCGGCCAGCTGTCCGTCAACGCGGTCCAGAACCGCGACTACCCGTTGGTGATCGTCTGCGTGCTGGTGATCTCCCTCGGGTTCGTCCTGATCAACCTGGTCGTCGACGTCCTCGCGGCCATCGTGGAACCGAGGTTGCGGTCATGAGTCTCGTCCAGGCTTCGGGCGTCGAGGACACGACGCCGCCGGACCCACCCGAGGTCGTTGCATCTCCCCCCGACCGGCGATCCGGACACCGGCGCACGATCGGGGTCGGTGGCCGATTCGGTGCGGCGATCCTCGTCGCCGTCGTCGGAATCACCCTGCTCGCCCCGCTGACCTCCGGTGACCCCTTGGCGCAGAACTTCGACGCGATCCTGCAGGCGCCCTCGTCCGCCCATGTGATGGGCACCGACGAGCTGGGTCGCGACGTCCTGGTCAGGGTGGTCTTCGGCGGCCGGACCGCGCTCGCGATCACGGCGGTGTCCGCGGTCGTCGCCTCCGCGCTCGGGTTGGCCCTCGCCCTGCTGGGCGCCCTGTTCGGCGGCTGGGTCGATGCGCTCACCGGCAGGCTGGCGGACGTCCAGCTGGCGGTGCCGTCGATCGTGCTCGCGATCGTCGTGCTCTCCTTCGTGGGCAACTCGTTCGTCCCGATCGTGCTCGTCCTGGTGCTGGGCTCGTGGGTGCTCACGTTCCGGGTGATCCGCGGGCATGCCCGCGCGGTGGTGCGCCAGCAGTACGTCGAGGCGGCACGGGTCGTCGGCTCCGGGCGGTTCGGCATCGCCCGCCGGCACCTCGTCCCGAGCGTCTTGCCGCTGCTCGCGGTCGCGTTCACCCTCAACGCCTCCTCCGCGCTGCTGCTCGAGTCGAGCCTCGGCTACCTCGGCCTGGGCGTCCAGCCGCCCGAGCCCGACTGGGGACAGATGGTCGCGGCAGGTCAGGCCCAGATCTTCACCGCACCGTGGATCGCGCTGTTCCCCGGCCTGGCGGTCGTGCTGACGGCGGTGGGCCTGCAACTGCTGGGGGACGGCCTGGCCGAACGCTTCGTCGGTGGACCCGCCCTCGAGAGAGGACTCGCCCGATGACCGCCCCGCCACGCCTGCTCACCGTCACCGACTCGGCGGCGGCTCCCGGAGAGGCCGCCGAACCGGTCCTGCAGCTGACCGGCCTGACGATCGGGATCGACCCCCGCGGTGGCGGGGCCCTGGATCCGATCGTCACTGGCGTCTCCTTGCAGGTGCCCGCGGGGCGTGCCGTGGGACTCGTCGGCGAGTCAGGCTCGGGGAAGACACTGACCGCGCTCGCCGTCGCGGGGCTCCTGCCCCCGGCCGTCCGCGTCGTGGCCGGCGGCATCGAGCTCGCGGGACGGGAGGTCACCGGCCTCCCGCAGAAGGAGGCGCGGGCGCATCTCGCCGCGTCGGTGGGAGTGGTCTTCCAGAACCCGACGGCGTCGCTCAACCCCCGAATGCGCATCGCCGCGCAGCTGCGAGAGGCGCTACCTGCCGGAACGACCCGCCGCCAGGCACGTGAGCGCGTGGCCGAGCTGCTGGTGGCCGTCGGCATCCCCGACGTGCACAAGACCCTCGGTGCGTTCCCGCACGAACTGTCCGGAGGCCTCAACCAGCGCGTCGTCATCGCCATGGCCCTGGCCCGAGATCCGAAGGTGCTCCTCGCCGACGAACCCACCACTGCGCTCGACGTGTCCGTGCAGGCGCAGGTGCTCGATCTCCTCGACGAGCTGCGTGACCGGCTCGGTCTCGGGGTGCTGCTGGTCAGCCACGACATCGGGGTGATCGCCGACCGCACGGACGACGTGTACGTGATGTCCGCAGGGCAGATCGTCGAGTCCGGTTCGACGGCGGAGGTGCTGCGCGAGCCCCGGCACGACTACACCCGGCAGCTGTTGGCCGCGATGCCGGGCCGGCTCGATGCGGTGCGGCCCGTCGGGCGCGCCGCAGGGTCCGAGGACCCCGCGGACGAGCCGGCACAGCTGGTCCTCGAGGACGTCCGTCGAACGTTCGGGGTGCGAAGCAGTGCGGGCCGTGCCCAGCACGTCGCGCTCGACGGCGTCGGGTTGACCGTGAGGAGGGGACAGGCGATCGGTCTGGTGGGTGAGTCCGGGTCCGGGAAGACCACGCTCGCCCGGATCGTGGTGGGTCTCGAGCGAGCGGACTCGGGGGTGGTCTCGTACGAGGGGACCCCGCTGACGCGGCACTCCCGCGAGCAGCGCCGGCGATGGCGGCGGGAGGTGCAGTACGTCTTCCAGGACCCGTACAGTTCGCTCGACCCGCGCCTGACCGTCGCCCAGACCCTGCGCGAGCCGCTGGAGATCCACCACCGCGCGCTCTCGCGCCACGAGCTGGCGGCCCGCATCGACTCCCTGCTCGACGAGGTCGAGCTCCCCCGGGCCTTCCGCGATCGGCACCCGTCCGAGCTGTCCGGCGGGCAACGGCAGCGGGTCGGCATCGCCCGGGCGCTGGCGACGGAGCCCTCCCTGATCATCGCGGACGAGCCCGTCTCGGCACTCGACCTGTCCGTGCAGGCCCGGATCCTCCGCCTGCTCGCCCGGCTGCGGGTCGAGCGGAACCTGACCTACCTGTTCATCTCGCACGACCTGGCGGTGGTCCGGTACCTGTGCGAGGACCTGGTCGTCCTGCGGCAAGGCCGAGTCGTCGAACAAGGGCGCACCGACGACGTGCTGCACCACCCCGAAAACCCGTACACCCGAGCGCTGGTCGAGGCCGTCCCCGGCCGCACCTTCGCCTGATCCCACGGAGACGAACGAATGAACACCAGACCACGCCGCTTGCTCGTCGGCGCCGCCGCCGCGGTCCTCCTCGCCGTCCTGAGCGCCTGCGGCGGGGCGGCGGGCGGCGGTTCCGCTCCGCGAGCGGGCGACATCCTCCGGCTCGGGCTCTCGCGTCAGATCACCGGCATCAACCCGCACAAGGGCGGGTCGCCGGACTCCTCCGGCTCGATCGTCGGCTCGATCTACGAGTCCTTGACCCAGATCGCGCCGGACCTCACCGTGCAACCCTCGCTCGCCACCTCCTGGACGACGGTCGATCCGCTGACCTGGCGGTTCACGATCCGCACCGACTCGAAGTTCTCCGACGGAACCCCGCTGACCGCCGACGACGTGGTGTGGAACTTCCAGCAGCTGCTCGACCCGGACTACAAGGGCACCGCGGGGGCACCCCTGCGCAAGTACCTGACCTCGGTCACCAAGGTCGACGACAGCACACTTCAGTTCAACCTGTCCCAGCCCGCCCTCGACCTGCCCGGCCGGCTCTGGTCCATCTACATCGTCCAGCCGACCTTCGCCCACGGGCACAACCTCGACAACGAGGCGCTCGGCAGCGGCCCCTACAAGCTCGACGCCCTCGACCAGGAGAACGGCGCCACCTTGTCGCTGAACCCCTACTACGCCGGCCCGAAGCCACAGTTCGCCCAGGTCCGCTACACGGTGCTGGCCTCCGAGGCCCAGCGGGTCGCGGCGCTGCGGGCCGGGGAGCAGGACCTCATCCTCAACCTCGACCCGCTCGACCTCGCCCAGTTCCGGAACTCGGACACCTACGACACCGTGCTCGGCGTCGGCAACCAGCCGCTCACCCTCGCGATCAACGAGCGCAAGACCGGCACCCCCCTCGCCGACCCGCGGGTGCGGCAGGCGCTGAACTACGCCACCGACAAGGACACGATCATCAAGAGCCTGCTGCAGGGCGCGGTGACGCCGCTGCCCGGCCAGGTCCTCTACGACCCGTTCCAGCAGCCCAACGCGGCGGTCTCCGCCTACCCGTACGACCCCGAGAAGGCCAAGCAGCTCCTCGCCGAGGCCGGACACGCGAACGGGCTCACGCTGACCGTCCTGCTGTCCTCGGGCACCTACGTCTCGCAGGACGCCGCCACCCAGGCTATCGCCGCGCAGTGGGCGAAGGTGGGAGTGACGCTGAAGATCGAGCAGCAGCCCTTCCCCGCCTGGCTGCAGAGCCAGTACGGGCCGGACGACCAGGCCGCGGACTTCTACTACATCATGTGGGGCGGCTCCTTCCGAGGCGACGTGACGGGCAACTTCGGCCCCTTCCGCAGCGACCACATCCAGAGTCACCTGAACGCTCCGGAGTTCGACGACCTCACCACGCGGGCGCAGAACGCGACCACCGAGGCCGAGAAGACCGACCTCGTGAACCAGGCCGTGCAGAACGCCCACGACCAGGCCCACGCGATCTTCCTGTACCCGTCGCCGTTCACCGGAGTCGTGTCCAAGGGCCTGCAGTGGACACCGAAGCCGAACCGCTACCTGTACGCCCAGGGCGTCGGGCGCGTCTCCCCCTGACCTCTCGAAGGAGGCACTCACCATGACCGAACGCCACCTGTTCCTCGGCGGCTACGTCCTGTTCCCGAGCGGCCACTACGCCGGCGCCTGGCGCCACCCCTACTCCTCGCGGGACTGGCTCGGGCGGGACTTCCTGCACCAGACCGCCCGCAGCCTCGAGGCCGCGAAGTTCGATCTCGCCTTCATCCCGGAGACCGTCAGCCACCACGAGGGCTTCACCCGGCATGGGCACTCCAACGCCATCAAGCACGATCCCGCCCAGGTCGCCGGGCAGATCGCCGCCGTCACCTCCCACCTCGGCGTGGGCGTCACCCTGTCCACCAGCTTCAACGAGCCCTACAACCTGGCCCGCACGCTGCTCAGCCTGGACCACCTGTCGGGCGGCCGGGTCGCCTGGAACGTCATCCAGTCCCACGGACCAGCGAACTACCTCAACTTCCCGAACGCCGAGGAGCTCACCGGGTCCGAGCTCTACGACCGCGGGGACGAGTTCGTCGAGGCGGTCCTCGCCCTCTGGCGGTCCTGGGGGCCCGGCGCCCTGGTCCAGGACCAGGAATCCGGCGTCTTCGCCGACCCGTCGAGGATCACCGTCCCGGACTACAAGGGCCGCTTCGTCGCGGTGCGCGGGCCGCTGAACCTGCCGCCGAGCCCGCAGGACCACCCGGTCATCATCCAGGCGGGCGACTCGCAGCGGGGCCGCGAGTTCGGCGCCCGCTGGGGTGAGGTGATCTTCGCGATCGAGCGCACCCGGGCGGACCTGCGAGCGAAGAAGGACGACCTGCGGGCCAAGGCGCGCGCGGCGGGCCGCGATCCCGAGCGGATCCGGCTGTTCGCGGCGGTGCAGCCCATCGTGGGCGAGACCCGCGAGATCGCCGAGGCTCGACGGGACTTCCTGCGGACCAGGATCACCCCCGAGTCCGGGACGACCTTCCTGAGTCACTTCGCCCGCATCGACCTGACCGGGGTCGACCTGACCGCCCGCTACGTCGACGTCCTCGAGGAACGGGCAACCGAGGGGCAGACCGAGGCCAGGGCGATCACCCAGCTCGACGCCCTGCTGGGCGCCCGCCGGGACCGAGTCACCCTCGCGGAGGCGGGCATCGAGTTCTCGACCAGCGAGCTCACCCCCCAGATCGTGGGCACCGGCGAGCAGGTCGCCGAGCAGCTCGCCGAGATCTTCGGCTCGGGCGCCGCCGACGGGTTCCTGATCACCCCCACCCACTTCCCGGGGTCCTTCGACGACTTCGGCCGGGCCGTCGTACCGCACCTGCAGAAGCTCGGGGTGTTCCGGACCGAGTACGAGGGCACCACCCTGCGTGAGAACCTGGGGCTCTCATGACCAGCACCGAGACCGAGCTGCGCCTGACCAGCGGGTGGGGCGGGTCGCTCGCCGCCACGTTCACCCCCGGGACGGCCGACACCGCGGTCCTGCTCCTGCACGGCTTTCTCTCCGACCGACGGGCCGGCGGTCGCTTCGACCGGCTCGCCGCGGAGTACTCAGCCCTCGGCCTTGCGGTCCTGCGCGTGGACCTCAGCGGGTTCGGCGAGTCCGAGGGGGAGGTGGTCGACGCCGACCACCTGCTCGCGGACGCCCACGCCGGACTGGACCATCTCGACTCGCTCGGCTACACCCGTCAGGTGCTGCACGGGCAGAGCCTCGGCTCGGCCATCGCGCTGCGGGTCGCCCCGCAACGGCCACGGGTCCGCACGCTCGTCCTGACGGGGGCGCTGACCGGGGCGGGCAACGGCGACGCACCGTACCCGTTCCTCGACTCCGAGCAGCTCGCCGCGTGGTACCGGGACGAGGACGTCGCGTTGGCGGTGGACTCTCCGAGCCGCACGCACGTCGTCGTCAACCGACGCCGGCCGAAGCTCGGAGCCACCGGCACCCAGGAGGAGCTGCTGGGTGCGGTGCCCGTGCCCGTCCTCGTGATCCACGGGGACACCGGCGAGCAGGAGCAGGCCCTGGCCGCGATCACCGCGGAGGGCGAGCACCTCCTGCCCGCCGGCTCACAGGTCGTCGTGATCCCCGGCGCCACCCACACCTTCTACGAGAGCCAGGACGCGGTCGCGACAACGGCCGTGGACTGGGTGCGCCGGCACGTCCCGGCGGGCTGAACCCCGTGCCCCTGGTCCCGGTGCGCCCGGGACCGGGGACCGTCGATCCACCTGGAGGCCGTCCGTGCCCGAACCCCTGCCGCGCCGGGACTTCCTCTGGTACCTGCCCAACATGGTTCAGCCGGGCCATCGCGGCGACGACACCGTCGACGGTTGGGGCAGCCTCGACTACTCCGTCGAGCTCGCCCGCTCCGCCGAGGACCACGGCTGGGGCGGCGCCCTGATCGGCACGGGATGGGGACGCCCCGACACGTTCGCCCTGGCCGCCGCGGTCGCGGCGCGGACCCGCACCTTCGCCCCCTTGATCGCCGCTCGGCCGGGCTACTGGCAGCCTGCCCACTTCGCCAGCGCCACCGCGACGCTGAGCGCGCTGAGCGGCGGGCGGGTGCTCGTCAATGTCGTCACCGGGCGGGACGACCTGGCCGCCTACGGCGACACAGAGGCCGACTACGCGCGGCGCTACGACCGAACCCGCGAGTTCCTCCAGGTCGTCCGCAGGCTCTGGACCGAGGAGGACGTGACCTACACCGGCGAGTTCTACCGGGTCGAGCACTCCACGGTCGTCCCGCGCCCGGTCGTGCCGCCCCGGCTGTACTTCGGCGGCGCCTCCCCCGAGGCCGAGGAGGTGTCCGCGACCGAGGCGGACGTCCAGCTGTTCTGGGGCGAGCCCCTGGAAGGCATCGCGGCGCGGGTCGACCGACTCCAGGCGCTCGCCGAGAGGCTCGGCCGGGCGCACCCGCCGCTGGAGTTCGGGCTGCGGATCACCACCGTCGCCCGGGAATCCTCGGACGAGGCCTGGCGCGTTGCCGAGGAACGCGTCGCGGAGATGGCGAAGACCGGCGAGGTGCAGATCGACGGCCACCGCGGGTCCGTCGGACAGCAGCGGCTGCTCGATCTCGCCGCGCGCGGTGACGTGCTGGACACCTGCCTCTACACCGCGCCGGGCCGCCACGGGGGCGGCGGCGCGGGCACCACCTGGCTGGTCGGCTCCTTCAGGGAGGTCGCCGACGCCCTGGAGCGCTACGCGGGCCTCGGCGTCACCCACTTCGTCCTGTCGGACACGCCCTACCGCAGCGAGGTCGTCCGGCTCGGCGACCACCTGCTGCCGCTGCTGCAGACCGTGCAGCCCGGCTGAGTGCCCCCCACCCCACCGGCGGGTGGAAGGTGGGCAGCCGCCGAGGCCGTTGTCAGCGCGCCGGGCTCAGGCCCGTGACCGCGAGCTGGAAGAGACGCTCAGCCTGGGCGGCGGGGTGAGCCCGGTGCTCCGTGGCCAGCACGACGCCGACGACCAGTGCGATCAGGTCGGAGACGGTGACGTCCGACGCCACCGCGCCGTCCCGGACGGCGCGGCGCACCAGCGGGCCGGCGGCCTTCTCCATCAGCACCGCACAGGAGCTCGCCACGGGATCGGACCCGGCCGCCTCGGCGTCGTCGTAGGACAACGCAGCCGCCAGCCCCCGGGCGGCCACGGAGTAAGCGAGCAGATCGGCCAGCCACGCCAAGAGTGCTTCCCGGCTGTCGTCCGCGCCGGCGAGATCACGCGCGCGGACGCACAAGGTCTCGATCCGTTCACGCGACACCGCCTCCAGCAGTGCGCGGCGGGTCGGGAAGTGGCGGCGCACGGTCGCCGAACCGACTCCCGCCGTGCGGGCGATCTGCTCCAGTGAGGCGCCGGCGCCATGGACGCCGACCTCTTGCTCGGCCGCGGCGAGGATGCGCGCGTAGTTGCGCCGGGCGTCGGCGCGCTGGTGGTCGCCCAAGAGTTCTCCGACCTTGCTAAGTGGCGGGGCCCGCCGTATCGTACTCGACGGAAACGGCGGGCCCCGCCGTTTAGCGTTTCGAGGAGGCCCGTGCCGAGAGCGTCCGCACCCGTGCTGGTCACCGGGGCCACCGGCCGACAGGGCGGCGCCACCGCCCGGGCGCTGCTCGCGATGGGCGTGCCCGTGCGCGCCCTGGTGCGCGACCCGGCCACCGACCACGCCAAGGCCGTCGAGGCGCTCGGGGCCGAGCTCGTGACCGGCGACCTCCGCGACCGCGACTCGCTCGTCCTGGCCGCCGAGGGCGCCCGCGCCGTCTTCTCCGTCCAGATGCCCGAGTTCACCCCCGAGGGGTTCGACTTCGCCGGGGAGGTGGCCCAGGGCGTCAACCTCATCGAGGCCGCGAAGGCCGCCGGCGTGATGCAGTTCGTGCACACCTCCGTGACCGGGGCCGGACAGCACACCGACACCCCCGGCTGGGCCGAGGGCCGCTGGACCTCGATGGAACCCACCTTGGGAGCCAAGACCGCGATCCAGGACCGGGTCCGCACCGCCGGTTTCCCCCATTGGACCCTGCTCAAGCCGGGCTTCTTCATGGACAACTTCCTGCCGTCCATGGCCTTCCTGTTCCCACGCGGTATCGAGGGCGGCCTGGTCAGCGTCGTGAAACCTCGAACCCGACTGGCCCTGGTGGCCGTGCAGGACATCGGCTCGGCCGCCGCGGCCGCCATCGCCGCACCGGAGCGGTTCGACGAGGTCGAGCTCGAGTTCGCCAGCGACCACCTGTCGATGACGGAGGTTGCGGAGGTGCTGTCCGAGGCACTAGGCGTCCCGCTGTCCGCGCCGGACATGACGGAGGAGGAGGCCCTTGCCGCCGGGATGCCGGCGATGGGCGCAGGGCACGAGTGGCTCAACGTCGCTGAGCAGCCGGGGCGTCCGCAGTACGCAAGGGACCTCGGCATCCCGCTCACCAGCTTCGACACCTGGGCGCGCGAGCATCTCGGAGGATCGGCCTGACGCGGTGCGAACCGCTCCCCCAGCACGTCCACGGCGCTCCTGCGCCCCGGCGAGGTACCCATCGTCCCGATGGATCGGCCGGTCGGGTTCCTACCGAGGGGAGCCGGGAGTCGAGCTGGACAGCGCAGACGCTGCCTGCACGTCCGCGGCCCCGAAGTCAACCAGAGCTCATTGCCGCACCGAAGGGCGGTCCAGCCCGAGGTTCTCCCGCAGGGTCGCGCCCTCGTAGTCGCGGCGGAAGAGCCCGCGGTCGCGCAGGATCGGCACCACTGCGTCGGTGAGCAGGCGGACGCCTTCCGGCAGGTAGGAGGGCAGCAGCACGAACCCGTCGGATCCGCCGCCCGTGAAGCGCTCGATGAGCAGGTCGGCGATCTGCTCGGGAGCACCGACCGGGACCCAGTGCCCGGACGAACTGACCTCCATCTCGATGAGGCGTCGGATGCTGTAGCCCTCGGTGACCGCGAGCTCCTTGAACACGCCGTAGCGGCTCTGCCGGCCCTGCACCGTCTCGACGGGCGGGAGGATCTCCGGGGGGATCGTCCCGTCCAGGTCGAGACCGGACAGGTCGACGCCGCCGAGCTGCTTCTGCAGCCGCTCCAGCCCGATCTCGACGTTGATCAGCTCACGCAGCTCCTTGGCCAGCGCCCTGGCCTCGGTCTCGGTCGGCGCGACGATCGGGCTCACTCCGGGCAGGATCAGGACCTTCTCGGGGTCCCGGCCCGCGGCGGCGACCCGTGCCTTCAGGTCGCGGTAGAAGTCCCGAGAGTCCTCGGGCGTCTGCTGTGCGGTGAAGACGACCTCGGCGTGGCGGGCGGCGAAGGCCTTCCCGTCCGGTGACGAACCGGCCTGCACGAGCACAGGCCGCCCCTGCGGACCGCGCGGCACGTTGAGCGGGCCCTCCACGTGGAAGTGCAGGCCCACGTGGTCGATCCGCTGCACTCGCTCAGGCCGGGCGTAGGTGCCACCGGCTCGGTCGGCGACGATCGCATCGTCGGACCAGCTGTCCCACAGCTTGGTCACGACCTCGACGAACTCCTCGGCAGAGGAGCATAGCGCTCGGCGTGCGAGGGCAACGGTCGCCCGCCGAAGTTCACC
Source organism: Pseudonocardia kujensis (assembly GCF_021283305.1). GTDB lineage: Bacteria > Actinomycetota > Actinomycetes > Mycobacteriales > Pseudonocardiaceae > Pseudonocardia > Pseudonocardia kujensis. The sequence goes on from NZ_JAJSOK010000005.1 coordinate 100,726, forward strand.
TCCCCCCAGGCCGACGTGACGATGTTCCAAGCCGCTCGGCCGCCGCTGATGTGATCGAGGGACGCCATCTGGCGGGCCAGGTTGTACGGCTCGGTGAACGTGGTGGAAATGCTTCCGATGAAGCCGATGCGCTCCGTCCGCCCCGCCAACGCGGAGAGCAGGGTGATCGGCTCCAGGTGCCCGAAAGGGCCGGCCTTGATCCTCGACGTCTCCAGCGTCAGCCCGTCGGCGATGAACAACGCGTCGAGCTTCGCGGCCTCCGCCCATAGGGCCAGGTCCGTGTACAGGTCGAGCGAGGTGATCTCCTCGACCCGGCTGCCCGGCCTGCGCCAGGCGCCCTGATGGTTGCCCACGCTGCCGATGAGCATGCCCAGCCGCATCCGACGCGGCGCGCCGGCGGTCACGACAGCACGTCCGGTTCGTCGTGCAGCACCTGCTGCAGGTGCGGCTGGTAGTGCTGCTCGGCGAGCTCCGGTGTCAGCGTCCACTTCCCCAGCAGCGACTCGGCGATCCGCTCGCCCCGGCCCGCGGCCTCGAGGAGGAGCTGTGCCTTGGCCGCGCGTTCGGCCGCGATGAAGTAGAAGGCCGCCTCCGGCAGCGAGCGACCGACCGTGATGAACCCGTGGCCGCGCTGGATCAGGACCTTGGCGGTCGGTCCCAACGAGTCCGCGGTGGTCCGGCGCCCCTCTCCCACCAGCCCGAAGTCCTCGTGCACGGCCTGCAGGCCGTGGATCAGGGCGGCGTCGGTGGTCAGGGGGTCGAGGACCCGCGGCTGGCTGGCCCAGGTGAACCCGTACGGCGAGTGCACGTGCACGACCGCGACGGCGTCCGGCCTGGCGCTGTGCAGGACGTGCTGGCTCGCGAACCCGGAGACGGTGGCGCCGGCCGGGCCGCGCACGATCGTCCCGGATGCGTCGACCAGGAGCAGGTCGGACACCCGGACCCGGCCGAACGGGACCTGCCAGGGGTTGGCCCAGAAGAGCTCGTCGGAGCCGGGTTCGCGGACGGTGAGGTGTCCGTTGAACCCGAACTCGTAGCCCAGGCGGGCGAACAGCCGAAGTGTCGCGGCGAGGGCGACCTTCCGGTTGTGCCGTTCGTCGTCGCGCTCGGGCGCGGGGCCGGGGGCCGCGCCGTCGGGCGAGGCGTGCAGAGTGGCGGTCATCGGTACCTCCGGTCAGTCGGCGTTCTTCGGGCGGAAGTCCTGCGGCAGGAGCCAGTGCTCGGGCCGGGGGACCCAGTCGAGGTTCTTGTTCACGGCCCAGGTCAGGGGTTGCGGCCAGAGGAAGACGACATGCGGGTTGTCGTGGAACTCCTGGGTGGCCCGGTCGAGCAGGTTGGTCTGCTGCTCCCGAGAGGTTGCCGTGGTCAGCTGGTCGACCAGGGCGTCGTAGGCCGGGTCGGAGAAGTGGCTCTGGCTGTAGGTGCTCGTGTAGATGCGCAAACGCTCTGCCGGCGCGCGGTAGCCGCTGGAGTAGCCGATGTAGATCAGGTCGGCGACGTCGTCGGTGTAGCTCCGCTGGACCCAGCTGGGGAACTGCGCCGTGGTCACCTTGATCCGGATACCGACCTCGCCCAGCTGTTGGGCAATCGCCTGGGCGATCGGGTCCGAGGCGATGTACGTCCCGGTGGACAGCGCCAGCTCCAGGTCGAGCCCGTTCGGGTACCCGGCCTCGGCGAGCAGCTGCCTGGCCTTGGCGGGGTCGTGGGGGTAGGCCTGCAGGTCCGGGTTGACCTGGTCGTAGGGGGCGTTGAGGACCTGGCCGGAGCTGGGCTGGATGTCGGGCCCGAGCAAGCTGGAGGCGATGGTCTTCTTGTCGACGGCGTAGTTGAGGGCCTGCCGGACGCGGGGATCCTGCAGCGGCGGCTTGGTCTCGTTGATCCGCAGCGTCATGTTCCAGGAGCTCCACTGGGACCCGGTGGTGTAGCGGTCGCTGCCGGCGAACTGGGTCAGGCTCTGTGGGTCGAGCTGGATGGCGGCGTCGACGCTGCCGGACTGCAGGGCCTGCACCCGTGCGGCCTCGGTGCCGAGGACCTTGAAGGCCACCTTGTCGTAGTAGGGCCTGTCCCCGTAGTAGTTCGGGTTGCGCACCAGGGTGGCGCCGTTCTCCAGGTCGACCGACTGGAGCTGGTACGGCCCGCTGCCGAGCGGCTCCAGCACCGGGTTGTGGGACTCGACCCACTTCTGCTCGGTGAAGGTGGTGGTGCTCAGGCGTTCGTCGAGGTCGAGATACGGCTTCTTCGTGGTGACGACGACGGTGTGGGCGTCGGGTGCGTCGACGCGGGCGATGATCGCCCGGAGCGCCGGGCCCGAGGTCAGCTTGGTGGCCGGGTCGAGCAGGCGGTCGAAGTTCCACTTCACCGTGGCGGCGTCGAGGGGGTCGCCGTTGGAGAACTTCACCCCGTCACGCAGCACGAAGGTCCATTGGACGTCGCTGTCCTGCCGCCACGACGTCGCCAGGTCGCCGACGAGCTTCTGGTCCGGTCCGATCTTCGTCAGGCTGGAGAAGATCGCGCCCTGTACCGTGGCGTCCCCGTCGATCGAGCCCGAGCTGCCCGGGTCGAGGCTGGTGAGTTGGCGGGACAGCCCGAGGGTCAGGGTGTCGGTGTCGGTCCCTGCACCTCCGGAGCCACCGCCGAGGGCACCGCTGCAGCCTGCCATCAGCAGCACGGCGGCGCCGGCCAGGGCTGCGCGCAGGGCGCGGCCGCTCGTTCTGGACATGGTGGTTCCTTTCGCTCTCAGGCGGAGGTGGGCACGACGGCCGGCCCGGCGAGGCGGCGACCGGGGACAGCGGCGAGCAGCGACGCGGTGTACGGGTGCTCCGGTCGGCCGAGGACCTCCTCGGTCGGCCCGCGCTCGACGATGCGGCCGCCCTGCATCACGGCGACGTCGGTGCACAGCCCCTTGATCACCGCGAGGTCGTGGGAGATCACGACGTAGGTCAGGCCACGCGTCTCACGCAGCCGTCGGAGCAGCGCGAGGATCGTCGCCTGCACGGACAGGTCCAGGGCCGAGACGGGCTCGTCGGCCACGACGAGCGTCGGATCGAGGGCCAGGGCCCGGGCGATCGCGACGCGCTGGCGTTGCCCGCCGGACAGCTGGTCGGGTTGCCGTGCGGCGAACGAGGCCGGCAGATCGACCTCTGCCAGCAGCTCCTCGATGCGCTCGCGCCGGGCCCGTCGCTCGGCGGGCGTCCCGGACAGCTCGATCGGCTCACCGATGATGCGGTCCACCGTCAGGCGGGGATCGAGCGACCCGTACGGGTCCTGGAAGACGTACTGAACGCGGCGCCGCCAGCGCGCCCGGCCCGCGCGGTCCAGGGTGTGCGGGTCGTCGCCGTCGTGCAGGACGGTGCCCTCGGTCGGCCGATCGAGTCCCACCACGAGGCGGGCCAGTGTGGTCTTCCCGGAGCCGGACTCCCCGACCAGGCCGAGCGCCTGGCCGGGGTGGAGGACGAGGTCGACGCCGCCGACCGCGCGGATCGGCGCTCCGCCGCCCGAGCGGAACTGGCGCACGGCGCCCCGGACCTCGAGGACCGGCCGCCCACCCGCGGCGACCGGCGGAGGGGCCGGGTCGTCCAGCCGTGGGACGTTCGCCAGCAGCGAGCGCGTGCGCTCGTGGGCCGGCCGCTCGAGAACCTCGGCGGTCGTGGCCTGCTCGACGATCCGGCCGGCGTGCATGACGGCGACCCGGTCCGCCCGGTCGGCGACGACCCCGACGTCGTGGGTGACCAGCAGGACCCCCAGGCCGAGGTCGGCGCGCAGGGTGTCGAGCAGGTCGAGCACCTGGGCCTGCACACTCACGTCGAGGGCCGTGGTCGGCTCGTCCGCGACGAGCAGTCGGGGCGACCGGGCGATCGCGATCGCGATCATGATCCGCTGGTTCAGACCACCGGAGAACTCGTGCGGGTAGGCGGTGAGGCGCTCTGCGCCGCGCGCGATCCCGACCTGGTCGAGCAGTTCGAGGACCCGCCGGCGGGCCCCCGCGCGGTCCCGCCGGAGCCCCGCGGGCAGCGCTTCCCGCAGCTGGGCCCCCACGGTCAACCGCGGGTTGAGGGCCACGGTCGGGTTCTGGAAGATCACCCCGACGTCGGCGGCCAGCATCGCCCGACGCCGCTTGTCGGTCAGCGCCAGGAGGTCCTGCCCGTCGAGCGCGACCCGGCCGCCGACGACCCGAGCGGCACGGGGCAGCAGGCCCACTACGGAGAGCGCGGTGAGGGTCTTCCCCGAACCCGACTCGCCGACCAGCCCGACGGTCTCGCCACGACCGACGGTCAGCGAGACCCCGTCGACGACGTCCGCCTCCTTGATCCGCGTGCGGAGGTCGGTGACCTCGAGCAGGGGGTGTCCACCGGTCATTCGTCGGCCCTCCCGGCCGTGGAGAAGCGTTCGGCCAGCCGGTCGCCGGCGAGCTGGACCCCGACGATCACCACGACCAACGCGGCGCCGGGGAAGATCGAGACCCACCAGGCGCCGGCCAGCTGCGCCTGTCCGGAGGCCACCATCTGGCCCCAGTCCGGGGTCGGCGGCTGCACCCCGAGGCCGAGGAAGCCGAGGCTGGACTCGAGGAGAAGGACCGTGGAGAAGGTCAACGTGGCGGCGACGAGCACGAGCGGGCCCAGCGCCGGCACGACGTGCCGCCGCACGACCTCGACCGTGGACGCACCCGCCAACCGGGCGGCCTCGATGAAAGGTTGCGCCGCGACGAAGGTGGCATGGACGCGCGCGATCCTGAAGTTCAGCACCCACGAGCCGAGGGCGAGGACGACGACCAGCGCGACGGTGCCCGATCCGGCGAACGCGAGCACGACCAGGGCGAGCAGAATGCCCGGCACCGCGAGCTGTACGTCCGCGAGCCGACCGAGCGTGGCGTCCCAGTACCGGCCGCCGAGCGCGGCGACCACGCCCAGGCCGACGCCGAGCACCGCGGACAGCACGGTGGCGACGAGCGAGACGCCCAGGGCGACCCGCCCTCCGTGGAGCACCCGGCTCAGCACGTCGCGGCCCAGCTCGTCGGTACCGAAGGGGTGCACCGCGGACGGTGGTCGGAGCAGGCCGGTGAGGTCCTGGGCAAGAGGATCGTGCGGCGCGACGAGGGGCGCCGCGATGGTGAGGACGGCGACCGCGACGACCACGACGGAGCCGACGATCCCGTAGACGGGCCGGCGGCGCGCCGGTGCCGCGGTGACGGCGTCGGTGGAGGTGGTGATGACGCTCATCGGCGGTTCCTCGGGTCCAGCAGGGCTGCGAGCAGGTCGACGGCCAGGTTGACCAACACGAAGCCGATCGCGATCACGCAGACGCAGGCGAGCACGAGCGGGTAGTCGCGGTTGTTCAAGGCCGACACCGAGAGCTGCCCGAGCCCGGGCCAGCCGAACAGGGCCTCGGTGACGATCGCGCCGCCGAGCACCATGCCGGCCTGGACACCCAGGACGTTCAGCACGGGCGGCAGGGCGTTGGCGACCACGTGCCGGGCCGTCACCGCGGCCGGCGCGATGCCCTTGGACCTGGCCGTGCGGACGTGGTCGAGCTCGGCCACGTCGAGCAGCGCGGTCCGGAAGATCCGCCCGACCGGCGCCGCGACGACGACGGCGAGCGTCAGGGCGGGCAGGACGAGGTGCGCGAGCGTGCCCCCTCCGGTCGCGGGGAGCGAACGGAGCACGATCGCGAACACGAAGATCAGCAGGATGCCCAGGAAGAAGCTGGGGATCGCATCGAGCGCGGTGAGCAGCGACAGCGGGAGCCGGCGGAGCAGGGGCCGCCGGGCCGTCGCCCCGAGGTATCCGGCCGCGGCACCGAGCAGCGTGCCGAGCAACAGTCCGGTCAGGCCCAGGGTGATGCTCGCGGGCAACCGCTCGGCCACCAGGGCGAGCGGCGACTCGTCATAGCGGATCGAGTCGGGCAGGTCCCCGGTCACCACGCGGCCGAGGAAGGTCGCGTACTGCTCCAGCGGCGGCCGGTCGAAGCCCATCAGGGCGGTGATCCGCTCGAGCTCGCCGGGTGGCGCGTCGGGGGCGACGAGCAGCTGGGCGGGGTTGCCCGTGGCCAACAGGGAGAAGAAGACAAGGGTGAACACGGCCCAGACCGCCACCAGAGCGGTCGCCAGCCGGCCCGCCACGTAACGGGCCGAGAGAGGCGCCCGGCGGCGGGGGCGGCGCGCCGGGGCGCCGGGTGGTGGCCCGACCTCGAGGGGGCTCGGCTCGTGACGAGTGACCGTCATGCCGGCACCGCCGTCCCACGGCGGGCGAGCTCGGCACGCACCAACGGGAGGACCTCACGGCCCAGGTCTCGCGCGTCCCGCAGCGGGTCGTAGCCGCGCACGGAGAGGATGTCGCAGCCGATGTCGACGTAGTCGAGCAGCGCGGCGGCGACGGTTTCCGGCGAACCGACCAGCGCGGTGGAGGCGCCGGCTGCGTCGGTCGCGGCCGCCGGAGCCGTCCACAGTGCCCGGTCGTGCCGGTCGCCGCGGGCCGCGACCGCGAGCAGGCGCTGGGAGCCGACGTTCCGGGGGTTCGGACCGCCGGTGGTGGAGTTGCGGACGTGGTGGTTGCGGATCCCGCCGAGGATGTCCTCGGCCCGCCGCCACGCCTGGGCATCGGTCGGCGCGAGGATGGGACGGAACGACACCCAGATCCGCGGGCGGGCCCGGCCGACGGCGTCGGCGTGCGCGTCGACCGCGGCGATCTGCTCCGCGGTCTCGGCGAGGGGCTCACCCCACAGGCCGAACACGTCGCCCTCGGTGCCCCCGAGCCGGTAGGCCGCCTCGGAGGACCCGCCCACGGAGATGGTGAGCGGGCCGCCGACCGGCCGCACAGCGGCGGTGAAACCGTCGAACCGGTAGAACTCGCCGCGGTGGTCGTGCGGGCCCGGACCGCTCCAGAGCCGCCGCAGGATGCGGATGTACTCCGCGGCCCGGCGGTAGCGCGTGTCCTTGTCCAAGTAGTCGCCCTCCCGCCGCTGCTCGGCGTCGCTGCCGGCCAGCACGTGGATGCCGAGGCGCCCGCGGGAGAGCCGGTCGAGTGTCGCGAACGTGCGGGCGGCGTGGACGGGGTGCACCACACCGGTCCGGTGCGCGAGCATGACCTTGAGCCGCTCCGTGTGGGCGAGGACCCAGCCGGCGAGCTGGCCCGACTCCGGTGCGCCCGAGCTGTACGGCACGAGGGTCCAGTCGAACCCCCCGTCCTCGTAGGCGCGGGCGAACTCGGCCAGATAGTCGTGGTCGACGGGCTCGCCGGTCGGCACGGTCGCCTCGCTGTAGTACGAGGCGCCGATCATGCCCACGAACTCGACGGTGCGGGCGGGTTCCCGCCCGCGCGGGCCGGGGACGGGGTGCGCGTCGGTCACGCGGCATCACCTCTGCAGGACGGGCCGGACCGGCCCGTGCGGCAGCGCCTCGACGGGCGCACGTCGAACGGGGGTCCGGGAAGAACGAGGGCACACGCCCGGGGAGCGTGCCCGGGACGGGACACGGCGAAGGCCGGACCGCGCGCGGCGGTCGGGCGGTCAGCGGGCGAGACAGCTCGCGGAGTGGACGGTGCCGTGGTCGATGACCCGACGCTGCGTCAGGCCTCCCGCCGCGCGGACGAGCACACGCAGCGACGCCGAGGCGCCCGGACGGGGTCCGGACGTGACGGAGCGCGGCGTTCGAGGCACGGACATGAGCAAAGCCGATGGCCCCTGGTGATGTCCAACGACGAAACCGCATCGCAATCGAGAAGCAGATGCGATCGGTCGTCCGTGTCGCCCGGGCCACGGTTGGGGCTGATCTGGATATTCGGGATGCTCCGGACGGGAGGGATGCGGCAAGTCGACCGACGCAGCTACCGTCCTCCGCGTGCTTCCCGGACGTCTGACGCAGCGGCGGTGGATCGACCGCGGCCTCGTCACGACGTCCGGCTGTCGCGGCTGACGCCTGACCCCGTCACCCGCCGACCGCCCGCGACCCGCGGGCGCGAACCCAGGAGCACCCATGTCCTCGTCCGACCCTGCGGCCGCGCACGCCACCGGCCCCGCCACTTCCGCGGCGACCGATCCGGTCACCGTCGAGCGCCCCGCCCGACGGCTCGGCGCCGACTGGATCGCCGTGATCGTCGCGGCCGTCCTCGTCCTGCTGGCAGCGACCGGCCTGCTGCCGTCGATCCCCTTCCTGGTCAAGTGAACGCCCCCGCGTCCACCGCCGTCTCCGCCCCGGCCGCACGAGTCGGCGCAGCCGGCAGGGGCATCGCGCGAGTGCTCCCCGGCTTGCTGCTCCTGCTCGTGGTCGGGCTCGTGGGGGTCGCCCTCCAGGCCGGGCTCCGCGCCCTCGGCACCGCGACCGGCACCAAGCTCCCGGACATCGAGTACGTGCTCTGGGCCATCCTCATCGGGCTCGCCGTGCGCAACACCGTGGGTGTGCCGGCAGTGTTCCGCCCGGGCGTCGCGACCTACGAGTTCTGGCTCAAGATCGGCATCGTGCTCTTGGGTGCCCGCTTCCTGCTCGGCGAGCTGGCCAAGCTCGGCGGGTTCAGCCTCGGCCTGATCCTGGTCGACATGGTCGTCGCGACGACGGTGATCCTGCTGGTGGGGCGGGCCTTCGGACTCGGCGGCAAGCTGTCCACCCTGCTCGCGGTGGGGACCTCGATCTGTGGCGTCTCCGCGATCATCGCGGGCAAGGGCGCCATCGACGCCGACGACGAGGACTCCGGCTACGCCATCGCCGCCATCCTCGCGCTCGGTGCCGTCGCCCTGTTCAGCTTTCCCGCGATCGGGCACGCACTCGCCCTGACCGACGCGCAGTTCGGCCTGTGGGCGGGGCTCGCCGTGGACAACACCGCGGAGACGACGGCGACGGGCGCCGCGTTCTCGCAAGAGGCCCAGCAGGTCGCCGTGGCGGTGAAGAACACCCGCAACGCCCTGATCGGCGTGGTCGTGCTGATCTACGCGCTGTACTGGTCCACCCGCGGCGGCGTGGCCGTCGCGCCGGGCTGGCGGGCGCGCGGCGCGTTCGTGTGGCGCACCTTCCCGAAGTTCGTGCTCGGGTTCATCGCGGTCTCGGCCCTGGCCACCGCCGGGGTGCTCGGCAAGGCCGAGATCACCAGCCTCGGGAACCTGTCGAAGTGGGCCTTCCTCCTCTGCTTCGCCGGTGTCGGCCTGAACTTCGACCTGCGCGAGGTCGCCCGCAGCGGTGTGCGACCGTTGATCGTGGCCGCGCTCGGCCTGGTCGTCGTGGCAGGCTGCTCGCTCGGCCTGGTGCTGCTGACCTCGGACCTGCTCGGTGCGAGCTGATCGGGTTCTCTCGTACGGATCGATCGCCGGTCCTGATCGGTCGTGATGCAGGATCGTCGTTGGACGAGGGGCGCGCCCTCGGATTGGCTCGGGGTATGCCGCTCGTCAGCTCCGCCACGGATCCCGCGCCCGACGTGGAGAGAGTGCGATGAGCCGTCCGCACAGCACACACTGGGGCTCGTTCCGCGGCGAGATGGTCGCGGGCACTCTGCGGCTGCACCCGCGTGACGGCGACCCGGATCCCTCGCCGATCCTGCACAACGTCCCGTCGGCGGTCGACCACCCCGCGCGGGTGCGCCGGCCCGCCGTCCGGCGAGGGTGGTGGGAGGACGGGCCGGGCCCCACGGACCGCCGGGGACGCGAGGGGTTCGTCGAGGTCGGCTGGGACGAGGTGCTCGACCGGCTGGCAGCGGAACTCGCCCGGGTTCGGGACGCGTTCGGGCCGCAGGCCGTCTACGGCGGCAGCTACGGCTGGGCCAGCGCCGGGCGGTTCCACCACGCCCAGAGCCAGGTGCACCGTTTCCTCAACCACGCTGTCGGCGGGTACGTCCGGTCCGTCGGCGACTACAGCGGCGCGGCAGCCCAGGTGGTCCTGCGCCACGTCCTCGGCCCCTCCGAACTGGTGTCGAAGGGGACCGTGACCTGGGACCAGGTCGCGGCCCACACCGACACCGTGCTCGCCTTCGGCGGGATGAACCTCAAGAACAGCGCGGTCGCCGGCGGTGGGATCAGCGCGCACGTCGAGCGGGGTGCGATGGCTGCCGCCGCCCGCCGCGGCGCACTGTTCGTGAACATCGGGCCGCTGCGCTCAGACCTGCCTGCGGAGACCGGAGCGCGATGGTTGTCCATACCGCCGGGCTCGGACACCGCGCTGATGTTCGGGCTACTGCACACCCTCCTCGTCGAGGACCGGCACGACACGGCGTTCCTGGACCGGTACTGCGTTGGATGGGAGCGCGTGGCTAAGCACCTGCTCGGCGCGGACGACGGCACCCCGAAGGACGCGGCCTGGGCCGCCGGGATCACGGGCGTCCCCGCCGACGAGATCCGTGAGCTGGCCCGCCGCGCTGCCGGTGGGCGGACGCTGGTCACCGTCGCCCAGTCGCTGCAGCGCGCGGAGTTCGGTGAGCAGCCGGTCTGGGCCGGCCTGGCGCTCGCCGCGGCCCTCGGGCAGATCGGCCTGCCGGGCGGCGGGTTCTGCTATGGCCTCGGCTCGATCGGGCACTACGGGCGCCGCAGGGTGGACGTCCCGGTCGGCACCCTCCCGCAGGGAGCCAACGGGATCGACGTGGCCATCCCGGTCGCGCGGGTCGCCGAGATGCTGCTGCATCCTGGGGCGGGGTACGACTTCGACGGCGAGCGCCGGCGCTATCCGCACGTCCGGCTCGCGTACTGGGCGGGCGGCAACCCGTTCCACCACCATCAGGACCTGGGTCGGCTGCGCCGGGCGTTCGGGCGGCTCGACACCTTCGTCGTGCACGAGCCGGTCTGGACGGCAACCGCGCGGCACGCGGACGTCGTGCTGCCCACGACCTGGACCCTGGAGCGGGAGGACATCGGCGCCGGCCCGTTCGATCCGGTCATGACGGCGATGCACCGGCTGGTCGACCCGCCGGGCGAGGCCCGCGACGACTACGCGATCTTCACGGGGCTCGCCGAGCGGCTCGGGGTCGGCGCGGCGTTCACCGAGGGCCGGGACGTGCGCGGGTGGCTGGAGCACCTCTACGCGCGGACTCGTGACGGGCTCGCGGCGCGGGGCCTTTCGGCGCCCCCGTTCGACGAGTTCTGGGCAGCCGGGGAGCTGTCGCTGCCGCAGCGGCCGGACGACGGGGCGCTGGTCGGCGCCTTTCGTGCGGATCCCGACACCGCTCCACTGCCGACCCCCTCCGGCCGGATCGAGCTCGCTTCCGCGACGATCGGCGCATTCGGGTACGCCGACGCCCCCGGTCACCCCGCCTGGCTGCCGCCCACCGAGCTGCCGGACTCACGACACCCGCTGTGGCTCGTCGCCAACCAGCCCGCGACCCGCCTGCACTCGCAGCTCGACTTCGGCGCGCACTCCCTGGCGCACAAGGTGCGCGGCCGCGAGGTCGTGCGCGTGCACCCGGACGACGCCGCCGTGCGCGGCATCGCCTCGGGGGACCTGGTCCGGCTGGTCAACGACCGCGGCTCCTGCCTCGCCGCCGCCCTCGTGACCGACGACGTCCGGGCCGGGGTGGTCCAGCTTCCGACGGGTGCCTGGTTCGACCCCCTGGACCCCGAGGCCGAGGTGCCGTTCTGCGTGCACGGCAACCCGAACGTCCTCACGCGTGACCACGGCACGTCGTCGCTGGCCCAGGGCTGCACCGGCCAGCACACGACCGTGCAGCTCGAGCGCTACGACGAGCCGGTCCGCGAGGTCCGCGCCCACCGCCCGCCCCTGTGAGTGGCGGGGGTGGGTGGCGCTGGTCGCCATGACGACCAGCGCCGCTCACGGGCAGTGCTAGGGGGACCAGCCGAGGGCCGGGGCGACCTGCTGCGCCAGGTCGGTGATCAGTCGCAGGTTGGCGTCGGGGCCGAAGGCCGGCGGCAGGAAGAGCACGATCTCGTCCGCAGCGGCGAGGCCGGGATCGGCCAGGACCGCCTCCGTGACCTGTTCGGGGTCACCGTGGTGCACCGGGCTGATCACGTTGCCGTTCGGTGGGGTCCCCCCGATCACCGGTTCCAGGGCACCCTTCGGTCGCGACGCAGCCATGCCCTGCGTCCGACGCTCGTGGTCGTAGGCCGCGTAGGTCTCCCGCAACTCCGCCGTCGTTCCCGGCAGGATCGACGCGGCCACCGCGACGGGCGGCGGTTCGGTGCGGTGCTCCGCCCGCCAGGCCTCCCGGTACGCCTCGATCACCCGCGCCTGGTACTCCGGAAACGTCTCCCCCGGCTCCAACCCGTGCAGCACCGTGCCGGTGATCAGCCCCAGGCCGATCCGGGCCGCGTCCACCGCGGAGTCGAGGCTCGCCGCGCCGCGTCGGAGCCGGCCGCGCAGACCGGGGCTGTGCGGCGTCACCCGCACCTGCGTCCCGACGGGCGCGCCCTGGCCCGGGCCGTCGACCGTGTGGACCGGCTCCCCCGCCACCGCGGCGAGGAACCGGGCCAGCCTGGCCTTGGCCTCCGTCCGCGGATCGCTGGAGACGGCGCCGAACACCGGGTCCCACAAGGCCGTCGAACCGGTGGCGAGCGCCAGGTCCAGCCGCCCGTCCACGAGCAGGTCGGTCGTCCCGGCGGCCTCGGCCAGGAGGATCGGGTCCTGGTAGCGCATGGGGATCACCGCGGATCCGAGCCGGATCCGGGAGGTGTGCTGCCCGACGGCGGCGAAGAACGGCAGCGGCGAGGACAGGTAGTGGTCGAAGTGCCGCTGGTAGGCCCAGCCGGCTTGGTAGCCGAGCTCCTCGGCGGCGCGGAACAACGCGATGCCGTCCCGCAGGCCCTGCGCCGGGCCTTCGGAGTCCGACCACGAGACCCGGGTGTTGAACCCGAGTGTCCGGGTCTGCACGGTGGTGGTCACGACGCACCCACCGGTAGGGAGTCCAGCAGCGTGCGGGTGTACTCCTCCTGCGGCGAGTCGAAGATCTGCGCGACGGTCCCCTGCTCGACGACCCGGCCGCGGCGCATCACCGACACCGTGTGCGCGAGCTGGCGCACCAGCGAGAGATCGTGCGAGACGAACACGTAGGTCAGGCCCTGCTCGGCCTGCAGCCGGAGCAGCGTCTCCACGATGTCGGCCTGCACGGTGACGTCCAGCGCCGAGGTGGGCTCGTCGAGGACGAGCACGTCCGGGCGCAGGACGAGCGCCCGGGCGATCGCGACCCGCTGCCGCTGCCCGCCGGACAGGGCCGAGGGTCTGCGGGACACCAGGTGCTCGCCCAGCCCGACCGCCGTCAGCGTCTCCCGCACCAGCTCATCGCGCTCGCGCGGGGACCCGATCCGGTAGCGATCCAGCGGCTCGCGGACCAGCCGCTCGACCTTCCACAGGGGATCGAGCGAGGTGAACGGGTTCTGGTAGACGAGCTGAAGGTGTCGCCGCACGCTGCGCAACGAGGCGTGTGAGCGCCCGCGCAGCTCCTCCCCCGCCACAGCGATCCGCCCCGAGTCCGGCTGCTCGAGCCCCGACAGCAACCGGATCGCCGTCGTCTTGCCCGACCCCGACTCGCCGACCAGGGCGTGCGTGGTGCCCGCCGGCACCGAGAACGAGACGTCGTCGACGGCCGTGAGCGACCCGAAGGACTTCGTGACGGCCACGACCTCGATCTTGGGCGCGCCCGCCCGTCCCAGGTCGCGCAACTGCGCGTAGCGGTCCGGGTTCAGGGCCGGGACGTCGGCGTGCAGCCGCCGCGCGTAGTCCGACGACGGGGCAGCGAACACCTCCGCCGTGGGCCCGGTCTCCTGCGCCACCCCGTCCTTCAGGACCAGCAACGAGTCCGCCCGCTCGGCGGCGATCGCGAGGTCGTGGGTGATCAGCAGCAGGCTGATGCCGAGGCCCTCGCGCAGCTCGGAGAGCAGATCCAGGATCCGCTTCTGGATGGTGACGTCCAGGGCGGAGGTCGGCTCGTCGGCCACCAGGAGGGCCGGCCTCGGGAGCACCGCGAGCCCGATCAGGACGCGCTGCAGCATGCCCCCGGAGAGCTGGTGCGGGTAGGAGAGGAACACCCGCTCCGGATCCGCGAGGCCCACCTGCGCGAACGTCTCCAGGACGGCCGCCCGCCGGTCCGGCTTGGCGAGCTCGTCGACGAGCTCTGCGGCCTCCAGTGCTTGGGCGCCGATGGTCCGCACCGGGTTCAGCGCGTTCCCGGGGTCCTGCGGGACGAAGCCGATCGTCCGGCCGCGAAGCCGACGGAAGTGCCGTTCCGGCAGCTCGAGCAGCGCGCGGCCGGCCAGCTCGACGCGTCCGGAGGCCTTGCCGCCGGTGGGCAGCAGGCGCAGCAGAGCCTTGGCGATCGTCGACTTGCCGGAGCCCGACTCGCCGATGAGCGCGAGGCTCCGCCCGGCGCCCAGCTCGAGGTCGACGCCGCGGACGACCTCGTGCCCGCCGTACGCGACGCGTAGCCCCTCGACCTGCAGCAACGGCGCGACGGTGCTCTCGGGGCGTTCCAACGTGCTGGTCAGTCGGTCTTGCGGAGCCATCGGCTGATCCTGTTCACGGAGAGGACGGTGACGATCGTGACGACGGCGGGGGCCCACACCAGCCAGGGCGCGAGCGGGTACTCCCGCCCCGAGGAGATCAGCAGCCCCCAGTCCGAGGCGGGCGGCGGGTCGCCGTAGCCCAGGAACGCGAGGCTCGCGATCGTCAGGATGGACAGCCCGAACTGCAGCACCGCGAGCTGCAGCACTGACCGCGAGGCGTTCGGGAGCACGTGCCGGAACAGCACGGAGGCGCGCGAGCCGCCGAGCAGCAGCGACGCCTCCACGAACACCGCGCTGCGGGCCTTGAGCACCTCCGAGCGGAGCACCCGGGCGAACACCGCGACCGCCGAGACGCCGGTGGCGACGGCGGCGTTGATCGTCTGGAAGCCCAGCGCGCTGACGATCACGACGGCCATCAGGAAGCTCGGGATGGCCAGCAGCACGTCGACGAACCGCGCCAGGGTGGTGTCGACCAGCCCACCGAAGAACCCCGAGAGCAGCCCGAACAGCCCGCCGACGACGAGCCCGATCAGCACGGCCACCAGCGCGCTCGACACGCTGGAGGCGGTGCCGTGCACGACCCGGGCGAACTCGTCGCGCCCGAGATGGTCGGTACCGAACCAGTGCGCACCGCTGGGCGGCCGGAACAGCTCGGACGGAATCCCGTCGACCGGGTTCTGGTGGCTGAACACGCCCGGCGCGATCGACCAGGCGAGGACCAGCGCGACGACCACGAAGGACACGACCACGGTGGGCGGCACCCGCCAGACCGGGCGCGTGGGCGGAGCAGGGGCCTCGGTGGTGGTGACGGCGGTGAGGGTCATGCCACGGCCACCCTCGCCTCGGGCCGCACGACCGTCACCCGCGGATCCAGCAACGGGTACACGAGGTCGGCCAGCAGGTTCACGAGGACGAACACCACGGCGGCCAGCGAGACCACGGCCTGCAGGACGGGCAGGTCCTGGCTGGCCACCGAGCTCTCCACGAGGCTGCCCAGCCCGGTCCGGCCGAACACCGCCTCGGTGATCACGGCGCCACCGAGCACCTCACCGATCATCACCGCGAGCACCGTGACGACCGGCAGCGCGGACGGCTTGAGCAGGTGCCGCAGCAGCAGCCGCGCCTGCCCCAGTCCGCGGGCGCGGGCCACCCCCGCGTAGTCCTGCTCCGCCTCGCGGTCCAGGTTCGCGATGAGCACCTCGGCGACCTGGGCGGAGACCCAGACGCCGAGGGTGAGCGCCGCGAAGAACGTGGCCCAGGGGCTGTCCGCATCGATGGCCCGGAACAGGCCGAGCCCGAACGAGAAGATCTGGATCAACAGTAACCCGACGAGGAAGCCCGGGACGGACAGGAACAGCGAAGGCACCGAACGCAGGGCCGGGCCGAAGGGACGCGGCAGGTACCGCACGCCGAACGCGATCCCGAAGGCCAGCAGCAGGGCGAGGCCCAGCGAGGCACCCGCCAGGACCAGCGTGGACGGCACCACCTCGCCGATCATGTCCGCCACCGGCCGGTTGGACCGCAGCGAGACGCCGAGATCACCGGTCACGAAGCGGGACAACGCCTCCCAGAGCTGCACGAGCACCGGTCGGTCCAGCCCGTAGTAGGAGACGATCCGGGCGATCTGCTCCTCGGTGAACCCGTTCTGCGGGTTGCGCAGGGTCGCGGTCACCGGGTCCCCCGGCAGCACGCTGATTACCACGAATGTGGCCACGTACGCCAGGAGGATCACCAGCACGGCCTGTCCCGCGCGACGCAGCGCGAAGGGCAGGTAGCCCCGGCTCACCGCTGGTCCCCGATCCAGGCGGTGTAGTAGTTCGCGTAGGCCAGCCCGTTGTAGGTCACGTCGTGCACGCGCGGGGACTGCAGGTAGAGGCGCTGCACGATCTGGGTCAGCGGCACGAAGTAGCCCTGGTCGAGCACGTAGCCCTGCAGCTCGTCGAGCTGGGTGTTGCGCGCGTTCGGGTCGCTGGCGCCCGCGACGTCGGTGGCGAGTTGGGTCAGCTTCTGGTCGCTCTGGCCGACGCCGAACCAGTTCTCGCCCTTGTTGGCGTCGGTGAGCACGCCGCCGACGGTGCCGGCGTCGATGAAGCTGCGCGTGATCTCGTAGGCGGGCACCGTCGGGCTGCCGACCTTGATCCGCTGGCCGTAGGTGACGACGTCGAAGGCCTGCAGGTCCACCTTGAAGCCGATCTTGCGCAGCTGCTGGGCGACCAGCTCGTCGACGGCCTTGGAGGTGGCCAGGTACGGGTTCGGGTAGAGGGTCAGCGCAAGTGGGGTGCCGTTCTTGGCGCGGGTACCGTCCGGGCCCTTGGCCCAACCGGCCTCGTCGAGCAGGGACTCGGCCTTGGCGGCGTCGAACGCGAAATCCGCGGAGTGGTCGGTCGCGCCGGGCACGTTGCTCTGGATGAACGAGGTCGCGGCGAGCCAGTCCGGGGTGTAGACGGTGTTCAGGATCTCCTGGCGGTCGATGCCGTGCTGCAGCGCCTGCCGGACCTTCACGTCGTCGAACGGCGCGACCTTGGTGTTGATCGCGAAGCCGTTGACGAACCCGAGGTAGCGCGGTGCGGCGACCCCGAAGCCCTGCGTTTTGAAGCTCTCGAGCTCCTTGGGCGAGGGGTTGTAGGCGACGTCGGCCTGTCCCGACTGCACCGACGAGGTGCGGACCTGCTGCTCGCTGACCTGCTTGTAGGTGATCGTGTCGATCCGCGCGGGCCCCTGGTGCGACAGCACCGGCGGTGCCCAGTCGTAGTCGGGCCGCTTCTTGAGCACCACGCTGTCGGAGTCCTTCCAGGACTCGACGACGTACGGGCCGCTGCCGATGTCGTTCTTCAGGTCCGCCTGCTGGTCCGCGGGCAGCGCCAGGCTCTTCGGCGAGATCAGGATCGAGCCGTGGTAGCCCAGCGTCGGGATGAAGCCGAGCGTGGGTGAGGTGAAGGTGACCTTGACCGTCGCCGGGTCCACGACCTCGGCGGCCTTGTAGGTCTTGGGGAACAGGCCGATCGGCTGGATGCCGCGGCTCGCGTCGCCCTTCGACCACATGTCGAGATTCGCGACGACCGCGGCGGCGTCGAGCGGGGTGCCGTCGGAGAAGGTCACGCCCGACCGCAGGTGCAGCGTGAACTCGGTGGCGTCGGCGTTCTGGTCCCAGCTGGTGGCGATCCAGGGGGAGGTCTTGCCGTTCTCGTCGACGTAGACGAGCTTGTCGGTGACGTGCCCCCAGATGTGGCCCTGGAAGCTGGAGATCGCGCTGTTGTTCGGGATCCAGGTGTCACCGAGGGAGTCGATCAGGAAGGTGAGGTCGCCACCGTCCTGGGGCGTGCCCGACCCGGCGGACTGCGCGCCACCCCCGGCACAGGCGGTGGCGACGAGCACTGTGGTGAGGATGCCGATCGCTGCCTGGACCAGGCGCCGGGCACGCGGCACGCGGCGCGCCGTGCGGGACGTCGTCATGAGTGTTCTTCTCTCTCGGGTTTGTCGGCGGAGGTCAGTGGGTGAGCAGACGGCGACCGGCGGCGAGCAGCGCGGCGTCCTCCTGCGGAGGATGCACGCGCACGCAGAGGACGTCGCGCAGGTGTCGTTCGAAGGGCTGGTGCCGGGTCAGGGCGGGGTTGCCGAGGGCGGCGACGGCAGCCTGAACCGCCGCGATCGCCGTCCGCGCGATCTGGACCTTGAGCACCGACAGCTGGGGCAGGTGGTCGGTGTGTCCGGCCTCGGCGCGCAGCAGCGTGCCGTAGAGCAGCGTCTCGGCCTGAGCGATCTGAGCGTCGATCTCCCCGGCCACGGCCTGGATCCGCTCGGTCTCGGCGATCGGGCGGCCCAGCGCGCTCGGGATCCGCTCACGGGCGTACCGGACGAAGGCGGCACGGGCCGCGCGGGCGACGCCGACGTAGAGCGCGGGGTGCCCGAAGCTCGTGATCCCGGCGGCTGCTGCCGGGTCGCGGTACACGCCGTCGGCTCCCCGCGGGATCTCGACGAACGCCCCGGCCGGCAGCCGGACGTCGTCGTACACCACGTCGTGGGTGTTCGAGGCGCGCAGGCCGAGGTGGTCCCAGGTGTCGATCCAGGTGATCCCGGCCGCGTCACCGGGCACGATCACGTGCCCGACGCGCGGGGCGGCCGGATCGCCGTCGGGCTCGTCCGCGACCGCCCAGACCACGTGATAGGCCAGCGCCGTCCCGCCGGTGGCGTAGGCCTTGTGGCCGGAGAGCGACCATCCGTCGGCGGTGCGTCGCGCGACCGTGGCCGGCAGACCCCCGCGGGCGGGCGCGCCCAGCTCGGGCTCGGCACGGATCGCGTTGACCAGGGCCGGCCCCGCGGCGCTGCGCCTCAGCAGGTCCGCGTAGGCGGGCGCGGGCCAGTGGTTCGCGACGGCCTGGCCCTGGTGCGCGGCCAGGGTGTTCGCGGCGAGCAGGGCGACCGACGGGTCCCCCTCCCCGAGCGCGACCAGGATGCGGACCGCGTCGAGCGGGCTCACCCCCGGCCCGCCGTGGCGCTCGGCGACGGTGGCGGTGAGCAACCCGGCCCGGTGCGCGGCCTCGATCCCGGCCGTCGGGAGGGCGCCGCTGCGGTCGTACTCCTCGGCCGTCGCGGCGAGCTCCGCGGTGACCGCGGCGAGAGCGTCGTCGGACAGGTCCGGGACGGGCAGTGTCAGGAGCGTCGCCGTCATCGGGCACCGGCCAGGGCGTCGGCGTCGAAGCCCGGAGCGAAGGCACCCGGGTGGTCGGCCTGCAGCGTGCCCCGCTGCCCGGTGGCCTCGCGTTGGGCGAGCTCCTGGCGGACCAGCGGCAGGACGTACCGGCCGTAGTCGCGGGCGTCGGCGAGGGTGTCGTAGCCGCGGATCGAGACGAGGTCGGCGCCCACGTCGATATAGTCGACGATCGCCGCCGCCACCGTCTCCGGCGTCCCGACCAGCGCGGTCGAGGCACCCCCGGCATTGGTGACGGCCGCGGTGCGAGTCCACAGCGCCCGGTCGTAGACCTCGGAGCGGGAGGCGAACTCCAGCGCCCGCTGCGACCCGACGTTCTGCGGGGCGTCCTTGCCGATCAGCTGCTGCCGGCCGTAGGCGCCCTTCTGGAAGGTCGCACCGATCTTCTCGGCGTAGTCGTAGGCCTTGCGCCAGGCTAGCTGGTCGGTGCGGTCGATGATCGGGCGGAACGTCACCCAGATCCGCGGGCGGGGGCGGTCCGCGGCGTCCGCGATGGCGTGCACCCGCTCGATCTGGGCACGGATGTCCGCCAGCGGCTCACCCCAGAAGCTGAAGACGTCCGCCTGCCGGCCGCCGATCTCGAACGCCTCGTCCGACTGGCCGCCGATCGAGATCGGGATGGTGTCGCCGTAGGGGCGGAAACCGGGACCGAACCCGTCGAAGCGGTAGAACTCGCCGCGGTGGCTGAAGGACGCGGTCTCGGTCCATGCCCGGCGCAGCAGCTCGATGAACTCGCTGGTCCGCGCGTACCGGCGCTCCTTGGGCAGGTAGTCGCCCTGGCGGGCCTGCTCCGCGTCGTTCCCGCCGCTGATCAGGTGCACGACTGCGCGGCCTTCGGTGAGTTGGTCGAGCGTGGCCAGCTGCTGGGCCACGACGAGGGGGAACGCCGTGTTCGGCCGGACCGCGACGATCGGGCGGATCCGCTCGGTCAGCTGACCCACCGCGGAGGCGACCACGAACGAGTCCGCGCTCGACGATCCGTACGGCAGCAGGGTGTAGTCGTACCCCGCCTCCTCCAATGTCCGGACGTATCGCCGGAAGTAGGCGAGATCGATCCCGCGGGTCGGGATCGGTTCGAGCTCGGTCGACGGATTGAGGTGCGACAGGCTGATGAACTCGACCCTTCGAGCCGCGGTGGGTGGGACGACGCGATCGGAACCGGGCGTCTGGGTCGGCACGCTCATGGGTGATCTCCTGTGGTGGCGCGGGTGGGTGCGGCACGGTGGGGCCGGGCGCACGACGTCGGGCACCCCGCGAGGACGGGTGGGTCGGGTGGGCGGCGGTCAGCTGCGACAGGGCGGGGTCACGGGCGCGCTCACAGCGCCTTTCCCGGGTTGAGGACGTGGTGGGGGTCGAAGACGGCCTTCACCGCGTACTGCAGGGCGAGCACGTCGTCGCCCAGCTCGTCGCGGAGCCAGCGGCGCTTGAGCAGGCCGACGCCGTGCTCGCCGGTGAGCGTGCCACCCAGCTCCAGCGCGGTGGTGAAGACCTCGCCGGCCGTGGCCCAGACGCGCTCGTCGATCTCGCGACCGGGGTCGAGGACGAGGATCGGGTGCAGGTTGCCGTCGCCGGCGTGGGCCATGGTCGCGATCCGGATCCCGCTGCGCCGGGAGATCGCGGTGATCGCCCTGACGGCCTCGGGCAACCGGGACCGCGGCACGGCGACGTCCTCCACCAGCACCCGGCCCAGTCGCTCCAGGGCAGGCAGCGCCGCCCGGCGCGTGGCGAGGAGGGCCTCGGCCTCGTCCGGGTCGGTCGCGAGGTCCACCCGTTCGGCGAGGGGCGCGACGACCTCCCGGACGGCGTCGATCTCCGCGTCGGCCCCGAACCCGTCCGTCTGGACCAGCAGGAACGCGCCGCCCCGATCGGCCCCGATGGCCTCCAGGCATGCGGCGTCGAGCAGCTCGGCGACGGCAGGCTGCAGCCGGGCCGCGGTGATCGCGGCGGCAGCCGCGGCAGCCTCTTCGAAGTCCGGGAACCAGGCCGCGAGGGTTGCGGTCCGCACGGGGACGGGGCGCAGCCGCACCGTGGCCCCGACGATCACCCCGAGCGTGCCCTCGGAGCCGACGAACAGGCTGGTCAGGTCGTAGCCGGCCACGCCCTTGACCGTGCGCCGCCCGGTGGCGAGGCGGCGGCCGTCGGCCAGCACGACGTCGAGCCCGAGCACGGAGTCCCTGGTCACGCCGTACTTCGCGCACCGGAGCCCGCCCGCGTTGGTGGCGATGTTGCCGCCGATCGTGGAGATCGCGAGGCTGGCGGGATCGGGGGCGTAGCGCAGCCCGTGCGCCGCCGCGGCGGCGTCGAGGTGCGCGGTGATCACCCCGGGCTCGACGACCGCGAGCTCGTCCTCCGGCGAGATCTCCACGATCCGGTCCATCCGGGTCAGGTCGAGGACGATGCTGCCCTCGCCGGCCACGGCCCCGCCGGAGAGGCCGGTACCCGCCCCGCGGACGACGACGGGCGTGCGGGTGGCATGGGCGTGCGCGAGGACGGCCGAGACGTCGGCGGCCGACTCCGCGAACACGACCGCGTCAGGCCCGGTGCCCGGGTCGTACCCGGACCGGTCCAGCCGGTGCGCGTCTCGCACTGCCGGCTGGGTGGTCCAGCCGGCGAGGTAGGACAGGGCGGCCTGGATCGACGGGGCCGGCAGCGTGCCGGTCACGGGCGTGCCCCGGTCGGGGCGGTGGGATCGCTCATCGTTCTGCTTCCGGATTCGGCCTCCCGGCCGTGTCGACGGACGCGGCGGGGCGGCGGCCCGCCGCGGGCGGGTCGGAGGAGGCGAGTCCGTGGGGACACGCGACGGTCGGACTCGGAGGGCGACGGACCCGCGGAGAGGGCCGCGCCGGGCTCAGAGGAAGCGACAGCCGGCGGAGTGCACCGTGCCGTGGTCGATCACCCGACGCTGGGTCAACCCACCGTCGACGACCACGCACCGTGACGATGCCACGGGCGGGCACTGCCCCGCGCGCCGAGGTGTCGTCGAGTTCCGCACCCGAAGAGTGAAACCCATGACCCATGGTGAGGTCCAGCGACGAATCCGCATCGGTATCGATCGCGGATCGTGATCGGTCGGCGCGGACGTCATGCCCCGCCCCGCTCGGCACCGGTCGCCACGGGGCGGTCCGGGTCGGAGGACCACGCCGACCACGAGCCCGGGAACAGCGCGGCCCGCACGCCCAGCGCGGCGAGGGCCGCGACCTGGTGCGCCGCAGTCACTCCGGACCCGCAGTAGACCCCGACGGTCTCCTCCCCCACCCCGAGCCCGGCGAAGCGTTCCCGCAGCTCGGTGGTCGGGCGGAAGCGCCCGTCGGGCCCGAGGTTGTCGCCGGTGGGGGCGCTCACCGCGCCCGGGACGTGCCCGGCCCGGGGGTCGACCGGTTCCACCTCGCCCCGGTAGCGCTCCGCGGCGCGGGCGTCGAGGAGCAGGCCGGTACGGGCGAGCTCGGCGGCCTCGTCGGCGTCCAGGACGGGCAGGTGGCCGCCCTCCAGCACGACGTCGCCGGGCTCCGGATGCACGTCTCCGGTCTCGAGCGGGCCGGCCCAGGCCGCGAGGCCGCCGTCGAGCAGCCGGACGTCGGTGTGCCCGGCCCACCGCAGCAGCCACCACGCGCGTGCCGCCGCCAGCCCCCCCGAGGCGTCGTAGGCGACGACGGGGCGGTCGGCCCGCACGCCCCAGCGCCGTGCGGCGGCCTGCAGGTCCGCGAGGTCGGGCAGCGGGTGCCGGCCGTCGGTCGGGTTCCCGGTGTGCCCGGCGAGTTCGGTGTCGAGGTCGACGTAGACCGCACCCGGCAGGTGACCCTCGCGATGGTGCTCACGCCCCCGCGGGTCACCGAGCGCCCACCTGACGTCGAGCAGTACCGGCGGCCGCGGCCCGGCCAGCTCCTCCGCCAGCCCGTCGGCGTCGACGAGCACGTCGAGCTCGGGCAGGACGGCCCGCAGGTCGGACTCGTCGAGCGACCCCACCGGCACACCGTCGGTGACGGCCCGCTGCAGCCGCGCCTGGATCGCGGCGTTGCGCGGCGCCGCGGTGTCGTGCAGGCGGGCGAGCAGCGCGATCTCGCCGTTGAGGAAGTCGGTCTCGGGCGGCGCACCGCGCCGCAAGCTCTGCCAGGTCGAACGCCCGGTCGGCGAACGCCCCGGGATCGGCTGCGACGCGAAGAGGCTCAGGTCGAGCGAGGTCTCGCCGGGCAGGTCCGCGGGCGACTCGCCCGCGGCGCGGTAGACCGCGCGGGCCTCGTCGCGCAGCGCGGCCGCCGCCCGGTTGCGCAACGGTCCGGCCGGGTAGAGCGCGTCAAGGGCGTTGCCCAGGATCGGCAGCAGCTTGCCCGCCTTCCACCGCGGCAGGTCGTCGACGACCTCGGCCAGGTGCCGGGCGGCACGCAGGTCCGCGGCGATCCGCTCGACGCGCTCGTCCCGGCCGGCCGGATACCGACCGATCCACACCACCCCGACCGCCGGGGCCGCGGGCGACTCGATCTCCCCCGGCGTCAGATAGGCCGAGGGTGACCACACGACGGCGCCGTACACCGTCGCGAAGCGGCGCAGGGCGACCCGCTCGGCGTCGAGGCCGTTCTGCAGGGTCACGACGGGCAGCACCTCGGCCGCCGACCGGGTCCGGCCGGCGGCGTCCTTGACCGGCCGCCAGGCCCAGTCGGCGACCGCGCCCTCCGCGTCCTGGGCCTTCGTGGCCAGCACGAGGACGTCGTCGGCCCGCAGGTCCACCTCGTCGGCTGCCGCCACCGGCACGGGGACCCGGTGTTCGCCGTCCGGACGCAGGTAGCGCAGCCCGTCCCGCAGGGCGGTGAGGTGGGTGCCTCGCGCGACCAGCACGACGGCCCGCTCCGCGGTGTGCAGCTCGGCGGCGAGAGTGGCGCCGACTGCACCCGCCCCGATCACGACGTAGCGGCTCATCCCAGGTCCTCGACACGCGCGATGGGGCCCTCGCCGAGGCGCAGGCGCTCGAGGAACAGCACAGCGGTCGCGGCAGCGGTCCGGTGGGTCTGGTCGTTGAGGGCGTCGTGCACACCGCCGGCAATACTGACCAGCTCTCCCTGGGGCAGGTCCGCATACCAGGCGCGGACGGTGTCGAGCGGGCTCACCCCGTCGGCCGCCCCGTGCAGGCCCAACACCGGGACCGTGATCGCCGCGGCTCGCGCCCGGTCGAGCCACTCGCCCGGCACCGCACCGGCGAGCGCACCTCGACGCACGGCATCGTCGCCGTCCAGCCGGCCGCGGTGGGTCGGGCAGGAGGTCCGCAGGACCAACTCGTCGTCCCAGGCCGCGGTGGACCTGGCGTCGGCCGTAGGCAGTCCGGCGAGCACGAGCGCGTCGATCCCGGCGGTGCCCTCGGCAGCCAGCGCGGCGGCGAACAGCGCGCCGGTGTCCGAGCCCACCAGCACCCGCGGCGGCGGCCCGGTCTCCCCGGGCTCATCGGAGGGGACGCTCTCCAGCAGCGCGCGGATCTGCGACCGCGCCCGCGCCTCTTCAACGGTGGGGTCCGACACCGCCCACACCCGGTATCCGTCGGCCGCAACGCGCCGGCCGAACCGTTCGTACACCCCGGCATGCTCGCCCCGCCCGGGCACGACGACGAGAGTGCCGCGGGCCTTGATGCCCTGCGGCTCGGCCCAGGACGCGACGACGGGGACTGCACCCGCAACGGTCATGCGGGATCACCTCACGATTCCTTCAGGGTTCCTGCATCGGCGGAGCGCCGACAGGGGTGGGACAGGTTCGACCTCGGACCGGCACGGCAATGACCGGGCGCGGCAGGAGCCGCGATCAGCGGGAACAGGCCGCCGAGTGAACGGTGCCGTGGTCGATGACCCGGCGCTGCGTCAGCCGATCCGCACGACGGACGACGGTCGGCACGGAGGGCAGAGCGCCCGTCCGGTGCGAAGTCGTCGTGCTGGCCACGCACCGAGCCAAGCCGAGCAGCGGCACCTTGTCCAACGACGAATGTGCATCACAATCGATCAGCGAATGCGATCGGTGGTGTTAGCTTCTCGGACATGGCCGCTGTCCTGGACATCGTCGCGCTGCGCAGTGTCGTGGCGGTGGCCGACTGTGGCGGCTTCCACCGCGCGGCCGAGACTCTGATGCTGTCCCAGTCGGCGGTGAGCCAGCACGTCCGGCGGCTGGAGAAAACCATCGGCCGCCCACTGGTCCAGCGCGAGGGCCGGCTCAGCCGGTTCACCCCCGAGGGCGAGGCTCTGCTCGGGGAGGCCCGGCGGATCCTCGCCGCACACGACGCGGCGCTCGGCCGGCTCGGCGTCGGCGATCCCCGCGACTCCCTGGTCCTCGGCTCCACCGATCACGCGGCGGACGAGCTGCTGCCCCGCGTCATGGGCGCGCTCCAGGAGGTCTTCCCAGGCACCGCCGTCCGGTTCCGGCTCGACCGGTCCAGCCGCCTCAACGACGCCATCGACCGCGGCACGCTCGACCTCGCGATGTACATCGGCGACGTCGTCGACGGCGAGAGCGTCTCGGCCGGCGCCCTTCCCCTGACCTGGTACGCCGCCCCGGGATGGCGCCGCCCGACCGACGGGCCGATCCCCCTGGTCGTGATCGACAGCCCGTGCACGATCCGGCGGCGCGCGTTGCAGACGTTGGCGGACAACGGCCTCAGCGCCACGGTTGTCGGCGAGGCGGCGTATCTGGCCGGCGTGCTCAACGCCGCTCGCGGGGGGCTGGGCGTCGCCCTCATCGCAGACGTCGCCGCTCCGGAAGGCCTCGAGCCTTGCACCGACCTCCCGCCAGTCCCGTCGGAACGGCTGCACCTGCGGGTGCGATCGGGCTCGGACCCCCGCCTCCTCGATGCGGCGCTCCACGCACTGAGCGCGGTGCTCCAACCCTGACCGATCGAACCGAGTCGGCCCGGGAGAACCCCGGCCTCTCCCTGACCACGGCCCGCACCCTGCGCGCCGACACGCCACATCCTATTGCGCGTCGTGACACAACCTCATTTCGGCAAGACCGCACCCTTGAAGGGCGTCGGAAGGAGGTGGTGTCACAACTGGGTTGTCATGAACCCGGCGTCTCGCGACAGAACTGAACATCAATGCCGTGCTGAACTGGGTGGGCCGCGGCAGGGATCGAACCTGCGACCGCTCGGGTGTAACCGACACTTCCCTCTCAAGCCTTCTACCAGCGCCAACGCTGCCGCGAGATCGCTCTCCAGCCCTCCGGCGGCGCCCTTCAACGGATTTTCGTGTCATGAGTGGTGTCACGCCGCGAGCGCATTCAACCGACGCGGAGCCAGTCTCGACGTTCCGACCTCCTGTCAGCGTCGAGGCGATTCTCTCGCTCCTATTTCTTGGTGGCCGCGAGGTCCAGGGCGATGTCGACGATCAGGTCCTCCTGGCCGCCGACCAGCCCGAGGCCGCCGACCTCGACCAAGATGTCGCGGGTCTCGAGCCCGTGCTCGGCCGCGGCCCGCTCGGTGTAGCGCAGGAAGCTGGAGTAGTCCCCCGCGTAGCCCGGCGTCAGAATCTCGCGTTCCACCGGGACGGGGCGGTCCTGCAACGGGCGGACGAGGTCCTCGGCGGCGTCCTGCTGGGCGAACAGGTCGCAGCCCCGTGCTTCCAGCCGTGCAAGTTCGCCACGACGGTGACCGCCTCGATCGGGCAATCCCCCGCGCCGGCGCCCTGTCCGGGCCGGCGAGGCGTCGAAGCGGGTGACGCCCTCCTTCACCGACATCGCCCTGGACCTGTGACGGCGAGTACGCCCCGGTCGCGGCCCGGCTGGGGTGTCTGCACGGGGTCTCGACGTTGACCGCGTTCGGGCTCGCCGTGGAGATCGGCGACTGGCAGCGCCTCACGGGCCGCACGATCGGCGCCTACCTCGGGCTGGTCCCGACCGAGTCCTCTTCCGGCGCGTCGCGTTCGCAGGGGTCGATCACCGAGACCGGCAACGCGCACGCCCGCCGACTGTTGATCGAGGCGGCGTGGCACCACCGGCGCCCGAACCGACCCAGCGCGGTGTTGCGCCGCCACCAGGACCTCGCCGGCCCAGCGGCACGAGACCGGGGCGAGCGGGCCAACCGACGCCTGCACGCCCGTAGGGTCGCCTTCGACGCCCGCACAAGCTCCCGGTCGTGGCGAACACCGCGATCGCTCGTGAGCTCGCCGGCTGGTGCTGGTCCTTGGCCGTCCTCGACCGAAGCGGCGGCCCTTGATCGTCCGGACCCGAGCCTGGTGGTGGTGACGGCTGCGCCGGTGAGTAGACCTTCGATACACCTATGAGCGACCGGGAACTTCCTCCCCACCCATCGCCGGGGAGCGGAGAAACCCCTGGTCACGCTCGCGCCTAGACCGCGGCACCTACCCACGCCGAACAGTCCGTCCTGCGGTACTCAACCCGCGAATATCAGACTGACAACGCGTCGAACGCCGACACGCTCGCCACCATCAGCCGGGACTCCGGACACGAAGCGGTACCCACGATCGATAATCATCATGACATCTGCCCTGCTCGTCGCCCTTTCCAGGCATTGACGGCGGCCAGGACAACCACTACTTGAGCGGCGTCGGAACGCCTGCGGTCGCTCGCGAGACTGCCATCTCGGGCGGCGTCGGCTCACTCGTAGTGGTATCGGCAGGCCGCGATCCGGACTTCGTCGTCCTCGACGCGGTAGACCAAGCGGTGCTCATCGGTGATGCGCCGCGACCAGTAGCCATGGAAGCCGTGCTTGAGTGGTTCGGGCTTGCCGATGCCCTCGTTGCCGTTACGGGTGATGTCCTGGATCAAGCTGTTGATGCGCTTGAGGACCTTGCGGTCCTGAGCCTGCCACCACACGTAGTCCTCCCACGCCCTGGTGGCGAACACGATCTTCACGCCTCGTGCAGCTCCTGAACCTGCCCCCCGCCGCCCTCCAGCTCCTCGATCGACGCCAGGAGCCTGCGAGCGTTGGCGGGCGAGCGCAGCAGGTAGGCGGTCTCCTTCAACGACTCGTAGTCGTCGAGCGCCACCATCACCACCGGCTCGTGTCCGGCCCGGGTGATGACGACCTCCTCACGGTCGTCGGTCACCGAGTTGAGGGTCTCCGCGTACCGAGCCCTGGACTCGGAGTACGACATGGTCCTCACAGCCCCACCTCCGCCTGACGTACGTAAAACTGTACGCGTTCTGGATCTGAAGCGCCAGCGGGATTCCCTGTCCCGCTACCGCGGGCCTGCGGATCGTCACAGTGAACGGTTCACCCTCAGCGGGTCAGCCCGGATAAGCAGCTGCGATTGTCCGGAGCACCCAGGTCCAGTACCGGGCGGCGGACTCTTCTCCAAGTCCGAGTGCGTCCGCCTCGACGGCCCGCTGCACACCGTCGAGGACCTCGAGATGGCCACCGCGTCGTGGGTGCACTGGTTCGATACCGACCGGCTGCACTCCATGATCGGCAACACCCACCGGTCAAGTACGAGAACAACTACTCCGCTCACCAAGAAGTCCGAGACGAGCAACGCTCGGGAGGACCCGGCGTCCACTGAATCCCGGGCGCTTCACTGACTCGCCCTGGGTCCGGCGGAGGCTCCTAGCCTTGGAAACGAGGATGGAGCCATGCTGAGAGAGCAGCCGCCGTGTCCATGAGCCGGGGTCAGGGCCTGGTCCTGCGCCACCACGCAGGCTCCCCACCAACCCCGAGCCAGGACGAGCCCTCCCCCGTTACCTCTTGATCAAGCCCAGGTCGATTCTGCCTCGTGGTGGCGGCTGCGGACCTGTCTGTCCGTCAGCGTCGTCTCGGTCGGCGTGGGCCGGCGTGTCCGACCCGCGCCGCCCGAGCGTGGGATTCAGCCGTTGAGTCCCCGCTCCAAGACATGTGCGGCCCGCTCGACATCGGCGGTCACAGCCTCGGTCAGCCCGACGACATCGCCGTCGCCAGCGAGATGCCGCCGCAGACTGCTCGCCTGGACGCGCCAGAGACCAACCAGCGCTGCCGCGGTGATGAGCAGCTCGGGGTCATCCGGCGCACCTCCCGTGCGACGGGCGAGAGCCTGGCAAGCGGCGATGACGAACCGGTCTGTCATCGCGCTGCTGTACGCATACAGGGCCGGGGTCCGGTCGATCA
The DNA here is from genome assembly GCF_021283305.1 of Pseudonocardia kujensis. Lineage (GTDB taxonomy): Bacteria > Actinomycetota > Actinomycetes > Mycobacteriales > Pseudonocardiaceae > Pseudonocardia > Pseudonocardia kujensis. Next base: position 129,909 of record NZ_JAJSOK010000005.1, read on the forward strand.
TGTCGCCGAAGCGGAGGTAGGCGGCCACGGCGCCATCCCGATCCGGTCCGGCGAAGCCTGCAACAGTGGCGGCCAGCTCGTCTGCGAGGAGGCCGAGGGTTGCCTCCAGCGGCGTGACCTCCGGTCGGGCGAGCGCGGTCGAGAGGGCCTCCGAGGTCGGCTCCAGCCGGTCCAGCAGTAGCGCTTCCTTGCTCGGGAAATAGTTGAAGACCGTCTTCTCTGAGACGCCACAAGCCTCGGCGACCTCGGCTACCCGGACGGCGTCAAAGCCGTGCGTCAAGAACATTTCTGCCGCCGTGTCGGACAGCTGCCGCCGCATCAGCCGCTTCTTCCGTTCACGCAGGCTCTCGCCCGGCTCCGCCGTCGTCGCCACGACCGGCACCATACTGCTGTCCCTCATATTTTTCTGCTACTGTATTTTTACAGCAACTGCACTGAGGTTGACGAGAGGACGGGTTTCATGTCCGACATCACGATCGTTCGTGACTACCCCTACCCGATCGAGCAGGTCTGGCGGGCGGTCACCGACCCGGACCTTGTCCCGTACTGGACCGCGACCGGCCGCGGCGCCCGACCGGTGGGGTTCGCACCCACCCCCGGCACGCACTTCCAGTTCGTGGCCGCGCCCATGCCGGGCTGGAGCGGTGTGGTCGAGTGCGAGGTCCTCGACAGCCAGCCACCCACCCTGCTGCACTTCAGCTGGGTGGACGGCGGGGGTGGCGAGACAACGCTGGTGTCCTACCGACTGGAGCCGCAGGCAGGTGGGACCCGTTTCACCTACTACCACACCGGATTCACCGGCGTCGGCGGCTTCGCCATGTCCCGGATCCTCGGCTCCGTCCGCCGGAAGATGCTGACGGACGGCCTCCCCAGCGTCCTCGCGGACATGGACGAGCATGGTCAGCTCCGGACCGACAGTGCACTGCGGACCAAGAGGCGCGCATGACCGCCGAGGGGGACGAGGTCGGAGATCGGGCCGCGTGATAATCGTCGTCGCCGCTCTCTCGATCACTGCAGCCGCGGGCCTCCACCTGTGGATGTTCATCTTGGAGAGCGTCTTGTTCGGTAGGCCCACGGTGCACCGAATGCTTGAGGTACGCGCAGAGCACGTGCGAGCCGTGCGGCCGTGGGCCTTCCATCAGGGGGTCTACAACCTGGTGCTCGCCACGACAGCGATTGCCGGTCTCGTCGCACTGTTGCTCGGGAGGGACGGCCCGGGTCGAATCCTGGTGATGGCAGCTTGCGCCGGTATGCTCCTCGCCGGCGTGGCCCTGTTCGTCTTCGACCCCCGACTCGCACGGCTACCCGGGATGCTCGCACAGGCCCTTCCCGCCCTCGTCGCGGTGGTCACGACCCCCCTCCAGTAGACAGCGGGAACACACCGCCCGCGCCGTGCTTCAAGAAGGCGTCGTGCCTCGGGGCAGGCCGAACCCACTCGCACGCGTCCACCAGGTGGGTGTGCATCGCGCCCGTGAGCTCGCCGACCGCCTCGGTCAGGTGCCGCCTGCCGTACCCCGTCGACGACGAGCTGAGCGAGCCCGAGACGGGCGCGCGGGGTCAGCGCGGCGTTGGCGTGGGACACGAAGGCCTCCGGTCGGAGAAGCGGTTCCTCGACAGCTCCACTTCACAACCGGAGGCCTTCGTCTGCCAGACAGACTCACCGATCCCGGCGGTACAACCTTCCTGGACGTCACATCTCAGCAGCTGCGATGGTCCGAAGCACCCAGGCCCAGTACCGGGCGGCAGCCGAGGAGCGTGCCTCGTAGAGGGCATGACGGGCCGCTTGGCTCCAGGCGTCGACGGCGGCGAGCTGGGTCGTCGAGGGCAGGGCGAGCGCGCGCACGCCGCGGCGCTCGGATCGCCTGGCCCGCCCCGGGCCTCGACCACCCGGCGCTGTGCGGACTACGTGCTGCGCCGCTTGGCGATCGACAAGACCACCGTCGCCGCGGTCGCCCGGGAGCTGGGCCGCTGACCCGGTTGTCCGGCCGGAAGCGGGCACGGCGGTCATTCCGCCGGCCGGAAGGAGCGATCCTTCGGTGGATGAGCGCTCTCGCCGGCGTCGAGCGAAACGAGGAAGCCCTCGAGCAACTTCATCACCTCGGCCCGAATGTCGCCCGGGTCGAGTCGGTTGAGGGGCCGGTACCAGCGTGCGATCGAGGTGAGCATGCTGTTGAGCAAGTTCGCTGCCACTTTCACATCGATGTCCGGGCGGACGACCCCCTGGGCGACACCTTCGTCGAGCAGGCCCTCCAAGGAGCGGTTGACCTGGCGCGCCCAGTCCTGGTAGCGGCGGAGGCCCTCTGGAGAGAGCTGATGCTGATCAGCCATCAGGACCTGGTAGTAGGCGGAGTACCGAGTCGCAGAGCGCACGTGCAGGTCGACGTAGGCCTCGATCCGCGAGCGTGCGTCGTCCGGGCCCTCCACGATCTGCTCGATACCTTCACGCAGCGGGTAGATGACCTGCTCGACGATGATCTCCAGCAGTCGCTGCTTGGACTTGACGTACTGGTAGACCGTCGGCTTGCTCACGCCCGCCTCGGCGGCGACGTCCTGCAGGGTCGCATCGGCGTACCCGTGGCGCTCGAACACCCGCGCCGCAGCCTCGACCAGGCTCTGCACGTCGGTTGTGCGGGGTCGGCCCATCTCGACCTCCTTCCTGCGACAACAGTAACTTAACCCAACAGGAAGCAAACCCTTGACACCCGAACGCTGAACCTCCTAGTTTCTTTACCAGTAAGGAAGGTAACTCGATGAGGAGGCCCCGTGCGGGAGGTCGACATCGTCGGCGTGGGGATCACGCCGTTCGGCAAGCACAAGGACGCCACGCTCGCGTCGCTCGGCTCGGCGGCGATCGGGGCGGCACTCACCGACGCGGCGCTCGACCCGGGCGAGATCGACCTGGTGGTCCACGGCAACGCCATGGCCGGCTTGGTCACCGGCCAGGAGATGATCCGAGGCGAGATCGTCGCGACCGCAACCGGGCTGGTCGGGGTGCCGGTACTCAACACCGAGAACGCCTGTGCGACGTCATCGAGCGCCTTACACATTGCCGTGGCTGCCGTGCGGGGCGGGATGTACGACACCGTGGTCGTGTGCGGCACCGAGAAGATGACCGGGCCGCCGACCCGTCAGGTGCTCGACGCGATGACCACGGGGACCGACATCGAGCGTATCCCGGCCATCACCCGCGAGCTCACCGGTCGCGACGGCCCCGCCGAGTCCTTCTACATGGAGGTCTACGCCCGCATCACCCGGCAGTACATGCAGCGCTCCGGTGCGACGGCCGAGGACCTGGCCGAGGTGGCCGCCAAGAACTCGGCACACGGGGCGCTGAACCCCAACGCGCAGTACCAGAAGGCGTTGAGCGTCCAGGAGATCCTGGACAGCCGGGTCGTTGCCGACCCGCTGACCATGCTGATGTGCTCGCCGATCGCGGACGGCGCCGCGGCCCTGGTCGTTCGTGCAGCCGACCGCCCACTGCCGGACGCGGACGCCGAGCATGCACGGGTCCGGGTCCTGGCTTCCGCCCTGCTGTCCGGCATCCCCGGAACCACCGGTGAGCTGCTCGAGGCACGGACCGCGAAGCTCGCCTACGCCCAGGCCGGAATCGGCCCGGAGGACCTCGACGTGGTCGAGGTACACGACGCCGCCTCTCCCAACGAGCTGATCATGTACGAGGAGCTCGGCCTCTGCGGCCCTGGGGAGGGTCCGAAGTTCCTCGCCACCGGAGCCACGAAGTTGGGCGGGCGGGTGCCCTTCAATCCGGACGGTGGCCTCGTCTCGCGCGGCCACCCGGTCGGCGCGACCGGTTGCGCACAGCTGGTGGAGCTGGCCACCCAGCTGCGAGGCCGCGCCGGCGAGCGCCAGGTTCCGGGCGCGCGGCACGCGCTGGCCGAGAACGCGGGGGGCTATGTGCACCCGGACGCCGCGGCGTGCGCGGTCACGATCCTCGGTCGGCGGTGAGGGTGACCACGTCCACCGCTGCCCTACAGGTCGAGCGGCGAGGCGCCGCGCTCTGGCTGCGCCTGGATCGACCCAAGGCGCTCAACGGCATCAACGACGAGCTCCTCGACGCACTCGAGGCCGGGCTTGACGTCGCCGAAGCCGACGACGACGTCCGGCTCGTGGTCGTGGCCGCGCAGGGTCGCGTGTTCTGCGCAGGCGCCGACCTCGTCGAGACCCTCACGCGCTGTGGCGAAGACGCCGAGGACGGCGGCGACCGGCAGGGCACGTTCCTGCGTCGGGTCGGCCGGGTCTTCAGCCGGATCGAGACGCTGCCCAAGCCGGTGATCGCCGCGGTGCACGGCCTCGCCGTCGCGGGCGGGCTCGAGCTGGTTCTGGCCTGCGACCTGGTCGTCGCGGCCCGTTCGGCCACTTTCGGCGACGCGCACGCCAACTACGGCCTGATTCCGGGGGGCGGCGGCTCGGTGCGACTACCTCGACGCGTCGGTCCCGCGCGGGCCAAGCACCTGATGTTCACCGGCGGCAGGTTCACCGCCGAAGAGCTCGCCTGCACAGATCTGATCACCTCGATCGTCGACGACGACCACCTCCAACAGGCCGTCGACGAACTGGTCGCCGTGATCGCTCGCAAGAGCCCGACCGGGCTGAGCGTGATGAAACGGCTCGTCGCCGACGGCCTCGACATCCCCCAGGAGGCGGCTCTGGCCGCCGAGCTGGGTGCGGTGGCCGAGTACCGCGGAAATGCCGACTTCCAGGAGGGCATCCGCGCCTTCACCGAGAAGCGTGCGCCGGTGTTCCCCGCCTCGAACAGGAGCTCCTCATGACGACCCCCTCCCCCACCGATCTACTCAGCCTCGCCGGACGCACCATGTTGATCACCGGTGCGGGTCAGGGCGTGGGCAAGCAGACGGCCCTGGTGGCAGCAGCGCACGGCGCGAAGGTGGTGGTCAACGACTACCACCTCGACCGGGCCGAGACCGTGGCCGGCGAGATCACCGAGGCCGGCGGGACCGCCGTCGCGCTGCGCTGCGACGTCACCGATCTGGACGAGGTCACCGGCATGGTCGAGCGGGCGCAGGCGACCTTCGACGGGATCGACATCTTGGTCAACAACGCCGGCAACGCGGGCCCCGCGCAGGACCCGATGGCCGCCGCCCCGCCGTTCTGGGAGACCGGGCCGAAGGAGTGGGACCCGTGGATGGGCACCAGCTTCTACGGCGTGCTCAACGGGGCCCGCGCGGTCCTGCCAGGGATGGTCGAGCGCCAATATGGCCGCGTGATCACGGTGATCTCTGACGCCGGACGGGTCGGCGATCCCAACCTCGTCGTCTACAGCGGAGCCAAGGCGGGCGCCGCTGGCTTCTCCCGCGGACTCGCCCGCGCTGTCGGTCGACACGGCATCACCGTCAACTGCGTGGCCCTCTCGGCCATCCGCACCCGCGGTGTCGCCACCGCGACCGAGAACGAGGCCCTGGTCGCCGCGATGCTCAAGCAGTACGTCATCCGTCGACTCGGCGAGCCCAGCGACGCCGCCAACATGATCCTCTTCCTCGCCTCGGAGGCCTCCTCGTGGATCACCGGGCAGACCTACCCCGTCAACGGCGGCTTCGCCCTCAACCAGTAACGCCGTACGCGAGGAACCACAGATGAAGACCGATCTCTACCTCTACACCCAGTCCGCCGAGGAGATCCCCGCCCGTGCCCGCCAGGTCGAGGACGGAGGATTCGACGGGCTGTTCGTCGCCGAGACGATCGGCGACCCCTACCAGTCGTTAGCCGTCGCCGCACAGCACACCGAACGCGTCACCCTGGGCACCTCGGTCTCGCTCGCCTTCCCGCGCAGCCCCATGACGACCGCGGTCGCCGCTTGGGACCTACAGCGGGCCAGCCACGGACGGTTCGTGCTCGGACTGGGCACCCAAGTCCGCAAGCACATCGAGCGCCGGTTCTCGATGCCCTTCAGCCGCCCCACCGCGCGGCTGCGGGACTACGTCAACGCCGTGCGCCACATCTGGGGCGCGTTCCAAGGCGAATACGCGCTGAACTTCCAGGGCGAGTTCCACACCCACGACTACCTCCCGAGCGCGATGAACCCCGGCCCGCTTCCGTGGGGGCCGCCGCCGATCTATCTCGCCGCGCTCGGGCCGCTGATGTTCCGCGCCGCAGGAGCGGTCGCCGACGGCGTCTTCATCCACCCCATCCACACCCACGAGTACCTGCGCACAGTCGCCGAGCCGGCACTGGCCGAAGGGCTCGCCGAAACCGGCCGGGACCGTGCCGAGGTGACCCTCTCGGCAACGGTGTTCGCCATTCCCGGCGCGCAGCACCGCGAGGCGGTGCGCAAGCAGTTCGCCTTCTACGCCTCCACACCCGCCTACAAACCGGTACTCGACCTGCACGGCTGGGGAGAACTAGGCGACGAGCTGCGCGCCCGGGTCCGCCGCGGCGAACTGGAGATCATGGCGGGCTCCGTCCCGGACGACGTGCTGGACTTCTTCTGCATCGTCGCCGACGACTGGCCGCACGCCTACGAGCTGGCCCGCGAGCGCTACACCGGAGTGGTCGACCGGATCAACTTCCAGACAGCCCCACCGGTCGACGTGCACGTGCACCCCACCGCGGGTGCTGTCGGCTGAGCACGCCCGAGCCAAACACCTCGACGAGGAGGAGCCATGAACGTCCCCAGTGCGGCCGACCTGACCGTGAGCGACCTGATCGTCGAAGCATTCGGCCGCTACCCGAACCGCGAGGCCTTCGTGCTCGGTGACCAGCGAATCACCTACGCGCAGGCCGCGGCGACGACCAGCCAGATCATGCAGGTCCTCGCCACACGCGGCATCGGAAGAGGCAGCGCAGTCGGCGCGCTCAGCCCGAACACTCCCGAGGTGTGGCTGCTGCAGGCGGCCACCTATCTGCTCGGCGCCACCTACACAGGCCTGCACCCGCTCGGTTCCGCGGACGACCACCTGACGCTGTGCGAGGACGCGGGCATCACGCTGCTCGTCGTTCATCCCGAGTTCGCGGCCACGGCCGCGAAGATCCGGGCCGGGTCGGCCACCATGCAGCACCTGCTCACCCTTGGGCCGTCCGAGGTGGGCCTGGATCTGCTCGCCCTGTGCGCTGATGTCCCGGCCCGACCGCTGAACAGCGGGCCCGCGACCGCGGAGGACACCGCATGGCTGCAGTACACCGGCGGGACCACCGGACAGCCCAAAGGCGTGGAAGTGCCGCACCGCGCTCTGGTCGCCCAGACGGCGATGCTCACCACCTCGTGGGGGCTGCCGGAGAATCCGCGCTACCTGATCTCGGCGCCGATCACCCACGCCGGGGTGCTCCCGGTCCTGCCGACCCTCTGCCGAGGCGGCACCGTCGTCCTGCACCAGGGGTTCGATCCCGACCACTGGCTGCACACCGTCGCCCAGGAACGCATCACCTACGCCTTCGCCGTGCCGACGATGCTCTACACCCTGCTCGACCACGGCGTGGGCGCTGCGGACCTGTCGTCGTTGGAGACGGTGCTCTACGGCGCAGCTCCCATGACTCCAGCACGGATCGCCGAAGCCTATGAGGCCCTCGGTCCGGTGCTCATGCAGGGCTACGGCCAGACCGAGTGCCTCGGCATGGCGACCAGCCTGCGCAAGGACGAGCACGACCCGCGGAACGACCCGGCTCTGCTGTCCTCCTGCGGGCGGCCGGTCTCAGCCACCCGGGTAGCCATCCTCGACAGGTACAACGAGCCCGTACAGGAGGGGGACGTCGGAGAGCTGTGCGTCCGCTCCGCAGCCGTGATGACCGGCTACCGCAACCAGCCCGAGCAGACCGCGGAGGCGCTGGCCAGCGGCTGGCTACACACCGGAGACATGGCTATGCGAGACGACCGAGGCTTCTACCACGTCGTAGACCGCAAGAAGGACATCGTCGTCACCGGCGCCTTCAACGTGTACCCCCGCGAGATCGAGGACGTCCTCGCCGAAGCGGAGGGGGTCTCTGCCGCTGCCGTGATCGGAGTACCCGACGAGAAGTGGGGCGAGGCAGTGACCGCCTACGTCTCGCCACGACCCGGCGTCGAGCTCGACGTGGAGAAGCTGGCCCTGCTCGTGCGCGAACGCAAGGGCGCCCACCAAACGCCAAAGGCCATCCACGTGGTCGACGATCTCCCTCGTACACCCGCAGGAAAGATCGACAAGAAAGTTCTGCGCAGCCACCACTGGACCGACGGAGATCGACAGGTTCACTGAGCCGCCCGCGAGCGTTCAGTGAACGGCTCGTTCCGCCGTCGCTCCGAGCCAGCATCCGGCATCGATGTCAATGCATTCTCAGCCGCAGGAGCTCCTTCGCCGATTCCAAAGAAGTAACCGTCGAGGCCACTGCCTGCTCCCTGCTCAGACGCCTGCTGGCCCGGCCGAAGCAGTGCGTTCAGGAATCGCACCCGGAGCTCGCCAGAATCATTCGTATCACCCAATCGAAGCACATCTTGTCCGCAACGCACTCGTTGTACCGGATGAGCAACCGCCGAGAAGCGGCCCAGGGCATCTCCCGGCCGCGCGGACCTTGCCTTTCCCGTACCGCGGGCCCATTGCCCCTCGACGACGGAGCGAGGGTTCGGCCCACCCCCGACGTGGAGGGTGAATTGACCAGACACAGACGATGGTTGCTGCTCGCAGCGACCGGATTTCTCGCAGCGGGCCTACTGGCGCCCAGCGCGGCGGCGCAGGAGCCCGACGCGCCCACGACCCCCGAGCCGGTCGCGGTGCAGGGCACCACTGGCACCGCCAGCAGGACCGACATCGCGCAGGACCGCACAGCGAGCGGGGCCACCTGCGCCGACTACTCGTTGCCGGTCACCCTCAAGCCAGGTCGCACCGAGCGGTACCAGATCTTCGGACGACTGTGCAGCAAGTCCGGATTCACCGACCGCCCCGTACAGCTGCTGCTCCACGGCGGCACCTACAACCACACCTACTGGGACTGGCCCTACCAGCCCGAGAACTACAACTACGTCAAGTACGCCACAGAGGCCGGCTACGTCACCTTCGACATCGACCGTCTCGGCTACGGGTACAGCGACCGCCCTCTTGTCGATGCCGACATCGACTTCGAGTCGAACGCCTGGGTCGCCCACCAGGTCATCCAGTACCTGCGCGCCGGCGGGCTCGGCGCGAGCTTCGACCAGGTGGCGCTCGTCGGGCACTCCCTCGGCTCCGGCACCGCCTTTACCGAAGCGGGCCGGTATCAGGACGTCGACGCACTCGTGATCTCCGGCGGTATCCACAACGTCAACTACGTCGAGCTGTTCGGACAGGCCGGCTTCTACCCGGCCTCCCTCGACCCCAAGTTCGCCGGCCAGGTCGGACCGCTGCACACCTACCTGACCACCGTCCCCGGGGCACGCTGCCGCACGTTCTACTACGCACCCGACGTCGACCCGAAGGTCTGCGACGTCGACGAACAATACAAAGACACCTTCACCGGCGGCGAAGCAGCCGGGCTGCCCGTGGTGTTCACCCGCCCGACCCCGAGCGATCAGGTCACCGCACCCGTGCTGCTCGCTCTCGGCCAGCACGACAAGTTCACCTGCTTCAAGCCGACCATCCTCAACCCGGACTGCGCCGCCCCGGGCAGCAACGCCTACGACGAGGCCAAGTACTACCCCAGGGCGAAGAGCTATGACCTCTACATCCAGCCCCGCAGCGGGCACAACAACAACCTGCATCTCGGCGCCAAGGACTGGTTCACCAAGGCCAACTCCTGGATCGACCAGCAGCTCAAGCACGCACCCTGACCCAGTGAAAGGACGACCCATGGCCAGCATGACTCGCATCATCGGACTCACTGCCGGCATCCTCGCCGCAGGAGCCACAGTCACCGGGACGGCCTCGGCCGCCACCCCGCAGTACGCGCCGCCCGCCGGCCCACCGACTCCCGTCGAGATCCTCGAAAACGAGAACCCGCTCGGTCTCGTCGACGGCGGTACCGAGGCAGACAATATCGTCAAGAACGCAGGTGGCCTCGCGGGTAACGCGATCAACACAGTCGAGCTGACCCTGCCCCTGCCCTGACACGGAACAAGGACAGCGGGTGCGGCCATCACGCCCGAGGTGGCCGCACCCTAGTGCGACACCATCAGGGAGCCGGACACGTCCATGCCCAGTTCTCGGGCCTTGCCGATGTGCTGGACCGCGATGTCGGCCTCGGTGGAGTGCATGGCCACTCGGACCGAACGCACCCCGAGGTCGTAGGCCTTCTGGAGCTCGTACAGCGTCCCGATCCCCGGGAGCAACAGCGTGGTGAACACCGCGTTCTGCACGACGTCGTCGGTGTTGCTGCCCGGGCCGAAGGTCAGGCTCGCGCCGGCGAGGCCGTCGCCGTGGGCAACCTCGATCGCGTCCACCCCGGCGGCGTCGAGCGCCGCGGTGATCCGGCACAGGTCGGCGGGGGTCGAGGCGTTCCGGATGGCGTGCATGCCGTCCCGCAGGGTGACGTCCTGGATGTACAGGGCAGGGCGGGGTGGTCGCGGTCATCGGGGGCCCTCCGCAGGCTGAGTAGCAGCACGTGTGGCGAGGAGCTCGGCTGTCGGCAGGGCGGCCGAGGTCGTGACGTCGAGGTTCCCCGCATAGGCGGGCAGGTAATGCGTGGCCAATTCAGCGACTCTCGGGTTACCCGGTGGTCCGGGCACCACGCGCGGGAGGCCCCGGTCAGGCAAGCTCCTTCCCGACACCGTCCTGCTCGCCGCGCAGGGCCGCGAGGACGGCGAACGGCGTCAACGGCAGCTCGTGGACCGGTCGGCCGATCGCGTCGGCGACGGCCGCTCCCAGGGCCGCCGCCACCGGGATGATCGGCGGCTCCGCCACCCCCTTGCCGCCGAACGGTCCGTAAGAACAGGGATTCTCAAGCAGGGAGATCTCGAGCGGAGGCGCGTCCAGCGCGGTCGGCAGCCGGTAGCTCTCGAGGTCGTCGTCGACGACCCTGCCGCCGTCGACTCGCAGATCTTCCAACAATGCATAGCCCAGCCCCTGTAGGACACCGCCCTCGATCTGCCCCTCGATCATCTGCGGGTTGATCGCCCGGCCGACGTCCTGGGCCACGACGTAGCGCAGGACGCGCACGGCGCCGGTATCCGGATCGACCTCGACCTCGGCCAGGTGCACGTGGTACGTGGCGGCGACGAAGTGCGTGAAGACGGCTCCTGACATGCACGCGGAGTCAAAGGGCAGCGGCGGGGCGATGTGGCGTCCGGTCGCCGCGATCGGTCCTGTGCTCCACAGGGCGGTCGAAGCGACCGTCGCGATCGGGACCCGCTTGTGCGGAGCGCCTCGCACCGCGACGTGCCCCTCGGCGAGTTCGAGGTCGTCGGGTGCAGCCTCGAGGATGTCCGCGGCCGCCTTCAGGAGCTGCTCGCGGACCTGCCCGGCCGCGTCGGCGGCGGCATTACCGACGCCGAAGACCGTACGGCTACCCTGCGCGCCGCCGTCGAACGACGCCGAGTCGGTGTCGGTCTGGGCGAGGAGAACGTCCTCGACGGGCACGCCCAGCTCGGCAGCGACGATCTGGCGGACCGAGGTGGCCATCGCGCCGGTGCCGATCTCGGCCCCGCCGCTGACCACGGTGACGGTGCCGTCCTCGTTCACCTTGACGGTGGCGCCGCCGGGCCCCGGGTTGCTCAGCCAGGTCACTGCGGCGATCCCGACCCCACGGTAGGGACGACGGGCGGCGGTCAGCTCGGCCCACGGCGCCACCTTCTCGACGGCGTCGAAGGCGTCGACGAGTGCGGCGTCGGGCAGCGGCTGGCCGTTGACCATCTCCTCGCCCGCACGCAAGACGTTACGCAGCCGCAGCTCGCGGCGGTCAACGCCGAGCTCGCGCGCGATGTGGTCCAGGTGCATCTCCTGGGCGAAGACGCAGTAGGGCGCGTTGACACCGCGGAAGGCGGCCGTGGGAGTCGTGTTGGTGTACACGACCCGGCTCCGATAGCGGACGTTCGGGATCCGGTAGGTCGCGCCGAGGAGGACCGGCGGGATGGAGGCGCAGAACACGGTCTCGCCGCTGTAGGCGCCGTTGTCGCCGATCACCTCCCCCTCCTGTGCGAGGAGGGTGCCGTCGGCCCGGACCGCGGTGCGCAGCCGCACCACCGCGTTCTCGCGCGGCGAGGCCGTGGCCAGCTCCTCAGCGCGGGTGTTGGCGACCCGGACGGGGCGGCCCGTGCGGCGGGCGAGCAGGCAGGCGAACGGCTCCAGCATCGCGTCGAGCTTGCCGCCGAAGCCGCCCCCGATCGTCGAGACGATCACCCGGACCGCCGACGAGCGCACTCCGAGGAACTCCGCGACCCGGTCGCGCACGAGGAACGGGTACTGAGCGGGAGAGTGCACCACGTACCGACCCTGCTCGAAGCGTCCGACGGCCACGTGCGGCTCGATGGGCGACTGGTGCTGGCGAGGTGTGCTGAACTCGTCGGTGACGACGAGGTCCGCGGCGGCGAACGCGTCCTCGACGGCACCGCGCTCCAGACCGGACTCCCACGCGACGTTGCCGCCGCCGGGGCCGGCGCCCGTGTAGGTGTCGCGGGCCGGATGGATCGGCCTGGCGTCGGACGCGAGCGCGTCGTCGAAGGTCAGGATCGCCGGGAGCGGATCGATCTCGAGGTCGATCGCGGCCACGGCCGCCGCGGCCTGCTCGACGGTGTCGGCGGCGACGGCCGCGACGGGCTCGCCCACGTAGCGCACCTCGTCCGCCGCCATCAGCCGTTGGTCCTTGACGACCCAACCGGACAGGTGTGGCGCGTCGGCCGCGGTGACCACGGCCCGCACCCCGGGCATGGTGGCGGCACGGGACGTGTCCAGGCGGACGATCCGCCCGGCGGGCAACGGCGACCGCAGCAACCTCGCGTGGAGCATCCCTGGCTCGACGTGGTCCATCCCGTAGACGGCCGCGCCGCGCACCTTGTCCTGGCCGTCGGAGCGGCGCACGCTGGCGCCGATGACCGGGGGCAGCTGCCGGGGACTCATCGCTCCTCCCCCCTCCCGACGGCCACCGCCGCCTCGACGATCTTGTGGTATCCGGTGCAGCGGCAGAGGTTGCCGACGAGGGCGTCGCATATCTGGTCCGGGGTAGGACGCAGTGTCCGCTCGAGCAACGCGGTCAGCGTCATCACGACCCCCGGGATGCAGGCCCCGCACTGCACGCCGCCGTGCTCGAGGAGGGCGTCCTGCACGGGGGTCAGCGGCCCGTCGGGAGCGGCGAGCCCCTCCACCGTGCGCACGTGCCTGGATTGTGCCAGCGCGACGGGGTAGAGGCAGGAAGCCACGGGCACGTCATCGACGAGGACCGTGCACGCGCCGCAGCGTCCCTCTCCGCAACCGGGCTTGGCGCCCCGCAGGCCCAGCTCGTCGCGCAACACCTCGAGCAGCCCCGTCATCGCGGCCGAGCCGATCTCGACGGGGTGTCCGTTGATGTGGAACGAGTACGTCATCGGGGCTCCCCCTCGTCGGTCGCGGTCCACGCCGGGCCCGTCGTGGACGTCGCCTGCGCGCAGGCCCGCTCCAGCAGGGCGGGCAGGACCGCGCGGCGGTACCAGCCCGGCGCGAGCCGGTCGTCCCGGGCGTCCACTGCCGCAGCGGCCGCGCTACCGGCCTCCCGTGCGCTCGTACCGTCGAGCGGGCGGCCGACCAGCACCGCCGCCGCCTCGGGGATCAGCCGCGGAACCGGCTCGAGGGCGCCGACCGCGACACGTGCCGACCGCACGGTGCCGTCCGGGTCGACGTCGACGCTGACGGCCACGTTCACCACGGCGTACTCGCCCGCGCCGCGGACCGTGAGTCGCCCGAAGCCGGCGAACCGGTCCGGCGGGGTGGGGACCGCGACCCCGGCGAGGATCTCCCCCGCGGGGCGGCCCGCCTCGCCCAGGAAGTCGGCGACGGGGCGGTCGGCACGCCCGTCGGGGTAGCCGAGCTGCAGTCGGGCGCCGGCGGCGAGCAACGCGGGTACCAGGTCGGCCTGCCGGAAGCCGACGCGCGCGGCGGCGATGTTCCCGCCGAGCGTGGCGACGTTGCGAACCTGTGGGAACGCGGACAGGCGGGCCGCCGCTGCCAGCCCGGCGAGCGCGGCGGGCACGCTCGTACCGTCGGCCAGCTCCGCGACGAGCTCGGTGTGGGTGAGGCCCGCCCCGAGCTGCGCCTGCGAGGAGGTGGGCCGCACGTCGAGCTCGCGCAGGCCGGGCAGCCCGGCCACCGGAACGTACACCCGGTGCCAGGGCTCGGACCTCAACGGGCGGCGCATGATCCACGTGCCGCCCGCCAGCGCCGCGCCGTCGGGCCCGAGCTCGGCCAGGACCTGGCTCGCCTCCTCCAGGCTGCTGACGGCGCGGACCTCGGGTGCGGCCGTCGAGGTGGGCGCGGCCGATGTCATGACTGCTCCCGGACGTGTGGTGGAGGGACGGGACGGCGCGCAGGGGTCACGAGAGCACCGTGACCTGCGGTTTCTCGATCTGTTCGACGGGCACGAACTCCTCGTCGAGCCCGAAGGCGGCGGGCCCGAACGTGGCCAGCGCCTCGGGGGTGCGCATCAACTCCGGGGTCGCGATGGCGAACACGGTGACCCGATGGCCGTACCGCAGCGTCTCGGACGTGATCGGCTCCCCGGTCTCGAGGTGCAGGACAGTGATCAGGTCGGGCACGAGCGCGACGACGCGGTCGTCGACCGTGGCGACCAGGAACTCGTTCTGGAAGGTGATCCGGCAGACCGCGTCGGAGTCGAAGGCCTGGACGCGCGCCGCGCCACGGGTGAAGCCCTCCGTCGTGTGCCGCTCCACATCGACGACCTTCCCGGTGAACAGCACCTCGCCGTGCCGGTACAGGGTGTCGGCAAGTGCCTCGCGGAGGGCCGCGGTGGGCTCGCGGTGGGTCTCGCGCGCCTCCCGGAGCGTGGCCCCGAGACGCAGGGCCAACGACAGCGTCCGCGGGATGGCGGTCCGCTGCACAGTCGGCCCGTCCATCGCATACTCGGCGATGTAGGCGACCCCACCGAGGCGGACCGCCAGGCCGCGCGCCATCCACTCCATGCGACGGTTGTCCGCCCCGGCGTCGACGACCGCGGTACTGCCGCGTTCGTCGGCCATGGCGAGCGGGGAGCCGTTGACCCCGTAGACGGCGAACGTCTCCATCTGCAGCTCGGGGAAGGCACGGCCCATGCCATCGGCGTCGACCACGGGCAGGCCGCGCTGCGCGGCGACCAGGAGCGGGATCGTGGAGTTGATCCCCCCGCACTCGATCGGCATCGTCGCGGTCGCCCGTCGGCCCAGCCGGGCCTCGAGGGCGGCCAGCGCGGCTGCTGGTTCGTCCCCGCTCGGCAGGCGTTCCACCAGCACACTCGGTGCGCCCATCATGGCAGTCGGGATGACGAAGTCGTCCTCGGTGAGCTCGTCGGGGTCGAGCACGGTGATCGTGGCCGGCTCACCGTCGTCGCCCCTGCGGCGCAGCGCATGCGCGACGAGCGTGCGCCCGATCGTCGGGTCGCCGCCGCCGCCGGTGCCGAGCAGCGCGGCGCCGCGCACGAGGTCGGGCAGGTCGGACAGCTCGAGCTGGAAGCTCACCGGTCACCTGCCGTGTCGAGGACCAGGTCGCCGACCGCGCGCACCCGGATCCGGGTGGCGTTGCCGGGTAGGTAGGCGATCGGCACCTCGTCGACCTCCACGATCTGCACGCTGTGCGGGGCCGCACCGGCCGCGACGACCCGGTCGGTGGCCTCCTGCTTCGCAGAGTCGAGGACCGCGTCGCGACGGCCGGGCTCCACGGCGAAGATGCGGTCGACCTCGCCGCCCACCTGAGCGATGGCGGCGCCGATCGCGTTCGCGACGGCGAAGTGGTCGGGCCGGTGCACGGACTCGGCGCCGGGCAGCCGGTCGGGCAGCAGGATGCTGCCGCCCCCGACGAGCACGACCGGCAGCGGTGCCGGCGACGTGCGCATCCGCTCGACGAGTCCGGCCACCTCGGTCGCCATCAACTCCAGTCCGGCCCGCACGACCCGCCGGTCCAGCGAGCGCACCGGCGCCGGGTCGCCCACCTCGGCGAGCCCGCCGGCCACGGCCAGGTCGGTGGCGGTCACCGTGTCCCCGCCGAAGACGAGCGCCTGTTCGCGCAGGCGGTAGCCCACGCTGTCGGGGCCGACGGTGACCTCCCCGTCACGCTCACGAATCCGGCTGCCACCGCCGATCCCGACCGAGAGCACGTCGGGCATGCGGAAGTTCGTGCGAACCCCGCTGACGCTGACCTCGGCGGTGGCCTCGCGCGGAAAGCCGCCGGCGACGATACCCACGTCGCTGGTGGTGCCCCCGACGTCGACGACCGCGCAGGTCTCGAGGCCGGAGAGGAACGCGGCACCCCGCATCGAGTTGGTCGGGCCGGACGCGAACGTCGCGACGGGATAACGCCGCGCGTGGTCGATGTCCATGAGTGTGCCGTCGTTCTGGCTCAGGTAGAGCGGTGCGGTCAGCCCGAATTCGCGCAGGGTCTGCGTCAGACCCCTGCACACGTGGTCGGCCAGCTCCCGCAGGCAGGCGTTGACGATCGTCGCGTTCTCCCGCTCCAGCAGTCCCATCCGCCCGATCTCGTGCGAGAGGCTGACGTGCAGGTGCGGCAGCACCTCGGTCAGGGTGGCAGCCGCCTCGCGTTCCAGCTCGGCGTTGACGGGGCTGAACACCGACGTGATCCCGACCGAGCGAATCCCGCGCACCGCCATGTCCTCGGCGGCGCGCCGAAGCTCGTCGTGGTGCAGGGGCGCGATCAGCCGGCCGTCGAACTCGTGGCCGCCGTGGCACAGGTACGGCTGGGCCCGCGCGGCCTTGAGCAGCGGGTCCGGCCAGTCGACGAGCGGCGGCACGCCGCGGGTTGCGGGCAGCCCCAGGCGCAGCGCCGCCGTCGGGGCGAGCCGGTCGGCCTCGACGATCGCGTTGATGAAGTGCGTCGTGCCGACCATGACGGCGGTGACCGCCGCGGGGTCGAACGCGCGGCGCCGCTGCAGCGCGTCGAGCGCGTCGACGATCCCGCTGGTGACGTCCTGGGTGGTGGCCGCCTTCGTGTCGGCGAGCACGAGCTGGCCGTCCAGCAGAACCGCGTCGGTGTTCGTGCCGCCGACGTCGATCCCGATTCGCATGGGCCCCCTCACGTCGAGGAATCTGATCTCCGGGGAACGCTACGAGCGGCCGCACCGCCCGTCACTGGTCGCGGCGCCGGGGTTTCGGCTCGACCTTGTGCAGACGGCACGAAGAGGGCGACGGGACGAACCGGAGCGCGCGGTACTAGGCACCCGGTCGCCCGGCCCGGGAGGCAGCCGGCTGGCGCCCGGCCCGGGTGACGCCGGGCATCGACTGCGCATAGCAGGCCAAGTAGAGGGCCAGGAACTGGTGCGGGTCCTCGAGGTCCACCTCCAGCACCTCGAGCACCCGGTTGATGCGGTAGGCAACGGTGTTGCGATGCAGATAGAGCTGCTGCGCCGTGCGGGTCACCGAGCGGTTTGTCTCCAGGTAGACACGCAGTGTGGTGCTGTACTCCTTCTGCTTGCTCGGCCCCAGTGCCGCGAGCGGGGCCAGCAGGTCGTCGATGCTCTCCCGCACCGATCGCGACGAGTACCACTCGACGAGCAGGCGGCTGAGGCCGGGCGCGTCGAAGAAGACCGGCTCGTCCACGACGCCGCGCAGCCGGGCGCTCTGCAGCGCCGCCTCGGCCTCCGCCTTCGAGGCCCGCAGACCCTCCACCCCCTCGTGGGTGCCGCCGACGCCGCACAGCACCTCGACCCCCGGGATGGCCTCCACGATGCGGTCCAGCACCGTCTGCATGCTCGACCGCAGCTCCCGCAACTGCGTGGCCCCCCGGGGGTGCGTGTTGCTGCGCAGCAGGATCACGCCTCCGGACCGGGGGGCCACGGTCCAGCAGCCGCCTTCCCGGACCGCCACCTGCGAGGCGACGCGGGCCAACGTCTGGGCGTAGTGGTACGCCGTCACCTGATCGTCCCCGGCGAGCGCGAGGAGGTTGCCGAACTCCAGGTCGACGACCTGGTTCCAGGTTTCGACCCGCAAGCCCATGGCACCAGCCCGGCGCACCAGCGGGGCGAGGTCCTCCTGGCCACCGTCCAGGAGCTGGTTGAGCACGTCGCTCGCCGAGAGCATCGACAGCTGCTCGGCGCGCTCGGTCTGCACCGCCCGTCTCGTGATGGCGGCGGCGAGCCGCCACGCCAGCAACCGGGCCAGCGAGTCCTCCGCCCCGCCGGTGGCCCGGCGCTGCAGCCAGGGACCGTCGGGGTCGGTGGAGACCGCGGGCACACCGCTCAGCTGCAGGTCCCGCTCCCCCAAGCGCAGCCCAGCCAGCTCTGCGGCACCGCTGCGCCGCAGCAGGTCCTCGTCCCCGACACCCTCGGCCTCCAGCCGGTCGACCTCCCGGCACACCCGGTCCACCCGCTCCAGCAGGCTGGGAAGCCGCCGGTCGAGCATCCGGACGATCGTGGTGAGCAGATCGGTCACGTCCGTGGGCACCGTCATCCGCACCAACGCCAGATCCTCGCGGCGGGCCAGCGCCAGCGCACTCAGCGACGGCCGGGCCGCGGTGTCCTGCAGGACGAGCCCGGCGACCGGGCCCAGCTGCCGCAGGACCACGTCGAGCTTGTACCCGTGGGCCTCGCGCGACGCGGTGCGCGTGAGCACGACAAGCGCGTGAGCCGGGCACTCCCCGACGTCGCGCACGTCCTCCGCCAGCCAGACCGTCCGCACCTCCCGGTCCACCGACCCGACCAGCAGCTCGGCCTGCCCCTGGCGGCGCAGCTCCAGCTCGGCTAGTACGTCGTCGACGGTCAGCCGGTCCATCGCGCTATCTCACCCTGTGCCGGTGCACCAATCAACCGTCCGGACTTATGCACGTCGACCCACGCGCGTGCCGATCCGACACACTACGGTCGACGGCGCCCGGGTCCCGCCGGGTGGAGCCGTCGGCCGGGTGGACGCGGCGGGAGCGGAGGCCGCGGATGCAGATCGACCTGGGCAACCTCGCTGCGCTGGCGCTGGGGTGCACGGTCTCGGCCGGCGGCGGTGGCGGCGATCCGCGGATCGGCGAGCTCATGGCGGCCGAGGCGATCGAGCGGTGCGGCCCGGTCGAGGTCCGTCCCCTGAGCTCGTTCGGGGAGGCGGAGGTCATCATGCCGTGCGGGATGATCGGTGCCCCCACCGTCATGATGGAGAAGATCCCGCACGGCGCCGAGGGCCGGATCATCCGCGAGACCTACGAGAAACAGTTCGGCCTGCCCGTCGCGGCGCTGATGCCTTTCGAGCTCGGGGGGCTCAACGGCGTCCTGCCCGTTGCGTGGGCCGCGCACGCGGGGCTGCCCCTGCTCGACGGGGACCTGATGGGACGGGCCTTCCCGGAACTGCACATGCTCACCCCGCACCTGTCCGGGATGTCGGGGTCGCCCGCCGTCATCACCGACGAGCGCAGGCAGACCATCGTGTTCGACGCGCGTGACAACGTCTGGCTGGAGAAGCTCGTGCGCAACTGCGTCGCCGCGCTGGGCGGGTCGGCCTGTGGCGGGCTGTACACCATGACCGCGGCCGAGGCGGCCGGGCCGGTCATCGAGGGGACTGTGACCCGCGCATTGGGGATCGGGGAGGCCCTGCGTCGTGACGGGGAGGACCGGGTGGCCGCGGTCGCCCGCGTGACCCCCCTGGCCCGCCTCGGCCAGGGCAAGATCATCGACATCGAGCGGCGCGCCACCGGCAGGTTCGTCCAGGGCTCGACGCTTATCGAGGGCCACGGCGTGGACGCGGGCAGGCTGTTCCGCCTCGAGTTCCAGAACGAGAACCTCGTGCTGCTGGAGGACGGTGCGCCGCTCGCGACGGTGCCGGACGTGATCACGCTCCTCAACGCGCACACCGGCCACGGGCTGGTGACCGAGGAGACCCGCTACGGCCAGCGCGTGGAGATCGTGGTGTTCCCGGCCCCGGCCGCGTGGACGTCCGCGGCGGGGCTGGCGGCCGTCGGGCCCCGGGCATTCGGCTACGACTTCGACTTCGTCCCGGTGCAGGTATCCGGTGGCTGAGCACGACGAACTGCGCGTCGGCGTCGACGTCGGCGGCACGAACACCGATGCGGTGCTGCTCGACGGTCGCAACCGGCTGCTGGCCAAGATCAAGCATCCGACCACTCCCGACGTGACGACAGGACTGCTCAGCGCGTTGCAGCAGGTGCTGCGCCAGGAGCCCGACGCTGCGGCCCGGGTCGGCCGGGTCATGGTGGGCACGACCCACGCGACGAACGCGATCCTGCACCGCCGCAACCTCAGGCGAGTCGCGACGGTGCGCCTCGGCGGCCCGGCGACGCACGCGGTCCCGCCGCTGCGCGGCTGGCCGGCCGACCTGCGGGCGTCGATCTCCTGCGGCGAGACGATCGTCGACGGCGGCGTCGAGATGACCGGCGAACCGCTGGTCCCGCTGGACGAGGACGCGGTGCGACGGTTCCTGGACTCGGTGTCCGAGCAGGCCGAGGGCATCGCCGTTGCGGGCGTGTTCTCCCCGGTCCTGCCCGACCAGGAGTATCGCGTGGAGGAACTCGTCGCCGAGGTGCTCGGCGAGCGGCCGGTCTCGCTCAGCCACGAGGTGGGGTCGCTGGGGCTGCTCGAACGGGAGAACGCGACCGTCCTCAACGCCGCCCTCGTCGAGGTCGCCGAGCAGGTGACGGCTGGCCTGCAGAACGCGCTGAGCGCGCTCGGCATCTCGGTGGAGACGTTCGTCGCGCAGAATGACGGCACCGTCATGAGCCTGGACTACGCGCGCCGATACCCGATCCTGACCATCGGCAGTGGGCCGACCAACAGCATGCGCGGCGCGGGGCACCTGACCGGGGAGCGCGACGCGCTGGTCGTCGATGTCGGCGCGACCACGACCGTGATGGGCATGCTGACCCAGGGCTTTCCCCGCGAGTCGACCGCACCGGTCGACGTCGGCGGGGTTCGGACGAACTTCCGCATGCCCGACCTGGTCTCCCTGTCCCTCGGCGGCGGGACGATGGTGGGACCACCGGGCACGGGAATCCTCGACGCAGGCAGCGTCGGGAACCGGCTATCGGCCGAGGCGCTCGTCTTCGGCGGCGGCGTTCCCACCCTCATCGACGCCGCCGTGGCGGCCGGCCGCGCCGCGGTAGGCGACGTCGGCCGGACGACGGGACACACGCGGCTGCTGCACCGCGCTGTCGCGGCCTGCGACACGCGGCTGGCCGAGGCCGTCGACCGCGTCAAGGCCTCCGCCCGGGAGGTTCCGCTCATCGCGGTCGGCGGCGGCAGCGCGCTCGTGCCGCAGGACCTGCCCGGGGTGCTGACCGTGCACCGGCCCGAGCACCACGAGGTCGCCAACGCGATCGGTGCTGCCGTGGCCGGGGTCTCCGGGGCGGTGGACCGGGTCTTCTCCTACGTCAACGGCCGCGAGGAGGCGATCGCCGAGGCGGTCCGGCTGGCCCGCGACGAGGCCATCCGGGCCGGGGCCGACCCCGGTCTGGTCGACGTGGTGGAGGTCGAGGAGATTCCGCTGGCGTACCTGACCCAGCCGGTGGCGCGGCTGCGGGTCAAGGCGGCTGGCCCGCTGCGGATGCCCTGAGGCCGGGGCGTCACGCACGTTGCTCCCCCGAAACACGAGAGCTACGTCACGGAAGCTTTTCGTGCCTTGCGCACAAGGCGGTGGGCGGACTCGTGTTGACCGCACATGGATCCGGGGGCCTGCTGTTCCTAGATTCGTGATCGTCCCACGGGCCAGCGACACGTACCGGGCGGCTCCGCAGACGCGGAGGCGCAGCTCGGCGGCGCTCCCCTGCAGTCCCCACTCTCGAACCGACGCCACGAGGAGCGACGAGGAGCTTGCCTCATGACCATCGCTGAACCCGTGCAGAACCCGTCCAGGTACACCGGCTCCCCGATCCGCAGGACGGAGGATCCGCGCTTGCTGGCCGGCCGCGGCCAGTACGTCGATGACGTGACGGTGCCGAAGATGATCGAGGCCGCCGTCCTGCGCAGCCCCTTGGCCCACGCCCGCATCACGGGCATCGACGTGAGCCGTGCCCGGGAGCTGCCCGGGGTCTTCGACGTCCTCGTCGGCGAGGAGCTGGCGGCAGTCGCCGGCCCGCAGCCGGTCATCTGGACTCCCATCACCGACCAGCGCATCGCCCGGACGAGGGCGCTCGCCGTGGACCGTGTCCGCTGGGTGGGGCAGGCGGTCGCCGCGGTCGCAGCGGTCGACCGGTACGTGGCCGAGGACGCACTCGAGCTCATCGAGGTCGACTACGAGCCACTGCCCGTCGTGGCCGACCTCGATGCCGCGCTCGCTCCCGACGCGCCGACGCTCTACGACGACTGGCCCGACAACGTCACGGGCTCGCAGACCTACCGCGCCGGCGAGCCGGAGGAGGCGTTCGACAGCGCGGACGTCGTCGTCAGCGGCAGCTTCACCCACGGACGAGCCTTCGGGTGCCCGCTGGAGCCGCGCGGGTGCATCGTCAACTGGGACGCCTTCGAGAACACCCTCGACCTGTGGCTGTCGACGCAGTCGCCCAACCTGGCCCGCGACCTGCTCTCCGAGGTCTTCGGCGTGCCGGTGCACAAGATCCGCGTGCGTACGCCCAACCTCGGGGGCGGGTTCGGCAACAAGTTCGACTTCTACGGCGAGGAGGTCATCGCGGCGGTCCTCTCCCACCGGACGGGACGACCCGTCAAGCTGATCGAGGACCGCTCCGACAGCTTCGTCGCGACCTCGCACTCCCGCGACCAGCGCCTCGACTTCGAGATGGCGCTGCGGCGCGACGGCACGATCGTCGGCCTGCGCGGCGTGTCCTACGGGGTGCTCGGCGGCGCGTTCGGCACCGTCGGGTCCGGGCCGCCCTGGGCGTCCGTGCTCACCTCGATGGGGCCGTACAAGATCCCCAACCTCGACCTGACCGTGACGCCGGTGCTGACCAACCGCGCCCCCTACGGCTCCTACCGCGGCTGGGGTGCGCCGAAGGGCAACATCGTGCACGAGCGGCTGATCGAGTTCGCCGCCCGCGAGCTCGGCATGGACCGCACCGAGATCCGGCGCAAGAACTTCGTCCCGCCGGAGGAGTTCCCGTACTTCAGCGGCGCCGCGTTCACCTACGACAGCGGCCGTTACGCCGACTGCCTCGACCTGGCGCTGGCGAAGGTGCAGGAGCTCGGCTGGCCGCAGCAGCAGGAGCGGGCCCGGGCCGAGGGCCGTTCGGTCGGCATCGGCTACTCGTTCCACATCGAGCCGAGCGCGTACGGCCCCAGCCGGATCATGAACCTCGTCGGTCTCGCGCACTCGGGGTTCGACGAGGCGGTCGTGCGGATGGATTCCGTCGGCAAGATCACCATCTACTCCGGGCAGATCAACATGGGTCAGGGCACCCACACGATCTATGCCCAGCTCGCCGCCGACACGCTGGGCGTCCCGATGGACGACATCGTCGTCGTCACCGGGGACACCGACTCCTGCCCGTACACCGGATACGGAACGGGCGGCAGCCGAGCGGCACCCCTGGGTGGCGCGGCGATCCTCCGGGCCAGCGGGCGGCTCCGGGCGAAGATCCTGCGGGTCGCCGCCGAGCTGCTGGAGGCGTCGGCCGACGACCTGGAGATCGAGAACGGCAAGATCAGCGTGAAGGGCGCGCCCGGACATTCCGTGAGCACCCGCGACGTCGGCGACGCCGCCTACCGGCGCCTGCTGGACCGGCTTCCCGAGAACGAGATGCCGACCCTGGAGGAGGTCGACGTGTTCGACCCCCCGAACATGGCGACGTCGTACGGCTGCACCGCGCTGCTGGTCGAGGTCGACCGGGGAACCGGCCGGGTGACGCTGCTCGACTGCGTGCAGGCCCACGACTGCGGGACCGTCATCAACCCGATGCTCGTGGACGGTCAGCTCGCCGGCGGCCTCGCTCAGGCCCTGGGC
This sequence comes from Pseudonocardia kujensis, assembly GCF_021283305.1. Classification (GTDB taxonomy): domain Bacteria; phylum Actinomycetota; class Actinomycetes; order Mycobacteriales; family Pseudonocardiaceae; genus Pseudonocardia; species Pseudonocardia kujensis. The sequence goes on from NZ_JAJSOK010000005.1 coordinate 153,832, forward strand.
GGCGCGCTCCTCGAGGAGCTCGTCTACGACGAGGAGGCCCAGCTGCGGACGGCGAGCTTCATGGACTACCTGCTCCCCACCGCGCTCGACATCCCCCCGTTCCACTTCGTCCACCAGGAGACGCCCGCTCCGGACATCCCCGGCGGGATCAAGGGCGTGGGCGAGGCGGGCACCATCGCCGGTGTCTCGCTGGTGGCCAGCGCGATCGACGACGCGCTCAGCGACCTCGGTGTCGCGGTCACTCGGTTCCCGGTGACGCCACCGAGACTGGTGGAGCTGATCCGCGACGCCGAGCAGCGGAAGGAGGGCGCGCAGTGAAGCCGCCTGCGGTCGGGTACGCCAGAGCAGGGGACGTGCAGGAGGCCGTCGGCCTGCTGGCCGAGCACGGCACGGACTCGAAGGTGCTCGCCGGCGGCCAGAGCCTGGTCCCGTTGCTGAGCTTCCGGCTGGCACGTCCCTCGGTCCTCGTCGACGTCAACCCGATCGGGGATCTCGCCTACATCCGGGAGGACGACGGCGCCCTGGTCATCGGCGCGACCACCCGGCAGCGCGACGTCGAGCTGAGCCCGGTGGTGGCCGAGGCCGTCCCGATGCTCCCCGAGGCGCTGCGGCACGTCGGGCACGTGACCAACCGCAACCGGGGCACGGTCGGGGGAAGCGTCGCCCACGCCGACTCCGCCGCCGAGCTGCCGACGGTCGTCACCTGTCTGGGTGGGGAGATCGTCGTCGAGGGACCACGAGGGCGCCGGACGATCGCCGCCGAGGACTACTTCACCGGCACCTTCACCACGGCGACCGAGTACGACGAGCTGCTGACCGCCGTCCGGTTCCCCCGGCTGCCGGCCGGCACCGGCGTCGCCGTCGAGGAGCTCGCCCGCCGGCACGGCGACTTCGCCATCGTCGCGGCGTTCGCCGCCGTCCACCTCGGTCCCGACGGCACTGTCGATCTCGTGCGGCTCGGCCTCAGCGGAGTCGACTCCGTGCCGCGCCGGCTGCACGAGGCGGAGGCCGCCCTGCTGGGGACCCGGCCGACGGCCGAGGCGATCACCGCGGCGGCGGCAACGGCCCCGAACACCATCCGCCCCAGCAGCGACGTCCACGCCCCGGCCGGCTATCGGCGGGAGATGGCCGAGCTGCTCATCCGACGAGCCATCACGACGGCGAGCGAACGCAGCGAGGTGACCACGTGAGCGACGTGCAGGTGAGCGACAAGCGCACCGTGTCGGTGACGATCAACGGGCACGTCTACACCGCAGAGGTCGCGCCGCGGGTCACCCTCGCGGACTTCCTCCGCAAGGAGTGCGGGCTGACCGGGACCCATCTCGGCTGCGAGCACGGCGTCTGCGGGGCGTGCACGATCATGCTCGACGGCCGGACGGCGCGCGCGTGCTTGATGCTCGCGGTCCAGGTCGACGGATGCACGATCACCACCGTCGAGGGCCTGGCCCGCAACGGCGAGCTCAACCCGCTGCAGCAGGCCTTCTGGGACAACCACGGCCTGCAGTGCGGGTTCTGCACCTCGGGGATGCTCATGTGCGCCACCGAGTTCCTGGAGCAGAACCCGAAGCCGACGGGCGAGGAGGTCCGCGAGGCCATCTCGGGCAACCTCTGCCGGTGCACCGGTTACGCCTCGATCGTCAAGTCCGTCCTGGACGCCGCGGACCGGATGGCCGCCGATGAGGGGGCCCGCTGACGGCCCGAACGGACGGCACCAGGAACCCGCACGGCACAGGGAACGGGAGGAACGGCGGGTGACCTACTCGATCCTCGGCCTCGACCCGGCCGCGGGGCAGATCGGCGTCGCGGTGCAGTCGCATTTCTTCGCGGTCGGCAGCCGCACCGTGCGGGCGCGTGCCGGCGTCGGCGTCGTCGCGACCCAGTCCGTCGTCGAGCCGAGCTACGGGCCGCGGGGGCTGGACCTGCTGGCCCGAGGGGTGGGCCCCCGCGAGGCGCTGGCGGAACTGCTCGCGCGGGACCCGCGGGCCTCGACCCGCCAGGTCGCCGTCCTCGGCGTCGACGGCGAGGGTGCCACCCACACCGGCCGCGACTGCATCGGGTTCGCCGGCGACGCCGTCTCCGAGCACGCGCGTGCGCAGGCGAACCTGGTGGCATCACCCGCGGTGCCCGCGGCCATGACGGATGCCTTCGAGCGTGCCGCCGGTTCGGTGGCCGAACGGCTTGTCGCGGCGCTGCGGGCGGCCGAGGACTGCGGCGGCGACCTGCGTGGCCAGCAGGCCGCCGCGCTGGTCGTCGTCCGCACCGAGCCAACCGGCCGGGCCTACGAGGACGTCGTCGTCGACCTGCGGGTCGACGACGCCCCCCGGCCGCTCGACGAACTCGAACGGCTGCTCGTCAGGTCGAGCGCCCTGCACGGGCTGGTCGCCCTGCTCGAGACCGAAGGGCTGTTGGTCGGCGAGCCCACCGCCTCGGTGGAGTCGGTCGCCGAGGCGCTCGCCGAGCTGCATCGGGCCGAGATCCTCGCCGGCCCGGGCAACGGCGAGCCCGCCGTCTGGCGGGGTCTGTTGCTCGCCCGGGTGGGCCGGACCGAGGAGGCGCGCGCCTGCTTCGCCCGGGCCCGCCCGTCCGTCCCCCACATCGAAGAACTGCTCGACCGGTTGGCCGCGGCGGGGATGTGGACGCTGGAACCCGCCGAGCTGCGGAACTTGCTGGCCGGATGAGCTCATGACCCTGAAGGACGCCACGGTCGGGCCGAGGTACCGGGCGGCCCGACCGGAGGCGACGATGATCGCATCGACCCGGGGTCGGGCCCCGGTCACGACAGTGAGGACGATGACGTGCCGAGCATCGACGAGGACCGCGACGCCATTCTCGAGCTGCACAAGAACTGGTGGGAGGCCAACCACCAGTTGGTGATCCCGCTGATGGAGACGGTGTTCCCCGCCGGGGACGCCTACCTCATGTTCAACCTCAACGGGCACCCGTACTTCGGGATCAAGGAGAAGGTCGCGCTCTGGGAGCACTACCGCAAGGAGCTCGACATCGTCGAGTTCCCCGACATCGAGATCATGCGCCTGACGATCTCCGGGGACATGGCCTGGATTGCCTGCGAGGGCATCTTTCCCCTCCGCGTGATCGGCGAGTCCGGCACGGGGTCGGCCACCTGGCGGACCGATGAGGGGATCGAGTACGACCCCTTCGGCATCCGCGCCACGGAGATCTACCAACGCGACGACGGCACCGGGGCGCCGGTGTGGAAGATGTGGCACTTCCACTGCTCGCCGATGCCGGCTGCCGACGAGCCGAGGGCCGGACTCGGCGGCACACGCGACGAGCGTGGGCTCGGGTGCGGGCCCGGCATCACGCCGCTGCGCATGACCAGCCGGGGAGTGCGGTCCTAACTGCCCACACCCGGGCCTCAGCCCGCAGGCCGCCCGCGCAACCGCCCACCGCGGCGCCCCGGACGCGCCACGACCCACAAGGAGAGCCCATGAGCGAGACCTTCCCCGTCGGGGTGTTCGTCGCGACGTCCACCCCGCCCGAGCAGATCGGGCCGCTGGCCGCATCGGCCGAACGACTCGGCTTCGGCGAGGTGTGGGTGGCCGAGGACTACTTCTGCTACGGCGGGTTCACCGGCGCCGCGCTCGCGCTGGGCGCGACCGAGCGCATCACGGTGGGGCTGGGCATCGTGGCCGCCGTCGCGCGCCACCCCGCCGTGACGGCCATGGAGATCGCGAGCCTGGCCAGGGCATACCCGGGCCGATTCCTCCCTGGCATCGGGCACGGGCTGCCGGTGTGGACCGACCAGATGGGCCTCACCGCCAAGTCTCCGCTCAGCGCCCTGACCGAGTGCGTCGAGGGCGTTCGCGAGCTCCTCGCCGGCACCACCGTCGACCGCCAGGGCAAGCAGTTCACCTTCAAGGACGTGACGGCGGTGCACCGCCCCACCAAGCCCGTCCCGCTCCTCACCGGCGTCCTCGGCCCCAAGTCGCTGCGGCTGTCCGGCCGGATCGCCGACGGCACCGTGATGAGCGTCGTCGCCGGCACCCGCTACCTCGAGGCAGCCGTCGCCCACATCCGGGAGGGAATGGCCGAGGCCGGCCGCTCCGAGCACCTGGTCCCGACCTTCGCGTTGTTCAGCCTCGACCGCGACGGGGACGCGGCGAAGGCCGCGGTGCGGCCCGCCCTCGCGATGTACATCGCGGCCCTCGGCCCGCACAACCCGCTCACCGGCGCGTTCGGGTACAACGACGAGATCGCGACCATGCTCGAGGAGACCGATCCCACCGACCTGCCCGACGCGCTGCCCGCGGAATGGGTCGAGACGCTCACGGTCGCGGGGGATCCGGACGAAGTCGCCGCCCGCATCGCGGCGCTGCGGGCGGCGGGGGCCACGACGGTGGTGCTCTCCCCCGTCGACGCCGAGAACGCGCAGCGCGAGCTGGAACTCGCGGCCGCCACCGTCCTCCCCCAGCTGACCTAGGGAGCGCGCAGTGGGCATCACCATCGGATACAAGGCGTCTGCGGAACAGTTCGGGCCGCGGGCCCTGGTCGAGTACGCCGTGCGCGCCGAGGACGCCGGCCTCGACAGTGTGTGGGTGTCCGATCACTTCCTGCCGTGGCGGCACCACGGCGGCCACGCGCCGTCGGCACTGGCCTGGATCGCCGCCGTCGGCGAGCGCACGCGCCGGGTGACCATCGGCACCAGCGTGCTCACCCCCACGTTCCGCTACAACCCCGCCGTCGTCGCGCAGGCGTTCGCGACGATGTCGCTGCTGACCGAGGGCCGGGTCGTGCTCGGCGTCGGCACCGGTGAGGCGCTCAACGAGGTCGCCGTGTCCGGGCGAGAGTGGCCGGAGTTCAAGGAGCGGTTCGCCCGCCTGCGCGAGGCGGTCGACGTGATGCGCGGCCTGTGGACGAGCGACTCGGTCGATCACCGCGGCGAGTACTACACCCTGGTCGACGCGAGGATCTACGACCGGCCGGACCGGCCGGTCCCGGTGTACGTCGCCGCCGGCGGTCCGCTCGTGGCGAACTACGCCGGACGTCTGGCCGACGGCGTGATCTGCACGTCCGGCAAGGGCATGGACCTCTACACCGAGAAGCTCATGCCCGCCGTGGTCGACGGGGCCGCCGCGGCGGAACGTGACCTGATCGGCGTCGACAAGATGCTCGAGCTCAAGCTGTCCTACGACCGGAACCGTCGGCGGGCGCTGGACAACACCCGGTTCTGGGCGCCGTTGGCGCTGACGGCCGAGCAGAAGCACTCCGTCGCCTCGGCGGAGGAGATGGAGCGCCTGGCCGACGAGCTGCCGATCGACCAGGTGGCCAGCCGGTGGATCGTGGCCTCGGACCCCGAGGAGGTCGTCGCCCAGGTCAAGCCCTATCTCGACGCGGGCCTGACCCATCTCGTCCTGCACGGCCCCGGCCACGACCAGGACCGGTTCCTCGACCAGGTGGCCGAGGACGTGCTGCCTCGGCTGCGCGCCCTCGGCACGGACTGATCGCGGGCCCATTGGATGTCCACGCCGATACCACAGCGACGCGAGCGGAGACCGATGTCGCGGAACGTGTCCGCAGCCGTCGAGGGGAGGTCGGGGCCGATCGCCCACCTCGCCTGGCCCGGAGCCTCGGGGCGCACACCCGTCCTGTTCCTGCACCCCGTGAACACGGCCGCTGCCCTGTGGGGCGACGTCGCTCGCCACCTCGACGGCGAACGGCCGGCCGTGGCGGTGGACTACCGCGGGCACGGCCGGTCCGTTGCCGCGGGTCCATACCTCCCGTCCGATTACGCGGCGGACGCCCTCACCGTCCTCGACGCCGTGGGGCTGCGGCGGGTCCATGTCGTGTGCGGATCGATCGGCGGCGCCGTGGCCGTCGAGCTGACCGCAAGGGCCCCGGACCGCGTCGCGAGCATCACCGCGTTCGGTGCGGCGCTGCACATCGGCTGGCCGCCGGCGCAGCTCGACGAGGTGGAGCAGGACCTCAGGCACCGCGGGGTCGAGGCGTGGTTCCGGGCGCACGCGACCGACATTCTCGGGCCCGCGGCCGTGCCGGGGGCGGGCGACGCGCTGGCTGAGCTCGCGTCCAGCGGCGGGGACGGAGTCCGCGACATCGAGGTGGTGGTCGCGGCGACGCGCGCCACCTTCGGGGCCGCGGACTCACGCCCGACCGCGCGGACGCTGCGCCGTCCATTGCCGCCGACGCGGGTGTTCGTCGGCTCGCACGATCCGACCTGCCCCGTCGAGTCGGCGCAAGAACTGGCCAACCTGCTGGATGGTGAGGTCCACACGATCCCGGGCATCGGCCACCTGCCCATGCTGGAGGACCCCCGAGGGACGGCAGAGAAGATCCGCACCTTCCTGACGACCGTTCCCGACTGACGCGCTACCCCGGGGCGGCCCGTCCGGTTGTCGCCTTCTGCGAGCGTCACCGGGTTCTCCTGCCCGAGGCCGCAGACGTCGGGAGCTCAACGGAAGTCCGCCTCCGGCTGCGCTCTTCGACAGCATCTGGTGACGCAGGCCGGAGGCGTTGGGCAAGGTCGTCCCAAGGTCGTCCCGGGCCGTCATGTCGGGCGCTCGCGGCCGACGAGGGCCACGATGCCGCCATGACGACGTCGACGGTGCTGTCCGGGCTGGATCAGGTGCACGTCTGGCAGGAGGAGTTCTACAAGAACCTGCACGCCCATCCGGAGTTGTCCCATCAGGAACGGCGCACAGCGGAGCGGGTGAGCAAGCGGCTGCGGCAGGCCGGGTACGAGGTGCACGGCGATCTGGGCGGCACCGGAGTAGTGGGCGTTCTCGTCAACGGCCCCGGCCCGACAGTGCTGGTGCGCGCAGACATGGACGCGCTCCCGGTGCGGGAGGACACCGGGCTGCCCTACGCCAGCACCGTCATGACGACCGACGCTGCGGGGGACCAGGTGCCTGTTGCCCACGCGTGCGGTCACGACGTGCACGTGAGCTGCCTGCTCGGCGCCGCCCAGATGCTCGCCGACGGTCGCGGGTCCTGGCACGGAACGCTGGTGACGTTGTTCCAGCCGGCCGAGGAGACCGGCGACGGGGCCCGCGGCATGCTCGCCGACGGGCTCGCCGGGCGAATCCCGACCCCGGACGTGGCGCTGGCCCAGCACGTACTGCCCTTTCCGGCCGGGCAGGTGGGCACCCTGGCCGGCCCGGTGCTCTCCGCCGCGGACAGCATGCGGATCACCGTTCACGGACGCGGCGCGCACGGGTCGATGCCCCACGCTGCGGTCGATCCCGTCGTGCTCGCGGCCATGATCGTGATCCGGCTGCAGACCATCGTCTCGCGGGAGACCCCGCCCGGGGAGACTGCGGTGCTGACCGTGGGCTCCCTGCGGGCGGGCAGCAAGAGCAACGTCATCCCGGACCGCGCCGTGATCGAGCTCAACGTCCGCACCTACAGCGACGCCACCCGAGCCACGATTCTGGACGCGATACGCCGCATCGTGACCGCCGAATGCCAAGCCTCGGACTGCCCACGCGACCCGGAGTTCGAGCTGTTCGACCGGTTCCCGCTCACCACGAACGACGCGGCCGTGACAGACCGGGCGGCCGCCGCGTTCGCCGAGTTCTTCGGCGACCGCGCCGGACCTCTGGAGCAGCAGACGGCCAGCGAGGACTTCAGCGACATTCCGGCGGCCCTGGGCGTGCCCTACACCTATTGGGGCATCGGGGGCGTGGACCCGCAGACCTACCGGCAGGCGCAGGACGCGGGCCGCGTCGCCCAGGACATCCCGGTGAACCACTCCCCCGGCTTCGCCCCGGTCATCCAGCCCACCCTCGACACCGGAACCCAAGCCCTCGTCGTCGCCGCAATGGCCTGGCTGGGGCGCTGACTCACCCGTCGTCTCGCTCGTCGTCCCGAGGGCTGTCGGGGTGGCCGTCGGGGTGGTCGCCGCCGGGCGGGCCGGGCGCGTTGAGCCGGAACCGGACTCCGATCATCCGGACGGCGAAGCAGATCGCGGCGGCGCCGAGCGCCGTGGGCAGCCCGTAGGTCCCGGTACGCACCGCAGCGGCGGTGAGCGCGGCCGCGAGGAGCGCCGGGATCGCGTAAAGGTCCGAGTGCAGCACCGAGGGGATCTGCCGGACCAGGGTGTCGCGGATCGTGCCGCCGCCCACCGCGGTGATCGCACCGAGCAGGATCGCCGGCCCGATCCCGAGGCCGAACTCGAGTGCCTTGGCGGCGCCGATCACCGCGAACACGCTCAACCCGACCGCGTCCAACACGACGATCGGCGTCTCCAGCCGTTCCAGCCGCCGACTCAGCGCGAAGGCGACGAGCCCGCCGCCCAGGGCCAGGGCCAGGTAGCGCCAGTCCCTGAAGGCGGCCGGCGGGACCGCTCCGATCAGTACGTCACGAGTGATTCCCCCGCCCAGTGCCGTGATCACTGCGAGCGCGAGGACTCCGACGATGTCGAGCCTGGCCGCCCGCACGGCGGTCAGCGCGCCGTTCAGGCCGAACACGAACGTGCCGGTCAGATCCAGCGCGAGCAACAGCGGTGGCTCCGGCGGCGTCACGCCGTCTTCCTAACAGCACGTCGGCGCCCTCGCTGACCCGCGCGCGACCGCGCGAGCGTGGCCCCGGCTCCCCCAGCGACGCGGAGTAGGCACGGCCGCGGGTCCTGTGGGGTGGGCCTGGGACAGGAGACCTGCCTCGCCATCGAACATCTCGATGGTGAACCTGATGTCCGCCGTTTCGCGGCCGTTCTCGCCTCCCTGACGTTCCTGCCCACCGCCCTGCTGCGATTCGGGCCGGCCGCTGGCGCCTTCCGTCTCTGAGCCGGCGCTTCCCCGGCGGCACTGTCTCGTCGGCCGTCGTCCTCGTCGACGCGGGCACCGAAGATCGTGCGATCGACACCGCGCGCCGTGCCAGGGATCGTCTCCGTCGAACGCGAGTCGAGGCAGGTCATGGACGTGGCGGGTGCAGCTCGACGCCGTACTCGCCGAGCCGGCCGACAGCGAAGCCGCCGTCGCGACGGTCGCGGGGCAGCGCCAGGCGCTCGCCGCCATTCCTGACGGGCGGCGCGCTGGTCGGCGGAGCAACGGCAGCTCAGATGCTGGGGTGACGCCCGACGCCGAGGGTTCCGCTCCGGCCGAGCTGCCGCGGCAGCGGGGACGGGGCCCGTCGAGCGGACTGACGAAGCAGGACTTCGAAGCCCTGGCCCGCTTCCGCTTCGGCATCCGCCGGTACCTGCGCTTGCGCGAGGAGACCGTGCGCGACCGTGGACTGACGCCCCGGCAGTACCAACTGCTGCTCGCCCTCGAGGGCTTTCCCGGGCGGGAGGGGGCCACGGTCGGCGAGCTGGCGGAGCGGCTGCCACTGCGCCATCACAGCACGGTCGAGTTGATCAATCGCGCTCAGGCCCAGGAGCTGGTGAGCCGTAGCCAGGATCCCGAGGACGCGCGCGTGGTGCGGGTGGAACTGACCGGCGTCGGCGAGGACGTCCTCGGTCGGCTCAGCTGGCCGCACCGGCTCGAGCTCGACCGGATGGGCACGGTACTCACGGCTCCGAACTGGCGGAACGAGCAGTAGCGCGGATCGCCCGGGCAGTCGGGTTCCCACCCCGGTGCACGGCCCAGGCCGGGGCACCGGTCAGGATGCAGGAGCCGGCAAACGCGGCACAGCGGGTGGAAGGGCACGGACGGTACGACATGCACGAGGCACTGCAGCCGATCTACGAGCGGGTGCTGTCCCGCAATCCGGGCGAGACGGAGTTCCACCAGGCCGTCCGCGAGGTGCTCGACAGCATCGGCCCGGCGGTGGACAAGCACCCCGAGTACGCCGACGCCAAGATCGTCGAGCGCATCTGCGAGCCGGAGCGGCAGATCATCTTCCGGGTGCCGTGGGAGGACGACGACGGCGGCATCCACATCAACCGCGGGTTCCGGGTGGAGTTCAACAGCGCGCTGGGCCCGTACAAGGGCGGGCTGCGGTTCCACCCGTCGGTGCTGCTGGGCACGGTGAAGTTCCTCGGCTTCGAGCAGGTGTTCAAGAACGCGCTGACCGGGCTGCCGATCGGCGGCGGCAAGGGCGGCTCGGACTTCGACCCGCGCGGGCGCTCGGACCGCGAGATCATGCGGTTCTGCCAGAGCTTCATGCTCGAGCTCTACCGCCACATCGGCGAGTACACCGACGTACCGGCCGGCGACATGGGCGTGGGCGGGCGCGAGCTCGGCTACCTGTTCGGCCAGTACAAGCGCATCACCAACCGCTACGAGTCCGGGGTGCTGACGGGCAAGGGCCTGATCTACGGTGGCGCCCAGGTGCGCCGCGAGGCCACCGGCTACGGCAGCGCGTTCTTCGTCGAGGAGATGCTGCGGGTCCGCGGGCAGTCGTTCGAGGGCAAGGACGTCGTGGTGTCCGGCTCGGGCAACGTCGCGATCTACACCATCGAGAAGGTCCACGAGCTCGGCGGACGGGTCGTGGCCTGTTCCGACTCGGGCGGGTTCGTGCACGACCCGAACGGCATCGACCTGGAGCTGCTCAAGGACGTCAAGGAGATCCGCCGGGAGCGGATCAGCGCCTACGCCGACAAGGCGTCGAGCGCCACCTTCGTCGGGGACGGCTCGATCTGGGAGGTGCCGTGCCAGGTGGCGCTGCCCTCGGCCACCCAGAACGAGCTCGACGCCGCCGGGGCGGCCGCGCTGGTGCGCAACGGCTGCCTGGCCGTCGGCGAGGGCGCCAACATGCCCACCACGCCCGACGCGGTGCGGGTGCTCCAGGAGGCCGGGGTCGCGTTCGGCCCGGGCAAGGCCGCCAACGCCGGCGGGGTGGCCGCCTCGGCACTGGAGATGCAGCAGAACGCCTCCCGGGACTCCTGGACCTTCGAGCACTCCGAGGCCCGGCTGCGCGAGATCATGATCGACATTCACGCGCGGTGCCATCGGACCGCGGAGGAGTACGGAGCCCCCGGGAACTACGTCGCCGGGGCGAACATCGCCGGCTATGCCCGGGTGGCCGAGGCGATGCTCGCCCTGGGCCTGATCTGAGCACCGACTCCTCCGATCACCGCTCCCGTGCCGGACCCGCGGGGACGGGCTCGAGGAGCTCGTGGGCGACAGCAGCCCCGAGCGCGGGGACCACGACGCTGTCGAGCTCGCCGGAGGTCACCTTGCCGACAACGCTCGGGGTACCGGGACCGGGAGCAGCCGGGCTGTTGAGGGCGTCGTGGGTCATCTCAGCGCGACTCGTCGTGGGGGGCCGTGTCGCGGACTTCCGAAGGTGCGACCTGCGGCCGGCCTCGTGCAGGAGCGGTGCCGAGCTCGTGAGGCCGCAGCGATCGGCGCGTCGACGCCCGACACCGCCCGGGGCTCGGTCATCGGATCGGGCGGAAGGGTTGCAGCTCGTACGGCACGTTCCCGGTGACGATGGCGTCGGCGAGCAGGCGGCCGGTGAGCGGGCCGAGCACGATGCCCCACATGCCGTGCCCGCCGGCGGCGAACACTCGCGGCGAGCTCGTCGGACCGACCAGGGGCAGCCCGTCCGGGGTGCACGGGCGGGAGCCGACCCATTCGTCCTGGCGCTCGTCGAGGTCCACGCCGCGCAGGAATGGCCTCGCGGCGTTCACGATCGCCTGCACGCGCCGCTGGTCGAGGGGCTCGTCGGGGTCGCGGAACTCCATCATGCCGGCGATCCGCAGCCGCTCCCCCAGCGGTGTGCAGGCGACGCGCTGGACCGGCAGGTACACCGGCCCGTCGGGCAGCTGTTCGGCGGCGACGGTGAAGCTGTAGCCCCGCCCGGCCTGGACGGGCACCCGTACTCCGAACCGGTAGCCGAGTTCGGGCAACCACGCGCCGGTGGCGATCACGGCCGCGTCATAGCGGTGCACCCCTGTGCGGGAGCGCACCCACACCTGCTGCCCGTCGTCGAAGACGTCCGAGACCCGGGTGTTCTCGCTGATGACGGCCCCGCGCCCCCGGACCGCGTCGGCGAGCGCGGCGAGATAGCGCGGCGGGTCGATGAACCGCTGCTCGTGCAGCTGCACCGCGGCCGCGACGTGCTCGGTGAGGATCGGGGCGCGCTCGCGTGCCTGCTCCCCGGTCAGGACGTCGAAGCCGAGCTTCTGCCCGATCCGTTCCAGCTCACCGAGTTCCTCGAGCAGGCGCGCGCGTTCGTCGGCGTGGGAGAAGCAGACCAGGAACGGGTCCGCCGGCTGGGTCAGGGCCTCGACCCCGCCGGCGGCGAGTTCGTCGAAGGCGTCGAGGGCCTGGCGGTTGACACCCCGGTAGGCGGCCATGCCGCGCCGCCACCGGTGGGTGGTGCAGTTGCGGGCGAACCCGGCCAGGAACCGCCACAGGCTCGCCTGGAGGCTGATCGGCACGTAGACCGGCGAGGCGGGATCGAGCGCGGCGCGGATTCCGTAGCGCAGCACGGTCGGTTCGGGCAGCGGGGTGGTCAGTGCGGGCGCGAGCCACCCGGCGTTGCCCCACGACGAGCCCGCGGCGACCGCGTTCCGCTCGAGGACGTCGACGTCGACCCCGCGCTGTTGGAGGAACCAGGCGGTGGCCAGCCCGACCATCCCGGCGCCGACGACCGCGACCCGCCCCGTGCGCCCCGGCGCCGGGGGGAGCTCCTCGAGCGAGCAACTCCACCGCCCGCCGGGCTCGGCGGGTTCGGTCGCACCAACCAGCTGATCAGGAGCGAGGGGCTGGTCGGTGTCGTCGGGCCGATGGGTGTCGTTCACCGTGTGGTCTCCTTGTTCGCCTTGGCCTCGACGGGTGCCTCGACGTGGACGCCGCTGAGCCAGCCCAGGAAGCCGGCCAGGGCGGCGACGAGGAGGGCCGGGCCGGCGAGTCCCAGGACGAGCAGCCCGACGACCAGGACGAGCAGGCCGGCAACCGGCCGGCTGAAGTGGAACTGGCGAGGGCAGCTGCGGGTACGGCTGCGGACGGGCAGCCGCTGCTGGCCATCACCGAGTCGAGTGACGAACTCGGGGTCGTCCGTGCGAAGCCGGCGTTCGACCTCGTCGAGCACGTGCCGCTCGTGGTTGTTCAACATTGCACTTCTCCTCAACAGTGCTCGTTCGTCAGGGCCGAAATGGGTTCGGTCGGTTACCAGTTGGCCGGTGGATCGCTGGCCGGGAAGGAATGCTCGCCCCACTCCTGGACAATGTCTCGGACGCTGTCCTCGGCCTCGTGCGGTTCGACGGCGATCGCCTCGACGGCGATTGCGACGGATATACCGAGTCCGTGCGTGGTGGCGCCGAGAACCCACGGCGGAGCCGACGCGTGCCCATTGGTGCGAGCACGCGACGAACCAGAGGCATGACATTTGTCGGGCACGGTAGCTCCAAGGATCAACGCCACCGGAGGGTGGCCGGTTCGATCGCCGCAGTTGCGGCGGTAGTGGCGCACGGGCGACCGTGTGGCCATCACGGATGGAAAGTGCGGGCACTTCTTGTCCTGCACGCGGGACGACGCCTGGCGCGACCGAGAACGAGCAGGTCAGCAGAGCGGTCGGCCAGACGAAGCAGCGTTTCGTCCGGCTCCCCCGGCGTGACGACGAGGCGGACGTCGACATCGTCGGCGGGCACCGACGCCTGCGCGAGCGCGTGGTAGGCGTCCTGCAGCGCCGGCGGGCCGCCGCGGGGGCCCGTGGCGCCGTCGCGGTCGTCGCGGACGTCGACCGCGTACAGGGCCGCGCCGGTTCCGCGGGCCAGCGACATCGCGGTGTCGACGACCCGTGGATGAGCGCCTCGCCCGCCCACGCCCACGATCACCCGTGGCCGCACAGCCGACTCCACAGCACGCACCCCTTCGCATCAGATGGCCCATCCAGTAGCCCCGGACGGATCGTCGAGGCCGTGGTTGATCAGGACTTGGTGGGCCTGCCGACTGTGGCGCCACACGGAGAAGCTCGGCAGGCCCGACATCCACCATGCCGAGGGGAACCCGGCGGGGACAGGGCGAGGTCCCGCAACCTCGCAGCTGCTCTCGTTTCCGGGTTCCGGCAAAGTTGAACCCCGTTCCGGCGATTGTGGTACATGTGGCGCTACCGCCCGACGGTCGCCGGGAAGAAGCGGGGTGCCGACGCCCGGAAACAACAGCGAAAACGGTCGACGCCGCGTTTTTCCCGTCGCTAGGCTCGACCGCCACTGAGCACGGCCCGACGCGCCTCGGGCCGTGCTCCTTCGCATCTGCTGCCGCAGCCACGCCCACGCCACCCGGCGGCCGGGCCGGCTTTCACCGAAATGTTCCTGTGAGGAGTGAGGAAGATGACCGAAACGCAGGTCTGGCTGGCACAAAGCGCTTATGACCGTCTCAAAACGGAGCTGACGACATTGTTGCGGCAGCGGACCGAGGGACTCAGCGGACCAGCAGCCGAGCAGTTCATCGGCGACAGCGCCGACCAGAACACCGGCCAGCAGCTGCTGACCGACCGGCGGGAGCGCGAGAACCGGATCCGGAAGCTGCAGGAACTGCTGCAGAACCCGCTGGTCGGCCAGGACCTACCCGACGACGGCGTGGCCGAACCCGGAATGATGCTCACCGTCCGCTACGAGGACGACCAGGAGACCGAGACGTTTCTGCTCGCCCATCACGAAGAGGGCGCGTACCCGGACGACCTGATGCTCTGCTCACCCGACTCCCCGTTGGGGCAGGCGTTGCCCGGGAAGAAGCAGGGCGAAAAACTGCAGTACGTTCTCCCGAACGGACACCTCATGGACGTCACCTTGTTGCGGGCGGTCCCCTACCGCCCCGAAGGCCTGGCCGCGGCGGGTTAGGCCCGCGCCCCAGCGTGGGCCTGGGCGATGCCCGTGGCCGTGCGTGGCCGTGCGTGGCCGTCCGCGTCGGTTGCGGCGGGAGGCATGCCGTCCCTCGAACCTGCCGCGGCGATGGCCGATGCTCCCCAGGTGCGGCGTCTCGAGCAGTCGATAGCTGGTCGCCGCCGGGGTATCGACGCCGCTACGCATCTCGTTGCCAGGCTCCGGCAACGATGCCCGGCAGTACTTCGCCGACACAGCCACCTGTGCGGAGCCATCGCGACGGGGCAACCTGGCCATGTCGGGGACGCCATCTCGGCGAGCAGGAGGCATGCAGGCCGGACCTCCCTTTTGGGCCGGTCTGCATGCCTCCGTTGTATGACGACTTCTCAGGATACGGTGACGACCATGCCGGGTTTGCGATTGGCAACGTGCCCGAGCGAACGAGTGTGCAAGTTTCCGCGCATGCCGCGAAGGGTGGGTCCGACGCGTATTGAAAGCCCTGCGCGAACGAGGACGAAATGATTTTCGAGTACCGCTTCCGAGTAGATAAGGATGCCCGACTGCTCGAAGGTCATTGAATAGCCAGAGGGGCCGACTCGGTAAGTGCCGGAAAAGGGTGTGAAAGGCGTGGGGCTGGTGTGGCGGCGAGCCACGGGACCGCCGATGTTGTGGTTGAGCGGCATGGTGGGTGCCTCGGTGAGTGGGTCAGGCGGTGAGCATCTGGGTCGCCTCCGGGACGTGGGCGTGCGGCGGACGCGCAGCGGCCCGATCGTCGAGGCGATCCTGGTCGACGGCGATGGGCAGTGCTTCGCGCTGCCAGCTGGGGCGGTGACGCGCTGGCACCGACAGCGACTGCAGGTCCGCACCCCGCGACAGGCCTGCCGTATGACACGGCCACCGCTCGAGCCCGAGCGGGAATGGCTCGCCGGCACCGTGCTGGGCAAGCCCGTGCTGACCATGGCCGCGCACACCGCTGCCAGGCGGATCAGCGATGTCGGATTACGCAGGCTACGCGACGGCCGATGGATCGTCTGGCTGGTCGACACTCGTCCGGCCTGGCAGCGACGGTGCGGGCTCCCCCGCCGGACCACGCCGTGGAGCGTGCTGACCCGGCGCGGCGTCATCACCCGGCGCGGCCGGGTCGAATCCGGCCGCCCCACTCCTCCGGCACCTTCCACCGCGGCCGAGCAACCCGGCGGCCGGTGGACCACGACGCGGCCCGTGCCGGTCGGCCGCCCGGTCATCGCACTGCTCCCTCGACAACGCGCCTGCTCCGGCATGCGGCGAGGGGAATCGACGAGAGGAACACGTCATGTGGATCTACCGCGGTAGGTCCGGCCGAACGGCGGTCCAGAGTTGGTGCCGACAACGCCTCGACAACTGGGCGCTGCCGCACCGACGAGGACAGGTCGGCGATGAGGCCCCGTGGGCCCACCGCAGTACACATCTGGTGGTCGCCGGGACCCAGCACCGGCAGACCGTCGTCGTGCTACCGGGGCGGCATGGCAACGCCGCCGTGATGAGCCGGGTGCTCGAGCGGCTTGTCACCCGGTACCGGGTGGTCGCGGTCGACCTGCCCGGCGAGGCCGGGATGGGGTCGGCCGGCCGACCGAACACCCATCGCCTGCGTGACTACGGCCGGTGGCTCGACGGGCTCCTCGCCCGGCTGGCCCGCGAGGCCCCGGACGGGGTGACCGTGCTCGCCCACGGGTTCGGCGCCGCGGTCGCGCTGGCTGCCAGGCCCGCGGCGCACATCAAGGGTCTGGTCCTGCTCAGCCCGCACGGCCTCACCCGCCCGACGATCCGCATCGGGGTGGCCTTCGCGCTGCTGCGTTGGCGGATCGCCCCCACCGCGGCGGCCGGCGCGCGGCTGCTCGCCGCGCTCGCCGGACCGGGCTTCACGCCCCCCGCCGCGCTGGTGGACTGGTTGCGCCTGGTCGGTCGGCATGTTGCCCTGAGCACCACCCCGCCGGCGCAGCTCCAGCTGGCGCATCGCTGGCGTACGACACCGGTCACGGTGGCCGTCGGCGAGCACGACCCGCTCTTCGGCGACGGCCGGCTCGACCGCGCCGTTCGGCGCGCCCTGGGCACCGAAGTGCTGACGGTGCCTGGGGTCGGAGCGCTACTCCCTCACGAACGGCCCGACGCAGTGCTGGCAGTCCTGCGGGCCCACGTCGACCTCGCTCGCGCTCCGGCACTGCACGGGGAGTCCCACGAGAACCTCGCCGAGGCTGTGCGTCGAGCCGACCCGGACAGGAAAGGCCGAGACGGGCGCCGCCCGGACCGGACCCGCGACCGCACACAGCAGTGGGCGGGTCACGTCGCGGCGCCCGGTGCAGCGAGGCGGGTCAGTACGGCCAGCACCGCCCGCGCCGGTCGATCAGCCGCGCCCCGGCAGGCAGGCCGCCCACCAGGCAGTCCCGCACGCTCGCAGCGACTCCCACGACGACCACCTCGGCGGGAGCGGCGAGTTCATGCAGCAGCCGGACCAGCAGGAGCAACTGTGAACACACCGTCGCGCCGAGCACCGGCAGCTCGGACAGGTCGACGACCACCGTGCCTCCGGCGTGATCGCCGGTCTTCGCAGCCCGCGACTCGAGTTCGCGGCGTACCTGTCGGATCAGCGCCGGAACACTACGCGGCATCGACTGCGCGTCAGCGGCGGTGATCCCCACCCGAAGCGGGCCGGATTCAGGCCTCGGGCCGACGACCCGGCGCTGCGCCCGGGCACTCGCTGCCGAGTTGACCCCCGACGCCGCGCGCCTCGGCGGATCAGGTCTGCACGCCGAGCAGCGCCTCGTGCCGTAGTCGGCCACGGGGCCGGAGCCGGGGCGGCGCAGCGACGAGGACGGGGTGGGCGCGGACCGCGGCGTTGTCCGGGTCATCCATCCTCCCGAGCCGCATGGATTCGGTGAACGGTGGGCGCTGTCGTGGTGGCGCGTCGCCGGACCGGGCACGGCGAGGGCGGTCCGCGACGGGCTGGCAGGTCGCGAGCACCTCGGTTGCGAGCGTCGCCGCGGCGCGCTGCACGCAAGGCGGCACGGCAGCGTGGTCGTGGACGAGAACGGCGGCGAGGTTCTCCAGTAGTCGCGCGCTCGTAGTGAGGATCCTCGTCGTGGCCCGGCCTGGCTGCATCGACCGCATGTGGGTCGCGGCCGCCGCCAGCGGCACCGGATCGACACAGGACGGATGCACGTCTCGAAGCCTCCTTCAGCCGGGCAAGGTCCGGCTCGACAACACAGATGATCACGGCGCCACCACGGGCGTGTCGCCACGACAGGGGTGCCGTTCTCGACGGTGCCTCCTTCACCCGGCCTGGCACAGGGGCGAACCTGAACGAAGTTGGATTGCACTTGATTGCCGTGCTCCGGCAATCTGGACCGGACGCCGGCCTCGCTCGCAGGTACGGCGGAGGAGAACGACAGCGATGACCCACCCGACCGGACGACCCAGCAGCCCACCCGATCCGCACGCCCGAAGCGGCGAGCAGGCCTGGCTGCACCGGGTAGCGCAGGAAGCCAGCCGTGGCGCCGGAGGCGTCCCGGTCGAGCTCCTCGGCGGTTTCCTGTCGGTGCTGGTCGAGGCCGCCACCACCGGCCGCCGGCCCGACAAGACCGAGCTCGACGCCGTCGGGCTCAACGGCCGTCGAGCCGCTGAGCTCGGCGTGTCCGCCGGCAACACCGTTCAGCTGTACCTGTCGGCGGCCTGGCGGCTCTGGCGCGAGCTGCCCGCCGTGGTGGAGTTCCCCGACAGCGCCACCACCGCGAATGCCGCCGAGGCCGTCATGCGCGCGGTCGACCGGGCCGTGGCCAGCGTCGCCGAGGGCTACACCCTCGCCCGCCGGGACATGATGCGCAGCGAGGAGACGCTGCGGCGCGAGCTGATCGAGGACCTGCTGCGCGGCGACGCCGACATCGGCGCGCTGGTCGAGCGCGCCGAGCCGTTCGGGCTCGACATGGCCCAACCCCACCAGGTGGCCCTGGCCGCGCCCACCGGCCGGCTCGTCGACGCCGAGGCCGCCCTGAGCAGCCTGGAACGCGAGGTGGTGCAGGGTATCGGGGACCGCGACGTGCTCGTCGCCACCAAGGACGGCAGCATCGTCGTGGTCGCCCCCGCCACCCCGACCGCCCCGGCCGGGCTCGCGGGTCGCACGCCGCCTGGTGGATACCCCACCCCCCGCGGGGGGCTGGGGGAACTGATGCACACCGACCTGAGCCGCTTCCCGCGCGGCGGCCCCTGGCGCATCACCGTGGGCCGGCCCTACCCGGGCTCCTACGGTATCGCCCGCTCCTACGAGGAGGCCCGCGAAGCGCTGGGCATGGCGGTGCGCCTGCAACTGGAGATGCCGGTCGTGCGCGCCGAGGACCTGCTGATCTACCGGGTCCTGCTGCGCGACCAGCCCGCCATCACCGACCTCGTGCACGCCGTGGCCAGCCCGCTGGCCAGAGCACGCGGCGGTGCCGGACCGCTGCTGGAGACGCTCGACGCCTACTTCGCCACCGGATGCGTGGTGACCGAGACCGCCCGACGGCTGCACCTGTCCGTGCGCGCGGTCACCTACCGGCTGGAGCGCATCGCCGAGCTCACCGGCTACGACCCGACCGACCCCGCACAACGGTTCACCGTGCACGCCGCCGTACTCGGCGCCCGCCTGCTCGGCTGGCCCCAGCGCGACCTCCCGGCACCCGACCCCACCTGACTCACCCCGCTGCCGACCCTCCAGAGCTTGGTTGCCGAGGTCCGGCAGATTCGCGGGTGCATAGTTGGCGGGTCACCGCCCCTGCCGGGGGGCGCGTTCCCCGGCATCGTGGGTGTTGTCCAGGAAGTGCCTGGACCGGGGCATGCGGGTGTCCTCCTCAGTCCCCCTGCCGGCGCCCGCATGCCCGCCACCCGGCCTCACGCGGCCGCGAGTTGTCGTGCCGCGTTGTCGTGCCGAGTTGTCGGGTCGCATCGGGAGCGAAGGGACGAAGAGGCAATGACGTCTGCTCGAAAACGGGTGATCGTCGGCGTGACCGGAACGCTGACCAACCCGGCCGCTGGACCATCCCGCCCACCGCCCGCCGGTGCCTGCGCCAGGCCCGATGCCCGGTCCTGGTCGTACCCGCCCCCGAGATGGCCCGCACCACGCCGACGCTCGCGCGGGGCAGACAGGGCACCCGGCAGCTACAGCGGGTCATCGCCGGCTGGGCCCTCGCGGACAAGGCGGCCTGACATGGGCGTCGTCGCTGCACTGCTGCGGCGTCTCCCGCGTGATGTGGCCCGCGCTCACTCCGAAGCCCTCACGCAGGCTGCCATCGCCACCCACCTGCCGGCCGGCTTCGAGCTCAACGTCATATCCGAACTCACACAACAGTAAGGTGGATCACCAGTGCGTCTCTGGAGCTACTCGCTGCTGCGCGCTGTGCCGCTGCGCATCCCGGTCCGCGGCGACCAGCTCGTCCACATCGCCGGCACGGCGGCCGATCGTGCGATGCGCGCCGAGTACGGCGCCGCGGCCGGGGCACACGCGATCCCGGCGCGTACCGCCGAGCAGCTCGCCACCTGCCGCCGCGCCGCGGCCGGTACCCCCGCCCGGCTCGGCAGGCGCTGATGCACCACCCGGCGACTCCCCAGGGCCCGAGCGCCGCCGCGGCGAGCTCCCCGGCGTCGGCCGACCCGAACCCCGCAGAAAGCCGCGCCGGCACGACGCGACCGCGCAGGCGGCAACGTCGTGCTCGCGGGACGGAGACCATGGACCAGGCGCAGCTCGACCTGCTCAGGCGCAGCCGCGCGCGGGTCGAGAACCGCGCCGACGAGTTGACCAAGCGTTTCTACGAGGCCCTGTTCGAGCACGCGCCGGGGCTGCGCACGTTGTTCCCGCTCGACCCCTACGGCCGTCGGGCACCGCTGGCCGACACACTGATCTGGCTGCTGCAGCGCCTCGATCAGCGCCGCGAACTCACCGAGCGACTTGCCGATCTCGGGCGCGATCATCGCAAATACGGCATCACCGCCGCCCACTACGAGGCCGGCGGGCAGGCCCTGCTCGCAGCCCTCGCACACATCCACGGCCCGTCGTGGACACCCTCGCTCGCTCACGCCTGGGCCGGCGCCTACACCGCCGCCACCCACGAGATGCTCACCGCCGCCGCAACCGACCGCGGACCGGCGCTGTGGCTGGGCCGCGTCGTCGAACACCAGCGACTCGCCGCCGATCTCGCCGGCATCGTGGTGCAAACTCTCGAGCCGCTGCCCCACCACCCCGGCCAATACCTCAGCGTCGAGATCCCCCAGCGCCCCGGCCTGTGGCGCTACTTGTCCCCCATCGAGCCGGCCCGCCCGGACGGAGTCCTGCGCTTCCACGTTCGCGCCCTACCCGGTGGGCTGGTCAGCCCCGCCCTGGTCGCCCGAACCCAGCCCGGCGACACCTGGCGGATCGGCCCCCCACTCGGCCGGCTCCCGGACGCCCTCACCACGACCAGGGATCTCCTCCTGCTCGGCCAAGGAACCGGCCTCGGGCCCCTGACCGCCCTGCTCGCCGCCCTCGACACCCGCGAGGACCCGCCGCCCACACACCTCTACGCGGCCGCACGCAGCAAGAACGAGCTCCACGCCCTGCTCCCCAGCGGCCCACCCACCCGCCACCGGCCGTGGCTGACCGTCACCCCGGTCCTTCCCTCCACCGGCACCCACCGGCCCAGTTCCCCGGTCGGAGCCGCGCTGCGGGCCCGGATCTGGCAGCAGCACGCCATCGTCGTCTGCGGGCCACCCCGCATGCAGGCAACGGCCCTCGACCAGCTGCACGCCGCCGGCATACCCGCCGAGCAACTCCACAGCGACCCCCTGCCGACCTCACTGGCGATCACTCGATGAGTCACCCGAACGCCACCATCGACGACGACCACGCGACCACACAGGACGTCGGAGAAATCGACCTGCAGCTGGTCGCTCAGATCGTCCGCCGAGCCGGAGTCGACTGCCAGGTCGACGAGACCCCCGCAGCGACGACCTTGCACGCCCGCAAGGCCATGGGCGACCCGGCGTGGACCGTCATTGCGGGGATTTCCAGCGACCCGAGCACACCGCTCGCCTTCATCGGACCCACGGACTCCACCCGCACCCGACTGCTACGCGACCCTGACGAACGCCGCCTCGCCGCGCTCATCGTGCTGCAAGCCCAGCGGGACAACCCCCACGAGCTCCTCACCCACGACGAGGCCACGGCATCCGGCCTCGCCGACAACATGATCTGGCGCTGACCCCGCCAGTCCCCTCACCTGCCAACACCATCGACACAAGAGCGCACCATGACACCCTTCCGCGGCACGACCCGTGCTCACGCCATTGAAGAGCTCCTGCGCGAGCTCTCGGACCTGCTGGCCGCCTGCTACTCGGTCCCTGAGACCGAGCAGGAGGTCTCCTGGGCCGCAGACGCCGACCGGATAACTGGCCACGTCGCCCTCGCACTCGCCACCGCTCGCGCTCGGCTCAGCCCCGACGCCCGAGCAGTGCCCGCGCCCACGTTGCACCTGCGCTAATGCAGCGCCCGGCCACGACAACAAACACAGCACCTTGGCTGGGGCAGATGCTCGGGTCGGCCTGCCCACCGTCATCGCAACCGTGCACGACCATGCAACGCAGGATCGATCGGCCCCTCGCCAGTGGCGTGGCAGGACCGCGAGGACCGGGGCCAGCGACGTGACGGCGAGGAGCGGACATGGTGCCCGGCCAGGGCGCGGGGGCAGCGGGAACGAGGGACGTCGTCAGCTCTCTGCCGGCGTTCGGCCCCGCCCGGGGAGGGCGCCTGGAGTGGCACGCCGGCAATGGCTGGGGTTCAGGCCGCGGATGCCTTTGAACGCGGCGCTGAACCCGAAGGCGTCGGAGTAGCCGACAGCGCGGGTAGGCGCCGACAGCCAGGGTCGTCGCCTCGGACGCGACGTCGCGGCCGCTGTCGTGCCAACCGAGCCGGTGCCGCAATCCCCTTGTTCGGGTGTCGCGCAGAACTTGCCGCACCTGATCGGCTCGGCCTCGGTCCCGACCTCGTCGACGAAGGCGAACAGCGCGAGGCCCCGCACGATCAGCGTCTCGCCGGGGGCGAGGTGCTCGGGTGGGCGGCGCGCAGGGGCGGCTCCGTCGCTCGGCCTCCGCGATGATCCACCCCGCTCTCTCGAGCACGGTGCACAGCGTGAGCGGGCGCCGTCGACGAAGAGCAACGACTCGCTTCCGGGCACCGGCCCTGACGATCGCGAAAGACAGCCCGTAGGGGCTCGCAGGCATTCTCTGCACCCAGAACCTGGACCGTGCCCACCGACTGGCGGCGCAGCGGCAGGCCGGCATGGTGTGGATCAGCTGCTTTTCATGCGCGACCTGCGCCTGTCCTTCCGCGGCGAGGGACAGAGCGGGGTCGGTCGCGAGGGCGCCTGTACCCCCGGGAGTTCTTCACCAACCCTCGTGCTGTGACTCTGCGCACGCACTGACGGAGACGAGCGACGACGAAGGCCCGGTCCTCGACGAGAACGCAGCGGGCCTCCGTCGTCGGGTAACGGAACGGCCAGGGTTTCACTAGCTCGCAAGCGGCACAGCCAGCCCGCTGTAGGTGCCGGCGGAGCTGCTCTCCGCCGGATCACTGCAGCGTGCCTGTAGTCGGTTCCGCCCACCAGGTTCCGCATCGCCGTGGCGGTGGCCCGAGGGTCAGGCGTCCGATGCTCGACCAGCATCGTCCAGTTCCGTCCGCGTTGGCGCCAGCACGTCACGGACCCGACCACGACGACGTCCTCGACCCCGACCGCACGGCAGGAGGACGTGCAGAGCACGCCCGCGAGGTCGACGTCGACACCCGACCCCAGCAGCCATGCCGCTGACGGCGCTGCGCCAATCACGATCAGCGCCCCGGCCCCGCCCGGCCCCGCCCGGCACCTCGCGGGCCTCACGAGTCGACACGGCGCGGATCCGACCGCGCACGGCACTTCCGCGCGGAGCGGCAGGGCGAGGGGCAGAGGCCAGGGACGCCGGCGGTCGACAAGTGAAGCGCGGCGACAGGGCTTTGGTCGAGGCCCTGCGAACCTGGGCCAGCGCACGTGTGCCAGGTCCGAAAGTCGGGAGCCCACGCGGGATCACATCAAGGCAGCCCGTAGGAAGTCGGCTCCCGGTGGCGATGATGAGGCCGTCGTAGGCGAGGTCCTCGCCGTTGCAAGATGGACGCGGCGAGCCCGGGTGTCCAGCCCGATGGCGGCCACACCGAAGCAGGTTTCCACTCCGCCGACTCGGCCGAGTGCGCGAGCGCCGGGAGCCGTGCCTCGTCGACCGCGATCACCTCGCGACAGGAGCCGGACAATCGCAGCTCCCGGACCGCCTCGGTTCCTGAGCGCCCGGCTCCGACGACGATCCGGCGGTTCGTGGGCTGATTCCTCTGCGGCTTCACGCCGACTCCTCTTCGTTGAACCGCCGGCTCGTCGTGTGTCGGCGCTCAGGGCTGGGGCAGGGTGTACTGGGAGGCCAGCTTGCGGCGGTAGTCGATGAACGCCTTGTTCTTGTTGACCATCAACGCCCCGACAAGGTCGTCGCCGCTGTGCCCCTCGACGACCAACTGCCCGGCTTCGGCGTTGTCCTCGATCACGGATATCTGCTGAACCCTGCCCCACAGCCCGACGGCCTTGATCTTGGCGCCGTACTGGTCGGACCAGAACGTGGGCACCGGGGCGTACACCTCGGCGTTTGCCGGGTCGAGCAGGTTGCGGGCGGCCCGCCGGGCCATGTCGCTGGCGTTGGTCCAATGCTCGACCCGGATCGCGGAGCCGACGCGCGGGTGCGGCCACATGGCCACGTCACCTGCAGCGACTATGTCGGTCCGACCGACGGCAAAGCAGCGTTCGTCGCACAGCACGTTGCCGTCCTCGAGGACGACCGATCCGGCCAGCCACTCGGTGTTCGGCGCAGACCCGAGCGCGATCAGCACGAGGTCGGCGCCGAGGCGCGTGCCGTCGTTCAGGTGCACCGCCTCGACCCGGCTCTCGCCCTCGAAACGCTCCACCTTGGTGCTCAGATGCAGCCGGACGCCGTTCTCCGTGTGCATCTCCGTGGCCCGCCTGCCGAAGTCCGGGCCGAGGACGGGCATCGGATGGGGTGCGACGTCGATGAGGGTCACGTGCTCGACGCCACGCTTGCGGAGCGTGGCCGCCACCTCGCAGCCAATGAAGCCGGCTCCGACGATGACGATGCGTGGACGTTGCTCGATAGCGTCACGCAGCGCGATCGCGTCGTCCAGACCGCGCAGCATGTGGAAGCCCGCCAGGGTCGGCAGTCCGGGCCACTCGCGTGCCCGCCGACCGGTGGCGATCACGAGCCCGTCGTAGGGCAGCTCGCCTCCGTCTGCGAGACGGACGACCCGGCCGCCGGTGTCGAGACCGGCGGCCGGACGTCCGAGGACCCACGTCGCGTCGAGGTCACCGAGGGGGAACGCGCACTCGGCGGGTTCCATGTCACCGGCGAGGACCTGCTTCGACAGTGGCGGCCTGTTGTAGGGGAGATGCGTCTCATCCCCCACGATGGACAGCTCGCCATCGAAGCCCTTGTCCCGCAGCTCCTGTCCGGCCCGCAGCCCGGCGAGGCCGGCTCCGACGACCACGATGCGACGCATGACAGGTCAGTCCTCCAGCTGCAGCGCGGCGATGGGGCAGATCTTGACCGCCTCGATCGCCTTGTCGCGTAGGCTCTCGTCCGGGTACTCCTGAAGGAGGACGACCTTCTCGCCGGCCTCGTCCATCTCGAAGATCTCGGGGGCGGCGACGACGCACTCGGCGTGTCCCTCGCACAGGTCGTAGTCGACGATCATCTTCATGGTCAGCGGTCCTTCGTGAGGTGCAACTGAGCTGCCCGGCCTTGGCCGGGAGGAGAGTCCCGACCGGGAACCCGGAGATCGACCCCGGTCCCCGGTCGGGACGGCCCAGCCGTTCAGGGGCGGTCGGCCGGGATCGGGTTCTGGGACGGGTCCCAGGTGACGAGGCAGTGCTCGACGCCGCGGTGGGAGATGTTCTCGCCGTAGACCCAGGGCTGCCCCTCGACGAGCTGGATGTGCGGCAGACGCTTGGCCAGCTCCTCGAGGATGATGCGCAGCTCGAGCCGCGCGAGCGCCTCACCGAGGCAGCGGTGGCGCCCCTTGCCGAAGGCCAGGTGGTGGCGCGCGTTCTTCCGGCAGATGTCGAGCTTGCCGGGGTTCTCGAAGACGTCCTCGTCGTGGTTGGCCGAGTGCAGCGCGATCATGACGGTCTCACCGGCGGGGATCTTGACTCCGCGGATCTCGACGTCCTCGGTCGTCGTCCGGCGCCAGTGCGGCACCGGGGTCGCGAAACGCATGATCTCGTCGATGGCGTGGGGGATCAGCGACGGGTCGTTGCAGATCATCTCCCACTGGTCGCGGTTCTCCAGCAGGTGCCGGAACGCGTTGCCGGAGGTGTTGGTCGTGGTCTCGTGACCGGCGAACAGCAGCTGGAGCATCACCGTGTACGCATCCTGGATGTCGTACAGGCTCGGGTCCTCCTCCTGGAGGCGCCGGATGTAGTGGCTCATGATGTCGTCGCCAGGGTTTTCCACCAGCTTGTCGACGTGGGCCTTCGCGTACTCCCAGTACTTCGCGATGCCCTTGGCGTCCTCCACCTGCTCCTCATCGGTGGGGATCCCGAAGCCGAACTTGCCGTTGCCCTTGGCGTACTCGCGGACGCGCTCCATGTCCTCCGCGGGCACGGCCATGAGCTGGAAGATGACCCAGGCGGGGATCTCGAAGACGTAGTCGGCGACGAGGTCGCACGAGCCCTTCTTGACCAGCGAGTCCAGCTTTTCGTTGACGAGGTCGCGGATCTGCGGCTCGAAGCGGTTGACGACCTCCTCGCCCAGGTACTCGCGCAGCACCTTGCGCTTGACGGTGTGCTCCGGCGGGTCCTCGTCGACGATGGTGTTGTCGACCTTGATCCCGGCGTTGACGATGATGTCCAGCGCCGCCGGGCACGGCGGCTTCACGAGGTTCAGAGCGCCCTTGGCGGTGTACTTCTGAGTGCCGACGAGCCGCTCGATCTCGTTGATGTCGTCGTACTTCGTGACGACCCAGACGTTCAGCCGCGGGTTGTAGAAGACGGGCTGCTCGGCGCGTGCCCGGGTGTAGTACTCGAGGGCGGTGTGCGGGTTGAGGGGGTCGAACTTCTCCCCGATCTCTCCGATCGGGCGCTCGTCGAGAGTGCTCACGGTTGCCTGTCCTCCTAGGGGCGTCAGACGGGGCGGTCCGCCGCCGGCGGGGGCGGGAACCCTGGCGACGGCGACCTGACCGACCCGGCGGGAGGCGTGGGCCGGGGCCCGTGCGCCACCTGCCGTGGTCCTGCACAGGTTGAGTCGTGTGAGACGGCGGTCACAACAACGGTTCAGGCATGGTGAACAACGGACGTCGTGGGGACCGACGCGTACGGCTTCCCCGCCACGGACCGGGCGGGGAAGCCTCGCGAGCCGGGTCAGCCGGTGATGTCCCGACCGAAGATCTGGCCGGCGATGGCCCATTTCTGGATCTCGTTGGCGCCCTCGTACGTCTCGCCGATCTTGCAGCCTCGGTAGATCGCTTCCAGGTCCGGGGCGTCGTCCCGGCCACGCCGGTAGGCGAAGCCGAAACCAACCGAACGCCAGTACGACGCCCCGGCCGATGTCACCGACGAGACCTGACGCGGTGTCGTCTACCTTCGCGCCGCCAGGGAACGCACAGGCCTTGTCCAGGAAGCGCACAATCAGGCCCGCGCGAAACGGCCATGCTCAGAGAGCAGAGCCGAGGACCTCTGACGGGGACGTGCCGTAGGTGGCGCGATGGCGGGCCGCGAACCGGCCGAGATGAGCGAAGCCCCAGCGGTGCGCGACCTCGGCCACAGTGGTCCGCTCTGGGTCGGCGGCGACGAGCTCCGCGTGCGCGCGCCTGAGCCGGACGTCGCGCAGGTATTCCATCGGCGTGGCCTGCAGGTGCTGCTGGAAGCCCACCTGCAGGGCACGCACGCCCAGCCCGACGGCTGCCGCCACGTCGGTCACGGTGAGGGCTTCGGCGGCCTTCTCCTCGATGAACGCCTGGGCACGACGCAGAGCAGCCGGCAGCGAGGGCCCCGGTGGCTCGAGCACCTGCTCGAGGAAGGGATGCTCGACTGCGAAGAGCAACCCCGTCAGCAGGCTCTGCATCAGCGGGCGCATGACCAGGGCGTTGTTGAGCAGCGTCGAGTTGTCGTCGAACGCGGTGAAGAGGTCGACCACCGACCGCGCGACGGCCCACCAGTCGCGTCCCCGTCCACTGGCGAGATCCAGCGATGACGACAGCTCGATGGGTCCCCGCACAGGAGTGCGGAGCAGATCGCTCAGCTGCGTCTCCAGGGCTGTGCGGTCGAGCTTGACCCCGAGCAGCGGCTTGCCTTCCCCGAAGCCCTCCATCACCGTCTGGCCGTAGGGACGGAAGACGACGGCGCGTCGTACCGACGCCATCACCCGGTCCGGCCCCGACCAGCTGTCGACCGTGCCCGCCAAGGGGACGTTGACCTCGTAGGCGGTCTCCATGTCGTCCGTCTCGATGTGGACCGGATCGGCATAGCTGAGCATGCCGACGGTGACCGGCCCGAAGGACACCGCCTTGAGCCTCATGTCGAAGGGCCGAGCCTCGTCGAGCAGGCGCAGCCGATGGGGGAAGTACACGGACGTGCCGAGGCGGCGGGCCTCTTCGATCGCGGTGCACCTGCCCGCGATCGGCTCCCGTTTCGCCTGCTCCATCGCTGACCTCCGCTGACGGCGGACTGCGCCAGGCTACCAACGACGGAAGACGCGAGCAGGAGGGCGAGCCTGCGTCCTCCGCTGCAGGTTGCCGGCGACGGCCCTGACCGCGCCGAACAGGACCGCAAGGCCAGCCGTCAGCAGGACGTAGATCGACGTGCTCGGCCGGCTGACCATCAGCGAGAGAGGGAGGAAGACCAGGCTCGACCGGCCCGCAGCCGAACGCGAGCGGCAGCAGCGGCTGCAACCGTTGCAGCAGGTAGAGCAGCACGACCGAGACGTACGAGAAACCCAGCACTCCCGCGGCGGGGTGGGCAGGCGCTGCTCGACGGCGGCGTCCACGCCGGCGAGCCGACAGATAGCCGGACTCGAGCCACCAGCCCGCGCGGCCGTGAAGACCCGGGCCATGTCGTCGCCGAAGGGCCCTTGGCAGACCGCGAGCAGGAGCAGAAGCAGCGGCCTGCCGCAGACCCGCGACGGTGTCGCTCACCTCAGAACCTCTCCGGGCGGAGCAGCGCCACCACCAGGTGCCCGAGCAGGACCAGGACGACGCCGCCGAGCACGTTCGTCACGACGTCCGGGTAGTTTCAGCCGCTCCAGCCCGCGCAGGCACGCGGCCACCGCGGTGAAGCCGCGGACCAGCAGGACCGCGTAGAACACATCGGCCGCCGGATCACTCGTTCCCGGCGAACCGGACCATCCGACCCGCCAGAGCCGAGCATGGGCCCGGGTGACGGCCCGCCGGGCGCTGGTTACGCGACCTTGACGTCGTACGGGCGGATGTCGATGTCCTCTTGGTGCGGCGGCACGCCGCGCGGAATCGGAGCCGGGTGAGCCGCCACGCTGCGGCCGTTCTCGGCGGGGACGGTTATCCCGAACGGCCCTCGCGATTCGGGGCTGATCGACCGGGATGTCCGGATGATGACCGCGGACGAGGGCACCCCGAGTCAGGATCGGTCGAGCGCTCCTCCACCCCGCCCCCTCGTCGGCCGCGAGAGGTACTCGACGGAAAGCGAGCACAACGAATGTGTGACGTCGTCGCCGCAGCGGTCCGAGCGGGTGTCTCCCGCCGCTCGATGCTCACCGGGTTCCTCGGCGCAGCCGCCACGATCCCTCTCGTCTCCGCTGTGTCCGCGTGCGCGCCGGCACAGACCCCGGCGCCCGTGGGCGCCGGGGGCGCCGGGGGCGCCGACGGATTCCGGACACAGGCCATCCTGCTGGGCACGTCGGGCGGACCCGCGTACTGGCCCGGGACAGAACGCCCGGGGATCGCCTCCGCCGTCGTCGTCGGCGACCGGTTCTACGTCGTGGACGCGGGGGCGGGTGTGCTCGGTCAACTGCGTCGTGCCCAGCTGGGCAACTGGCAGCACGACACCGACGGTCCGCTGGACGCGCTACGCGGCGTCTTCCTGACGCACCTGCACTCCGACCATGTGGTCGACCTGAACAACCTGTTGACCGAAGGCCTCTACAACGGACTGCACAAGGTGCCGGAGAAGGTCCAGATCTGGGGCCCCGGGAACAGGGGCGCGCTCCCGCCGCTGTTCGGCCCACCGCCGGCACCCCGACCTGTGGCGCCCGACAACCCGACGCCGGGCACTCGCGAGATGGTCGACCTGCTCGTTCGGGCGTTCGCCACGGACTACAACGACCGCGTCTTCGACAACCGGAAGCCGACGCCCGACCAGCTGTTCGAGGGTCGCGACGTCCCGATCCCCGCTCAGTTCCTCGCCGACCCGAACCGGAACCCGCATCCCAGGATGTCTCCGATCACCTTCTACGAGGACGACGCGGTGCGCGTGTCGGCGACACTTGTGCAGCACGCGCCGGTCTTCCCCGCGCTGGCGTTCCGGTTCGACACCGACGACGGTTCGGTGGCCTTCTCGGGCGACACTGGCCCGAGCGAGAACCTCATCGAGCTCGCGAGCGGCGTCGACGTCCTCGTGCACGAGGTCATCGACCGCAAGTACGTGGAGCAGCTCCTCCCGGCGCCGCGCACCGATGCCCAGGAGGGCCTGTTCGAGCACCTCGTCAACGCGCACACCGTCGTCGAGGACGTCGGGCCGATCGCCGAGCGGGCGGGCGCGAAGACACTCGCGCTCTCGCACCTGGTGCCCGGAAACTGGCCCGACGAGGAATGGCGGCGAGCCGCCGAAGGCTTCTCTGGCAGGCTCGTGGTCGGCCGTGACCTGGATCGCATCGGAGTCGGCACGCCGCGGTGAGCCACCCAGTTCCCGTCAGGTTCGCCCGTCCTCGCGTCGGTGGTCACGAGGTTGCCCCGGCCCCGGAGGGGTAGTCGCGGGCGACACCGTGGAGCTTCTCGACGACTAGCGCGACCGCTCCCCTGGGGGCACGCACCCGGTGACCGGTGCGCTCACCACTCTCGCCGGACTCGCCGCGGTCACCTGTCCGGGCCGCACGCCCTCTGGTCGCCGGTCAGCCGTCGCACGGAGCACCACCGCCGCCCGCAGGCGGCGGCGCTCGACGACCAGGGCGGCGGAGACGACGTTGTCGAGGTGGGATCCGGAAAGCCCTCGGACGTCGGCAGCGGCATCGTGGTCGGCCTCGTCGTCGTCGGAGCCGGGGTCGTCGTGGTCGTAGCCGGAGGCGCGATGGTCGCGGTGGTCGCGGTGGGGGCCGGGGCGATGGTCGTCGGTCCCGGACGGCCGGGGCTCGTGCCACCACGTGAACGCTCGACCAGCTACGGCGTCACCGAGACCTTGCAGCCCGCACCGAAGGACACAATGCACTGGCCAACCGCCCTGCGCCGCCACGCCCCGGGCGGCGTCGACCCGATCCTCGACACCGTCGGCGACCGCACCCAGGGCACGAGCCTCGTCGGACGGGTGCGGAAGGCGGCGCGATCATCTCCACAGCATTCGGTTTCGAGGAACGGGCTCCTCGCCGGCGACCGGTTCGTGCCATGAACTATCAGCTGGACCCAAGCCGAGCCATCCCCACATCGGGCTGCGCGGCAGGACCGCTCCGCGCGGTTCGGTGACCCGGTGGCTCGACCAACGCGGCCCACCGCCGACGGACAGAAGGGCTCAGAAGAGCGCCTTGCCGCCGTCGAGCCGGATGACGGCGCCCGTGAGGTAGGACGAGCAGGTCGACAGGAACAACAGCGTCTCGGCGACGTCGTCGGCGTCGCCGTTGCGGAACTCGTACCGTGATCCGATCCGAATGGTGCCGTCCTCCACGAGGGGCTCGCCCCGGTAGCGCCGGAGGGCGTCGTTCGTCCCGTCGTCGGAGCGGTAGAACTGGGTCGGCGCGACGGCGTTGCACTGCACGGTCGGCGACAGCGCCACCGCGAGCTGCTCCATCAGTCGGACCAGTGCGGTCTTGGAGAGGCCGTGGGGGATGAGGTTCGGCCATGCCTCGGTGGTCGAGTTGCCCACCAGCGCAATGATCCGCCCGCGCCCCTGCTTCTTCATGACCTTCGCGGCTTCCTGGCTGAGGAAGAAGGGACCCCGGATGTTGACACCGAAGGACGCGTCGAAGTCGTCCTCGGTGACGTCCTCGAACTCCTTCGGGCGCAGCGAGCTCGCGTTGTGGATCAGGACGCTGAGATCCCCCTTCCAACCGAATGCCCGCTGCACCAAGGTCCGCGCGTCGCCGGTGTTCGACACGTCGGACTCGATCGCGATCGCGTCACCGCCTGCGGCGCGGATGAGATCGACGGTCTCCGCTGCCAGCGTCGACTGCCTCCAGTGGTTGACCACCACGGACGCTCCGGCTCGGGCAAAGTGCTGTGCGAACGTGCGGCCGGCCCGCTCCGCCGAGCCGGTGATCAGGACCGTTCTGCCGGCGAGTTGCGGGTCCATGCTTCTCTCCTGTCCTCCACCTCGGGACGAGATGGTCGTGTCGATGTGTGCTGCGGTCCGATCGGAGGCCTGCCTCGGCCGGGCGGACCATGTCGTTGGCGGTACCGGGTCAGACCTCGCGGACACCCGCTCTCCACACAGCCTTCGTCAGCGGCACCCCGGGGCGGTAGGCGAGGTGGGCGATCGAGGGTGCATCGAGCGCCTGGAGGTCTGCTCGTGCACCGGGACGAACGACGCCGACGGCCGGTTGTGGCGTGCCGAGTGGATCGCGCCAGCCGTCCTCGTGCATCCCGAGCGCGACCGCACCGCCCAGTGTGGCCGCCCGGACCGCCTCCCGGACCGACAGCCCCATCTGGAGGGTGGCGGTAGCCACGCAGAAGGCCATCGAGGTGGTGAAGGACGTACCCGGATTGCAGTTGGTCGCGATGGCGACGACCGCCCCCGCATCGAGCAGGCGGCGAGCTGGTGCCAGAGGCATCCGGGTGGAGAGGTCACACGCCGGCAGCACGGTGGCGACTGTGCCCCGCGTGCCGGCCCCCCAGGAGGAGGCGAGGGCCTCGACGTCGTCGTCGGTGAGGAACCCGACGTGGTCCACGCTGAGAGCGTCGTACTCGACCGCGAGTCGTACACCGGGGCCGTGCCCGAGCTGGTTGCCGTGGAGTCTGCGCGCGAGACCGCGCTCTCTCGCACTCGCGAGGACCCGGCGGGTGGCCGCACCGTCGAAGGCGCCGGTCTCGCAGAACGCGTCCACCGCCGTGACGAGGGGAGCGACCGCGTCGAGCATGGGGCCGGTCACGAGGTCCAGGTAGGCATCCGGATCGTCGCCCTCGGGCACGATGTGCGCCCCGAGGAAGGTGACGGTGTCGACATGCCGACCCGCGACGCGTGCGGCCCGCAGCTCGTCGGCGACCGTGAGGCCGTAGCCGGTCTTGGTCTCGATCGTGGTCGTGCCGCCACGGCGGGCCTCACCGATCAGCCGTGCCAGGTTGGCGGCGAGCTCCGCGTCGCTGGCCGCGCGGGTGGCCCGGACCGTGACACCGATACCGCCGGCCGAGTACGGCTGTCCGGACATGCGGGCCTCGAACTCGGCGGTCCGCTGCCCGCCGAAGACCATGTGGGTGTGCGAGTCGACCCAGCCGGGAAGCACCGCACGGCCGCCCAGATCGACTCTCCGGTCCGCGGCCGGTGCGGCGGCGGCCGAGCCGACCCATGCAAGGCGATCGCCCTCGACCACGACCGCGGCGTCGGTGATCCTTCCGCCGTTCTCGTCGTCGTTCGTCGTCAGTTCCGCGATGCCGTCGAGAAGGACGGACCCCTTCCCCACGGTCGTGTCCTGGTGTCCGTCCTCACGTCCGGGCTCGTCGCCGCGCTGCATGAGGCTCATCCTCGCGACTGCTGTTCCCGCGGCGCACGCAGCCGTGAGAACTGTGCCGTCGAGTAGGTGCGAGCGCTGAACGGGCTGGCGAAGGGGATGGTGGTGTGGTCCTTCCCGTCCAGCTCGCTCTCGATGACGTGCCGGAGCAGCTCCCCCACGATCGGTGCCGTCTTGAACTGGGTGCCGGAGGTCGCCATCGCGACGAAGAGGCCGTCGACGCAGGTCCGGTCGTAGATCGGGAGCCAGTCCTCGGCGGCGTCGTAGAGCCCTACGACGCCGCTGCGGGCCCGCGGGATTCCCAGGTCCGGGATGCGTCGGGCCATCCGCAGGGTGGTGCGTTCCCACGCGGTGGCCGTCACGTGGCGGTCGAACCGATCCGGGTCCTCGATAATTGTCTGCTCGTCGGCCAGGTCGCCGTTGCTTCCGCCGAGGAAGGCATCACCCCGCTCGGGCCGGAAGTTGATGTTGAGATCACCGTCCACCAGGTGCACGCCCTGGAGCGCGAGGTCCAGCCCGGGGGGCGACGCGATGTGGATGAGCTCTTCTCGCATGCGTCGGGTGCGAACCCGGAAGTCCGACGTCGCGCCGATACCGCGGAGGAGGGCGTCCGTGTGGGGACCGGCGACCACCAGCACGGCAGCGGCCCGCAGGACCGTGCCATCGGTGAGCGTCACTCCGACAACACGGTCACGCTCGCGGTCGATGCTGCCGACGGCGGCCGACAGCCGCAGACGCGCCCCTGCCCGCTGTGCGGCGCGCATGAGGTTGACGGCGGCAAGCGTGGGATCCCCGACGTACCCCGACTGCGGGGTGTAGAGCCCTCCGGCGAGGAACTCCGACGGCTCCTCCCAGAACGCCTCGTCCTGCACCGGCCTCGGTGGCCCGAAGCGATGGAAGTCGAAGTACGGGAAGTGGCCACTCATCTGGTCAAGGGACCACTTCTCGAAGGTCACACCGGCCATCGTCATGGCTGCCGCGGCCTGCCCGACGAATCCGTTCCCGGCATCGAGGACGAGGGAGCCGCAACGCACGAAGCGGGCCAGATCTTCGGACGCGTCCGCCCCGAGGAACTCCCGCCAGCCGGTCCAGGCGACGAGCGCGTCGTGGGCCAGGGCCGAGCTCTGCGCGTCGCTCGCGTGAACGCGGATGATCCCGGCGGACGCCCCGGTGGAGCCGTCGCCGACGCCACTGTTGCGATCGACCACGAGGACGTCGTGACCGGACCTCGCCAGCGCAAGGGCGGCCCCGGCGCCGATCACTCCAGCCCCGACGATCAGCAGTTCGGCTCGACCCTGCACGTCCACTCCACCGATACCCACGAGAGGAACCACCACGAGACCTCCGAACCGAGTCCGCGAGTCGGGGTCACAGTCCCCAACCGGGGTGAGGCTGAAGCGCGCCCTCCTCCTTGACGAACGACTCGCGAAGGTCCGAGACCTTCTCGCCCGAGAACGTCAGGAGGAAGTTTCCCGCAAGGGTGTACTGCTCCCCCCGGGACCGTAGGATCGTCCACCACTCGACACCCACACGATCGCGGTCGATGACCGGGGTGCCATAACGGAAGTCGACGTCGGAGACGTCGGCGACCGCGTTCTCCCAGAAGCCCTCGATCTCGTCCTGCCCGACGAAGGGCTCGTCGAGGAAGGGGCTGTTCCGGTAGTGCGCGTCGGCGGTGAAGATCGCGGCGGCCGCCTTCGCGTCACGCTCGCGCCAGACCCGCCCGAAGCTCTCCAGCCATTCCTCCACGACGCCCTCTGAAACGCTCATCGGACCTTCCTCACTGTCACTCTCGGACTGTCACTGTCGGACTGTTGGTTGGACTGCCACTGTCGGTGGGTGGTCGTCGCAGTGGCGACTCGACGAGCGGCCCGGGTCGCGCCTCGTACCGCGCCCAGCGGCTCGGCCGGTCTCGCACCACTCTATGCGCCTGCGTCGGAATCGCATAGTATCATACAGCCTGCTCGCGCCGTCGTCGGCGTCGTGGCAGCAGCGTCGTGGCAGCGCTGTGCGACCGAAGTTCATCGTCGTGACCCCGGCGACCGACAGAAGGGACGCAACTCGACATGACACCGCCAGGCAGCTCCCAGGCGGCGGAGACCGAGCATTTCGACGACCTCTACTGGGAGTCCCGGTCCGAGCCGATCGTGGAGGACGATGCGTTCCTCGAGGAGATCGTGGCCGGCGCGGAGCTGCCGGTCCTGCTGGCTGCGCTCGCAGCAGCCTTGCGCGACACCACCTTCCTCCACCCGGACCTCCGGCCTCCGCTCACCCCGATGGACACGACCCCACATCCGCACGGCGGCATGACGGCGGAGCAGCGGGAGAAGGCAGCCCTCCTCGCTCTGGCCGGGTTGCAGGAGCTGCGTGACAAGCAGGTCACGACGGTCGACATGCTGCCGGACGCGGCCGTCCGCGACATCCTCGGCTACCTCACGGGTGGCCGCGAGGAATGGTTCGGCATGCTCACCCACGAGCTCGACATCGCACCCACCAAGGGTGGGAGGCCCGCTTGGCAGTTCGACGAGGTGGCACGCGGGCGAGATTTCTCGGCGCTCATCGTCGGGGCGGGTGTGGCAGGGATTGCGGCCGCGCACCGCTACGCCCAGGCCGGCATCCCCTACGTCCTCGTCGAGGCCGGTGAGACCATCGGCGGAACGTGGGCGAAGAACACCTATCCCGGCGTCCGCCTGGACACGCCGACCTTCGGCTACTCGTACTCGTTCGCCCAGCGGGGCGACTGGCCGCACCAGTTCGCGCAGGGCGGCGAGATCCTCGACTACCTGCGTGACGTCGCAAGGCGCGCAGGCGTCGTCGACCGCATCGAGTTCCGGACCCGGCTGGTACGGCTGCGCTGGGTCGAGGAGGAGCGACTGTGGGAGGCCACCACCCGCACCGCCGACGGAGGCGAGCAGGTGCGCCGGTTCTCCGCCGTCGTCAGCGCGCTCGGCCAGCTCGACCGCCCGAACATTCCCGAGATCGCGGGCTCGGAGAAGTACCGCGGGATGACGATGCACTCGCAGGAATGGGACCACGACGTCGACCTCGCGGGTAAGAGCGTCGCCGTCGTCGGCACCGGCGCCAGCGCCTACCAGATCGTGCCGGCGATCATGGACCAGGTCGGCTCGCTCATCGTCTTCCAGCGCAGCGCCCCCTGGATGCTCCCTGCGCCCACCTACCACCACACCGTGAGCGCGGCCTTCACGTGGCTGCGGCGCAAGGTTCCGCACTACGCGCAGTGGTTCCGGCTCTGGGTCATTCTCACGGGGATCGAGGGCAGGGCGCACACCGTGGTGGCACAGGAGGACTGGCCGGGCGCCCCGTTGAGCTGTTCCCCGGCGAACCAGGAACTGCGCGAGTTCCTCGTCTCTCGGATTGCGCCTCAGTTCGACGACGATCCCGACCTTCTCCAGCGCGTCATCCCCAACTACCCGCCGGGCGCGAAGCGCATGCTCCGCGACAACGGCGTGTGGGCCGCAGCACTGAAGTCGGAGAAAACCACGCTGGTCACTGCCGGCATCGAGCGGTTCACCGAGAACGGCTTCGTCGATGCGAGCGGCCAGGAGCACGACGTCGACGTCGTCGTGTTCGCGACCGGGTTCAAGCCTTCGGACTATCTCGACGAGGTCGAGGTCGTCGGCCGCGACGGTCGTGAGATCCATGCCTTCTGGGATGGCGACGCGCGCGCCTACAACGGGATCACCGTCCCCGGATTTCCCAATTTCTTCCTCATCTACGGGCCCAACGTCGGCGGCACCGTTGCGGGGAGTCTGCATTTCATGCTCGAGCGCGCCGTCGAGTACTCCCTCTCCGCGATCCACGAACTTCTGCGGCGCGGGGTCGCCGCACTCGACGTCCGTCCCGAAGCGCTCGACCGTTTCGTCGAGTGGGTGGATGAGGGAAACCGCACGAAGGCCTGGGGCCAGCCCTACGCCCGCACCTGGTACCAGAACAAGAACGGTCGCGTGTCCCAGCTCTGGCCGTACACGAACATCGAGTACTGGGACATCACCGACTCCGTCAACGACGACGACTACGAGTTCCTCGAGTAGCCGTACCTCCCCCCACCGACACCTGCGCGTTGCACTCCCACCCCTTCTTCCTGGAGACGGATGAACCAGATGCATGAGGTCGAGCGCCACGAACTCACCCTCGGAGGGCTGACGACGAGCTATCTGGCGGCGGGAGGCCCCTCCGCCCCACCGGTCGTGCTCCTCCATGACGGGACATGGGGTGGGGCCGCCGAGACCGCCTGGGCAGGGGTGATCCCCCTCCTGGCCACCCGTTACCACGTCATCGCGCCGGACCTCTACGGATACGGGCGTTCCAGCAAGATGGTCCAACTCGACGTGGCTCCCTACACGTTCAGGCTCCGTCAGGTTGCCGCCCTGCTCGATGCGGTCGGGTTGGGCGCCACGCCCGCCCATGTCGTGGGCAACTCGTTCGGCGGGGCCATGGCTCTGCGTGCCTCGACGACACCGTGGTTCGCCTGGCGGATGAAGTCGGGCGTCTCGATCGCGGGTACCGGGGGGCCCTACCGCACGAAGGAGTCCTTGGCGTCGTTGTCGCAGTTCGACGGGACCCGGGCGGACATGCTGCGCATCGTCCGACTCCTCACCGGCGACTTCGCGGGCATCGAGGCGCACGTCGACCTTCGGATGCGGAACGCGAGCGACCCCGGTCACTATCGAGCGGTCGCCGCGGCCGGCCTTCCGACGCCGTTCGCGACGACCGAGAGGGTCGACGAGTACCCCGAGAGTCTCCGCCACGTGACGGTCCCACTCGCCCTTGTGAGTGGACTGGACGACGACCTTGTCGAGCCAGGTTGGGCGGGAAAGATCGCTCAGTGCGCCCGGTCCTGCGCGGTGTACGAGATCGAGGCGAAGCACTCCCCCAACATCAGCGACCCGGAACACACCGCGAGGCTGCTCGCCGACATCCTGGCCACGTTCGAGCAGTAGGCACCTGGCGTCCCGGAACCCGTCGCGCCGAGGTCGTCCGCACTCATCGCCGAGAAGCCCACCTCATGAGATCGGTTGCTGGATGTATAGAAGTATGCAAAGCTGGGACGAACCTCGCCGTGCGCAGGTGCCTGCTGCCATTCCATCGGGGCAGAAGCCGAGGTGCGTCTGCTCGTCGCGCTCGGGTGCGACGCCCGTGTGCGGCCGTATCGGAGGGCTGACATGACAACGGAAGCGGCCGCCTCCGTCGATGCCGTCTACGACCGTTTGCGCAACTCGCGGCTCTCTCCGGCTCAGCGGCGTATCGCCCGCTACGTCATCGACCATCGTGATGACGCGGCGTTCCTGACCAGCGACAGCATTGCCCGTCAGGTCGGTGTAAGCCAGCCCTCCGTCTCCCGGTTCGCCGCAGCGTTGGGATACCGGCGGTTCGCCGACTTCAAGGACGCCCTGCAGAAGTGGGCTCGGTCGGAGATGACCTCGTTCCCGCCCCAGACCGAGAGCGCCGGCCCGCTGGAGGAGGCGATCGGTGCCGAGATCGCCAACCTGCAGTGGCTCAGCAAGTCCGCCCCCCTCGGCGACCAGATCGCCCGGGTCGGCGCGGCCATCATGTCGTCGGAACGGCTCCCGGTGATCGGGCTGCGCGTCTCGCGATCCTTCGCGCAGCACTTCGCCTACCTCGGGGCCAAGGTGCACCCGGGCATCGCCGTCATCGACCGCGGCGACACCGAGGAGAAGGAGCGGATCGCCCGGGCCCGCGACCAGGGAGCGACCTGGTGCCTGGCCTTCATCCTCCCCCGCTACCCGAGGGAGGCCTGCGATCTCGTGCGCTACGCGCGCGAGATCGGGCTGAAGGTGGCGGTCATCAGCGACGAGTCGTACGCGACGGTGGGCCATGAGACCGACGAGCTGATCACGGTACGACTCGCCAGCGGCCTGCTCTTCGACACCTCGGCCGCTGTCAACATCACGTCGAGCGCCTTGCTCCACGCCATGGCCGACGCGCGTCCGAACAGCTCGCAGATGGGTCTCGAGCGGTTCGAGCGACATGCCGCGGAGCTGAGCGTCTTCGAGGACTGATCGACCTCGTCGTCGACCTGGCTGGTCAGGCCTCGGTCGACGGCTCACCCGTGGTCGGGTCCTCTGAGACCCTCACCAGGAGCTTGCCGAAGTTCCTACCCTCGAGGAGGCCGAGAAAGGCGTCGACAGCGTTCTCGATGCCCTCGACGACGTCCTCGCGGTACTTGAGCCGGCCTTCGGCGAACCATGTCGACACATCGCGCTGGAAGCGCCCGTAGTGGGTGGCCCCAAAGTCGCGCTGTGTGAACCCCCGGACGAGCAGCCGCCTGGTGTTGATCGCGCTCATGAGAAGGTGTGACCGGTCCGGCCCCGCCGGCGGACGTGTCTCGTTGTACTGCGACACCAGACCACAGACCGGCACGCGGGCGAAGTCGTTGAGATGAGGGAATACGGCCTCCCACACCGCACCGCCGACGTTCTCGAAGTAGATGTCGATGCCGTCAGGCACGGCAGCGCCCAGGTCCTCGACGAACGTGGGCGCCCGGTGGTCGAGTGCGGCGTTGAAGCCCAGCTCCCGCATCCAGGCGACCTTGTCCGGTCCGCCCGCGACACCGACGGTGCGGGCTCCCTGGAGCCGGGCGATCTGCCCGACCATCGATCCGACCGGACCGGTCGCCGCGGCGACCACCAGCGTCTCGCCGGGCTGCGGCCGACCGATCTCGGTGAGTCCGACCCACGCTGCGAAGCCCGGCATGCCGAGGATTCCCAACGCTGTGGAAATGGGCGCCCTGCCCGGATCTATCGCGCGCAGCAGGTCCGCGTTCTGGACCGCATGGGTCTGCCATCCGACGTGCGCGAGCACGATGTCGCCGGGGGCGAACATCGCCGACGCCGATTCGAGGACCTCACAGACCGTTCCACCCTCCATGACCTCACCGAGCTCCGTGGCCCTGGCATAGGACCGCCCGGCGTTCATCCGCCCGCGCATGTACGGGTCGAGGGAAAGATAGATCGTCCGGAGCAGCACCTGCCCCTCCTCCAGTGCGGGGAGGTCTCGCGCCTCGAGGCGAAAGTTCTCGTGGATGGGCTCGCCGGTGGGGCGAGAGGCCAGGACGACGGCGGTCGTATGGGTCACGCGGCGAACATACTCAGAGCTTGCCACGTCTGCATACCAGGGATACAGTTCGGCGCAGTCTGCATGCTCTTCTACACACGTTCCGCCCCCCGACGGGAATGTACGAACGCTCGGGTTCATCGATCCCTGCAACCGCGGCGCCCGCGTGCGCTCCACCGACCCGGCGCGGGTCATCGCCCACCACGGAAGCCACGAGTACAGGCACCAATACAAGGAGACGAATCAGCGTGAATACCGTCAGGATCACGGGCGAGCGCGTGAGCTTGGATGCCCTCCGGCCGGTCTATCGCAGCCCCGTGACAGTGGACCTTGCTCCTCAGGCGCTGGAGAACATCCGCCGTGGCCACCAGGTCATCCTTGACGCGGTCGGCCGGGGGGACGTCGTCTACGGCGTGAACACCGGTTTCGGGAAGCTCGCCGACCGTCGGATCTCCTCCGACGACCTCGCCGAGCTGCAACGGCGCTCGGTGCTCTCGCACATGGTCGGCGTCGGGGACCCGCTCCCCGACGAGATCGTCCGCGCGATCCTCGTCATCAAGCTCATCGGGCTGGCCCGGGGCCACTCCGGGATCCGCGTCGAGGTCGCCGAGATGCTGAAGGCGCTCATCGACGCGGACGTGTTGCCGGTCGTCCCCTCCCAGGGGTCGGTGGGCGCTTCGGGCGACCTCGCGCCCCTTGCCCACATGGCCGGCGCGATGATGGGCGAGGGTCGTGTCCGGATCGGCGGTGTCACCTATGACGCCAGAGAGGGCCTCGCCGAAGCCGGGCTCGCTCCGATCGTCCTCGGCCCGAAGGAGGCCGTCGCGCTCCTCAACGGCGTTCAGGCGTCCACCGCCATCGCGCTCCGTGGCCTGTTCGGCGCCGAAGCCGTGATCAATGCGGGCCTCGCGGCAGGGGCGCTCACCCTGGAGGCGACCGCCGGCCGCCAGATGGTCCTCGACGACCGGATCCAGCAGATTCGCGGCCACGCCGGCCAGATCCGCGTGGCCGGCGTGTTGCGTCGACTCGTCGCGGACAGCCCGGTGCTCGACATCGAGTTCGCGGGCCGGCGACTGCAGGACCCGTACTGCCTCCGGTGCCAGCCGCAGGTCATGGGGGCGGCGCTCGACCTCCTCACCTTCGCCGCGCGCACGCTCGAGCAGGAGCTCAACGCCGTCTCGGACAACCCGCTCATGTTTCCCGACGACGGGGTCGTGTTGTCGGGCGGGAACTTCCACGGGCAGCCCGTCGCATTCGCCGCCGACATCATCGCGATGGCGGTCTGTGAGATCGGTTCCATCTCCGAGCGGCGGCAGGCCATGCTCATGGATGCCTCCATGAGTGGGCTGGAGCCCTTCCTGGTGGAGAACGCGGGGTTGAACTCCGGGTTCATCATGGCCCAGGTCACCAGCGCCGCGCTCGTTGCCGAGAACCGGGGCAAGGCGATGCCGAACAGCGTGGACAGCATCCCGACCTCCGCCGGTCAGGAGGACCACGTCAGCATGGCGACGCACGCGTCGGTGCGCCTCGGCCCCATGGTGCGCAACGCGGCTTACGTCGTTGCGATCGAGCTGTTGAGCGCAGCGCAGGGCTTGGACCTGCGCAACGGTGGCCA
The DNA here is from genome assembly GCF_021283305.1 of Pseudonocardia kujensis. Lineage (GTDB taxonomy): Bacteria > Actinomycetota > Actinomycetes > Mycobacteriales > Pseudonocardiaceae > Pseudonocardia > Pseudonocardia kujensis. The sequence continues at coordinate 196,179 of NZ_JAJSOK010000005.1, forward strand.
CTCGGCGCCTGCCAACCGTCCCACGTACGACCTGGTCCGCTCGAAGGCTGAGTTCCTCAAGGACGACCGGATCATGTCGGGGGAGATGGAGGCCGTCGCTGCCGAGATCCTCGACGGGGCCTTCCTGGAGATCACCGATTTGCCGGTGGACGCCACGAGCTGATCGAGCCCGAGTTTGTTACGCGCGTGGAACGACTTGGTTAGGCAGATCGGCGTGCATTGCCGGCCCTGCATAGAGATCGATACAGTATTTACTGGACTGAATGATTCTCTTCAGTTCCTGCTGTCGACACCATTGAGGAGTTCTCGATGCCCAAGCCCCGCGCGCTCATGGCCACGGTCTCCGTTGCCGCCGCCGTAGCGCTGCTCATCTCCGGTTGCGGCTCCGGAAGCTCGACCCCCACGGCGGGTGACAGCACCACCTCACAGGTCATCCCCGAGCTGTACGACCGGCTGCCCCAGCAGGTCCGGGACTCCGGCGTCCTCACGGTGGCGACGGATCCCTCCTATCCGCCGTGCGACTACACCGACGACTCCGGTGAGATCGCCGGCTTCAACCACGACCTGCTGATGGCGATGGCGCCGCGGCTCGGGGTGAAGATCACTCAGGAGGCCATCGCCTTCGACGGACTCCTCCCGGGTGTCCAGAGTGGGCGCTACACCGCAGCGATGGAATGCATCACCGACAACGCGGAACGCCAGAAGACGGTGCAGTTCGTCGACTACGCCTACGCGACGCTGAGCCTCATGGCCACCGCGGCGAACCCGAAGACCATCACCTCGAACCCGCTGAGCGTGTGCGGGCTGCACGTCGGCGTGCAGATCGGCACGGAGTTCGTCGACAACGCGAGGATGTTCTCGGAGAACTGCGTGGCGCAGGGGCGTCCGGAACTGGAGGTCACCAACTTCCCGACGGCCGGCGCCCAGAACACCGCCCTGCAGTCCGGCCAGATCGATTTTGCTGTCACCGACACCGCGACCGGCGCGTGGCAGAACAAGACCAGCAACAACGCGTTCACGATCATCCCCAGTCCGATGCTGGCCCGCACGTACGTCGGCATCGTCGTTCCCCGCGACGCCGACGACACTGCCCAGGCCCTCCTCGGCGCGCTCCAGGCGATCATCAAGGACGGCACCTACGACCAGATCATGTCCCAGTGGGGCCTCTCCGACGCCGCGTTGAAGGAGCCCGGCATCAACCTGGCGGCGACCCGTCCCCTCGAGCTGCCCACCCGGTGCGGAGCATGTGGACAGCCGTGACCCGGCGAGTCGGGCGGGGCGGGGCTCGTTCGACCGCGGCCCACCCAGACGGAAGGGAACCACCGGTGACATCACTGACCGCCTATGGCGAGGTGCGGGACCCCTACGCCACGCCCGTTCCGCGTCGACACCCCAGCCACTGGATCAGTGGATGCCTCGCGCTGCTGCTTGCCGCGGGTGTGGCCTACGGGCTGGCGACGAACGAGAGCTTCGAATGGTCCGTCTTCGGGCGGTACCTCTTCTCGGCGCCGACCCTGCAAGGCCTGGCGGTGACGATCGAGTTGTCGCTGGTCTCGCAGATCATCGCGGTCCTGATCGGCTGCGCACTCGCTCTGCTCGGGGAGTCCCGCAATCCGGTCTTCCGGGCTTTCGCGAAGGCATACGTTGGCTTCTTTCGTGGCGTTCCGCTCCTCGTCATCCTGCTGATCTGCTTCAACGCCGCGCTGTTCGTGCCACAGGTGGGAATCGGCACCTACAGCTGGGACACCAACACGCTCATCACCGGGTTCAGTGCCGCGATCATCGGGCTGTCCCTGCACGAGGGGGCCTTTGCCGGGGAGATCATCCGGGCAGGCTTCATGTCGGTCCCGGAGGGGCAACGGGAAGCGGCGCACAGCCTGGGCATGAAGCGCCGGGTGGTGATGCGGGTCATCGTGATCCCGCAGGCCATCCGCGTGATCATCCCGCCGACCGGAAACCAGTTCATCGGGCTGCTGAAAGCCACCTCGCTCGTCTCCGTCATCGGCGGGGGGGACCTGCTGACACGTGCCCAGCAGGTCTACGGCTCCAACTTCAAGGTCATCCCGCTGCTGATGGTGGTCAGTTTCTGGTACCTGCTCATCGTCACGATCGCCACCTTCGGCCAGCACTTCCTCGAGAAGAAGTACTCCGTGTCGAGCGGGGCCCGAGCAGGAGTCGCCAGAGCTCGTCTCGCGGAGGAGCCTGTATGAACGCGCAGCCCCTGGTCGCGATTCGCGGCGTCGTGAAGCGCTTCGGCCATACCGAGGTCCTCAAGGGAATCGACCTCGATGTCATGCAGGGCGAAGTGCTGTGTCTGATCGGCCCGTCGGGGTCGGGAAAAAGCACTCTCCTGCGCTGCGTGAACCACCTGGAGAAGATCGACGCCGGCTATATCAGGGTCGACGACGAGTATGCCGGTGCCGTGGTGCGGAACGGCGAGCTGCACGAGGCGAGCGATGCAGAGATCGCCACGTACCGGGAGCGCGTCGGCATGGTGTTCCAGCACTTCAACCTCTTCCTGCACCTGACCGCGCTCGAGAACGTCGCGATCGGGCTCACCAAGGTCCGCCGACTCCCCCGGCACGAGGCCCTCCAGCGGGCCAGGGCCGCTCTGGCGGACGTGGGGCTGGAGCACCTGCGCGACTCCTACCCCCGCCACCTCTCGGGCGGCCAGCAGCAGCGCGTCGCCATCGCCCGTGCGCTGGCGATGGAGCCCAAGCTCATGCTCTTCGACGAACCCACCAGTGCGCTGGACCCGGAGTTGGTCGGCGAGGTGCTCTCCGTCATGCGGCGGGTGGCCGAGGGAGGGATGACGATGATCGTGGTCACCCACGAGATGCGGTTCGCGCGCGACGTCGCCGACCGCGTCGCCTTCATGGACCAGGGCCTGAACGCGGAGGTGGGGCCCGCGCGGCAGCTCATCGACTCGCCGACCTCCGAGCGGACGAGGAAGTTCCTCAACCACGTGGGGTGAGAACCATGCGTACGAAGACACCAGACAGGCGGATCCGCCTGCAGCGGCCACCACGTGCCAGGGCCGCCGAGTCCGGTGCGCCAGAGGTCAGGAGGGACTGATGAGACGCGTCGGCCTCGCGGTCACTGATCCGGTCGGTCCCGCCGAGGCTCGCTGTCTCGTGCTCGGACACTCGCTCGGAACGTCGGCCGCGCTGTGGGCGGATGCCCTCCCGCTGCTGGCGCAGGACTTTCGGGTCCTGTGCTGGGAGCTCCCCGGCCACGGAGCCTCACCCGTTGCACAGGCTGCTTTCACAGTCGGTGACCTGTCCGACGCGCTCGTGGAGCACCTCGAGACGCTCGGTGTGCGGAAGTTCCTCTACGCCGGCGTGTCGATCACCGGCACGGTGGGACTCGACATCGCGCTCCGGCACGCCGACCGAGTCGGCGGGGTCGCGGTCATTTCCTCCGGAGCCCGGGTCGAGTCCCGATCGGCCTGGGCCGAGCGAGCGGCCTCGGTGCGAGTCCACGGCACGCAGAGCCTGGTCCCCGGATCGGCGCAGCGCTGGTTCGCCCCCTCGACCCGCGAGCTGCACAGGGACCGGATCGCGCGCCTGCTCGAGGCCCTGCGCGACACGGACGACGAGAGCTATGCCTGCGCGTGCGAGGCGCTCGCCGACTACGACGGCACGGCGGGACTGGCGCGAACAGCGGCGCCGGTCCTCGCGGTGTGGGGGCAGTACGACGAGCTCGTTCCCCAGCAGTGGTCCGCCGAGATCGCGCGGGTGGTACGCCGAGGCGCCCTGGAGTGCGTACCCGATGCCGCGCACGCCTCACCGGCGGAGCAGCCGGCGACCGTCGCCGATCGGTTGGCCTCCTTCTTCGGCACGGCGCCGGGCCCCGTACCGACCTCCTCTCCCGCCGATCACTCCCCGACGAGCACGTGACGGAGCACTACTCCTTGACAGGAACGACCTTGACGACCTACCCGCCCGCCGCCATCGACCGCGGCCACACCACGGGTTCCGCGCGAGACGAACGGCCGCCGCGCGCCCGGACGAAGGGGGCGCGTCGTGTCGGTGCGTAAGCGACTGGACGAGATCTGCGACATCGGACGCGACCCGGTGCACGGGGGCTACTCACGGCATCTCCTGGAGCCTGCCGAGCTGGCCCTGCGGGAGTGGTTCTGCCGCTCGGCGGCAGAACTCGACCTGACCGTGGAGACCGACGGCAACGGCAACCTCTGGGCATGGTGGGGCGAGCCCGGGCCGGGCACGATCGCGACCGGGAGCCACCTCGACTCGGTGCCGGGCGGTGGCGCCTTCGACGGCCCCCTCGGCGTGGCGAGCGCGCTCGAGGCCGTGGCGTTGCTCAGGGCGGAGGCATGGGTCCCGGCGCGGCCCATCGCAGTCTGTGCCTTCGCCGAGGAGGAGGGGTCGCGCTTCGGCGTCCCGTGCCTGGGTACCCGGCTTCTGGTGGGCGACATCACCCCGCAGACCGCTCTGGCCCTCACCGATCGTGAGGGGGTCACGCTCGAGGACGCGTGGCGAGAGGTGTCCATGGACGTGTCTCGCGTCGGTCCGGATCCAGGCCGCGTCGCCTTGCTCGACGCGCTCGTCGAACTGCACGTCGAGCAGGGCCTCGATCTGGAGAAGCGCGGTCTGCCGCTCGCGGTGGGCTCGGCGATCATGGCGCACGGCAGGTGGCGGCTCACCATCACCGGCGAGGGCAACCATGCCGGCACCACTCCCATGGGAGAGCGCCGGGATCCCGTGGTCGCGGCATCCGCCGCGGCCCTCGCCGTTCGTGATGTCGCTGTGGAGCGCCCGGCGGCCCGCGGCACTGTCGGTCGCATCTCGGTCACGCCGAACGGGACGAACGTCATCGCCTCCCGCGTCGAGGCGTGGCTCGACATCCGCGCCGACTCCGACACGGCGGTACGCGCCCAGTTCGAGGCCACGGTCGCGCTCATCCGAACGTGTGTCGCCGCCGAGGGGTGCGCCCTCGACGTCCACGAGGAGTCGTTCTCGCCGTTGGTGTCCTTCGACGGGCCGCTGACCGCGCGCGTCGCCGAGCTGCTCGGGGGCGTACCGGCGATCCCGACCGGCGCCGGGCACGACGCCGGCATTCTCGCGTCTCACGTGCCGACGACCATGGTCTTCGTCCGGAACCCGACCGGCGTGTCGCACGCACCCGGAGAGACGGCCCGCGAGGAGGACTGCGAGGAGGGAGCCCGGGGGCTGGCCGTGGTGCTGCGCGAACTCGCCGGGGCGCAGGCGCCGTGACCGGGGCGGACGCGAACTACTGGTGCCGGCGCGCACTCGTCGACGGAGCGTTCGGCGAGCAGGTGCGGGTGCGGGTCGTCGGTGGAGACGTGACCGAGGTGTCGGTGGGCGTCCCGGCGGAACCCGACGAGACCGTGCTCGGCACCGTCGTCCCGGGTTTCGCCAACGCGCACTCGCATGCCTTCCACCGAACCCTGCGCGGCCGCACGCACGCCGACGGCGGTGACTTCTGGCGGTGGCGCAGGCGCATGTACGACGCCGCCACCCGACTGACCCCGGACGGCTACCGCGACCTCGCCGAAGAGGTGTTCACGGAGATGCGCGACGCGGGCTACACCGTGGTCGGCGAGTTCCACTACATCCACCACACACCGCAGGGTGAGCCGTACCCCGGTCACGCGATGGAGCTCGCACTCGCCGACGCCGCGACCTCGGCCGGCCTCCGGCTCGTCCTCCTCGACACGTGCTACCTGCGAGCCGGGGTGGGCCAGCCGCTCGGTGTGGAGCAACTGCAGTTCGCCGACGCGGACGTCCATCGGTGGCTGGAGCGCTGGCACGCCCTGCGCGACACACTCGCCGGAAGCGGACGGGAGCTGGTCACCGTGGGCGCTGCGATCCACTCCGTCCGTGCCGTGTCGCCCGACGATCTCGCGGTGATCGCCGAGGGACTGCCCGACGACGTGCCTCTCCACGCGCACGTCTCGGAGCAACCCGACGAGGTCACAGCGTGCCTGGAGGCCTACGGGGTCACGCCGGTCGGGCTGCTGTCGGCGCACGGCCTGCTGTCCCCGCGGTTCTCGGCGGTGCACGCGACGCACCTCACCGACGACGACATCAGTCTGCTCGGCGCTGCCGGTGCGACGATCGTGATGTGCCCCACCACGGAGGCGGACCTGGGCGACGGGATCGGGCCCGCTCCGGACCTCCTCGCCGCGGGGGCACACCTCGCCGTCGGGTCGGATCAGCACGTCGTCATCGACCCCTGGGAGGAGGTCGGTCGCCTGGAGTTCGACCAACGGCTGCGGCTCGGACGGCGGGGGGTCTTCCCTCCGGAGGTCCTCTGGACGGCAGGCACGGTCGGCGGCCACCGGTCGCTGGGGTTGGCCGGCGACGACGGGCGGTCGCCCGGTCTGCAGGTGGGCGAGCCGTTCGACGCGGTCGAGGTCGACACCGACACGCCGAGGACCCGGGGCGCGGATCCGTGGCAGCTCCCGCTGGTGGCGCGGGCCGCGGACGTCACCGCGACGATCGTGGGAGGCCGACTCACCCGGCCCGGCTGAACAGCGGCGCGCCTCCCCGGAGATCAGTGATGCCCGGGCCACCCACGGAACCCGGCAGCGAGATGTGGGGCGCACCCTGTCGAGGGGTGCTGCTCCGACAGGCCTTACGCACCCGTCCGATCGTCCACAGCCCAACCTCTCCGGTCGTAGCGTCGGGATCGGGACCTCGGGCTCTGATTCGATCTTCCGAGGTCGCCTAACCTGCCGCTGACCAGATCTTGCCCCGAGGAGGTGGTCGAGATTCACGCAGAGCCGAGGCTGGTCGAGCTGGCTCGCGCCGAGTGCCTGACACTTCTGCCCAGCGAGGGCATCGGGCGGGTCGTGGTCACCCAGCGGAGCCTGCCGGCCGCACACCCCGTCCACTATGTGCTCGACGGCGAGGAGGCCGTGTTCCGCACCGCCCGTAACAGCACACTCGCGTCTGCGGTCCTGCATGCGGTCGTGGCGTTCCAGGCCGACGACGTCGACCTCGAGGGCCGGAGCGGGTGGACGGTCTACGGGATCGGCGAGGCCTACGAGGTCGTCGAGCCCGGACGGCTGGACGACCTGCAGCGAGCGCTGTCGCCGTGGTGGGGATCCGACGACACCGCGCACACGATCTCCATCCCCCTGCAGATCCTGCACGGCAGGCTGACGCTGCCGCGCTAGATCGGGGAGCGCCGCCGGCAGCAGCGCTTCCGACCGTCCACTCCGGTTGATCGCCGCGGAGATCTCGTCTCTGGTCGCCGCGTCGTCGCCGTCTCCGGTGGTTGCGACGCGCTCGTCTCGGTCAGCGCCAGGACGGTGCTCGCCGAGCGGCGTCTGGACCCGGCCACCGACGGTCAGCTGCCCGTGTTCGAGGAAGAGTCCGAGCTGGTCGAGTAGGTGACGGCGACCCAGGAACGCTGGCTGGCCATCCTCGCCCGCAACCTCGACGTCGGGAAGTGAACGAGCCCGGCGGCCGCCCAGCGTGCGGCCGACGCCTCCAATACGTTCGCGCGGCCGGTGACCGACACCCGGAGGTCGCGGCGGAGATCGCCGGTCGAGGGCCGCGAGCCGGCGGAGGAGCCGACTACGACGGAGCCCACGGAGGGCGCCGAGCAGGTCTGATCCGCTCCCCGACAGAGCAGCGCCCCCACCCCGAGCACGAAGAGGTGGGGCGCCGCTCGTGTGTCCGGACTCAGCAGCCCGCTACGGAGGCCGCAGTCGCGGAGGTCGGGTGTCTGAGCAGGCTCAGCCCCGCCGAGATCTCGGGTGGCAGGGACTACCAGTCGGGCCTGACCGAGACGCTCATGTGGCTGGCGGGGGAACTGTCGATTCCGCCAGTCGAGATCCGGCGGCGTCGCCTGGACGGCAGGTCGTGTCGGCGGACCAGGTGATGGCAGAGGCGACCGCTGAGCGGCCTCGGCGGTACCGGCAGCCGGAGGACCGCGCGGCGTTGCGGTCGAAGCTCGCGAAGCAGGTCGCGAAGTGGCGACGCCTCGACGAGCTCATCGCGTCCGTGGGCTGACGCTCATCCGCGCAGCCGGGGCGGCCTCCGGCTCGTGAACAGGATGAGCGGGCATCACTACTGGCCGCACGACCAACCGGGTGCTGGTGGCCGGGCGGTCGGTTCCGGCGCGGGGTTGACCGCCGTGGCGGCGAGCAACTCACGCACAGCCACCACCTCCTCGTCGGACACCCCGTGCTCGGGGGCGTCGTGCAGCCGCAGCGTGACATCGGCGCCCATCCGGCGTAGCAGCTCAGCGGTCTCGCGCACCCGGCTAGGGGGCACCCACTCGTCGACCACGCTGCTGCTCAGCAGCACCGCGGTCCCCGGCAGGGTGCCCGTGGCGCTCTTGGCCTCCCCCTCCGGGCCGAGGTACCCCCCGGTCAGCAGGACAACCCCACGGTAGCCCCGCGGAGCGCGGACGAGGTGCTCGGCGAGCAGGCACGCCCCCTGTGAGAAGCCGATCAGAACGGTCAGATCGGGACCGAGGCCCGCTGCCGCGAGCTCGTGCAGCCGGGCGTCAATGGCCTCCAGGGCGTGGCCGAGCCAGGCTCGTTGGCCTCCGGCGGGTCCATGAACCTTCCGGGGTACCAGCCCTCGCCCGCCGCCGCAGGGAGCACGCAGTGCACGTCCGCCAACCCGATCCGGTCGGCGACCCCGACCATGAAGGTCGGGTCCTGTCCGCGGCCGTGGACCAGCAGGGCGGCCTGGGTGGCCTGCGTGGGCGCGGGCCCGCGGCGCACCACCGGCGTCGCGAGATGGGGGTTGAGCGTCATCGGTTGTCGAGTCCTCACGAGGAGAGGTCGGGTGGTCATCGCTCGAGCCGGGCGGGCGGGGCACCACACCACGCCGCGTCGAGCAGGGTGTGGACGCCCGCGGCGGTGACCTCGCGCGGGTTCGCGTAGGGCTCGGCGACGACGAGATCGACGATCCGGGGGATGTCTGCCTCGGCCATGCCGAGCTCGCGCAGGGAGCGCGGGATGCCAAGCTCGCCGGTCACCTCCCACAACGCCCGTGCCGGGTCGTCGACCCCGCCGAGGGCCCGCGACACCGCCGCCATGGCCTCGGTGGCTGCGGGGGCGTTGTAGGCGAGGGCATGCGGCAGGACCACGCTGTGGGTCTGCGCGTGCGGCAGGTCGAGCGCGCCCCCCAACGCGTGGCACAGCTTGTGGTGCAGGGACATGGTGGTCGCTCCGAGCACCGCGCCGCACAGCCAGGCGCCGTACTGGGCCGCCGACCGGGCGGGCAGGTCCTTGCCGTCGGTCACGACCGTGGGCAGGGCGCCCACCAACGCGCGCACCCCCTCCTCGGCCATCAGCGCGACGATCGGGGACCGGTCCGGCGCGTAAAGCCCCTCGACGGCGTGGGCGAGCGCGTTCAGGCCGCTCGCGGCGGAGATCTTCGGGGGCAGTGACAGTGTGAGCTCGGGGTCGTAGAGCACGCTGCGCGGCAGCACCCGGAGGTCGCGACCGGTTCGTTTGCGGCCGTCTTCGGTCAGCCCCCAGACCGGGGTCATCTCCGAGCCCGCGAAGGTGGTGGGC
>NZ_JAJSOK010000060.1 GCF_021283305.1 Pseudonocardia kujensis
TCCCCCTCGCTGCCGACCACCTCGTCCGGCGTGGTCCGGGCGGGTCGCGGCGTGCCCAGGAGCACCCCGCCGACGATGACGACGGCGGCGACCAGCTCGGTCGCGCCGGGCCGCTCCCCCAGCACCGCGGCGGCGAGCGCGATCCCCACGACGGGCACCAGCAGCGAGTACGGCGCGACGACCCCGGCCGGGTACCGCCGCATCAGCCAGGTCCAGATCCCCGACCCGACGACCGTCGCCATCAGCGACAGGTAGACCACGGCGGCGAGCCCGGGCAGTCCGTCGACCGTGAAGGCCGCGCCGAGCGCCGACCAGCCGGCCCCAGGTCCTTCGGTCAGCACGGACGCGGCGAACAGCGGGATCGGCGGGATCACGCACATCCACAGCGTCAGGTGCATCGGCTTCGGCGGGGCGGCGAGCCGGCTGCAGAGGTTGCCGAACGCCCAGCCCAGGGCTCCGCACAGCGTGAGCAGCACGGGGACCAGCGCCGCCGACTGGGCCCGCGACACCGCGATCGCCGCCAGCCCCAGCACCGCCAGCCCGATCCCGACGGCCTGCCGCGCCGAGAGCCGTTCGCGCAGGAACAGCGCGCCGAGCAGCACCGTGAACGGCGCCGAGGCCTGCAGCACGAGCGACGCGAGCCCGGTCGGCATCCCGACGTCCATCGCCACGAACAGGAAGAGGAACTGGATCGTGCCGAACCCGAGGCCGTAGCCCACCAGCCAGCGCAGCGGGACCTGCGGGCGCGGCACGAACAGCACCGCCGGCACCGCGATGACGAGCATCCGGAGGCCCGCCAGGAACAGCGGCGGGAAGTGGTCGAGACCGACGTGGATCGCCAGGAAGTTCCCGCCCCACAGGGCGGCGACGAGGACGGCGAGCAGGCGGTGTCGTGCGGTCACGGTTCGAGCCTGCGCTCCGGGGAACCGAAAGACCAGCGACATGTTCTGAAGGGACCTTGTAGCGTGGCTTCATGGACGTGCAGCGGCTCCGGGTGCTGCGCGAGCTCGCCGACCGGGGCTCGGTCACGGCCGTCGCCCAGGCGCTGCGGTTCACCCCGTCGGCCATCTCGCAGCAGCTCAAGGCGCTGGCCGACGAGGTCGGCGTCCCGCTGACCGAACCCGCGGGGCGGGGGCTGCGGCTCACGGCGGCCGGGAACGCGCTGGTGGCCGAGGCCGAGAACGTCCTCGCCGCGCTCGCCCGCGCCGAGGCCGCGGTGGCGGCGCTGCGCGCCACACCGCACGGCGTGGTCCGGATGGCGATGTTCCCCTCCGGGGCGCGGATGATGCTGGCCGGGCTGCTGCGCCGGGTCGCGGGCACCGGCATCGACCTGCAGGTCCGGGACCTCGACATGACCCCGCCCGAGGTGCCCGTCCTCGCCGCGGACCACGATCTCGTCGTCGCGCACCGGGACGAGCACGCCGACCCGCTGGCCAGCGTCCGGCACCGCGTGGTGCCGCTGGTCCGCGAGCCCCTCGACGTCGTGCTGCCCCCGGGGCACCCGCTCGGGCGACACCGCCGGCTCCGGCTCGAGCAGCTGGCCGGCGAGCCGTGGATCAGCGTCAACATCGGCTGGCCGCTCGACGACGTGCTGCGTTCGCTCACCACCCGCACCGGCACCCGGCCCCGGGTCGTCCAGCGGATCAACGACTTCGCCGTGACCGAGGAGCTCGTCGCGGCCGGCGTCGGGGTCGCCCTGCTCCCCCGCTGGTCGACCGACGACCGGGGCGGCCGGCGGTTCCTGCGCCGTCCGCTCGCCGGGGTGCGCGCGGCCCGGCTGGTGGAGGTCGTGATGCGGGAGAGCGTGGCCGAGCGCCCGGCCGTGCGGGCCGTGGTCGACGCGCTGCACGCCACGATCGCCGAGACCACGGGCGCGGGGAGACCCTAGGGCCGTTTGCTCCTCGGCAGCCTGGCAACGATCGCGTCGTACGACTCGTCCACCAGCTCACGGAGCTCCGCGGCCGGGACGGTGCCGTCGAGGGCGAAGATCTTGCCGCCGACCTCCGCCACGAGATCGCCCTCCCACGGCTCGTCGGCCACCGCGCCGGGCTTGCCGAGCGCGTAGGCCGCGATCTCGTCGTGGTTCACGCGGGGCGGACCTCCGCGGGGCGGCGCGCGTAGTACCGCCAGGCGACGGCGAGCAGAGCGATCGCGACGATCACGTACGTGGCCCCGACGAGCTGCTGCCCGGCGTTCCACCCCAGCTCGATCTGGTTGTTGCCGGGCAGCCAGCGGAACGGGGCGAGGTAGAAGGTCAGCAGGAGCACGAACTCCACGGCGATCCAGCCGGGCCGCCGGCTGCGCACGGCGTGCGCCCCGACCGCGACGACGGCCGGTGCGACCCACACCCAGTGGTGCGACCAGGAGGTCGGGGAGACCAGCAGCATGAAGGCGGCCATGGCGGACATCGCGATCGCCGGATCGGCCCGCCGCACGGTCGGGACCAGCAGGACGAGGAGGACCAGCGAGACGACGACCCAGATGCCGGTCAGCAGGGGCCCGTCGACGCCCCAGCGCGCGACGACCGCCTGGACGGTCTCGTTGGTGTAGAACACCGAGCCGCTGACGCCGGCCGCGGGGCCGCCGAACCAGTAGGCGGCCGAGGCGTGCGCGTCGACCAGGAAGCCCAGCGCGGTCGCCGCAGCGGCGGTGACCACCGTGACGACGCCCGCCCGCACGTCCCGGCGCAGCAGGAAGAACAGCACGAACGCGGCCGGCGTGAGCTTGATCGCCGCGGCCAGGCCGACGAGCAGGCCGCGGGGCCAGGGGGTGCGCGGGGCCAGGCAGTCGATCGCCACCAGCGCCATCAGGATGATGTTGACCTGGCCGAACTCGAAGGTCTGCAGCACCGGCTCGATCCACAGCAGCGCCGGCAGCGCGAGGAACGCGACCGACACGGCGCCGCTCGGGCCGCCCGCGGGCCACGCGCGCCGCGCCGCCACGTACAGCGTGACCGCCAGCGAGGCCAGCGAGAGCACGAACAGCAGCACCCAGGCCGCCGTCCACGGCAGCAGCGCGAACGGGGTGAGCACCATGGCCGCGAAGACCGGGTAGATGAACGGCAGTGCCAGCCCGGAGATCGTGGGCGGGAGCGGGCCGTACATGTCGCCGCCGTGCAGCCAGGTGTCCACGCCGAGCCGGTAGACCTCGAGGTCGATGTGGTAGCCGTGCGTGTGCAGCAGCAGGGCCGCGACCGAGATCGCCAGCAGCGGGAGGCTGATCACCAGCGAGCGCCGCGACGCGACCCGGAGGCGGACCCGCCGGACCATCTCGGCGGCGCCCGGGCGGGTGCTGGAGAGGGTCACGCGGTCCTCCGGCTCGTGCGTCGAAAACGGCGCCCACCGTAGCAACGCGCCCGGCCACGGCAGTACGCGCCGGGGTCAGCTGATCCCGGCCGCGTCCATCCCCCGCAGCTCCTTCTTCAGGTCCTGGATCTCGTCCCGCAGCCGGGCGGCCAGCTCGAACTGCAGGTCGCGCGCCGCCGCGAGCATCTGGTCGTTCATCTGCTGGATGAGGTCGGCCAGCTCCGCGCGCGGCATCGCCTTCGTGTCGCGGCCCGCCACGATCCCCGAGCTGCCCCCGGACGCGCGGCCGGGCTCGCCCGCGGCCCGCTTGCCGCGGGAGGCGTTGCGGCCCGAGCCGCCGACCGGCACCTCGGAGTCCTCCGCCTCGCGGTACACCTGGTCGAGGATGTCGGCGATCTTCTTCCGCAGCGGCTGCGGGTCGATCCCCTTCTCCGTGTTGTAGGCGATCTGCTTGGCCCGGCGGCGCTCGGTCTCGTCGATGGCGTGCTGCATCGACTCGGTGATCGTGTCCGCGTACATGTGCACCTGGCCGGACACGTTGCGCGCCGCGCGGCCGATGGTCTGGATCAGCGACGTGCCGGACCGGAGGAAGCCTTCCTTGTCCGCGTCGAGGATCGCGACCAGCGACACCTCGGGCAGGTCCAGGCCCTCACGGAGCAGGTTGATGCCGACCAGCACGTCGTACTCCCCGAGCCGGAGCTGGCGCAGGAGCTCCACCCGACGCAGCGTGTCGACCTCCGAGTGCAGGTAGCGCACCCGGATGCCCAGCTCGAGCAGGTAGTCGGTGAGGTCCTCGGCCATCTTCTTGGTCAGCGTGGTGACCAGGACCCGCTCGTCCCGCTCGGCGCGCTCGCGGATCTCGCCCACCAGGTCGTCGATCTGGCCCTTGGTCGGCTTCACGACGATCTCGGGGTCGACCAGGCCCGTCGGACGGATGACCTGCTCGACGAACTCACCGCCGGTGCGCGAGAGCTCGTAGGGGCCCGGGGTGGCCGACAGGTACACCGTCTGCCCGATGCGGTCGGCGAACTCCTCCCAGGTCAGCGGCCGGTTGTCGACCGCGGACGGGAGCCGGAAGCCGAACTCCACCAGGTTCCGCTTGCGGGACATGTCGCCCTCGTACATGCCGCCGATCTGCGGCACGGTGACGTGCGACTCGTCGATGACGAGCAGGAAGTCGTCCGGGAAGTAGTCGATCAGCGTCGCCGGCGCCGTGCCCGGGCCGCGGCCGTCGATGTGCCGCGAGTAGTTCTCGATGCCGGAGCAGAACCCGACCTGCCGGATCATCTCCAGGTCGTACTGGGTGCGCATGCGCAGCCGCTGGGCCTCGAGCAGCTTGCCCTGGTTCTCCAGCTCGGCCAGCCGCTCCTCGAGCTCCTTCTCGATGTCCCGGACCGCGCGCTCCATCCGCTCGGGACCCGCGACGTAGTGCGTGGCCGGGAAGATCCGCACCGTGTCGACCTGCCTGATCACGTCCCCGGTCAGCGGGTGCAGGTAGTACAGCGCCTCGATCTCGTCGCCGAAGAACTCGATCCGGATCGCGAGCTCCTCGTACGCCGGGATGATCTCCACGGTGTCGCCGCGCACCCGGAAGGTGCCCCGGGCGAAGCTCACGTCGTTGCGCGTGTACTGCACGTCGACCAGGAGGCGCAGGAACGCGTCCCGGTCGATCTCGCCGCCGACGTCGAGCTTCACCGAGCGGTCGAGGTAGGACTGGGGGGTACCGAGACCGTAGATGCAGGAGACCGACGCGACGACCACGACGTCCCTGCGCGACAACAGGTTCTGCGTCGCGGAGTGCCGCAGGCGCTCGACGTCGTCGTTGATCGAGGAGTCCTTCTCGATGTACGTGTCCGTCTGCGCGATGTACGCCTCGGGCTGGTAGTAGTCGTAGTACGAGACGAAGTACTCGACCGCGTTGTTCGGGAGCATCTCGCGCAGCTCGTTGGCCAGCTGGGCCGCGAGCGTCTTGTTCGGGGCCATCACCAGGGTGGGCCGCTGCAGGCGCTCGATCAGCCACGCGGTGGTGGCGGACTTCCCCGTTCCGGTGGCGCCGAGGAGCACCACGTCCTGCTCGCCGCGCTTGAGCCGCTTCTCCAGCTCATCGATGGCGGCGGGCTGGTCGCCCGCGGGCTCGTAGTCGCTGACGACCTCGAAGTGCCCGCCGGTGCGCTCGATCTCGCCCACGGGGCGGTACTCCGAGTGCGCGAGCGGGACCTCCGCCTCGCCGCCCTCGCGTGCGCTGCTGTCACGAGCGCTGCCGGGAACCTCTGTCGCGAATGCCACGATCCCAGGGTACGAGCGACCCCCGACAGTTTCCTGCCGCCGAACCCCCCGCGCGGACCGTTCGTCGGGCAGGATCGGCCGCGTGCACCCGCCGAAGATCCAGACCTTCGACGTGCCCGCCGGGGTCAACCTCGACACCAAGGGCGTCCGGCGCGAGGTGACCGAGTACCGCCGCACCCCGTTCGGGCTCTACATGAGCAGGCCGGTGGTGGGCCGGGCGTCGGCGTACTGGATCGAGTCGTGGCTGCTGCCCGAGCTCGGGCTCGTCGTGACCGACTGGCAGTGGAACCCGGGGCACGAACGCGAGCAGGACTTCTACCTCGACGTCGCCCGCATCGAGCCGGGCGAGACCACGTGGCGGGCCACCGACCTCTACCTGGACCTGGTGGTCAAGCGGGACCGGTGGACCGAGGTGCTCGACGTCGACGAGTTCGTCGAGGCCGTGGCGGGCGGGCTGATCGACGCGCCGACGGCGGAGTGGGCACTGCACCGCTGCCACGAGACCGTGGCCGCCCTGGCGGCCCACGGCCACGACCTCGACGCCTGGCTCGCCGAGCGGGGCATCGCCCTGACCTGGCAGGGGCCGGGCGAGGAGGTCCGGCCCGCGGGGTGAGGCCGCGCGGGCGCGCTCAGGCGATCAGCGCGGCCAGCAGGCTCTGCCGCTCCGCCGAGGTGGAGGTCGGCGTCGTCGTCCCCGGGGTGGTGGTCGTGCTGGTCGGGGACGCCGTGGCCGTGGTCGTGGACGTCGGGTCCGGGTCGCCCTCCTCGGTCGGGGTGGGCTTCGTGGTCGTCGGCCGCGTCCTCGTGGTCGTCGGCGTGGGCGTGGGGGTGACCGGGGGCGGGTCGACGACGGGCGGCGGCGCGGGGGCGACCGGCTTCGGCTGCGTGGTCGTGGTGCGGGCGCGCTGGGTGACGCGCTTCTTCGACGTGGTGGGGTCCGGCTCCGCGGCCGCGACGGGCGGGGCGACGGCCGGCGGCGGGGCCACGGTGGTGGTGAGCGGCGGCGACGTGGTGGGCACCTGCGCCACCGGCGCCACGACGACCGGTGTCGGCGCGGCGGCGGCCGTCCCGATCGCGGTGACCCCGCCGAGGGCGCCGACGGTCAGCACCGCGGCCGCGGCGGCGCCGCTCGCGCGGTTGGCCGCACCGGCCCGCCGGATCACGTCGTCGACGGCGGGCAGGGAGACGCCCGCGGCCAGTTCGTCGTCCAGCCTGCGGAGCTCGTCCGCACCGCGGCCCTCCGGGCGGGTGCCGTACTGCACCGGGTTGGTCACCGGGTCTCCTCCTGGTCCGTGCCCTCGCTCGTGCTCGTGCCCTCGGTCGTGCTCGTGCCCTCGGTCGTGCTCGTGCCCTCGGTCGTGCTCGTGCGCGTGGTGTCGTCCCGTACCGCGCCGGCGGGGCGCTCCTCGCCGGCCTCGCGGTCCCCGGCCGTCCTCGGCCCGGCGACCACGGACCCGACGGACCCGACCGACCCGACGGACTCCGCCCGCTCGACGGGTTCGTCCGCCAGCAGCGCGACGCCCCCCAGCCCGGCGACGCCCTCCTCGATCAGGCTCCCGACCCGGTTGAGCCGCGCCTGCACGGTCCCCGGCGAGACGCGCTCCAGGGCGGCGACGTCGCGCACGCCCATGCCGGCCATGTGCACCAGGACTGCCGTGCGCCGCTCCTCGACCGGGATCCGGGCGAGGGTGCGCAGTACGGCCGCCGTGCGCGGGTCGAGGCCCGCCTGCTCCTGCACCGGCCCGCCGCGCAGCCCGAGGCGCGCGGCCACGCGCCGCCAGGTGCTCGCCGACGACCGCACCGCGACCCGCCGGACCCACGCCTCGGCGTCGCCCGTGCGGATCTCCGACCACCGGCGCCAGGCCCGCGAGTACGCGTCCTGCACGAGATCGTGCGCGGCCCCGGAGTCGAGGGTGATGGCGAAGAGCTGGCCGACCAGCCGCGGGTAGTGCGCCTCGAGGTGAGCGCCGAAGTCCGCGCGCAGCCCGCTCGGCGCGGCGGCACCGGCGGTGAGGTCCCGCTCGACGACGGAGCCGTCGGTGGAGCCGTCGGGGGACGTGCCCACCGCGGCGTCCTCCGGCTCGGCCGGAGCGGGCTCCTGGTCGACCTGTGCGCTCACCCTCCGCCCCTTCGTCGCCCGGCTTCCTCCCGGCCGGGCCCGTCGGGTCCGGCCACGTGCTCCGTCCGCGGGCGTCACCCGCCGTCACGGTCCTGTCCGCGTATCGCGCGGCTCCGGTCCCCCGTTACAGCGAACCCCGGTGCGAAATACGCCCGATCAGCCTAGTACGGCGCGGACCATCCGGTGGACGCGGCCCACTGCTCGGCCCGGGGCAGGGCGGCGTCGAACCACGACTCCTTGCGCCCGACGTACCGCGCCGCGTCCGGGTCACCGGCGAACTCGGCCGCGGCCGCCCGCTTGACCTGCAGGTACTCCGCGCGTGCCGGCTCGTCGGCGCGCAGCCAGTCCCGGAACAGCAGGGCGTAGCACCATCCGGGCGAGCCGTGCACGCGCACGTGCAGGTGCACCCGCTGCTCCGGGTCGGCGCCGGCGAAGTACCGCTTCCGCCAGTGCGCCGGATCGGGGTCGGCGGGCTTCGGGCTGTCCTGGGTGATCTCCGGGATGCGGATCAGCCCGATCGCGCGCAGGGGCTCGTCGAGGGCGTCGGCGTCGTCGAGCGACGCGACCGCGAGCTGCAGGTCCGTGACGTCCTTGGCGGGCAGCCCGGGCACGGCGGTGGAGCCGATGTGCTCCGCGCCCCGGCCGCGCTCCCCCGCCGCCCGGGCGACCCGTGCGGCGAGCCGCGCACCCCGGCCGGCCCAGCCCGGCTCGGGGTCGGTCAGGACCGGGGCTCCCCCGCGAACCGGGTGCCCGCGCCGCAGGTTCTCCTCGAGGGGGACGAGCCGGTCGTGCCATAGCCGGTCGACGCGGGCCCGCAGGTCCTCCTCGGTCCCGTCGTTGTCCAGGACCGCGTCGGCCACGGCCAGCCGCTCGGCGTCGGACGACTGCTTCGCGATCCGCGCCCGGGCGTCCTCCTCGCTCATCCCGCGGCTCTCCACGAGCCGGCGCACCCGCACCTCCGCGTCCGTGTGCACGACCACGACCAGCGGGAACCGGCTCGCGTTGCCCATCTCGACCAGCAGGGCCGCGTCGTGGACCACGACGGCCTCCGGACCGGCCGCCGCGACCAGCTCGGCCTGCCGGCGGGCGATGAGAGGGTGGGTGATGCCGTTGAGCACGGCCAGCTTCGCGTCGTCGCCGAACACGAGGGAGGCGACCCGCGGCCGGTCCATCTCGCCGTCCGGCCCCACCACCTCGGGCCCGAACGCCTCGGCGATGCGCGCCAGCCCCTCGGAGCCCTTCGCGACGACCTCGCGGGCGATGAGGTCGGCGTCGACCAGCACCGCCCCCAGCTCCACCAGCCGCCGCGAGACCGTCGACTTGCCCGCCCCGATCCCGCCCGTCAGCCCGATCTGCAGCACGCGGTCAACGTACGCGAAGGACGATCACCGGGCGGCGGCCACCGGCGGCACGGACCTCGGGGCCGTGGTGGTCGACGGCGCGCTCGCCGGCGCCGGCGGCGCGCTCGTCTCCGGCGGGGCCGGCTGGGTGGCGCCGTCCTTCGGCAGGACGCGCAGCGCGAGGTCGACGAGCCGGTCGACGGGCGCACCCGGCGCCCGGGCGGACGCCGGGAGCACGAAGGTCAACTTGTCCACCCCGTAGACGACGGCGAGCACGGTCTCGGTCGGGCGTTCGACCGCGACCGCCGGCGCCGCTCCGATCGAGAGGTCGCGGGACTGCCCGTCGGACCGCTCGGCGTTGGTGTTGAGCTGCCACTGCCGCTTGGCCGCCGCGGGGTCGCCGTAGCGCCCGATGTTGATGTCCAGCAACGTGTTCCCGCCGCCCGGGCCGCTGGCCGAGTACCGGCAGCCGACGCGCTCGGTGCGGCCGACCGACGGCTCCGGGACGCCGCGGATGGTGCGCAGTGCGGTGGAACCGAGGGGGCGTGCGAAGAGCGCACCGAGGTCGTCCGGCGAGAGCAGCGAGGTGCAGTCGTCCGGCAGGGCGATCTTCGTCGGAGCCGCCCCGGACCCCGCCGCCGCCGACTCGCTGAAGGTCGGGACGGGCAGCGCCTCCTGCCCGGTCGCCGTCGAACAGGCGGTCAGCACGCCCAGCCCGACGGCCAGCATCCCCACCACACGCCCCCCGACACGCATGGATCAAACTTAGATCCCCCTGCATGATCGACACACGTGGCGCGCCCGGGCCGTCACGGAACGCAGCCCGATCGTGATCCGCGCGACACCCGGTGGAGTACCCCCGGACGCCGAACGGCCCCGGTCCGCGAGGACCGGGGCCGTTCGTTCGACCGAGCGTCAGGCGCTCAGCCAGGGATCACGCACCGCCGGAGAGCTTCTCCCGCAGGGCCGCGAGCTGCTGGTCGCTGGCCAGCGACCCGCCGCTCTGCGCCTCCTGCGGGGCAGCGCCACCGGACGAGTAGTTGGCGGCGCCGGTGTCGGCACTCGCCTCCTCCTCGGCCTCGGCGGCCTTGCGGATCTGCGCCATGTGCTGCTCGTAGCGCTCGTGGGCCTCGGCGTACTGCTTCTCCCAGGTGGCCCGGGCCTCGTCGTAGCCTTCCTTCCACTCGCCCGTGTCGACGTCGAAGCCCTCGGGGTAGATGTAGTTCCCCTGGTCGTCGTACTCCGCCGCCATGCCGTAGCGGGTGGGGTCGAACTCGGTGTCGACCGTGATGCCCTCGTTGGCCTGCTTGAGCGAGAGCGAGATCCGGCGCCGGTCGAGGTCGATGTCGATGACCTTGACCATCGCGTCGTCGCCCACCTGGACGACCTGCTCCGGGACCTCCACGTGGCGCTCGGCCAGCTCGGAGATGTGGACCAGGCCCTCGATGCCCTCCTCGACGCGGACGAACGCGCCGAACGGCACCAGCTTGGTGACCTTGCCCGGGACGATCTGGCCGATCGCGTGGGTCCGGGCGTACAGGCGCCACGGGTCCTCCTGCGTCGCCTTCAGCGACAGGGAGACGCGCTCGCGGTCCAGGTCGACGTCGAGGACCTCGACCGTGACCTCCTGGCCCACCTCGACGACCTCGGACGGGTGGTCGATGTGCTTCCAGGACAGCTCGGACACGTGCACCAGACCGTCGACCCCGCCGAGGTCGACGAACGCACCGAAGTTGACCACCGAGGAGACGACGCCCTTGCGCACCTGGCCGCGGGCCAGCTGGTTGAGGAACTCGCTGCGGACCTCGGACTGGGTCTGCTCCAGCCAGGCACGGCGGGACAGGACCACGTTGTTGCGGTTCTTGTCCAGCTCGATGATCTTGGCCTCGATCTTGCGGCCGACGTACGGCTGCAGATCGCGGACGCGGCGCATCTCGACCAGCGAGGCCGGGAGGAAGCCGCGGAGCCCGATGTCCAGGATCAGGCCGCCCTTGACGACCTCGATGACGGTGCCCTCGACGGGCTCGTCCGCCTCCTTGAGGGCCTCGATCGTGCCCCAGGCGCGCTCGTACTGGGCGCGCTTCTTGGAGAGGATCAGGCGACCCTCCTTGTCCTCCTTCTGGAGGACGAGGGCCTCGACGAACTCGCCGACCTCGACGACCTCTGCGGGGTCGACGTCGTGCTTGATCGACAGCTCCCGCGAGGGGATGACGCCCTCGGTCTTGTAGCCGATGTCGAGCAGGACCTCGTCACGGTCGACCTTGACGATGGTCCCCTCGACGATGTCGCCATCGTTGAAGTACTTGATCGTCTGGTCGATGGCGGCGAGGAAGTCCTCCTCCGACCCGATGTCGTTGACGGCGACCTGCGGGGTCGTGTGGGTCGGGGCGGCGGTGGTGTCGGTGGACATGTAGTGGGGTGCTCCGGTGGATGTCTTCGGTTGTGGCCGCGTCACGGGCGGCCGGTCGGTGGATGTAGCCGTGACTGGATGATGCGTGTAACAGTCACCTTCGATCGTCGATTCCCCGCGGGTGACCGAGCGCCGCGAGCCCCTCGTGCACCAGCTCGAGTCGGCCCCGCACACGTTGACCACGGGTACGGACAATGCTACGCGGCACCCGATCAGCGGGGCAATGCGGGTCCCCGGTGCGGAACTGGGACGATCCGGGGCGTGAGCTGCACGTGTGCGGGTGAATCGATCATGAGCGCGCGGACGTCCCGCCGGGACCGGCGATGAGCGCCGAGGAGGTGCTCGGAACGGCCGGGGTCGCCCGCCGGACGGTGGGTGCCGCGGAGTCCGAACGGGCCAGCCGGGCCTGGTGGGACGCCGACGCCGCGGACTACCTCGCCGAGCACGGCCCGGACATCGGCGAGGCCGAGTTCGTGTGGTGCCCGGAGGGGCTGCGCGAGGGCGAGGCCGGGCTGCTCGGCGAGGTCGCCGGGCGCCGCGTGCTCGAGGTCGGGTGCGGGTCGGCGCCGTGCGCGCGCTGGCTCCGCGCCCACGGCGCCGAGCCGGTCGCGCTGGACCTGTCGCGCGGGATGCTGCGCGCCGCCGCCGAGCTCAACGCCCGCACCGGGATCGACGTCCCCCTGGTCCAGGCGGGCGCCGAGCACCTCCCGTTCGCCGACGGCTCCTTCGACCTGGCCTGCTCGGCGTTCGGCGCGGTGCCGTTCGTGGCCGAGCCGGTGCAGGTGATGCGCGAGGTGCGCCGGGTGCTGCGGCCCGGCGGCCGCTGGGTGTTCGCGGTCAACCACCCCATGCGCTGGATGTTCTCCGACGACCCGGGGCCGGACGGGCTCACGGTTACCCAGTCGTACTTCGACCGGACCCCCTACCTGGAGGTCGACGGCGAGGGCCGGGCGACCTACGTCGAGCACCACCGGACGCTCGGGGACCGGGTGCGTGACGTGGTCGCGGCCGGCCTGGTGCTCGACGACCTCGTCGAGCCGGAGTGGCCCGACGGCTTCGACCGCGTCTGGGGGCAGTGGTCGCCGCTGCGGGGCGAGCTCTTCCCGGGCACCGCGATCTTCGTGACCCACCGGCCCGCCTGACCGCCCTGGGTGGCGGACCGGATCCGAGCGTTGATCGGCTCTCGTGGACGCACGCAGTCGGATCTCGACCGCCCGCGTCCACGACCGGTGACCAGCGCCCGGCGTCGTGCACGTCGCTCGACGTGGCCGGGTTAAGGTCCGTCAGGTGCCGATCGACGCCTCCCAGCTCCGCTCCCTGCACGCCCCCGCCACCGCCGGCCAGCTGAACGACCGGATGGGCATCGAGATCCTCTCCGCGTCGCTCGAGGAGGTGCGCGGCCGGATGCCGGTGGAGGGCAACCGGCAGCCCTACGGCCTGCTGCACGGCGGGGCGAGCGGGGTGCTGGCCGAGACGCTGGGCTCGGTGCTCGCCGCGATGCACGCCCTCCGGTCGCGGGTCCGGGGCGGGCTCGAGCTCGCGTGCACCCACCACCGGGCGGCCACCGAGGGCTACGTGACGGGCGTGGCCCGGCCCCTGCACGTCGGCCGCAGCACCTCGACCCACGAGATCGTGCTGACCGACGAGCAGGGCAGGCGCACCTGCACGGCCAAGCTCACCTGCCTCCACCGGGACACCGAGCCGAAGGTCTGAGCGGCGCGAACGGCAGCCCCCGTGCCGGGGGCACCGTGCGTGCCGGGCTGCTCAGGTGCCGACGTTCTCGCCGAGGTACGCCTCCTGCACCCGCGGGTCGGCGAGGAGCTCGGCCCCGGTGCCGGACAGCGTGGTGCGGCCGAGGTCGATCACGTAGGCCTTGTCGGACAGGGCGAGCGCCACCAGCGCGTTCTGCTCGACCAGGAGCACGGTGGTGCCCTCGTCGCGCAGCTCCTTGACGGTGTCGAAGATGCGCTGGGTCATGATCGGCGAGAGTCCCATGGAGGGCTCGTCGAGCATGAGCAGCTTCGGCCGGGACATCAGCGCGCGGCCGATGGCCAGCATCTGCTGCTCGCCGCCGGAGAACAGGCCGGCCTTGTTGGTGCGCCGCTCCCCCAGCACCGGGAACAGGTCGTACACGCGCTGCATGTCCTGCGCGATGCCGGCCTCGTCCTTGCGGGTGTAGGCGCCGAGCCGCAGGTTCTCCTCGACCGACATGCGGGCGAACAGCCGGCGGCCCTCCGGGCTGTGCGCCACGCCCCGGGAGAGGATCTCGTGCGCCGGCATCTTCTGGATCGGCGTGCCGTCGAACTCGATCGTCCCGGAGACCGGCCGGAGCAGCCCGGACAGCGTGCGGAGCGTGGTCGTCTTGCCGGCACCGTTCGAGCCGATCAGGGAGACGATCTGGCCCTGCTCGACGTCGAACGTCACGCCGCGGACGGCCTGGATGGCGCCGTAGGCGACCACCAGGTCGCGGACGGACAGGAACGCCATTACTCGGACTTCCCCTCTGCCGTGCCGGCCCCGTCCACCGCACCGCCGGTCTGCAGCTGCGCCGAGACCTCCTCGGGCGGGGCGCCCAGGTAGGCCTCCACCACCCGGGGATCGCCGCGCACCTCGTCCGGCGAGCCCTCGACCAGCAGCTCGCCCTGGACCAGCACCAGCACCCGGTCGCACAGCGTGAAGATGAACTTGGTGTCGTGCTCGATCACGACCACCGACACGCCCAGGTCGCGGATCGCGAAGATCAGCTGCCGGGTGGCCTCGGTCTCCTGCGCGTTCATGCCCGCCGTGGGCTCGTCGAGCAGCAGTACCGACGGGTCGGTGGCGAGCGCGCGGGCGATCTCGAGCCGCCGCTGGTCGCCGTAGGGCAGGTTGCGCGCCAGCTCCTCGGAGAACCGGGTCAGCCCGACGAACGCGAGCAGCTTCTCCGCCCGCTCCGCCGCCTCCGCCTCGCTGCGCCGGAACCGCGGCCCGTGCAGCAGCGACGAGATCGGCCCCTGCTTCATCCGCACGTGCCGCCCGACCAGGACGTTCTCCGTGGCGGTCATGGACGGGAAGAGCCGGATGTTCTGGAAGGTGCGGGCGACGCCCGCCTCCGTGACCCGGGCCGGGTCCTGCGGCATCGGCTTGCCACGGAGCACGACCTGGCCCGATGTCGGCGTGTAGAGCCCCGTGAGGCAGTTGAAGAAGGTCGTCTTCCCCGCCCCGTTGGGCCCGATCAGACCGATGATCTCGCCCTCGTGCAGCGACAGGTTCACGTCGTTGAGCGCGCGCAGGCCGCCGAACTGCATGGTCACGCCGGAGGACACCAGGATCGGCTCCCGGGTGCCGGTGGCGATGTGCATGTCCTCGGCGAGCTCGGCGGTGACCTCCTCCGGCGGGGCCTCGGCCTCCACCACGACCTCCGCCGCGGAGGTGGTGGTGGCGCCGTCGGTGGTCTCGGGGTTCTCGCTCACGGCTCCACCCTCGTCGGCAGGGGCCCGGGGCCCTCCTTGGCGACGTCCTCGACGTCCGGGTCGGTCAGCTCCGCCTTGCGGTGCCGGTCCGGCACGATGCCCTGCGGCCGGAACCGCATGATCAGCACCAGGGCCAGGCCGAACAGCAGGAGCCGGTAGTCGGAGAACTCGCGCAGCTTCTCCGGCAGCACGAACAGGATCGACGCGCCGAGCACGGCGCCGGGGATCGTGCCCATGCCGCCGAGGATGACCGCGGCGAGCAGGGTGACCGACTCGAGGAACCGGAAGGAGTCGTAGGCGACGACGGCCGTCTTGTGCGCGAAGAACGCGCCCGCGAGGCCGGCGAGCATCGCGCCGATGAGGAAGGCCAGGATCTTGATCGGGCCGGTCCTGATGCCCATGGCGCTGGCGGCGTCCTCGTCCTCGCGGATCGCGATCCACGCCCGGCCGAGCCGGGAGTACTTGAGGTGCGCGAACACCAGCATCACGGCCGCGACCAGCAGCACGATCAGGAAGTAGTACAGGACGCCCGAGGGCAGCCGCAGGCTCCCGATCACGATCGAGTCCGAGAACTTGAAGTCCCCGACACCCATCGCCGGGATGTTCGGGATGGCGTTGGCGCCCCCGGTCAGCCCGCCGATGTTGTTCTGCGCGCTGCGCACGAAGATCTCACCGAAGGCCAGCGTGACGATCGCCAGGTAGTCGCCGCGCACCCGCAGGGTCGGCGAGCCGACGATCGCGCCAAACATCCCGGCCACCACGGACGAGATGATCATGACCAGCACGAACGGCAGGTGGATGCCGATGTGCGAGGCCGCCGCCCCGGACAGGTTCGCCGCCACGAAGGCGCCGATGCCCAGGAACGCGACGTACCCGAGGTCGAGCAGGCCGGCGAGGCCGACCACGATGTTGAGCCCGATCGCCGTGGCCGCGTAGACGCCGATGTTCGACGCCACCGTCATCCAGTACTCGGTGCCGGCGCTGGTCAGCGGCAGCAGCAGGGCGACGATCAGCAGCACGATCACGCTGAACGTGCGGTGCCGCTCGGAGACCACCGAGACCCAGGTGAGCAGGCCGGACGCGTTGAGGGCGGCGAAGGCGCCGCCCAGGGCCGCCAACAGCGACAGGAAGACGACGCCGGCGTACGGGTTCACGACCCCGCCCTGGCCGCCGCTCGTGAGCACCGCCGCGACCAGCAGCAGCACGATCACGAACAGGACGACGAGCAGGATCCACTCCGCCCACCAGGGCAGCTTCCAGGTCCACACCGGCTTGCGCTCGAGGCCGCCCGCGCTCGCGCCGAGCACGGTGACCAGCCCGCCGAGCAGCGCGGCGATCGAGCCGAACGCGATCGACCCCTCGGACGCGGTGATCGCGCCGAGCCCGCCGCCCTCGACCGTGATCCACAGGCCGTTGATCAGGGCGACGACGGTGGCGCCGATCCCGAGCCCGCGCACGATGCGGTGGCGTGCCGGGATCCGCCGCAGGGCCGCCACCACGATCGCGGCCAGCCCCAGGATCACCAGGTGCAGCCGGAAGCCGGTGACGCCGAACGGGTCGACGAAGAAGTTGAGGGTGGCCTTCTCCGGGTAGGGCCCCTCGTTGAGCACGAAGGTGGCCCACGGCAGGTAGCCGCCCACGAGCGTGAGCACCCCGCCGACGATCATGAGGACGGTGGAGCGGGGCGCGGCCGCGTCGAGCAGCCGGGCGAACCGGCCGGTGTGCCGCGGGGCCGGCGCGGGGGTGGCCGGCGTCTCGGGGGTCGCGGTGGCGGTCATGCGCGCACCCGCTCGGACTCGCCGAAGAAGCCCTGCGGCCGGAACACCAGCACCGCGATCAGGACGACGAAGATCCAGACGTAGTCGTAGGCCGTGCCCCCCGGCAGGTACTGCCCGGCGAGGGCCTTGACCAGCCCGATCACCAGGCCGCCGACCACGGCGCCGCGGATGTTGCCGATGCCGCCGAGCACCGCCGCGGTGAAGGCGAAGATGCCGTTCTGGAAGCCCATGTCGATGTTGATGTTGTTCAGGTAGCTGCCGTACAGCACGCCCGCGACGCCGGCCAGGGCGCCGCCGATGGCGAAGGTCAGCACGATGACCCGGTCGGGGTCGATGCCCATCAGCCGCGCGACGTCCCGGTCCTGCGAGGTGGCGCGCATGGCGCGGCCGAGCCGGGTCCGCTCGACGAACCGCTCGAGGCCGAAGGCCAGCACCAGCGACATGACGACCAGCAGGATGCCGACGTAGCGGATCACCACGCCGTCGCCGATCGGGATGACGACGGCGCCCTCGATGAACAGGTTCGGGAACGGGAGGGCCGCAGTGGCCCCCGGGTAGAAGACGCGCATCGCCTCCTGCAGCGCGACCGACACGCCGAGGGCGGTGATCAGCGGTGCGAGGCGTGGCGCGTTGCGCAGCGGCCGGTAGGCGAAGCGCTCCATGGCCACGGCGATCAACATCGCGACGAGCGCGCCGGCCACCAGGGCGATCGGCAGCGCGAAGTACCAGGTCGTGGCGATCGCGGTGGGCAGGATGTACGTCAGGGTGGCCAGGCCGCCGTAGGCGCCGACCATGAAGATCTCACCGTGCGCGAAGTTGATCAGCGTGATGATCCCGTAGACCATCGTGTAGCCGAGCGCGATCAGCGCGATCAGCGAACCGAGCACCAGCCCGTTCGCGATCTGGGACAGGAACGTGGACAACCGAGGGGTCTCCTCCACCGCGTGCACGAGCGGGGACGGGTGATGTCCCGTCCCCGCTCACGTGCGTCCTCGTCGCGCACCCCCGGGTCGGGGGACGCGCGTCAGCTGGCCGGGTAGGTGCCCGTCTCCAGCGGCTTGAACTCGCCACCCTGGACCGAGTAGACGGTCAGCACCTTGTTGGTGGTGTCGCCGTACTGGTCGAAGGAGATGGCGCCCGTCGCACCCTGCAGGTTGGTGGCCTGGACCGCGGAGACCAGGCCGTCCCGGGTGGCGTCGGAGAAGGTGCCGTTGCCGACCGCCTTCGCCAGGCCCTGGATGAGGACGTTCGCGGCGTCGTAGGTCAGCGCCCCGTAGGCGCTGAACGGCTCGGAGTAGCCGGCCGCGGCATAGGCGTCGATGAAGGCCTTCGCGCTGGGCAGCTGCTCCGGCGGGGCGCCGACGTTGGTGGCCAGGTCGCCCTCGCGACCCCCGAGGGAGACGTAGGTCTTGTCGACGATGCCGTCGCCGCCCATCAGCGGGATGTTGAGGCCCGCGTCGGCCAGCTGCTTCGACAGCGGGCCGGCGACCGGGTACTCGCCGCCGTAGTAGACCGCGTCGGGGTTCGCCGGGCGGATCTTGGCGATGACGCCGGAGAAGTCGGTGTCCTTCTCGCCGACCTTCTCGCGCGCGACCACGGTGGCGCCGAGCTTCTCGGCCTCGGTGGCGAACTGCGACGCGAGACCGGCGCCGTAGGTCTTGCCGTCGTCGATCACCGCGATGTTCTTCTTGCCGGCCTTCTGGACCATGTACTGCGCCGCGAACGGACCCTGGATGGCGTCCGTGGTCGCGGTGCGGAAGTACGTGGCGTTCGGCCGCGCCGGGGCGGTCTGATAGTTGTCGCCCTGGGTCAGCGCCGGGTTGGTGTTGGCCGGCGAGATCTCGACGATCTTCTTCTGGGCCAGGATCGGGGCCGCCGACTGGGCGGTCGAGGAGTTCAGGGTCCCGATGACGCCGACGACGTTCGGGTCCGAGGCCAGCTTGGTGGCGGCCTGGCCGGCGATCTGGGCGGTGGCCTGGTCGTCCTCGGCCTGCAGCGCGAGCCGGTACCCGGGCACCGTGCAGTTCTGGTTGGCCTGGTTGACCGCGAGGTCGGTGGAGTTCTTCATGCCGAGGCCCAGCGCCGAGAGGCTGCCGGACAGCGGGGCGATGAACCCGACGACGAGGGTCCCCTTGCTGGTGTCGCAGGAACCTCCGCCCCCGCCCGTCGCCTCTTCCCGGTTGGTGCTGCACGCGGTGAGGGCGAGCGCCCCCGCGAGCAGGGCGGCGGTCGCTGCGACCTTCCGCGTCCGACTCATGTTCTGTCCTTCCGTGCCAACCACGTCGACGGCGGTCCCCCGAGCGCCCGCCAGGCCCCCGGACAGACGCCGGAAGCGCCGCGGACGTTAGGTCACCGGCGGGTGCGGCGTCATCCCGAGCGGCGGCAGCTTTACCAGACCGCAACCGGATATCGCGCAGTGTCACCGCAGCCTCACCCGCAGTGCTGAGTTATCAGATCGTTATCAAGCAGCAGCGCGCTGACCAGCACAGACACCGTTAGCACGTGGTGAAGCTCGCACTTCCCGCGGGGCCATTACCGCAGGGTAACGATCATGCGCGCGGGTCGGAGAACGCCGCGAGGCCGCCCCGGCGGTCTGCCGGGACGGCCTCACGACGACGTGCGGTGACGTGCGGGGGCGGGACGCTCAGCGCAGATGCTCGCTCCGCAAGCTCCGCTCAGCGCAGATGCTCGCTCCGCAAGCTCCGCTCAGCGCAGATGCTCGCTCCGCAAGCTCCGCTCAGCCCTTCGCGGGGGCGAGACCCTCGATGACGGCCTCGGCGACCGCCTTCATCGTGGTGCGCCGGTCCATCGCGGTGCGCTGGATCCAGCGGAAGGCCTCGGGCTCGGTCATGTTCTGCTTGGCCATCAGCAGACCCTTGGCGCGGTCGACGACCTTGCGGGTCTCGAAGCGCTCGTTGAGGGTGGCGACCTCGTCCTCGAGCGCGCGCTTCTCGGCGAAGCGGGACACGGCGAGCTCGATCGCGGGCACCAGCTCGTGGCGGGCGAACGGCTTGACCAGGTAGGCCATGGCGCCGGCGTCGCGCGCGCGCTCGATGAGGTCGCGCTGGCTGAAGGCGGTGAGCATGACGACGGGCGCGATCTTCTCCTCGACGATCGTGGCGGCCGCCTCGATGCCGTCCTTCTTCGGCATCTTGACGTCCATGATCACGAGGTCGGGCTTGAGGTCGCGGGCCATCTCGATGGCCGCCTCACCGTCGGGGGCCTCGCCCGCGATCTGGTATCCCTCTTCCCCGAGCATCTCGGTCAGGTCGAGGCGGATCAGCGCCTCGTCCTCCACCACGAGGACACGCCAGCCGACGGCGGGTCCGTCGTCGGTCGTCTTGTCCTCGGACACTGGCTGGCTCACGGGTGGGTTCTCCTTAGGCGTGCGGGTCGAACGCAAGGCTCCAGGGTAGCGGCGATAAGGTTGCGCCCAGGTTGCCCTGCCCTGTGATCCCGTACGACGCGAGCGAGAACACAGTCGGCGACCTGCCGGCCCCCGTAGCCCAATCGGCAGAGGCAGCGGACTCAAAATCCGCCCAGTGTGAGTTCGAGTCTCACCGGGGGCACCACCGGCCGGTAGGGTCGGGAAATATCCGGCCCCGCCGGGGCGCTATGCCAATGGCGTCCGTGTGCCGGGTGCCCAAGCCGTTCGCCCCGCGGTCGCGGGACGCAGGCCCGAGGATGGTCACCGATCGGTGCACGGGCCGGACCGTCGGTCGCGGGAGCCGCGTCGCGCTGCTCGCGGCGCCCACCCGGCCACCGCGTCGTGCGCGGCACGGCTGCACCACGCCCTCCCGGGCGACTCAGGAGGAGGAGTACTTGGCTCGACGAGGCAGGCCCCAGACCAGGGCTCGCCGCCCCGCTCAGCGCGACCGCCGGTCCGGCGGTCCCGGCGCGCACGGCGGCGAGGACGTCCTGTCGGTCCTCGCGCGCTCCGTGCGCGAGGTCGAGTCCGCCCTGCGGCACGGCCGGGTTTCGCCCGCGACGCGCACGAAGTTCCAGGCGGTCGCGCTGCTGCTGCGCGAGGAGCGCGCCCGGGTGCGGGGGGACGAGAAGAGCACCGAGCGGCGCCGGACCGAGCAGCTCAAGCGGCTCGACGGCGTCGCGAAGGCCCTCGCCATGAGCGCCGTCCGGGAGCCGACCCTCCTCGCGCTCCTCGACGAGGACGCCGTCGTCACCGACGAGGCCCGGTCCCTCACCCGCACGGTGCTGCAGCGGGCGGGTATCGAACCCGCGCCCGAGCCGGAGCCGGAGGTTCCTGCCGCCGAGGAGCCGGCCGCGCCCGTCAAGCCCCGCGTGGTGCCGCAGTCCGTCGTGTCGCGGCAGCTGGCGAACCCCTTCCTCGCTCCGGACTTCTCCGCAGCCCGGCCGAGCGGGCCGCGGCCCACGCCGTTGGCCGGCTGGGAGCTGCTCGGCCCGCTGCTGCGGTCGTTCGAGCGCGCGAGCAACGGCGCCACGGCCTGCATGGAGCTGCCGGCACCGGCGTCGCGCAAGGCACCGGGCGGTCGCGAGCTCATGCCGCACCAGGCCCGGCTGGTCGCCGCGGCCGCGGCGGGCCACCGGACCTTCCTGCTCGCCGACGAGCCCGGCCTGGGCAAGACCGCGCAGGCGCTGCTGGCCGCAGAGGCGGCCGACGCCTTCCCGCTGCTCGTCGTCGTGCCGAACGTCGTCAAGACGAACTGGGTCCGCGAGGCCGGTCTGTGGACGCCTCGCCACCCCGCGACCGCCGTCCAGGGCAACGGCGACTCGGTCGACGGCTTCGCCGACATCGTCGTGGTCAACTACGAGGTGCTCGACCGGCACGCGGGCTGGCTCGGCGAGTTCGGCTTCCGCGGCATGGTCGTGGACGAGGCGCACTTCATCAAGAACAAGTCCTCCCAGCGCTCGCAGCACGTCCTGGAGATCGCGGACCGGATCCGCGCGCGCACCCCGCGCCCGCTGATGATGGCCCTCACCGGCACGCCGCTGATCAACGACATCGAGGACTTCCTCGCCATCTGGCAGTTCCTCGGCTGGATCGACGACGCGAAGCCGCGCGCCGAGCTGATGGACGCCCTCACCGCCACCGGCCTCACCCCCGCCGACCCGGGCTTCTACCCGGCCGCGCGGCGGGCCGTGGTGGACCGCGGGATCGTCCGGCGCCGCAAGGTCGACGTGGCCGCCGACATCCCGGCGCGGCGCATCGCCGACCTGCCCGTCGAGCTCGACGGGGCCGCGGGCCGCTCGATCCGGGCCGCGGAGCGCGACCTCGCCCGTCGCCTGGTGGCCCGCTACGAGGACGCTCTGGCCACCCGTCGGTCCGGCGCCGTCGTCTCCTCTCCCGACGGCATCGACCACGAGCTGGTCGGCCAGGTGGCGCGGTGGGAGCAGAAGGACGCCGCCGAGGCGAAGTCCGGCGACAACGTCTTCACCATGATGCGACGCATCGGACAGGCCAAGGCCACGCTCGCCGCGGACTACGCGGCCCAGCTCGCCCGCAGCGCGGGCAAGGTGGTCTTCTTCGCCAAGCACGTCGACGTCATGGACGCCGCCGAGGAGACCTTCGCCCGGCAGGGCGTGCGGTTCTCCTCGATCCGCGGCGACCAGACGCCGAGCGTGCGGCAGCGCAACATCGACGCCTTCGTCGAGGACCCGGGGGTGGCCGTCGCGGTCTGTTCGCTGACGGCGGCGGGGGTCGGCCTCAACCTGCAGGTCGCGTCCAACATCGTGCTGGCCGAGCTGTCCTGGACCGCCGCCGAGCAGACCCAGGCGATCGACCGCAGCCACCGCATCGGCCAGACCGAGCCCGTCACGGCATGGCGGATCATCGCCGCCCAGACCGTCGACGCCCGGATCGCCGAGCTGATCGACGGCAAGGCCGGTCTCGCCGCCCAGGCCCTCGACGGCTCGGACGAGGAGGTCGGCTCCTCGGCCGACGTGCAGCACGCGGCCCTCGTCGCACTCCTGACCGAGGCCCTGTCGTCGGCCCCGGCCGACCTCCAGAGCGCGGGCAGCCTGACCTGAGAAAGGCGGCCGCGGGCTTGCCCCGCGGCCGCCCGGATCAGCGCACCAGGCGGTAGAAGCGGAAGAAGTCGTCCTCGATGCCGAGGATCTCCAGGTCCGCGAACCCCGCCTCGCGCGCGTAGCCGCGCAGGGTGTCCGGCCGCATCACGGTGCCGGTGCCGGCCGAGTGCTCGTGGGCCAGCCCGTCGGCCAGGCAGCAGAGCAGGCTGTAGCCGTACATCAGCCGTTCGATCTCGCCGCCGGGCGCGGCGAAGGTCTCGGCCACCCGCTCGTCCATCACGACGACGGTCCCGCCGAGCCCGTGCATCGCGCGCAGCACCGCGACGGGGTCGGGCAGGTCGTGGATGCACTCGAAGGCGAACACGACGTCGTAGGTGCCCTCGGCCGTCCCCGCGTCGGCCGGGTGGAACCGGACCCGGTCGGCCACACCGGCCTCGCGGGCGTTGCGCCGGGCGGCCTCGATCGACGGCATGTCGAGGTCGAAGCCGTCGACCGTCACCTCGGGGTAGGCCAGGGCGATCCCGACGGCCGACCAGCCGTGCCCGCAGCCGACGTCGGCGACCCGGGCCCCGGCGCGCAGCGCGGCGTCCACGTCGGGGACCGAGGGCAGGTACTCCCGGGCGAGCGGGCCGAGGAACATCGGCCGGTTCGCGGCGGCCTGGGCCTCGCGCACGTCCGCGCCGTGCTGCCCCCACGACACCCCGCCTCCGGTGCGGAAGGCCTCCGCGAGCAGGTCGCTCTGCGTGATGCAGCCCATCACGAACCGGGCGAGCGGGACGACGTGGTCGAGGGACAGGACCTCGACCAGCGCGGCCCGGTGCTCCCCCGGCAACGCGTAGCGGCGGGCGGTCCCGTCGGACTCGGCGTCGGCGGTCAGGATCCCGGTCACGGCCTGCTGCTCGCACCACTCGCGGGTGTAGCGCTCGGCGGTGCCGGTGCGCCCGGCCAGCTCGGCCGGGGTGAGCGGAGCCCCGTCGGCCAGGGCGCGGTAGTAGCCGAGCCGGTCGCCCACCGACACGGCGTGCAGGTCCATCGTGGCGAGCACGGCCCCGAAGAGCCGGTCGGTGAGCGACTCGGTGGTGACGGCGGTGGCGGCGGTGGTGACGGCGCTGGTCATGGGTCCTCCCCTTGTCTCGCTGCCGACGGTGGACGGGCGCGCTGTCGCCCCCCTGTCTGTCCGCTGTCGGCACCTCGCGCGGAGTTCCGGCGAAGGGGACGAAAGGCACTGCCGCCGCCCGTGCGGGTCCGCCACGATGCCGCGATGGCGGTCCTCCGGGTGCTCGGGCCGCTCGCCCTCGGCGACGGCACGGTCGCGGTGGGGTCGGCGCGGCAGCGCCGGCTGCTCGCCGCCCTGGCGTTGCGCCTCGACGAGCCCGTGCCCGTGGACCTGCTCGCCGAGCTGGTCTGGGGCGCGACCCCGCCGGCGGACCCGGTCGGTGCCGTGCAGACCAACGTGGCGCGGCTGCGCCGGTTGCTGCCGCCCGCGCTCGCCGTCGAGACGACCCCGCGCGGCTACCGGCTGCGCGCGGACCGGACCGCGGTCGACGCCGCCGCCTTCACCGACCTCCTCGACCGACTCGCCGCACCCGGGGACACGGCCGCGAACAGGGTCGGGACGACGGACGGCGACGGCCCGCCGGCCAGGCTCGCCGTGCTCGACGCCGCCCTGGCCCTGTGGCGCGGCCGCCCCTTCGTCGACCTCGACCACCCGGCCGTCGAGCCCGAGGTGGCGCGGCTCGACGAGCTGCACCGGCACGCTGTCGAGGAGCGGGCGGCGGCGCTGCTCGACGCGGGCCGGCCCGCCGACGCCGTCGCCGCCCTGGAACCGCTGGTGCGCGCCGAGCCGCTGCGCGAGCGGGCGGTCGGGGTGCTGATGCGGGCGCTCGTGGCCGCGGGACGCCAGGCCGAGGCCCTGGACGCCTACGCCGCCCTGCGCACCCGGCTGGCCGAGGAGCTCGGCCTGGACCCGTCGCCCGAGCTGCGCGAGCTGGAGGGACGCGTCCTGCGGCAGGAGCTGTCACCTCCCCCGGCGCCGGTCCCGCGTGCCGCGCCCGGCCGGGTCGCCCCTCCCCCACCCGCCAACTCGTTCGTCGGCCGGGGTCCCGAGCTCGCCCTGGCCGTCGCGCTGCTCGGCAAGTCCCGGCTGGTCACGCTGACCGGGCCCGGCGGCGTCGGCAAGACGCGGCTGGCCCGGCACGTGGCCGCGGAGGTCGCCACGCGGTACCCCGACGGTGTCCTGCTCGCGGAGCTCGGCGACGGCGGTCCGGGCGACGTCGAGCCCGCCCTGGCCGGGCGGCTGCGGATCACCGATGCCGAGCCGGGCGCGCTGCGGGAGCGGATCGTGGAGGTGCTGGCGCCGCAGCGGCTGCTGCTGGTGCTCGACAACTGCGAGCACGTCGTGGAGCGGACCGCGACCCTGGCGGAGGCCGTGGTGGCCGGCGCGCCCGGGGTGGACGTGCTGGCCACCGGCCGGGAGGCCCTGCGGATCGACGCCGAGCAGTGCCTTCCGGTGGCGCCGCTCGGCCCGGCCGACGCCGCGCGGCTCCTGGCCGACCGCATCCGCGCCGGGGACCCCGCCGCGCCGCTCGACGGGGTCGACGGGGCGCTCGTCGACGAGGTCTGCGCCCGGCTGGACGGGCTGCCCCTCGCCCTGGAGCTCGCCGCCGCGCGCGCCCTGCCGCTGGGGCTGGCCGGGCTCGTGGAGGCCCTCGCCTGGCCGCTCGACGTGCTGCGGGGCGGCCGGCGGACGGCCGCCGCCCGGCACCGGTCGCTGCGCGACGTCGTCGCCTGGTCCCACGGCCTGCTCGACGAGCGGCAGCGCACCCTCTTCGACCGGATGGCCGTGTTCGCCGGGCCGGTCGAGCCCGCGGCGGTCGCGGCCGTGTGCGGGGACGCGGCGGCGCTGCCGGACCTCGTGGAGCGCTCGCTCGTCGTCCGGCGGGGGTCGCGGTTCACGATGCTGGACACTCTGCGCGCCTTCGGCCGCAGCCGGATCGCCGAGCGAGGCGAGGGGCCCGTGCTGCGGGCCCGGCACGCCGCCTGGGCCGCCGGCCTGGCGGCGGAGCTGAGCCGCGCACGGCGCGGGCGCGGCGAGCCCGCCGCGGTGCGCCGCTTCGACGCCCACCTCGCCGACCTGCGGCGCGCGCACGCCTGGCTCCTGGAGAACGGGCCCCACGACGACCTGCTGCGCCTCGCCGGACTGTTCGCCGAGCTCGGCTACCTGCGGTGCCGGGTCGATCTGGTGGAGCCGGCGGAGGAGGCGCTGCGCACGGCGGAAGTCGTCGGCGCGGACGGCCGGGTCGCCGTCCGACGGCTCTCCCCCGCGGCCGCCCGCACCCTCTACTTCCTGGCGTCCGTGTGCTGGCAGCGCGCCGACCTCGACCTCGCCGCCGCCCGCGCCGACGCGCTGGTCGCGCTCGGTTTCCCCGCCTACGGCCACGACGTGCGGTCCAACGTCCACCTCTTCGCCGGCCGGATCGCCGCGGCCGGCGCGGCGGCCGAGGCGGCCAGGGACGCGTTGCTCGGGGGACCTGCCGAGGGCCGCGACGACGAGGTGCTGGTCGCGGCATTGATCGACCGGCTGTTCTGCCTCACCTACGCCGGTGACACGACCACCGACACGGTGGCCCGGGAGGCCGAGATCGTCGAGGTCGCCGAGCGTGCCGGTTCCTCGACCGTGCGCGCCTGGGCCGAGTACGCCCGGGGCGAGCACCGGACCGAGCGCGGCGACCCCGACGCGGCAGCGCACCTGCGCGCCGCCGTGGCGCTGGCCGAGGAGGCCGACTCCGCCTTCGTCGCCGGGATCGCCCGGCACACCCTGCTGACCTCGGCGGTGCGGCACGGCGGCGCGCCGCTCGCGGAGCTGCGGCCGCTGCTGGAGCACTGGCACCGCTCGGGATCCTGGAACCACACCTGGGTGGCGGTCCGCGCGCTGGTCGAGGCGCTCTCCGGGCTCGGCCGGCACGGCGAGGCCGCCACCCTGCTCGGGGCGCTGCGGGCCAGCCCGCGGGCCACTCCCGCGTTCGGCCCGGACCTGGAGCGGGAGCAGCGGGTGGAGATCGCGGCCCGCGCCGCGCTCGGGCCCCGCCTCGACGCGGCGCTCGCCGAGGGCGCCGGGCTCGGCGACGCCGCCGCGTTCGCCCTGGCACTGCGGCTCACGGCGGTCCCCGC
Source organism: Pseudonocardia kujensis (assembly GCF_021283305.1). Classification (GTDB taxonomy): domain Bacteria; phylum Actinomycetota; class Actinomycetes; order Mycobacteriales; family Pseudonocardiaceae; genus Pseudonocardia; species Pseudonocardia kujensis. Next base: position 26,867 of record NZ_JAJSOK010000060.1, read on the forward strand.
CGCGAGCCCCTCGCTCAGGACTTAAGTCCCTAGAACCCGTTCCAGGTCTGGGCCAGGCTCGGTGACCGCGGCGGTGGGAGGGGGACGCCCGGCCGGTGATCGGATCGAAGTCGGGACCCGACCCCGGACCGGTGCCGCGTGGGCTCGGCCGGAGGGCACGCCGGCCGAGCCCACTCATGTCGGCACCGTCCCGACCGAACCCGTGGCCCGCGGGCCGGAGGCCTCCGTGATGGCTACGGTCCGATCATGACCAGCATCGTCGAGAAGGCCACCACGCTGCGCCGACTGCACGAGGCGCCCGAGCTCCTGCTCCTCGTCAACGTGTGGGACGCGATCACCGCCGAGGTCGTGGCGCACACTCCCGGCACCAAGGCCCTGGCCACCGCCAGCCACGGCATCGCCGCCTCCCGCGGCTACGAGGACGGCGAGAACATCCCGCGCGACGAGATGATCGCCGCGGTCGGGCTGATCGCCCGGGTCGCGGGCGACCTCCCGGTGACCGCCGACCTCGAGGCCGGCTACGGCGACCCGGGCGGCACGATCGCCCGCGCGATCGACGTGGGCATCGTGGGCGCGAACCTCGAGGACCAGATGAAGCCGCTCGCGGACGCGGTCGAGGCGGTCGAGGCCGCGGTCGCCGCCGGCGAGAAGGCCGGCGTGCCGTTCGTCCTCAACGCCCGCACGGACGCGTTCCTCAAGGCCGGCGACCGGGACCCGGAGGAGGTCCTGGCCGACACGATCGAGCGCGGCCGCGCCTACCTCGACGCCGGGGCGACCACCTTCTTCGTGCCGGGCAAGCTCGACGAGACCGCCGTCGGCCGCCTGGTCGAGGCGCTCGGCGAGCGCAAGGTCAACCTCATCGGCATGCCCGGCTCGATCCCCCTCGCCACCGCGCAGGAGCTCGGCGTCGCGCGGGTCTCCTACGGCCCGTGGAGCCAGAACGCCGCGCTGACCGCGCTGGCGAAGCTGGCCGAGGACGTCTACGCCGGCGGCGGCCTGCCCGCCGACACCCGCCGGCTCAACTGAGTCCGGGTCCGGGCGGCCGGACGGGGATGACTCCTCCCGTCGCGGGTAGCACCCGCCGTGGCCGGCCGAGCCCCCCGACCGGGGGCGGGAGAGACGCTGCCGGCCGGCAGAGGAGGCGGCGATGCGCGCGATGGTCTACCGGGGGCCCTACAAGATCCGGGTGGAGGAGAAGGACAGACCGCGGATCGAGCACCCGAACGACGCGATCGTGCGGGTGACCCGGGCGGCGATCTGCGGCTCGGACCTGCACCTCTACCACGGGCTCATGCCGGACACGCGGATCGGCCACACCTTCGGCCACGAGTTCGTGGGCGTCGTCGACGAGGTCGGCCCGACCGTGCAGAACGTGCAGGTCGGCGACCGGGTCATGGTGCCGTTCAACATCTTCTGCGGCTCCTGCTGGTACTGCGCGCGCGGGCTGTACTCCAACTGCCACAACGTGAACCCGAACGCCACCGCGGTCGGCGGGATCTACGGCTACTCGCACACCTGCGGTGGTTACGACGGCGGGCAGGCCGAGTTCGTGCGGGTGCCGCTGGCGGACGTCGGGCCGGCGAAGATCCCCGACTGGATGGACGACGACGACGCCGTCCTGCTCACCGACGCGCTGGCCACCGGCTACTTCGGCGCGCAGCTCGGGGACATCGCCGAGGGCGATGTGGTGGTCGTGTTCGGGGCCGGCCCGGTCGGGCTCTACGCCGCGCTGTCCTCCTGGCTGATGGGCGCGGGGCGGGTCATCGTGGTCGACCACCTCGACTACCGGCTGGAGAAGGCCCGCACCTTCGCCCACGCCGAGACGCTCAACTTCACCGAGGTCGGCGACGTCGTGCTGCACCTCAAGCGCGACACCGGGTTCCTCGGCGCGGACGTGGTCGTCGACGCCGTGGGGGCGGAGGCCGACGGCAACTTCCTGCAGCACGTCACGACGGCCAAGCTCAAGCTGCAGGGCGGCTCGCCCGTGGCCCTGAACTGGGCCATCGACTCGGTGCGCAAGGGCGGCACGATCTCGGTCGTGGGCGCCTACGGGCCGCTGTTCAGCGCGGTCAAGTTCGGCGACGCCATGAACAAGGGCCTCACGCTGCGGATGAACCAGTGCCCGGTGAAGCGGCAGTGGCCCCGGCTGTTCGAGCACGTCCGGCAGGGCTACATCAAGCCCGCCGACATCGTCACCCACCGGGTGCCGCTCGAGCACATCGCGGAGGCCTACCACATGTTCTCGACGAAGCTCGACGACTGCATCAAGACCCTGGTCCTGCCGAGCGCGGCCTGAGGGAGGAGACCCCGATGACCTACACACCGGACAAGCCGCCGCTGAAGGAGTCCCTCGACGAGCTGCGGGCCCGCATCCCGGGTTGGGGCGCCGACCTCGACCCGAAGGACCGGCCCTCGGATCCCAAGCTGGAGTTCCGCACGGACCTGAGCGGCGCGCACTGGCGCTTCCCCGACCGGCAGCCCGACGACGACCGCCGCGAGCGGTCCGTCGAGCACCAGTTCCTCACGCCCGTCTACGGGACCACCTGCCCGCGCCGCGGGCTCTCGGGGGCCGTACGGGGCCTGGCCTACCGCTACAGCGAGGGCCGGGCGGCGCACTGGCTGCTGCTGATGCTCGGCGACCGGATCGACGCGGGGGAGAACCACGTGCGCTCCTTCGCCACCCTGCGCCCGGACAACCCGGTGACCGAGACGGGCGTGCTCGGCGAGTTCTCCCGGCACCCCGTCCGCTCGCGGTTCGGCCGCGGCCGCGCCGACCTCGCGCACCAGTGGCTCGATCCCGTGGTGGTCGCGGGGCCCTGGGTGGCCGCGGGCGCGCTGGCGGTGAAGGGCGGGCGGAGTCTCGTCCGCAACCGGGCGGCCCTCGCCGCGGCAGGCGCCGGTGCGGCCCGGGCCGTGGGCCGGCTCGCGGGTCGGGTCCGGCGCCGGACGAGCATCTCCGGCGAGATCCGCGCCGGCAGCAGGTAGAGGGCGAGGACCGGCCAGGGCCCGTCGACCGTCAGCCACGTCCGGGCGCCGTTCCCCGCGGCTCGACGCCGTGGTCGAGGGACAGCCCGATCGGCCCGAAGCGGACGTCCCCGGCCCAGGAGCCGGCATCGGGTCGGGCGGCGGGCGTGCCGCCCGGCCCCGGCTCGTCGGGTTCGTGGGCCTCGGTGACGGTGAACGGCACGGCGAGCCCGCCGGGCCCCGATCCCGTGCGGCGGGAGTCAGTGTTGTCCGCGGCGGATCTCCCAGAAGCTCGGCCCGACGGGGTCGGGGAAGTCGCCGCGGGCGACGAGGAACCCGTCGGCGTCGACGGTGATCGGCAACTGCGGCAGGCGCCGAGCGGCGGGACCGAAGATCGGGCGGGCCCCTTCGGTGATCTTGAACTCGGACTGGTGACAGGGGCAGAGGAAGATCTGCTGCTGGCTGTCGTACAGGGAGGCCGGGCAGCCGAGGTGCGTGCAGATCTTGGAGAAGGCGTAGTAGTCGCCGTGGTGGAGGTCCTCCCGCCCCGGCGGGTTCGCGACCGGCGTGCCCGGCGGCAGCCGGACGAGCATCACCGGGTTGTCCGGCGCCATCTCGGCGTCGTGCACCTTCTCGGGGTCGTCGCGCTCGCTCTCCCGGAACGGCACCACGGTGATCATGCCGTCCGGCTCCAGGTCCTCGGGCCGGACCTTCGTGATGTCCTTCGGGTCCCCGGTGGCGATGCGCAGGAAGACCGGCTCGTCGCCCACCGGCTTCCAGCCCGTCGTCCACAACGGTGCGTCGCCGCGCTGCCGCCACGGGTTGCGGACCAGCCCGCCGATCGCCACCAGGCCGCCGAGGATCCCGACCGCCCCGAGCCCGGTCAGCCCGAGCCGACGGATCATGGTGCGCCGGCCGAACCCGGTGTGCTCCCCGGCCTCCGCCAGGGTCGCGCCCGCGGTGAACCGGTCGCGCTCGGCCGAGGGGCCCTTCTCGAGGTGCTGCACGGCGACCTCGTCCGGGTAGAAGCTCCGCACGTAGAGGATCATCGCCGCGCCCAGGGCGCCCACCGCGCCGAAGAAGGTCACCCCGAGCAGCGGGGTGTAGAGCAGGTTGGCGGTGTGCCCCGGCGCCCCCGGCGGGACGTAGCCGGTGGGCCAGAACAGGTAGGCCCAGGCGAAGGCCGCCGCACACAGCAGCGAGAGCACCAGCAGCAGGGTGACGCGGCGCCGGGCGCGCCGCTCGCCGCGGACGTCGCCCGGCCGCCGGGGCGGCTCCTGGGCCACGATTCGCACGCTGTCGAGCTCGTGGCCGAGGTCGACCAGCGCGCCCCGGCTCATCCGCTCCAGCTCCGGGCCGGTGGGCTCGCGCGGGCCGCTCACGAGCGGGCCCCGATCCACGCCGCGACCCCGATCAGCGCGACCAGGCCGACGACGAACGCCACCAGCCCCTCGGTGGTCGGACCGAGCTCGCCGAGCGTGAACCCGCCGGGAGCCTGGTTCCGGCCGCGGACCGACAGCACGTACGCGATGATGTCCTTCTTCTCCTCGGGCGTGAGCTGCTTGTCGCCGAACACCGGCATGGCCATGGGGCCGCTCAGCATCGCGGTGTACATCTGCTCCGGGGTCGCGACGTCGAGCCGGGGTGGGTAGCGGCCGGCGCCGAGGATGCCGCCGCGCCCGGTGAACTGGTGGCAGGAGGCGCAGTTGAGCCGGTAGAGCTCGCCGCCGTGTGCCACGTCGGAGCCGATCAGCTCGGGCCCGGTCTCGGCGGGGACCTCCGGCCCGCCGCCGGTGGCCTCGATGTAGGCGCCCAGCGCGGCCAGGTTCGCCCGGCCCTGGTCGGTGTCGGGATCGAACTCGGGCGCGGGGACCTTGCGGTAGCCGCGGTCCTCGGCGCGCGCCAGCGGCATCCGCCCGGTGGAGACCTGGAAGTAGACGGCGGCGTCGCCGACCCCGACGAGTCCCGGCCCCCGCCCCGGCGCGCCCTGCAGGTTCGCGCCGTGGCAGCTGATGCAGGCCCGCTCGTACAGCGCCCGGCCCTGGTCGATCTGCGCCTGCCCGGGCTGCGCGCCGGCCGTCTGCGGGGCGGGGACGAGCAGGGCGTACGCCCCGCCGAGGGCGACCAGGGCCGCAAGGACGAGCAGCCCGTGCCGGAGACGACGGGTCATCGCGGCTCCTCCCCGACGGGCTCCGGCGAGGTGGCGGGCCGGTGGTCCACCCGGGCTCCGCCGTACTCCAGCGGGATCGGCCTGCCCTGCCGGTCCGCCCCGCCGGGGGGCCGGCGGACCTCGACGTAGACGCCGTCGGGCCGCGCCTGCAGGACGCCGGTGCGGACCCCGCGCTCGAGGACGTCCCGGTCCGCGCGCTGCAGGCCCACGCAGATCCGCCGGACCACCACGTAGGCCAGCGGCGGCAGCACCAGCAGTCCGATCCGGCCGGCCCACACCAGCAGCTCGAACGGGACGTCGAAGGACGCGGCCAGCACGTCGGTCGCGCCGGAGAGGAAGAGGATCCCCCAGAAGACCAGGCCCATCGCCCCGATACCGGTGCGGGTCGGGTTGTCCCGCGGCCGTTGGAGCACCTGGTGCGCGGCCCGGTCGCCGGTGGAGAACCGTTCCAGGAAGGGGTAGGCGGCGAGCAGGGCGAACATGACCAGCGGGAGGACGAGGCCGACCCAGAACGGCGCCGGCACGGTGTAGGCGCCCAGGTGGATCTCCCACCGCGGCCACAACCGCAGGCCGCCGATGAGGAAGCCGGCGTAGAAGTCGGGCTGGATGTAGGTCGAGACCTGCGACGGGACGTACGGGCCCCACAGGAACACCGGGTTGATCTGGAAGATCCCGGCCATCAGCCCCAGCACCGCCAACACGCACACCCCGTTGGCGACGGTGTTGCTGGCGAACCCGGGCATCGCCCGCTCCCCCACCACGGTGTCCTCGCGGGCGCCCGGCCCCGGGAACTGGGTGTGCTTCTGGAACCAGACCAGCCCGACGTGCATCCCGATCAGCGCGATCAGCAGCCCGGGGACCAGGAAGACGTGCGCGACGAAGAAGCGGGAGATCCAGATGTCGCCGAAGAACTCGCCGCCGAACACCAGCCAGTGGAGCCAGGTGCCCACGAGCGGCACGGACAGCAGCAGGCCGGAGAAGATCCGCACACCCAGCCCGGAGAGCAGGTCGTCGAGCATGGAGTAGCCGAGGTAGCCCTCGAAGATCCCCAGCGCCAGCAGCGCCACCCCGCCGAGCCAGGTCAGCTCCCGCGGCCGGCGGAACGCCCCGGTGAAGTAGTTCCGGGCCATGTGCAGGATCATCGCCGCGACGAAGACCAGCGCGGCCCAGTGGTGCAGCTGCCGGACGAACAACCCGGCCCGGACCTCGAACGACAGGGCGAGCACGGACTCGTAGGCCCGCGACATGTACAGCCCCTGCGCGGGCTCGAACGGTCCGCGGTAGACGACCTCGGTGGTGTCCGGCACGAAGAACAACGCCAGGTACACGCCGGACAGCACCAGCACCGCGAACGAGTAGAGCGCGAACTCGCCCCAGAAGAACGAGTGGTGCTTCGGGAACACGTGCGAGGCCTGCCGCCGGACCGCTCCGGCGGCCTTGAACCGCCGGTCGAAGGCGTTCGCGGTCCCGCGCGCCAGGCTCCGCGCCACCAGCCCCACCCGCCGCCTCCCGCCCGTCGACCCCGCCCGCAACCGGCCGCGTCAGCCGCCCGTACCCGGGGCCCCCGGTCCAAACGCACCCCGTGGTCCCGCCGGGGAAGCGTGGGGCGCGCCCGGCCGCCTCGCGACCGGAGGACGTGGATCGCAAGCTCGGCGCAAGGTGATCGGCAGGTCGCCGGGGGCGAATCTTCCGGTCACCTTGCGAACGCGGATCCCGGCGCGCCGGACCGCCGGACCCCGGGTAGACCTTCGCCACGACGGCGGTGATCCCCGGGAGGCGGATCGGCCGGGAACGGCCTGTTTGGACGCGGAGGTGTCGGGTACCAGCGCGGCGGCGCGACGGGTCGGGGAACGGACGCGACGACGGGAGTGGCGCTCGGTGGACTACCGCGGAGTGTTCGACCAGGTCTTCGGGCTGCAGGTGTGGATCGCCGCCGGGGTCTTCGTGCTGGTGACGGGCCTGCTGCTCGGTGCCCTGGTGCTCAACCGCGCCCGGCGGCGGGACAAGCTGCCCTTCGCCGCCGCCGAGCACAACCCCCTCGAGATCACCTTCGCGGTGTTCCTGGGCGGGGCGGCCGCGTTCCTGGTGTGGCTGAGCCTGTCGAACAACCACAGGCTCGACTACGGCGACACCCTCGCGGTGGCCCACCAGACCGGCCTGGCGCCGGGACGACAGCCGGTGCGCGTCGACGTCACGGCCTTCCAGTGGTGCTGGAGCGCGGCCTACCCGGGCTCCACCACGACCGTCAGCGGCTCCTGCGCCACGCCGGCCGCCCGCCCGGTGATCGTCGTGCCGCAGGGCGTGCCGGTCGAGTTCGCGCTGACCTCCCGCGACGTCGTCCACGCCTTCTGGGTCCCCGACCTGGCGGTGAAGCGCGACGCCTACCCCGACCACGTCAACACCCTGCTGATGACCTTCCCCGAGACCGGACAGTGGCTCGGCCGCTGCTCGGAGTACTGCGGCACCTACCACAAGGACATGGACTTCTACGTCCGCGCGGTCCCGCCCGCCCAGTACCAGGCCTTCGTGCAGACCGGGGCGCTGCCGGCCGGAGCGGCCACGTGACCGCCACCGAGCCCCGGGCCACCGTCGAGGAGCCCCGGCCGGCGCCGCACCGGGCCCGCACCACCGTCCTGGCGTGGGTCACGAGCACCGACCACAAGCGGATCGGGCTGCTGACCCTGGGCACCGCGGTGGTGCTGATGATCTCCATCGGCGGGCTCGCGCTGACGATGCGCGCCCAGCTCGCCCAGCCGCAGCTGGACGTGCTGTCCCCGGACCGCTACAACCAGTTCTTCACGATGCACGGCTCGGGGATGATCTACCTGGTCATGACCCCGTTCGCGATCGGACTGGGCCTCTACCTCGTACCGCTGCAGATCGGCGCGCCGAACGTCGCCGCCCCGCGCACCACGATGCTGGGCTACTGGCTCTACCTCGGCGGCGCCGTCACCATGCTCTCCGGGTTCGCCACCTCGAGCGGGGCGGCCGACCACGGCTGGTACGCCTACCCGCCGCTCGCCGGCACCCGCTTCACACCGGGGCCGGGGGTGGACCTGTGGATCGCCGGCGTGGCGCTCGCCGGGACGGGCATGCTGCTGATGGCCGCGACGGTGCTGTGGACGGCCCTGGTCAAGCGCACCCGGGGGATGACGCTGCTGCGCATGCCGGTGTTCTCCTGGTCGGTCGTCGCCACCAACCTCATGGTGATCGGGGCGTTCCCGTCGCTGCTGGTGGCGATGGGCATCCTCGCGGCGGGCCGGGTCAACCCGGCGATCTTCAGCGACAACACCTGGAACATCGGCTACCAGCACGTCTTCTGGTTCTTCGGGCACCCCGTCGTCTACGTGATGTTCTTCCCGTTCGTCGGCGCGGTGGCCGAGGTGCTCGCCGTGTTCGGGGGCCGCCGGTACTTCGGCTACAAGATCACGGTCGTGTCACTGCTGGCCTTCGCGGCGCTGTCGATGAGCGTGTGGGGCCACCACATGTTCAGCACCGGCCAGGCGGAGAACGACTACTACTCGCTGACCTCGATCCTGCTGCTCGTCCCGGCCGGGCTCGAGTACTTCGGCTTCCTCGCCACGCTGCTCGGCGGGCGCCTGCGCTTCCCCACCCCGATGCTGTTCGCCGTGGCCTTCGTGCCGCAGTTCCTGATCGGCGGCCTCACTGGCATCATGATCGCCACGCCGGCGGTGGACTACCAGGTCACGGACTCGTACTTCATCGTGGGGCACTGGCACTACACGCTCGCCGCCGGCAGCCTCTTCGGCTTCTTCGCCGGGTTCTACTACTGGTTCCCCAAGGCCACCGGCCTGCTGCTGCGCGAACGGATCGCCAAGGCGCACTTCTGGTTCTGGCTGGTCGGCACGAACGCCACCTTCCTGCCGATGTTCTGGCTGGGGCTGCACGGCATGCCCCGCCGCATCGCGAGCTACCTGCCGCAGGACGGCTTCGGGACCGCCAACCTGATCGCCACCCTCGGCTCCGGGCTGCTCGCGATCGGCACCGTGCTGTTCGTGGTCGACGTCGTCGTGTCGATCGTCCGGCCGCGACGGGCGCCCGACGACCCGTGGGGCGGCTTCACGCTGGAATGGGCCACCTCGTCGCCGCCGCCCCCGCAGAACTTCGACCCGGCGCACCCCGTGCCGCCGATCCACAGCTACGCGCCCCTGCTCGACCTCCGTGCCGGGGAGGGCAGGGCATGACGGGCACCCCGCACACCACACCGCCCGCCCCGGCGACCGGTCCGGCCCCGCCCGACCCGGTGCAGCGGGCCGTGCTGCCGCCCGCACACCTCGGCGAGCTGCGCACGGGCCATCTCGTCGTCGGTGCCTGGGTCGCCGGCAACGGCGTCCTCGCCGGACTCATGCTCGGGTTCCGGCCCCAGCCGATCTCGATGCTGCTCTGGCTGTTCGACCTGCTGCTGGTCTCGGGGTTCGGGCTCGCGGTCGTGCTCGCCCTGCGCGCCCGCCGGGGCGTGGGCACCACCGTCCGGATGCCGGTGCGCAGCACGGCCGCGGTGCTCACGGCCCTCGGGCTCACCCTCGCCGGCCTCGCGCTGGCCTACGGCCGGCTCTGGTTGCTCGTCGCGCTCTACCCGCTGGTGGCGGCGGCGATCCTCGTGCGCGGCGAGCGCGTTCCCGCCGGCACCCGGCCGGAGCCGGCCGCGCTCGACGGCATGCCGCCCGCCCCGGACCCCCGCCCGCAGCGGTACGACGGCACCACCACGGGTGAGGCCGTCCCGGTCCCGGCCGGCCACCCCGCGCGTGCCCTCCCCGACGACTCCGATCCCGCGCCGCCGGTCGCGCCCCGGCGGCGCCGCAGCCGGGCGCTGGTGCTCCTCACGACGGTTCCGGCCGCCGGACGGGTGCTCGTCGACGTGCTCCGCCGGAGGCCGCGATGACCCCCCTCGCGCACGTGGCGCAGATGGCCACGGACGGGCTGCTGGTCTCCGTGCTCGCCCCGCTGCTGCTCCTGTTGCTGCGCGCCTTGGGCGTCGAGCCGCCCACGCTCCCCGCACCCGTCGCGGCACCGGCGTTCGTGCTGCTCCACGCCGCGGTGACCCTGCTGCCCGCGCTCACCGGGATCGCCCCGATCCTGCTGCTGGCCGGCGGGGTGCTCTTCTGGGCGCCCGTCCTCGGCCACCGGCGGCTCTCGCCGGCCGGCCGCATCGTCTACCTCTTCGCGACCATGCCCGCGCTCGATCTGCCCGGCGTCTGGCTCGTCGCCCGCGGCGACGGGCCGGGCGGGATCGCGATGGTCGTCGGGATGCTGCCGATCGGCCTGACCGCCCTCGCCCTCGCCGTCGGCTGGGCCCGGGCGGAGGAGGCCGCGGCGTGCGGCGAACAAGGAAGCCGGACGGGCGCCGCGGGCACACCCGCGACCGCATCAGGGGAAGGAGTCGGCCGTGCCCACTCGTGAGCAGGTCCGCGCCCTGGTCGAGCAGGGCCTCGACTACGAGACGATCGGGACGCGGCTCGGCGTTCCCGCCGGCCAGGCCTATCTGATCGGGACGGGCATGCCGGCCGACGGCGGCGAGACCTACACCGAGGAGGAGCGGAAACGGCCCGGCGTGCTGCCCACCGCGCAGCACCTGCTCGGGATCCGGGCGGAGAACCCGACCACGAAACGGTCCGTCCTCGACTGGATCAAGGCCCGGACCGCCGCCGACCCGCAGATGCAGGAGGCGGCGCGGCGGCGCACCGCCGAACCCCCCGAGATCGACGACTCCAGCGGCGACCACGACGTGCTCGTCGTTCTCACCCGGGACCACAACCAGGTCAAGTACCTGCAGGAGCAGCTGGCGGCGCTCCCCGGTCGCACCAGCGGTGGTGACCGGGCCCACCAGGAGCAGCGCAGGTCGATCGTGGACATGATCACGCTCCGGCTCTCGCAGCACGAGGCGGTCGAGGAGGAGTACTTCTGGCCCGCCGTGCGCAAGGCGCTCCCGGGCGGGGACCGCTGGGCGGACGACGCGCTCGAGCAGGAGCAGGAGGGCAAGGACACGCTGGCCGCGCTGGGCCGACTCGACCCCGGGACGGACGAGTTCGACGGCACGGTGGAGAAGCTGGTCCTGCTGCTGCGCAAGCACGTGGCCTACGAGGAGAGGCTCTTCCTCGTCCTGGAGGACGCGATGTCCGACGAACAACGCCGCGAGCTCGGGGAGAAGATCCTCGCCGCGAAGAATCTCGCGCCCACCCGTCCGGACGACCCGACCGCACAGGACGTCGACGACCCCGACCGAGGAGGCCTGGGATGGGTGTGAAGACCTGGATCGAGGGATGGCCGGTCTACCGGCAGCTCACCGGCGGCGACCCGCTGGGGCGCGCGGCGGCCGTCAAGAGCCGCCGCAGCGACACCCTCGCCCCCCGCTCGGCCACGGCGGACAAGGTGGTCAAGTCCATCTGCCCGTTCTGCGCCGTGGGTTGCGGGCAGAACGTGTTCGTCAAGGCCGACGAGGTCGTGCAGGTCGAGGGCGACCCCGACTCCCCGATCAGCCGCGGCCGGCTCTGCCCGCGCGGGTCCTCCACGCTGCAGCTGGTGACCGGCTCCGCCCGCGAGTACAAGGTCCTCCACCGGCGCCCGCACGGCACCGACTGGGAGGAGCTCGACCTCGACACCGCGATGGACATGATCGCCGACCGGGTGATCGCCACGCGGCGCGAGGGCTGGCAGTGGGAGGAGGACGACGCCCGCGTCCGGCGCACCATGGGGTTGGCCTCCCTCGGCGGCGCGACGATGGACAACGAGGAGAACTACCTTCTCAAGAAGCTGTTCACGGCCCTGGGCGCGATCCAGATCGAGAACCAGGCCCGCATTTGACACTCCGCCACCGTCCCCAGTCTGGGGACCAGCTTCGGCCGCGGCGGCGCCACGGACTACCTGCAGGACCTGCAGAACTCGGACTGCATCGTGCTCGAGGGCTCGAACATGGCCGAGTGCCACCCCGTCGGGTTCCAGTGGGTGATGGAGGCCAAGGCCCGCGGTGCGACGGTGATCCACGTCGACCCGCGGTTCACCCGGACCAGCGCACTGGCGGACATCCACGTCCCGTTGCGGGCCGGCACGGACATCGCCTTCCTCGGCGGGATCATCAACTATGTCCTGCAGCACGAGAAGGACTTCCGCGAGTACGTCGTCGCGTACACGAACGCGGCCACGATCCTGACCGAGGACTACCAGGACACCGAGGACCTCGACGGCGTCTTCTCCGGGCTGGACCCCGAGGAGCGCACCTACGACTTCCACACCTGGCAGTACGAGGGCATGGAGGTCCAGGCGGCCTCGGGCCAGCGCGACCAGGAGTACGCGGACCAGCCGGGCGGTAGGAAGCGCAGCACCAAGAGCGTGCGCCAGGCCGGGCGCGGTGAGGCGCACGGGTCCGGCGGGGCCGCGATCTCGGGACAGCCGCAGGTCGACCCCACGCTGCAGCACCCGCGCTGCGTCTATCAGGTCCTCAAGCGGCACTACGCCCGCTACACCCCGGAGATCGTCGAGCAGATCTGCGGGGTGCCGCAGGACACCTTCCGGCGGGTCTGCGAGCACCTCACGGACAACTCCGGCCGGGACCGGACCAGCGCGTTCGTCTACTCGGTCGGCTGGACCCAGCACACCGTCGGGGTGCAGTACATCCGCTCGGCGGCGGTGCTGCAGCAGCTGCTCGGGAACATGGGGCGTCCGGGCGGCGGCATCGTGGCGCTGCGCGGGCACGCGTCGATCCAGGGCAGCACGGACATCCCGACGTTGTTCAACCTGCTGCCCGGCTACATCCCGATGCCGCACGCGCACGCGCACCTGGACCTGGACTCGTTCATCCAGGGCGAGTCCCCCCGCAAGGGCTACTGGGCGGAGATGCGGGCCTACATGGTCAGCCTGCTCAAGGCGTGGTGGGGCCCGGCCGCGACGCCGGAGAACGACTTCTGCTTCGACTACCTGCCACGGCTGACCGGCAGCCATTCCACCTACGAGACCGTCATGGCCCAGCTCGCGGGGGACTGCAAGGGCTACTTCCTGATGGGCGAGAACCCGGCCGTGGGCTCGGCCAACGCCAAGATGCAACGGCTGGGCATGGCCAACCTCGAGTGGCTGGTTGTGCGGGACTTCTCGCTCATCGAGTCCGCCACCTGGTGGAAGGACGGGCCGGAGATCGAGACCGGTGAGCTCCGGACGGAGGACATCGGCACCGAGATCTTCTTCCTCCCGGCCGCCGCCCACACCGAGAAGGACGGGAGCTTCACCAACACCCAGCGGCTGCTGCAGTGGCACCACCAGGCCGTCGAACCGTCCGGTGACGCCCGCAGCGACCTGTGGTTCGTCTACCACCTCGGCCGGAAGATCCGGGAGAAGCTGGCCGGCAGCGTCGACCGGGCGGACCGGCCGATCCTCGACCTGACCTGGGACTACCCGACCAGGCCGATGCCCTCGCACCCGGGCGACGCGGAGCCCGACGCGGAGGCCGTCCTGGCCGAGATCAACGGCTGGGACGCCGAGGGCGGGCCGTTGAGCTCCTACGAGCAGCTCAACGACGACGGCTCGACCGCCTGCGGCTGCTGGATCTACTGCGGTGTCTACTCCGACGGGGTCAACCAGGCGTCCCGGCGCAAGCCGTCGACGGAGCAGGACTACACGGCGCTGGAGTGGGGCTGGGCGTGGCCGGCGAACCGGCGCGTCCTCTACAACCGCGCGTCCGCCGACCCGGACGGCAGGCCCTGGAGCCGGCGCAAGGCGTTGATCTGGTGGGACGGGGAGAAGGCGCTGTGGACAGGCCATGACATCGCCGACTTCACCGCCGCCAAGTCGCCCTGGTACCGGCCGCCCACGGACGCGACCGGGGCCGAGGCCCTGTCCGGCGTGGACCCGTTCGTCATGCAGGCCGACGGCAAGTCGTGGCTGTTCGTGCCGGCGGGGCTCATCGACGGGCCGCTGCCGGCGCACTACGAGCCACAGGAGTCGCCGGTGCCCAACCTGCTGTACTCCCAGCAGCGCAACCCGGTGCGGCAGATCGTGTCGATGGTCCACCCGAACGACCGGTTCCAGCCCAGCGGCGGCCAGCCCGGCGCGGAGGTGTTCCCGTACACCATGAGCACCTACCGGATCGCCGAGCACCACACGGCCGGCGGGATGAGCCGCTACCAGCCGTACCTGTCCGAGCTGGCGCCGGAGATGTTCTGCGAGGTCTCCCCCGAGCTCGCGGCCGAACGCGGGCTCGAGCACGCGGGGTGGGCCACGATCGTCACGGCGCGCAACGCCATCGAGGCGCGGGTGCTGGTCACCGAACGCATGACGCCGCTGACGATCGACGGCAGGGTCCTGCACCACGTCGGGCTGCCCTACCACTGGGGGCACGGCGGCCTCGCGCCGGGCGACGCGGTCAACGACCTCACCCACCTCTCGCTCGACCCGAACTCCCACATCCAGGAGGTCAAGGTCGGGCAGTGCGACATCCGGCCCGGCCGCCGCCCGCGCGGGCCGGCGCGCGTGGAGCTGGTGAAGGAGTACCAGCGCCGGGCGGGCATCACCGAGAAGACCGGGACGGAGATCTGACATGGCCCCCGTCGACATCGTGATCGGCCGCAAGCCGGACCTGACCGGCGCCATGCTGGGCGACACCGACCCCGCCCACCAGGGCGGCTACGTCGACCATCCCCCGCGGATGGGCTTCTTCACCGACACCTCGGTGTGCATCGGCTGCAAGGCCTGCGAGGTCGCGTGCAAGGAGTGGAACGCCATCCCCGAGGACGGGCTGGTGTTCACCGGCATGTCCATGGACAACACCCAGGGGCTCGGCGCCGACACGTGGCGCCACGTGGCCTTCGTCGAGCAGCGCAAACCCCTGGCCGTCCAGGACCCCGGGGTGCTGCACGACGGGGTCGACGTCCTCGCCCTGGCCGCGCAGGGCTCCGGGACCCCGCCGGACCGGGCCGGGATGACCCCGACCACACCCGGGGACCCGGGCGACCTGCGCTGGCTGATGGCGTCGGACGTCTGCAAGCACTGCACCCACGCCGCCTGCCTCGACGTCTGCCCCACCGGTTCGCTGTTCCGTACCGAGTTCGGCACCGTCGTGGTGCAGGAGGACATCTGCAACGGTTGTGGCTACTGCATCCCGGCCTGCCCCTACGGGGTCATCGACCAGCGCAAGGACGACGGGCGTGCCTGGAAGTGCACGCTGTGCTACGACCGGCTGACCGTCGGGCAGGAACCGGCCTGCGCGAAGAACTGCCCCACCAACTCCATCCAGTTCGGGCCGCTCGACGAGCTGCGCGAGCGCGCCGACGCCCGGCTGGCCCGGCTGCAGGAGGCCGGGGTGTCGGACGCGCGACTGTACGGGCGCGACCCGCACGACGGCGTCGGCGGGGACGGCGCGTTCTTCCTGCTGCTCGACGAGCCCGAGGTCTACGGGCTGCCGCCGGACCCGGTGGTGACGACGCGGGACCTGCCGGCCATGTGGCGCCGGGTGGGAGCCGCCGCGCTGGTGCTCGTCGGCACCGCCGTCGCGGCCTTCGCCGCGGGAAGGAGGGTCTGATGCCCGGAAGCGACGACCGGAACGGGCCGGTCGAGCAGGCGCGGCAGGGGCCGGGCACGCCCGGGGGCGACGTCACGCGCGACGGCCTGCGCAACGTCCGTCCGGACCGCGACGCCGTCACCGGGGTGGTCGCCGGGCGGCCGCGCCGCGGCCGGCGCGGCCACGGTGGCGGTGGCGAGACCCAGCAGGTGCCCGACGCCACCTTCACCTCGTACTACGACAAGCCGATCCTCAACGCCCCGGTCTGGGAGGCGCCGGACATCGCCGGGTATCTCTTCCTCGGAGGTCTCGCGGGTGCCGCATCGCTGCTCGGGGCGGGTGCCCAGGCCACCGGGCGGCCGGGCCTCGAGCGCTCGGCGAAGGTCGGTGCCGCGGTCGCCGGATTCCTGTCGCTGGTCGGGCTGGTCCACGACCTCGGCAAACCCCAGCGGTTCCTGAACATGCTGCGGGTGTTCAAGGTGACCTCGCCGATGAGCGTCGGCTCCTGGCTGCTCGCGGGGTACGTCCCGCTCGCCGGGGCCGCCGCCGCGACGGCCGTGACCGGACGGCTGCCCCGAATCGGCGCGGCCGCCACGGCCGGTGCGGCGACGCTCGGTCCGGCCGTCGCCTCTTACACCGCCGCGCTGATCACCGACACCGCCGTCCCCGCGTGGCACGACGGGTACCCGGAGATGCCGTTCGTGTTCGTGGGCTCCGGCGCCACCGCGGCGGGCGGGCTTGGCCTGCTCGCGGCCCCGGTCGCCGAGACCGGGCCCGCGCGGGCCATGGCCCTCGCGGGCGTCGGACTGGAGCTGGCCACCTTCGAGCGGATGGAACGCCGGCTCGGGCTGGTCGGCGAGCCCTACTCCCAGGGCCGGAGCGGCGCGTACGTGAGGGTCGGGAAGATCCTTTCCGTGACGGGCGCCGTCGGGGCGGTGCTGGGCCGAGGCAGCCGGATCGCCTCCGCCGTCTCCGGCGCGGCGCTCGTCGCCGCCTCCGTCGCCACCCGCGGGGGCATCTTCCACGCGGGCCTGCAGTCCGCGAACGACCCGAAGTACACCGTCGTCCCGCAGCGGCAGCGGCTCGAGGAGGGGCGCCCGGCCACCGGGACCTCCACCACGACGCGCCCGGTCACGGCCGCGACGGGGGAACGCTGAGGAACACTGAGGAACGAGGAACACTGACCGGCCCGACGGCACCCGGGCACGGCAGGGCTGGACCGCTCCGCCCCGCCGGGTCAGGGCCGCGCCACCGCCGACGCCTCGTCGCGCACCCGGCCCACCGTGTCGCTCACCTCGTCCCGGACCCGGCGCGCCTCGGCCAGCCCCGCCGCGGCGAGCGCACCCGCGGCGCCGCCGTACAGGCCGGTCACCACCGCCGCCGACGCGGCGCGCGGCAGGACGCCGTCGAGCAGCCGCATCAGCAGCGCCGCCGACGACCCGGTCGCCAGCAGCCCGAGCAGTCCCGCCCCGCCGAGCAGCAGGCTCGCGGTGCGCGCCCGCCCGAGCTCGCCGAGCAGGTCGTCGCGCATCGCCCGGACCTCGGTGCGCACGAGCGCGCGCACGTCCTCGGTCAGGGCCCGTAGCGGCTCCTCGCGACGCGCGTTCCCCTCGGTCATCCCGGTCCCCTTCCCCGTGTCCCTCTGCGTGTCGCTCCGCCTGTCATTCCGCGGCCTGCTGGGCCGCCGAGTACGCCAGCTGCAGGAAGTCCGCGCCGGCCAGGGCGGTGAAGGTGCCCAGGACCAGCCGCGTCGACCGGGGCGCGAAGACCAGCCCGAGCGCGAAGCCCGTGGCGATCCACAGGTCGAGGCAGAACGGGCAGGTGAGCAGCTCGCCGACGCCGTGCCGAAGCGAGGAGTCCTTGCGCGGTTCCTCCATCACCTCCGCTGGCCCGGCCGTGTCCGCGTACTGCGCGAAGGGTGCGCGGAGCGGGCTGGTCACCGCATCCTTGGTGATCGTGCGGGAGAGCTTGTGGGTGGCCACGGTGAGCAGCACCAGGTCCTTCACCGACAGCGTGGGCACCGTCCGGCGGGTCGCCGCCACGATCCCCGCGACGGCGCTGACGACCGCGCCGAAGATCGCCATCACCACGACGTAGCCCCCGAGGGGGCGGTCCTGGCCCTGCCGGTACTGCTCGGCCTCCGACCGTGCGCGGTCGTCGGCGATCGCCGCGACCCTCCGTGCCGTCTCCGCCATCCGGTCCTCCCGGTCTCGCCGTCTCGTACGGTTCGCGCCTACCCGCTGACGCGCTCGTCACCCCTGCGCGACCGCTGCAGCAGCTCGATCGCGGCCGACGTCGCCGCCCGGCGCAGCAGGCCCGTCACCCCGTGCGCGCCCAGCGCCGCCCGCGCCGCGAACCAGCCGCAGGCGCCGTGCACCCCGCCGCCCGGGTGGGCCGACGAGCTGCCGAGGTAGAGGCCCGCGACCGGTGTCTCGGGCCGGCCGAGCCCGGGGACCGGCCGGAAGACCAGCTGCTGGAAGAGTTGGGCGGTGCCCCCGTTGATCGTGCCGTGCACCAGGTTCGGGTCCGCGTCCTGCAGGTCCGACGGCCGCTGCACGACCCGGTGCCGCACCCGCGCGCCGAAGCCCGGGGCGAACCGCTCCAGCACGCGCTCGGCGCGGCGGGCCAGCTCGTCGGCCGAGCCGGCGTCGTCGACCCCGCGGGGCAGGTGGGTGTAGGCCCAGGCGCTCTCCGTGCCGGCCGGGGACCGGCTCGGGTCCGCGGTGGTCATCTGCCCGACCAGCAGGAAGGGCGAGGCCGGCAGCGAGCGCGACTCGAGCTCCGCGCTCCACCGCACCAGCCCGTCCTCGCCCTGGCCGACGTGGACGGTCCCGGCCCGCCCGACCTCGGGTGCCCGCCACGGGATGGGCCCGTCGATGGCCCAGTCGAGCTTCACCACCGGGGTGTCCCACACGAACCGGTCGAGGTCGCGGTGCACCCGGGTGGGCACGGCGTCGGCCGGCAGCAGGTCCCGGTAGAGCGTCGGCGCGGCGACGTCGGCCACGACGGCGCGCCGGACGCGGACCGTGGTGCCCGCGGCGGTGTGCACCGCGCGGACCCGCCCCCCGGAGACCGCGACGTGCTCGACGCGCTCCCCCGTGCGCAACACCGCACCGGCCGCCTCCGCCCGCCGCGCCAGGGCGGACGCCAGCTGCCCGGCGCCGCCGACCGGCACCGGGAAGCCGTAGTGCTGGCCGAGCATCGCCAGCAGCCAGCCGTAGGCGCCGCTGACCGGCGACGTCGTCGGGATGTCGGCGTGCACCGCGTTGCCCGCGAGCAGCAGCCGGGCCCCCTCCCCGCCGAAGAGTTCCTCCCCCATCCGCTTCGCCGGCAGCAGCAGGAACCGGGCCAGCCGCAGCGCCTCGGCGGTCCCGAGGCGCCGCACCAGCTGCACGGGTCCGCGGACGGGCGGGAAGGTGGTGAAGAGGGTGCGCAGGAACGGCTCGCGCAGCACGTCCCAGCGGCGGCACAGATCCAGCCACGCCTCGCCGTCGCCACGGTGCTGCGCGTCGAGACCCGCCGCGGTGTCGGCCCGGTCCCGGCACAGGACGGCCGCCTCCGCCCCGTCGGGACCGAGCGGATGCGCGAGCACGGCCGGCGCCTCGGACCAGCGCAGTCCGTGCTCCTCCAGGTCGAGCGACTGCAGAACCGGGGAGGCCCGCGACAGCGGGTAGAAGGCGCTGAACAGGTCCGTCACGTACCCCGGGTGCAGCTCCGCGGAGCGCACCGCTCCGCCGAGGTGGTCCGTCGCCTCGAGCAGGCAGACGTCCCAGCCGGCGTCCGCGAGCACGGCGGCGGCCACCAGCCCGTGGTGGCCCCCGCCGACCACCGCCGCGTCGACCTCCAGGTCGGTCATCGCGTGCGGGGGTTCCGGTTCGGTGTCTGGCCGGCAACCCCGTGCCGCAACGGCTGGTTGGTGTCTGCCGTGTCGACGGGGTCGGCCGCGCCGGTGTCGGGGACCGGCGGGACCTCGGGCTGCCGCGCGGCCGGGTCGCCGCCGGAAGGCTCCGCCTCGCCGCGGGCCAGCGCGTCGCGCCGATGGGTCAGGGCCTCCAGCACCGCCGGCCGGTCCGCGTGCCCGCGCTCGTACTCGATCAGGGTGTCCAGGCCCCGCTCGTCGAGGGCGCGGACGCGGTGGACGAGGCTGCCCTCGGGCAGCTGGTCGTAGTCCGGGATCGGCAGCTCGCTCCGGTCGGTCATGGGCCGCGGGTACCGCGGATCGCGCGACCCATGCACGTCGAGCGCCGGAGGGCGCGGTGCCCGGCGCCGGGTCGTCGGGCGGCTCGGGGCGGACGCTCGAGCGCGGTGGTGTCAGCCGGTCGAGGGTGTCGCCATATGGACGTCGCGCACGTTCCACGACCACGGACTGCGGTCGGTGCGGTCGATCGCGCGCCCCGCCCACCCGGCCGGGCGCGCCTCGATCGGCCTCGAACCGGACGACGTGGGCCGGGTCCCGACGAGCGGGACCCGGCCCGACCTCAGAACCAGACCGTGCGCCCGCCCACGGGACGGCCGGTGCGGCCCAGCACCAGGAAGATCACGCCCAGGATCAGCAGGATCGCGCCGATGTAGTAGAGCAGCGACAACCCGGTGAGGAAGCCGACCACGAGAAGTATCAGTCCGAGGATGATCACGGCGTCTCCTTCGACGGCCGGGCACCCTGTGCGCCCGGTGGTGATCGCTTGTACCCGAACAGGTGATCATCCATGCGCCGGAAGGTCACGATCCGGAGACGGTGCGCGGCGTGTGCGTCCGCGCACGCCGGGGTAGTCGCAGGCACCCGAGCAGTGGAGGTACCCCCGTGAAGGTCCTCGCCGTCCTCTACCCGGACGACCACCCCGAGGAGCACCCCGACGTCCTGGCCAGCGCCGCCCGCGGCCTCGACCTCGGCGACCGACTGCGCGAGGCCGGGCACGAGCTCGTCACCACCAGCGAGACCGGCGAGGCGCTCGACGCGGAGCTCTCCGACGCCGAGGTGCTGGTCACCACCCCCTTCTGGCCCGTCTACCTCGACCGCGCACGGATCGAGAAGGCGACGGAGCTGAAGCTGGTGATCACCGCCGGCGTCGGATCCGACCACGTGGAGTCCGACGCCGCGACCGGGCACGGGATCACCGTCGCCGAGGTGACCGGCAGCAACGTGGTCAGCGTGGCCGAGCACAACGTGCTGCAGATCCTCGCGCTGGTGCGCAACTTCGTGCCCGCGCACGAGCAGGTCGGCCAGGGCCGCTGGGACGTCGCCGAGGCCGCGCAGGAGGCGCACGACCTGGAGGGCAAGACCGTCGGGATCGTCGGCCTCGGTGCCATCGGGGCCCGCACGGCGTTGCGGCTCAAAGGCTTCGACGTGCGGATGCGCTACTACGCCCGGCACCGCCGCAGCCCCGCCGAGGAGGAGATCCTCGGGGTCCGTTACGCCCGGCTCGACGACCTGGTCCGCGAGTCCGACGTGGTCTGCGCGGCTCTGCCGCTGCAGCAGGGCAGCCAGGCCCTGTTCGACGCCGACCGGATCGCGCAGATGAAGCCGGGCGCCTGGCTGGTCAACACCGCCCGGGGCGCCCTCGTGGACACCGACGCCCTGCGGGAGGCGGTGGCGACCGGACGGCTCGGCGGCTACGCCGGCGACGTCTGGTACCCGCAGCCCGCGCCCGAGGACCACCCCTGGCGGACCATGCCGCGCAACGCCATGACCATCCACTACTCCGGGATGACGATCGAGGCGCAGCGGCGGATCGCGGCCGGCGTCCGGGAGATCCTCGACGCCCACCTGGCCGGTGACCCGCCGCCGGAGGACTACGTCGTCGCCGCGCCCGGCGACTGAGGACGCACCAGGGAACCATAATGAGCCTTTCTCAGTAGCGGCGCGGTGGTGGCGGGGCGACACGCCGACGACGGTGAGTTGACCCGGAACGGGCGCAGGACCCCGGTAGAGAAGTTGGTCCTTCCACAGATCAACACTCACACCGA
>NZ_JAJSOK010000061.1 GCF_021283305.1 Pseudonocardia kujensis
GGGCTGAAGTGCGCCGGACTGGGGTGGGCCGGGCTGAGGTGGGCCGGGCTGGGGTGGGCCGGGCTGAAGTGCGCCGGACTGGGGTGGGCCGGGCTGAAGTGCGCCGGACTGGGGTGGGCCGGGCTGAGGTGGGCCGGGCTGCGCCGGGTAGTGCGGCGGACCGCCCGGCCGCGCCGGGCCGGACCGGCTCGCACTCGGCCGCCCCGAACGCGACGGGCCGTCGGACCGGCCGGGGACGGCCCGTCCCGGGCCGGGGGGTGCGACGCCCGGTCCGGTGTCGGGACGCGCGGCGTCGGGGCGGGCGTCGGGGTGCGCCGTGTCGTGGCGGTTGTCGGGGTGCGCCGTGTCGCGGCGGTTGTCGGGGTGCGCCGTGTCGCGGCGGGCGCCGGCCCGCTCCGGGCCGGGTGCCGGGCTGTCGAGGCGGCGGGTGTCGAACCAGTCCACCTGGCCGTCGGGCCGGTCGTTAGGCGGGTCGTCGGTGCGGTGACCGTTCGGGGCGGCCGGGCCGGGGGCCGGCGCGCGGTCGTCGCGCGGCTCCTCCCCGGGGTGCTCGGCGTCGTCCACGCGCGCCGGAGCCGGCCCGGGCACGTCCTCGGGCCGGGGACCAGCCGGCGTGCTGGGGCTCCGGTACTCGCGCATCCCTTCCATGGTGCCCGACGGACGTCGATCCCTCCTGCCGGGCCCGCCCGGGCGCGCCGCGCCGCAGAGTCGGGGATGAGCTGCGCAAACGTCCTCAGTCGCCGACCTCGTCGAGCACCAGCGGGCCCCGGTCGACCGGTTCGTCCCCGATCGCGAGGCCGTCGTCGAGCGCGGCGCGGGCGCCCGCCACGGCAGCGGGGGTGTCGGTGTGCAGCTCGAGCAGGGGCTCGCCCGCCCGCACCTCCTCGCCGAGACCCACGAGCAGACGCACCCCCGCCGCGGCCTGGACCGGGTGCTCCTTGCGTGCCCGGCCCGCGCCCAGCCGCCAGGCCGCGGTGCCGACGGCCAGTGCGTCGAGCCTGGTCAGTACCCCCGACGCGGGTGCGTCGACGGTCTCCACGTGCGTCGCCCGCGGCAACGGCGCGCCCGGGTCGCCGCCCTGCGCGGCGATCATCTGCTCCCAGACGGCGTACGCGCGGCCCGACACGAGGGCCTCCGCCGGGTCCGCGTCGGTCTCCGGGTCGATCCCGGCGAGCGCGAGCATGGTGCGGGCGAGGGCGAGGGTGAGCTCCACGACGTCGGGCGGGCCGCCTCCGCGCAGGACGTCGACCGCCTCCGCGACCTCCAGGGCGTTGCCGACCGTCCGCCCGAGCGGTACGGACATGTCGGTGAGCAAGGCCCGGGTCGGCAGCCCCTCGGCCGCCCCGATGGCCACCATCCGCCGCGCGAGCTCCTCGGCGCCGTCGCGGGTCGGCATGAAGGCGCCGCTGCCGACCTTGACGTCGAGGACCAGCCCGCCGGTCCCCTCGGCGATCTTCTTGCTCATGATCGAGCTGGCGATGAGCGGGACGGAGGCGACCGTGCCGGTGACGTCGCGCAGCGCGTAGAGCTTGCGGTCGGCCGGGGCGAGCGAGGGCGTGGTCGCGCAGACGACGGCGCCGACCTCCGTGAGCTGGGCTGCGATCTCGTCCGTCGACAGCTCCGCCCGCCAGCCCGGGATCGCCTCCAGCTTGTCCAGGGTGCCGCCGGTGTGGCCGAGCCCGCGCCCGGAGAGCTGCGGGACGGCCGCGCCGCAGGCCGCGACCAGGGGCGCCAGCGGGAGGGTGAGCTTGTCCCCCACACCGCCCGTGGAGTGCTTGTCGACCAGCGGGCGGCCGACGTCCGGCAGGGCCAGCCGCTCGCCCGACTCGATCATGGCGAGGGTCCAGCGCGCGGTCTCGGCGTCGTCCATGCCGTTGAGCAGGATCGCCATGGCGAGGGCGGCCATCTGCTCGTCGGCGACCTCGCCGCGGGTGTAGCCGGCGACGACCCAGTCGATCTGCGCGTCGGTGAGGCGGTGGCCGTCCCGTTTGGTGGCGATGACGTCGACGGCGGAGTGGGTCACGCGCGCTCCTCGGGTGCCGGGGGTGACAGGGTGAAGGCGTCGGGCAGGACCTCGGCGAGGGTCCGGATCCCGCGCGGGGTGTCGAGCGCACAGCCCGGCCCGCCCAGCTCGAGCAGCAGCTGGCGGCAGCGGCCGCACGGCATGAGCAGCGCGCCCGTGCCCGAGCGGACCGCGACCGCGACGAACCGCCCGCCGCCGGTGAGCCGCAGCTGCCCGGCGAGTGTGCACTCGGCGCAGAGGGTGAGGCCGTAGGAGGCGTTCTCGACGTTGCAGCCGGACACGAGGCGGCCGTCGTCGCACAGGGCGGCCGCGCCGACGTGCAGACCGGAGTAGGGCGCGTAGGCCGCCGTCGCCGCCTCCGCCGCGGCCGCGCGCAACCGCTCCCAGTCGTGGGCTCGGTGCTGGTCCCCGTGTTGATCTCCGTGCTGATCTGCGTGCTGGTCTCCGTGTGGATCCTCGTGTCGATATCGGTGTCGGTCCCCGTGTCGATCTCCGTGCTGGTCCGGCCCGGTCACCCGATCGATCCTGCCCGACGCCGGGCAGGATGTGGATCGTGGACGAGACGAGCGTGGTCGTGGACGCGACCCCCGACGAGGTGTGGGCGCTGGTCAGCGACATCACGCGGATGGGCGAGTGGAGCCCGGAGTGCACGGGCGGGGCGTGGCGGCGCGGCGCGACCGGCCCGGAGCCCGGGGCGCGGTTCGTGGGCTACAACCGCCACGGCCGCATCCGCTGGCGCACGCACTGCCGCGTGATCGAGAGCGTGCCGGGCAAGGCGTTCGCGTTCTCCGTGCTGGAGAGCGCGATGACCTGGGGCTTCCGGATCGAGCCGGTCGAGGGCGGCACGCAGCTCACCGAGTGGCGCGAGCGCACCGGGGCCCTCGCGGTCCCGGCCAAGCTGTTCGCCGGCACGGGCCTGCTCGGCCGCGACCGCGAGGGGATGATGGTCGACGGCATGGCGCGGACCCTCGAGCGGATGAAGGCCCGGCTCGAGGAGCGCTGACGCCTCCGCGCGAACGGGCGGTGGCGCGGGAGCACCACGTCCCGCGTACGGACGGCGGAGCCGCGCGAACGGCGGATGGGCGGGCGGGCGACGCCGCCTTATCGTCACGGTGTGTGCAGGTGGGGTCGGGCGACGGTCGGCACACTGGTCGCCGCCATCGTGACGTTCCTCCTCGTCGAGCCGACCGCGGTGGCCGCCGCAGCCGCCCCGCCGCCGTCCGGTGCATCGGCCGCCGCCCCGCCGCCCGCCCTCGCCGCACCGGCACCCGCGGGCGTCTGTCCCGGTCACGAGGCCCCTCCCGGCCCGCCGGCCCGGGAGGAGACCGTGCCGATGGCCCCGGTCGCGGTCCCGCAGCAGCCCGTCGGCGGCCCGCGGCTCGGGGCGTGCGGCGACGTCCTGCCCGACGGCGCCGCCCCGCCTCCCGCCGTCAGCGCCGCGGGCTGGGTGGTCGCGGACCTCGACTCCGGCACCGTCCTCGCCGCGCACGACCCGCACGGGCGGCAGCGCCCGGCGTCGACCCTGAAGATCCTGACCACTCTGGTCGTGCGGGCAGAGCTCGACC
Organism: Pseudonocardia kujensis; assembly: GCF_021283305.1. Taxonomy (GTDB): domain Bacteria; phylum Actinomycetota; class Actinomycetes; order Mycobacteriales; family Pseudonocardiaceae; genus Pseudonocardia; species Pseudonocardia kujensis. The sequence goes on from NZ_JAJSOK010000061.1 coordinate 3,589, forward strand.
CGGACGCCGACGTCGTCGTGACCCCCGAGGACGTCCGGGTCGACGGCAGCAAGGCCGGTATCGGCCCCGGCGGTCACTACAGCGTGCGGCAGCTGCTGGCCGGGCTGCTGCTCAACTCGGGCAACGACACCGCCATGGCCCTGGCCCGCACGATGGGCGGGGTCCCGGCAGCGCTGCAGGCGATGCAGGCCCGCGCCGACCGGCTCGGCGCGCTCGACACCCGCCCCGCGACGCCGTCCGGCCTCGACGGGCCGGGCATGTCCACCTCGGCCTACGACCTGGCCGTCCTGTTCCGCGTGGCGCTGCGGGACCCGCTGGTGCGCGAGACGCTGGCGACCCCGACCGTGCCGTTCCCGGGCTTCGCCGACCGCCCGGGCTTCCAGATCTCCAACGACGACCCGCTGCTGCGCACCTATCCCGGCGCGTTCGCCGGCAAGACCGGTTTCACCGACGCCGCGCGGCACACGTTCGTCGGCGCCGCCGAGCGCAACGGGCGCCGGCTGGTCGTCGCGATGGTCCGCGGCGAGCAGCACCCGGTGCGGATGGTCGCGCAGGCCGGGGCGCTGCTCGACTACGGCTTCGCCCTGCCCGCGACGGCCGGCGTCGGCACCCTCGTCGACTCCCGACCCGTCGAGCCGGCCCCCGCGCCCGCCCCGGCGCCCGTGGCGGTCGCCCCGGCCCCCGCCGCGCACCCGGTCCCGGTCCCGGTGTGGGCCGTGGCCGCCACCGTGGCGCTGATACTGGTCGCGGGCACCGGAGTCCTCCTGGCCCGGCGCCGCCACCGGAAGCGTCCTCCGGACCAGGTCGTGCCCGGCGACACCCCGGTCGGCGGCGACCGCCGCTGACGGTCAGCGGCGGGGCCGGAGCGCGCGCAGCCCGAGGAAACCGCCGACCGCGGTCACCGCGCCCGCGCCGAGCAGGCCTGCCGCGGCGGCCGGGCTGGGGCCGGACCGGACGACGACCTCGGGCCGGATCACCGCCGGCGCCGGCACCTCGACCGGCTCCTCCTGCTCGTTCTCCTTCGCCGTGGCCGCCCAGGCGGTGACGAAGAGGATGAACCGCGAGGTGAAGAACGCGAAGACCAGCAGACCGATGATCGGACCGAACGCCACGCCCGCGGGTGACCGGGTGACCGACGACAGGTAGATCGTCATGACCTGCTTGAGGACCTCGAAGCCGACCGCGCCGATCACGGCCGCGCGCATCGCGCTCTTCACGGCGACGGGGGCGCGGGGCAGCCGGGCGATCACCCAGAGGAAGACCAGCCAGTTGGCGGCGAGGCCGAGCAGCACGGTGAACACCCCGAGCAGGAACCGCGCCCAGGCCTGGCCGCCGAGTCCCACCAGGTCGAGCAGGAGCCTGCCGAACGCGCTGCCCACCGCCGAGATCGCGAAGGACAGCACCAGCGCCACCCCGAGGCCGACCAGCGCGAGGAGGTCCACGAGGGTCTTCTTGACCACGTTGGGCGTCTCCGGCGGCTGCGCCCACTGCTCGGACAGCGCCTCGCGCAGGTTGGTCATCCAGCCGATGCCGGAGTACAGCGCGATGAGAAGTCCGATGATCCCGACCGCGCCCGCGGAGTTGATCGCCTGGTCGATGACCTGGTTGATCGTGTCACCGAGCTGGCCGGGCACCTGCGCGGTGATGCCCGCCTGGATCTGCTGCAGCAGCTGGGGCTGGCTCTTCAGCACGAACCCGGCGATCGCGAAGGCGACCATCAGGATCGGCACCAGTGCCAGCACGCTGAAGTAGGTGATCGCCGCGGCGTAGTGGTCGCCGTGCCGGTCCGTGTAGCGCGTGCCCGCCCGCATGAGGTGGTCGAGCCAGGGCATGCGCTCCCGGGCCTTCTCGATCGCGGACGGGCCGTCGTCGGTGCCCTTCGCCCCGTCGTCGGCCGCGCTCGCGCGGGTCTTCTCGTCCGTCGTCGGCACGGCCACGCCCTCACCCCATCAGCTCGTCGGCGGCAGGAACCCGATCCTCTCGTGAACGGCCGCCAGCGTCGCGCCGGCGACCTCACCCGCCCGGGTGGCTCCCCGGGCGAGCACCCGATCGAGCTCGGCAGGGTCCCCCAGGTACTGCTGTACCCGTTCCCGCAGCGGAGCAACGAAATCCGCGACGACCTCCGCGAGGTCCTTCTTGAGGTCGCCGTAGCCCTTGCCCGCGTACTCCGCCTCGATCTCGGCGACCTTGCGGTCGGTCAACGCCGAGTAGATGGTCAGCAGGTTCGCGATGCCCGGCTTCGCCTCCGGGTCGTAGCGGATCTCCCGCTCGTTGTCCGTGACGGCCGAGCGGATCTTCTTGGCGATCCGCTTGGGGTCGTCGAGCAGCTCGACGATCCCGCCGGGCGTGGACGCCGACTTGCTCATCTTCACCGTCGGGTCCTGCAGGTCCTGGATCTTCGCCGCGCCGGCAGGGATGAACGGCTCCGGCACCGTGAACGTCTCGCCGAAGCGCTGGTTGAAGCGCTGCGCGAGGTTTCGGGTCAGCTCCAGGTGCTGGCGCTGGTCCTCACCCACCGGGACGCGGTCGGCCTGGTAGAGCAGGATGTCCGCGGCCATCAGCACCGGGTAGCTGAACAGCCCCACCGTGGCCCGGTCGGTGCCCTGCTTCGCGGCCTTGTCCTTGAACTGCGTCATCCGGGAGGCCTCGCCGAACCCGGTGTAGCAGTCGAGGACCCACGTCAGCTGCGAGTGCTGGGGCAGGTGGGACTGCACGAAGATCGTGCAGCGCTCCGGGTCCAGGCCCAGGGCGAGCAGCTGTGCGGCGGCGTTGCGGGTGCGCGCGGCCAGCGTCGCCGGGTCGTGGTCGACGGTGATCGCGTGCAGGTCCGGGATGAAGTAGAACGCGTCGTGGTCGTCCTGCAGGGCCACCCACTGCCGCACGGCGCCGAGGTAGTTCCCGAGGTGGAAGGAGTCGGCGGTCGGCTGGATCCCGGAGAGCACCCGGGGACGTGGCGCGGTCGTGTCGGTCCCGGTCATGGCGCCAGTCTCTCAACTCCCGTCGACCGCGTTTCGCGCGCCACCGGGCACGAGGTCGGCGGGCAGCACCGTGCCGAAGGTCAGTTCCTCCCGGCACTCCGCGCAGCGCGGCCGGGGGCGGAAGGAGTACCCGCTCGCCCGGTGGACGCCCTGGTACGCGGCGGGCCGGCCGTCGCCCTCATCCACCGGCGGCCCCGGTCGGTCGTGTGCGGCGGGGCCCACCGCCGCTGGGGCGCGGTCGCCCCGCCGCCCGGTCTGGTGACAGGTGGAACCGACCCTCACGGAGCAACGCGGAGCTGCGCGGACACACGCTGAGCGACGATCCGGCCGTCGTTTTTCACCCGCAGGTGGAACCGGCGAGGCCGACAATCGAGGGCGCTCGTCGACACGCCCAGGGGAGATCACCGTGAAGCGCAACCGCTCTTGGTGAACGACCGAGTGGGGTGCGGGCTCCGGCCGCCCCCACCCCCAGGGCGTCACCCCACCTGCGCTGCGCGGACGCGGTGCGGCGCCCGCTCGCTGCGCGCCCCGCGAGTGAGCATCAGCGCGGCCGCCAGCAACGCGCCCGCCGCGCCGCAGACCCCCACGGCCAGGGGCGCACCCCAGCGCTCGGCGAGGAACCCGCAGACCAGGATCGCCAGCCCCTGCGCCGCGATCAGGCCCGAGGCCGCGAGTCCGGTGGCCCGCCCGCGCACCTCGTCCGGCGTACTGCGGACGAACACGGCCTGGGCCGGCACGAGCGCCGCGGTGCACAGCGCTCCCGTGACCGCCCAGAGGACCACGATCGCGGGCACGTTCGACACGAACATCGACGCCACCAGCGGCCCCCCGGCCAGACCGGTGCAGGGCAGGATCGCCCGCTCACGCAGACGTTCGGGCACCCAGCGGCTGATCACGAGCGCGCCCAGCACGCTGCCCGCCGGGTCGGCCGCCATCAGCAGGCCGACGGCCCAGGGGCCGGCGCCGAGCTCGGCGGCCAGCGGGACGGCCAGGGCCTCGGGCGCGACGTAGCCACCCACCAGCCACACGGCGAGGGCGAGCGTGCGCAGGCGCGAGTGGGAGAAGACGGTGCGCGCACCGTCGCGGATGTCGGCGAGCCAGGACAGGGCGGCGGGCCCGGCGCCGTCGGACACCACGGCGGGGGCGGCGCGTCTGCGGACCCCGAACCGCACGAACAGCGCCGAGAGCAGGAAGGTCCCGGAGTTCAGCAGGATCGCGACGCTCGGGCTGATCAGCACCAGCAGCACGCCGCCGACGGCGAACCCGGCGATCTGCGCGGTCTGGTTCGTGATCTGCCGGACGGCGAAGCCGCGTTCGAGCAACTCCTCGGAGTCGAGCACGTCGGGCAGCAGGGCGCCCTGGGCCGCGGTGTGCGGCGAGGCCAGCACCACCACCAGGACCAGCAGCGGACAGAGCAACGCGAGCGGGATCCCGGGGATCGCCAAGGGGACGACGAGCAGCGCGCGGGCGAGGTCGGCCAGCACCATGATCTCGCGCCGGCGGAACCGGTCGGCCACCCAGCCGAGCAGGACGCCGCCGAGCAGGGCGGGCAGGAAGGTCAGCGCGTAGACGGCCGCGGCCCAGGCCGCGGAACCGGTCCGGCCGTAGACGAGGACCGAGAACGCGACACGCGCGAGCTGGTCGCCGCAGATCGACACGAGCTCCGCCGCCCAGAGGGCACGGAACTCGGCAGTGCGGAACACGCTCGGCCGCGTGGCTCTCCGACGCACGATCCCCCCGACGTGGCAGCGTCCACTTGCCCGGCGCACCGGACCCGTAGATCGATACTGAACGTGAGCGACCGGAGCCGGAGAGTCCTGCCGGACCACTCGGCGGACGGTCGTCCTTCGGCGGTGACCGGTCGTCCCAGCCTGCTCCAGGAACGTCGGACCGCGCACCCCCAACCACGCGGACGGGTGTGCGGAGCCGGCCTCGGAGCGCCTCCCGGAAGTGGGAGCGGGCGGCGCGGGCCGGCGGGATCAGGGGTCTCGACGGGGGCTGCGGGAGCAGGCCGTGAAGGGTCTCGGGGCTGCCGGGTCACCAGGCGCGGTTGCGCATGGGGCTGGTCCTTCCGTGGGGCGGTGCGGGCTCGTCCGCGGGTCTCACCAGGCGCGGTTGCGCATCTGCGGCTCCTTCTCGCCGGTCAGGGCTGCGGTCGTCGGGTTGTGGTCACCAGGCGCGGTTGCGCACGTCCGGGCTCCTTTCCGCTGGTCGGGGCTGTGGTCGTCGGGCTGTGGTCACCAGGCGCGGTTGCGCATCTGCGGCTCCTTCTCGCCGGTCGGGGCTGTGGTCGTCGGGCCGTCTCACCAGGCGCGGTTGCGCATTTCCGGCTCCTTCTCGCTGGTCGGGGTTGTGGTCGTCGGGCTGGGTCACCAGGCGCGGTTACGCACGTCCGGGCTCCTTTCCGCTGGTCGGGGCTGTGGTCGTCGGGCTGGGTCACCAGGCGCGGTTACGCACGTCCGGGCTCCTTTCCGCTGGTCGGGCCGCTGTCGTCGAAGCTCGTCTCACCAAGCGCGGTTGCGCATTTCCGGTCTCCTCCCCGCTGGTCGGGGCTGTGGTCGTCGGGCCGTCTCACCAGGCGCGGTTGCGCATTTCCGGCTCCTTCTCGCTGGTCGGGGTTGTGGTCGTCGGGCTGTGTCACCAGGCGCGGTTACGCACGTCCGGGCTCCTTTCCGCTGGTCGGGCCGCTGTCGTCGAAGCTCGTCTCACCATGCGCGGTTGCGCATTTCCGGTCTCCTCCCCGCTGGTCGGGCCGCTGTCGTCGAAGCTCGTCTCACCAGGCGCGGTTGCGCATTTCCGGTCTCCTCCCCGCTGGTCGGACTGTGGTCGTCGGGCCGTCTCACCAGGCGCGGTTGCGCATTTCCGGCTCCTTCTCGCTGGTCGGGGCTGTGGTCGTCGGGCTGTGTCACCAGGCGCGGTTACGCACGTCCGGCCTCCTCGTCGCTCGTCGGGTCTGGACGAGGCCGTCTCACCAGGCGCGGTTGCGCATGTCCGGCCTCCCCTCGGCTCGTCGTCGGATCGGGTTGCTCACGTTTCGCGTGCTCTTGCTCACCAGGCGCGGTTGCGCATCACGCCTCCTCGAGTTGCGGGCCGGGACGTCTCGTCGGAGGCTCTCACCAGGCCGGATCGCGTGGGGACCCCTGCCCGCGTCACGGAGCGGAGGCGGGAGCGGTTCACCGCGGGGCACGACCGGGACGTCGGCAGGCGGGGACGCCTCGGGTCCGGCCTCGCGCGGTCGTGCACGGCGCCCTCCTCCCCGCGCACCGACCGGCGGTAACGACCGCGGCCGCTCCGGCGATCAACCGGTGACCGGCGGTCCCGGACCGCGGCGGCCGGTGCGCTCCGACACTGCGGGAAACGACCGCCGGCAAAGGCGGGTACGCCCCGTCGCGGCGTGCCGCCGCCCGGCCCGGACCCGACGAGCCCACAGCGTGTGTCACCCAAAGTAGTCGAGACACGCGATTCGGTACCGTTTCGGGGCATCCGGATCGAGTGATCGTCTGACTACTCTCGGGTCCGACATCACCAGTTTGGCTGGACAGGAGACTCTCTCGTGGCGCAGTCACCTCGACGGAGGTGCGGGATCACCCGTTGGGCCGTGTGGGCTCAGCCCACTCGGGTGATCGCGATGCTCGCCGTGGTGGAGACGTCGGCACTGGTGCTCGTCGCCCTGTCCTGGAGCGCCCTTCGGCCCAGTGTCGGTTCGGCCGTTCTCGCGCTCGTGCTGGCTGCGTCGGGCATCGTGCACACCGAGGTCGCCACCGGCGTCGAGCGCGCCCGCCGCCGTGTCGGCGAGAAGTCCTACACCGACCTCTCCACGATCTGGACCTTCGCCGCGGCCCTGCTCCTCCCGGCCGCGCTGGCCACCGTCACCATCGCGGTGATCTACACGTACCTGTGGTTCCGGGTGTGGAAACCGGCGCGGTTCCCACTGTTCCGGCACACGTTCACCACGTCCACGGTGCTGCTGGCGGCGATCGCCGCGCGCGAGGTCGTCGAGCGCACCGGCGGCTCGGAGGCCTGGTCGGCCGGTGTCACGGGCCTCGCGGCACTTGCCTGTGCCACGCTCGTCTACGCGGCGGTCAACTCGCTGCTCATCGCGCTCGCCGTCGCCACGAGCAACCCCGACGCCAAGCCCGCGGACCTGTTCGGCCACCTCGACGACGTCGCGGTCGAGGTCGCCACGCTCTGCCTCGGCGCGATGCTCGCGCTCACGCTCACCGTGTCCTGGTGGTTCGTGCTGTTCGCGTTCGTGCCGATCCTGGTCCTGCAGCGAGCGGTCATGTTCCGCGAGCTGGCCGACGCCGCGACCACGGACGGCAAGACGGGCCTGCTCACCGCCACGGCGTGGAACGCCCGGGCCGGCGAGGCGCTGGTGCGGGCCCGCCGCGAGCGCAGCAGCCTCGCCATGCTGGTGCTCGACCTGGACCACTTCAAGAGGGTCAACGACACCCACGGCCACCTCGCGGGCGACCGCGTGCTGGCCGAGGTGGCTCAGGCGGTGCGGGACGAGGTGCGGGGGGACGACCTCGTGGGGCGTTTCGGTGGCGAGGAGTTCGTGGTCCTGCTGCCCGGCCTGCCCGCCGGACGGGCGACCGCCGAGCTCCACGCGGTCGCGGAGCGGATCCGGCACCGGGTGACGACCCTGGTCGTGCCGGTCGAGACGCCCGACGGGCCGCTCTCGATCCGCAACCTCAGCATCTCGGTGGGCGGCACGGTGGTGCCCACGGCACCCAGTACGACCGTCGAGCAGGCCATGGCCATCGCCGACCGTGCGCTCTACCGGGCGAAGGACTCGGGCCGCAACGCCGTCCGGATCGCCGAGCACTCGCAGCACGGCGACGCCCCGCAGACCGGCCGTGCGGCGGAGCCCACGGAGGCCCCGCGCGCGGAGCCCGAGGCCTCCTGATCGGGGCCGATGCCCGAGGCCTCCTGATCGGGGCCGCCCGAGGCCTCCTGATCGGCGGGATGCCGGAGGCCTGCTGATCGGCGTGGGGCCGGCAGGCTCTCAGTCGGCGTCCCCGTCGGCGGGGGCGTCCACGGGCTCGCCCTCGACCGCCGTCCCCACCTGCTCCGCGCCACCGGCCCGGACGACGTGGACCACGCCGTTCTCGAGGTCGATCGGGCCGAGCCGGAAGGCCTCCCCGTTGCCGGACTCGCCCGCCTCGTCGGAGATCTTCGGACCGGGGAACAGCTCGCCGAGGACACCCATGGGCGCCAGGCTACGCGCCGTCGCCGCCGGCCTCCGCGCCCGAACAGCCCGTGCTCACCGCGCGGGCGCAGCGACCTGCCTCGCGGTCGCGGCGCGCCCGACGCCCTCGCCGTGCTCCGCCCACGGCCGCCCCTCGACGACGGCCTGCTCCTGGGCCAGCCCGGTCTCCGGGTCGGCGAGCGCCGCGACGTGCGCGTGCAGCCGGGTGTCGATCCAGGGCGAGCCGGCCAGCACGTACTTCGGGTAGGCCGTCAGCCGCTCCCGCAGGGTGAAACCCGACTCGGCCGAGCGCGCCGCGAGCTCGTCGATGACCGGCCACGGCCGCTCGGGGTTGACGTGGTCCGGCGTGACGGGCGAGACGCCGCCCCAGTCGTCGATCCCGGCTCGCAACATCAGGGCGAACTCCTCGCCGACCAGGTTCGGCGGGGCCTGCACGCGCATCGCCGGCCCCAGGACCAGTCGGGTCACCGCGATGGTCGCCGCGAGCTCCTCGAGGTCGGCGTCCGGGTCGCCTGCCATCGCCGTGTCCGGCTTGGCCCGGAAGTTCTGCACGATCACTTCCTGCACGTGCCCGTGCGCCTGCGCCGCCGAGCGGATCGCGAAGATCGACTCGGCGCGTTCGGTCCGGTTCTCGCCGATCCCGATCAGGATGCCGGTCGTGAAGGGCACGCCCGCACGTCCGGCGTCCGTCAGCGCCCGCAGCCGGACCGCCGGCTCCTTGTCCGGGCTGCCGAAGTGCGGGCCGCCCTTCTCCGACCAGAGCCGGGTGGCCGTCGTCTCGAGCATCATGCCCATGGAAGGGGCGACCGGCTTGAGCCGCGTGAGCTCTTCCTCCGACAGCACCCCCGGGTTGAGGTGCGGCAGCAGGCCGGTCTCCTCCAGCACCGCGATCGCGCAGGCGCGGACGTAGTCCAGGGTCGAGTCGTAGCCGCGCTCGTGGAGCCACTCGCGCGCCGCCGACCAGCGGGCCTCGGGCCGGTCGCCCAACGTGAACAGGGCCTCCTTGCAGCCCTGCGCCGCACCGGCCCGTGCGATCTCCAGCACCTCGTCGAGCTCCAGGTACGCCGCCGGGAGGCGGTGCGGCACGGTGACGAAGGTGCAGTAGTGGCAGCGGTCCCGGCACAGCCGGGTCAGCGGGATGAACACCTTCCGCGAGTACGTCACCACGCCGGGGCGCCCGGCGTCGACCAGGCCGGCGTCCCGCACGGCCGACGCCGCGTCCAGGAGCGCGTCGAGGTGGTCGCCCCGCGCGGCCAGCAGCACCGCCGCCTCGGGCACGTCGAGCACGGCGCCCTCGCGCACCCGGCCCAACGCACGGCGCACCGCCGGGTCCGACGGGGCGGGTTCGGGAGCGCCGGCGGGGACGACGAAGTTCTCCGGCACACCGGCGGGCACGGGCTCGGGGAGCATCTCGGCCATCCGCCCACACTATGTCCGGCCCGCGGTCCCGGTCGACCTGCGCGATCATCACAGGACGGGCCGGGAACGGGGCGCACCCCTATCCTCGCCCACGTGCGCCTCCGTTCCGGCGTCCTCGTGCTGCTCGTGGCGCTGGTGGCGGCGTGCGCCGACGCCCCGGCCACCGAGCGGACGCTCACCCTCGGCACCGCGCAGGGCGACCGCACCGCGCTCGTGCACCATCCCGCGACCGCCGGGCCGGGGGCGCCGCTCGTCCTCGTCCTGCACGGCGCCGCCGGCACCGCCACCGGGATGCGCGCGCTGACCGGGTGGGACGAGCTGGCCGAGCGGGAGGGCGTCGTCGTCGCGTACCCGCAGGGGCTCGACCGGACGTGGAACGCGGGCACCTGCTGCGGCAGCTCCGCCGCGCGCGGGATCGACGACGTCGGCTACCTGCACGACCTCGCCGCCGCGCTCACCGCGCGGGAGGGCACCGACCCGCGGCGGGTGTACGCCGTCGGGTTCTCCAACGGCGCCATGCTCAGCTACGCGTGGGCCTGCGGACGGCCGGGGGACCTGGCCGGGATCGGCCCCGTCGCCGGTGCCCTGACGGTGCCCTGCCCGGCGCCCGGGCCGGTGCGGGTCGCGGCGGTGGCCGGCACGGCGGACCCACGGGTGCCGATCGGCGGGCGTCCGGGGCGGGCCTCGCTCGACGCCACGCTCGCCCCGTTCCTCGCCGCGGCCTCCTGCACGGCCCCGACCACGGCCGTGACCGCCCCGGCGATCGTGACGCGCTGGACGTGCGCGGGCGGGCGAACCGTGGCGCAGAACGTCCTGGCCGGCCGGGACCACTCCTGGGCGGCCCCGGCCGCCGGCGCCGGAACCACCTCGGACCCGGGCGACGCCACAGGTTGGGTGTGGGCGCAGCTCTCCGCCCCCTGACACCCCCGCGAGTCGGCAGTTCCAGCAGCGCGAGTCGGCACTTTCAACAGCGCGAGTCGGCAGTTTCAGCAGCGCGAGTCGGCAGTTTCAGCAGCGCGAGTCGGCAGTTCCGGCAACGCGAGTCGTGCTCTCAGCCTCGGCGAGTCGCCCTCTGGGCTTCCGCGAGTCGCATCGGGGGCTCCCGAGAGTCGCGCTGTGAGCTCCCGCGAGTCGGGAGATCCGGCCCCGCGAGTCGCGAGCTCCGAATCCGGGTGCCGACGCTGCGAGGGCCGTGCTGGAATGCGGCCATGCCTGCGCAGGACCATCCCAAGGTTCAGAAGGTGATCGCGGCGCTGCGCGAGGGCGGCGCAGCGGAGGACCACGTCGAGCGCATGCGCGTGCTGCCCGACGCGGTCACCACGGCGGCCGCGGCCGCGGAGGCGCTCGGCGTCGAGGTCGGTGCGATCGCGAACTCGCTGGTGTTCGACGCAGACGGCGAGCCGCTCCTCGTCCTCACGTCCGGTGCGCATCGCGTCGACACGGCGAAGGTCGCTGGCCTCGTCGGTGCGACGGCGGTGCGCCGTGCCAAGCCGGACTTCGTCGCCGCTGCCACGGGGCAGGCGATCGGCGGGATCGCGCCCGTCGGACACCCGGCGCCGCTGCGCACGCTCGTGGATCGCGCGCTCGGGGAGTACGAGGAGGTCTGGGCGGCGGGAGGCATCGCCCACGCCGTCTTCCCTTCGACCTTCGCCGAGCTCGTCACGGTCACCGCCGGCACCGCCGCCGACGTGGTCTGAGCCCCCTCCCCAGCCGTCCCGACTCGCGGCGGAAGCAGGGAGCCCGACTCGCGCAAGCCCAGAACACGACTCGCGGTGTCGGAACTCCCGACTCGCGCTGCCGGAACTCCCGACTCGCGCTGCCGGAACTCCCGACTCGCGGTGTCGGAACTCCCGACTCGCGCTGCCGGAACTCCCGACTCGCGGAGGCGCAGCTCCGGTCAGGGGCGGAGGCGGTCCCAGATCCGCCACCACGGACGGCCGGAGGTGCCGGGCGACGAGCCGTTGCGGCCGAGCATCGCGAGTGCCTCGTCGGCGGTGGGGCGGGCCGCCGGGTCCTCCGTACGCAGCGCCCCGACCAGCGAGGACAGCGGCTCCTCGATCGCCCCCGCGAAGGCCAGGGTCGCGCCGAGCCCCCACATGTCCGCCGCGGCCGAGGCGGGGTGCCCCGCGGCCCGCTCCGGGGCGACGACGTCGTGCGGACCGAGCTGGTCGCACACCGGCACCCCGGCCTCCTCGGCCGGCAGCGCGAGGCCGACGTCGGCGAGCGCGACGCGCCCGTCGTCGCCCAGCACGACCGCCGCGGGACGAACGGCGCCGTGCACGAGCTGCCGCTGGTGTGCGGCCCGCAGCGTGCGCAGGAGCACCCGGGCCAGGTCCACCGCGTCGTGCGGGGCGAGCGGGCCACCCGAGGCGACGTGGTCCGACAGCCGTGTGCCCACGGCGAGCTCGGTCACCACGTGGTCGATCCCGCAGTCGGACAGGACGTCGTGCACCGCGAGCAGCCCCGGGTCGGCGAGCGCGCCGATCCGCCGGGCCTCGCGGAGCAGCCGCTCGCGGAACTGCGCGTGCTCCGCGGGGCTCATGTCGGGGACGTGCAGCTCCTGGACCGCGAGGTAGCGTCCCGTCAGCCGGTCCTCGGCACGCCAGACCGGGCCGAGCAGCCCTGCGCCCAGCCCGTCGAGGACGAGGTAGCGTCCCCCGATCAGTCGGCTCGGGATCACGGCGACCCGAACCTCACGGTCACCGGCGCATGGTCGGACCAGCGCGTGTCGTAGCTGGGGGCCCGCTCGACGGCGGCGTGCTCCGCGCGGGCGGCGAGCCCCGCCGTGGCGAGGACGTGGTCGATGCGCCAGCCTGCGTCGTTGTCGAAGGCCCGACCCCGGTAGGACCACCAGGTGTAGGGACCGTCGACGCCCGGCTGCACCGCCCGCACCACGTCCGTCCAGCCGCTCGCGCACAGCGTGGCGAACCACTCCCGCTCGTGCGGGAGGAACCCGGAGTGCGCGAGGTTGCCCTTCCAGTTGCGGATGTCCGCCTCGGCGGGCGCGATGTTGAAGTCGCCCGCGACGACCATCTCCCGGCCGTCGGCCAGCGCCTTCTCCCGCCGCTCGGCGAGGTGCGCGGCGAACGCGGCCAGGAAGCGGTCCTTCTCCTCCTGCTTCGACGTGCCGGCGCTGCCCTTGGGCAGGTAGAGCGAGGCGACGGTCAGCTCCGGCAGGTCGACCTCGACGTAGCGGCCGGCCCCGTCGAACTCGGTCGCCCCGATGCCGGTCCGCACGGCGACCGGGGCCTCCCGGCTCAGCACGGCCACGCCGTTGCGCCCCTTGGCGGCGGCGGGCTCGAGCGTGAGGTGCCATCCGGCGGTCGCGGCGAGGAACCCGGCCGGGAGGTCGACGGGCAGCGCGCGCGTCTCCTGCAGGCACACGACGTCGGCCTCGGTCCCGGCGAGCCAGTCGAGGAACCCCTTGGTCGACGCGGCCCGCACACCGTTGACGTTCACGGAGCTGACGGTCGGCACGCCTAGAGCTTCCCGCAGCGCGCCCGGTCATGCGTGACGGGTGTCAGCACGTGCTCCCCGCGGTCGCGGCCAGCCGTTCGTTGACCGCCCAGCGGTTGTCGCCGACGAGCTTGCGGAAGCCGTTCTCGATGACGCCGCGCTCGGCGTCGACCAGCTGGCCGGCGCGCAGGGTGTCGACGGGCTCGAACTGGGTGCTGGCGCTGCGGTAGACGTCGAGCGGGGCGCTGCCCTGCACCTCCATCACGCACCCGGTCTCGCCGGTGGTGCCCGTGCCGCGGAAGACGAGGGCGATCACCGCGAGCAGCGTGCCGGCGACCAGTACGAACGCCCAGCCCTTGAACGACGACGCCTCCAGCTTGGGCACCTTGAACCTCGGCCCCAGCGCCATGATCCCTCCCCGTGACGTCCCTGGGGCTCACCGTAGCGGAGCGGACCCGCCTCGCGAGGGTGTGACGTGCACCGTCGCGGGCATCCGGCACCGACCTCGGCACGCACCAGGACACGCGTACGGGATAGCGTGTCGGGCGGTACGGAGCCCACCAGGCGACACGTTTGCGAGGCGCGAAGCAGCGATGAAGGTCATCTACACCTATACGGACGAGGCGCCGGCCCTGGCGACGCACTCCTTCCTGCCGGTCATCGAGGCCTACGCCGGTAAGGCCGGGATCGACGTCGAGACCCGCGACATCTCCCTGGCCGGCCGCATCCTCGCGCAGTTCCCGGACCGGCTGACCGACGCCCAGCGGGTGCCCGACGCGCTGGCCGAGCTCGGCGAGCTGGCGAAGACGCCCGAGGCCAACATCATCAAGCTGCCGAACATCTCGGCGTCGATCCCGCAGCTCAAGGCGGCGATCAAGGAGCTGCAGGCCGCCGGCTACGCGGTGCCGGACTACCCGGAGAACCCGCAGACGGACGAGGAGAAGGCGGCCCGCGCCGCCTACGACGCCGTCAAGGGCTCCGCGGTCAACCCCGTGCTGCGCGAGGGCAACTCCGACCGGCGCGCCCCGGCGTCGGTCAAGGGCTTCGCCAAGAAGCACCCGCACTCGATGGGCGCCTGGTCGCAGGACTCGAAGTCGCACGTCGCGACCATGTCCGCGGGCGACTTCCGGCACTCCGAGAAGTCGGTGACGATTCCCGCCGGGACCACCCTGTCGATCGAGCACACCGCCGCGGACGGCACGAAGACCGTCCTCAAGGAGGGTCTGAAGGTCCTCGAGGGCGAGGTCGTCGACGCCGCGGTGATGAGCGTGTCGGCGCTGAACGCCTTCCTCGCCGAGCAGGTCGCCGACGCCGCCGACAAGGGCGTGCTGTTCTCGGTGCACCTCAAGGCCACGATGATGAAGGTGTCCGACCCGATCCTCTTCGGGCACGCGGTGCGGGCGTACTTCAAGGACGTCTTCGCGCAGTACGGCGAGGACCTCGCCTCGGTCGGCGCGGACCCCAACGACGGCCTCGCCGCGATCCTCACCGCGCTGGAGAAGCTGCCCGCGGACAAGAAGAAGGCGATCGAGGACGCGATCACCGCGGGCTACGGCTCCGGGCCGCGGTTGGCGATGGTCGACTCGTCGCGCGGGATCACCAACCTGCACGTGCCGTCCGACGTCATCATCGACGCCTCGATGCCGGCCGCGATCCGCTCGTCGGGCCAGATGTGGAACGCCGACGACGCCCAGCAGGACACCAAGTTCGTCATCCCGGACTCCTCCTACGCCCCGCTCTACGCGGAGACCGTGGACTTCTGCCGGGAGAACGGCGCCTTCGACCCGACGACCATGGGCACCACCCCGAACGTGGGCCTGATGGCGCAGAAGGCCGAGGAGTACGGCTCGCACGACAAGACCTTCGAGATCCAGGCCGCCGGCACCGTCCGCGTCGTCGACGCCGACGGGACGGTCCTGCTCGAGCACGAGGTCGAGGCCGGCGACATCTGGCGCGCCTGCCAGACCAAGGACGCGCCGATCCGCAACTGGGTCGAGCTGGCGGTCTCGCGCGCCCGGGCCACCGGCTGGCCGGCGGTGTTCTGGCTGGACGAGACGCGCGCCCACGACGCCGAGCTGATCAAGAAGGTGAAGTCGCAGCTCGCCGAGCTCGACACCGAGGGCCTGACCATCGAGATCCTCCCGGTCGCCGAGGCCACCCGGTACACCCTCAAGCGGGCCAAGGCCGGCGAGGACACGATCTCGGTCACCGGCAACGTGCTGCGCGACTACCTCACCGACCTGTTCCCGATCCTCGAGCTGGGGACCAGCGCGAAGATGCTCTCGATCGTCCCGCTGATGAACGGCGGCGGGCTGTTCGAGACCGGCGCCGGCGGGTCGGCCCCGAAGCACGTGCAGCAGCTGGTCAAGGAGAACCACCTGCGGTGGGACTCGCTCGGCGAGTTCCTGGCCCTGGCCGTCTCGCTCGAGTTCCTGGCCGACGCCACGGACAACGCCCGGGCCCGTGTGCTCGGCAAGACGCTCGACGCGGCCACCGGCACGCTGCTGGAGACCGGCAAGTCGCCGTCCCGCAAGGTGGGCGAGCTCGACAACCGCGGCAGCCACTTCTACATCGCCCTCTACTGGGCGCAGGAGCTGGCGCGGCAGACCGAGGACGCCGACCTGGCCGCGATCTTCGCGCCGCTGGCCGAGAAGCTGGCCGCGGACGAGGAGACCATCGTCGGCGAGCTCAACGGCGTGCAGGGCGAGCCGGTCGACCTGGGCGGCTACTACTACGTCGACAAGGCCAAGACCGACTCGGTCATGAAGCCCAGCACGACCCTGAACGAGGCGCTCGCCTCCTTCTGAGGTCCTCGCACGGGACGGCACCGTCGCGCGGCACGCCCGCGCGACGGTGCCGTTCGCGCATTCAGGTGCTGGTGACGCCGGGTATGTGCCCGTCGCGGAAGGCGTCGGCGAAGCGCGCGTGATCCTCCCGGACCTGCGCGGCGGAGCACTGGGCGAAGTCGGTCGCCCCAGCCGAGGTGCCGGTCGGCTGGGCCTGCGGAACTTCGCGCCGAAGGCCGCCGGGGTCGGCGGCCATCAGTCGGGGAACGCGTCGACGAGGGTCTCGACGCTCCGCTCGCTCCGCCCCGTCTCCCGAGGTGACGTGGCGGGAACCTAGCCGACGGTCAACGATCCCCGGGTGATCGTGAGGGCGAGCAGCAGCACGGCGATGCCGAAGCCGGTGTAGCAGACGACGTCGACCACCCGGCCGCGGATCGCCAGCAGCCCGGCGCGCGGGGGCGGGAGCACGCCGCGCAGCAGCGCCGCGACCAGCAGGGACCCGCCGAGCAGCGCGGAGCCCTGACGCCAGTGCTCGGTGAGCACCTGGGCCATGCCGCCCAGCGCGATCAACAGCACCAGCAGCAGTGCGCCGTGGACCTCGAGCCAGCTGCGAAGGCCGGGCCGTCCGTGGGCGGCGGGCGGCGGGGCCGGGGAGCCTCCGGGACCCGGGGGCGGGCCGGGCCGTGTGCCGGGGCTCGAGGCGCTGCCGTGCGGCGGCAGCGGACCGACCCGAGCGGGGCCGGGCCGCGGCGGGACGGGTGCGGGCCGGCGGAGCGGGGCGGTCGGCTCGTCGCCGCCCGACAGGTCACCCCGCAGATGCTCGCCGCCGCTCACGCCCGCCATCCTCGCAGAGGCCGCACTCGACGGGTCGCCGCCGCCGGTGCACAACCGGCCTCACCCCTTCGTGACCCGGCCCGACGGTCAGCTGACCTGCCCGTCCGCCGTTGCGTCGCGAAAGTCGAGGTCGTGATCCGTCCGTTCGTAGGGTCCGCCGACGCTGTGACGCCGCGCACAATCGCACCGCCGGCGTCGACGGACTCCCCTGCCGGCCCCCACTCGACGAGGAGCACCTTCATGAGCGTGGAAAGCGACGTGCAGGCGGGGGCGCATGCCGCTGCCGAGCCGCAGGCGACCGCCGCCCCGGCGCCCAACCCGGCCCTGCTGGGCCTGATCACCTTCCTGCCTTCCGGGGTCACCCTGGGCCTGTGGTTCCTCGGGTACTTGGACACCGCCACCCTGCCGGGCGGCATGGTCCCGATCGTCTCGCTCTCCGCCGGGCTCTTCCTGCTGATCTCTGCGGTGTGGGCGGCCCGGGTCGCAGCCAACACCGTGGCGGCGATCTTCGGCGTGTTCTCCGCCTTCTGGCTCAGCTTCGGACTGCTGCTCACCGGGCTCACCGCGGGCTGGTGGGGCGTGACCGACGCCGCCGCCGTGGCGAGCGTCCAGCGGACCTACCTGCTCTCCTTCACCCTGGTGTTCATCCTGCTCACGCTGGCGACGTTGCGCCTGCCGCTGGCGTTCACCGCCGGGTTCGTGTTCGTGGACGTCACCTTCGTGCTCGCGTTCCTGGGCGTGAGCACGGGCAACACCGGGCTGTTCCCGATCGCGGGGATCACCACCCTGATCTTCTGCGCGATCTTCGCCTACATCCTGTTCGACGGCTTCGCCCAGGACCTGGGTGGCCGGCCGATGCCGATGGGCGGCGCGCTGGTCAAGTAGGCGCCGGCCGTACGCCGCGCCCTGTGGGCCCGGCCGTCTCGTTCGGGACGGCCGGGCCCCGCCGTGTCCGGACCGTGTCCCGGCCGTGTCCGTGCCGTGTCCGACATCGCCAGATCCCTCACTCCTCCGCAGGTCAGAGGCGTGCTGTGTCAGATTGAGAATCCACGCCGGACCGATGTGGACGTCAATATGTGTGACGGAGCACACTCCTCGCCCGCGCCAGGGACGCTCCGCGCCCGG
This sequence comes from Pseudonocardia kujensis, assembly GCF_021283305.1. Lineage (GTDB taxonomy): Bacteria > Actinomycetota > Actinomycetes > Mycobacteriales > Pseudonocardiaceae > Pseudonocardia > Pseudonocardia kujensis. Next base: position 21,399 of record NZ_JAJSOK010000061.1, read on the forward strand.
ATGCCCCACCAGTCTGGAGCGTGACATGAGCACTGAGCACGGACTGTCCGAACCCGCCCTCGACCCGGCGGGCGCCGCCGGCCCCGCGGCGCCCGCCGCCCCGCCCACCGGCAACCCCGCCCTCCTCGGGCTGCCCGCCTTCCTCGTCGGCGGGATCGGTCTGACGCTGTACCTGTTCGGCTACCTGCCCGCGGCCGCGGTGGGCACCCTCGTCCCGATGACCCTCCTGGTCTCCGGCCTCGGCCTCCTCGTGGCCGGCATCTGGGCGATCCGGATCGGGCAGGGCGCGGTCGGCGCGATCTTCGCGGTGTTCGCGACCTTCTGGCTGAGCTACGGCTACCTCGTGCTCTCGCTGGTCAACGACTGGCTGAAGATCCCGGCGGAGAACGTGGCCGCCGCACAGGCGACCTTCCTCATCGCCTGGCTCGCGGTCTTCGCGGTGCTCACCCTGGCCACGCTGCGCCTGCCGCTGGCCTTCACCGCCCTGTTCGCGCTGGTCACGATCACGGTGGCGCTGGTGCTCACGGCCACGCTGAACGGCTCGACCGGCCTGCTCACCATCGCCGGGATCGTCGCGGCACTGTTCTGTCTCAATGCCGTCTACATCTTCGTCGACGGCATGACCCAGGAACTGGGCGGCCCCGCCCGGTCCATGGGGTCGCCGCTGGTGCGCTGAACCCTGCGTCGCGGGGCTTCCGGTGGGCACGGCTCACCGGAAGTCCCGCGACTTCACCGCGACCTTCAACGGCAGCCGCTGCAACCGGTCCGCCACGAGGTTGAGCACTCCCTCGGGGCTGCGCTCGAGCCGGCCGCGCACCAGCAACGCCGCACTGCCCAACGCGACCGTGCGGTAGCGCGCCCACAGCCCCTCCGAGCAGGTCACGTTGAGCATCCCGCTCTCGTCCTCGAGGTTCACGAACGTGACCCCGCGGGCCGTCGCGGGTCGCTGCCGGTGCGTGACCAGGCCGCCGACCAGCACCCGCGGCGCCTGGTCGTCGGGGTCGAACGGATCGCCCAGGGCCCCCCGCTCCCCCGCACCCGCCCTCCGGGCCACCCCGTCCAGCCGGTCGATCCGGACCGCACCCAGCCCGTCGAGCTCCTCGCGCAGGTGCTGCAGCGGATGACTGTCCGGGGAGACGCCGGTGGCCCAGACGTCCGCGACGGTCTCCTCCACCTCCGTCATCCCCGGCAGCGCGGGCGCCGCCAGCCCTACGGCGCTACCCGGCAGGTGCTCCGGCCGCACCGCCGCGACCACCCCGGCCGCCCACAGCGCGGCCCGCCGCTCGATCCCGAAGCAGCCGAACGCCCCCGCGGTGGCCAGCGCCTCCGCCTGCGGCCCGGTCAGCTGCACCCGGCGGGCCAGGTCGGCCAGGTCCCGGTACGGGCCGCCGCGCTCCCGCTCGGCCTCGATCTCCTCGGCGAGCTCGGTACCGACCGTGCGGATCTCGCGCAGCCCGGTGCGGATCGCCCACCCGCCGGCGCTGTCCTCGTCCGGCTCGAGGATCGCGGCGGCGCCGCCCACGTTGACGTCCGGCCCGCGGACCCGCACCCCGTGCCGACGGACGTCGGCGACCAGGGACTGCGGCGAGTAGAAGCCCATCGGCTGGGAGTTCAGCAGCGCCGCGCAGAAGGCCGCCGGGTGGTAGAGCTTGAACCAGGAGCTGTAGTAGACCAGCGACGCGAAACTGATCGAGTGGCTCTCCGGGAAGCCGAAGTTGGAGAAGGCCAGCATCTTCCGGAAGATCGTCTCGGCGATGTCGCCCGGGATGTCCCGCGCCGCCATCCCCGCGAAGAACCGCTCCCGCAGCCGCTCCATCTTCTCCGTGGAGCGCTTCGACCCCATGGCGCGGCGCAGCTCGTCCGCGTCGGCGGCGGAGAAGCCCGCCACGTCGACCGCGATCTGCATGAGCTGCTCCTGGAACAGCGGCACCCCGAGGGTCTTCTCCAGTGCCCCCGCCAGCAGCGGGTGGTCGTACTCCCATTCCTCGAGCCCGTTGCGCCGCCGGATGTACGGGTGCACCGACCCGCCCTGGATCGGTCCGGGCCGGATCAACGCGACCTCGACGACCAGGTCGTAGAACTCCCGTGGCTTGAGCCGGGGCAACGTGGCCATCTGCGCCCGGGACTCCACCTGGAACACACCCACCGAGTCGGCCCGCTGCAGCATCGCGTACACAGCGGGGTCGCTCTCCCCGAGCTCGTGCAGCTCGACCGTCCGCCCCTCGTGCCGGCGGACCAGGTCCATCATCAGGTGCAGCGCGGTGAGCATCCCCAGCCCGAGCAGGTCGAACTTGACCAGCCCGGCGGCCGCGCAGTCGTCCTTGTCCCACTGGACGACGGTTCGGTCCTCCATCCGCGCCCACTCCACCGGCACGACCTCGGAGACCGGCCGGTCGCAGATCACCATGCCGCCGGAGTGGATCCCGAGGTGCCGCGGGAAGCCCAGCAACTGGTCGGCCAGGGCCAGCACCGGCACGGGCAGGTCCTCCGGGACGGTCTCGGTGTCCAGCCCGGTCCAGCGCTCGATCCGCTTGCTCCAGGCGTCCTGCTGGCCGGGCGAGAAGCCCAGCGCCTTCGCCATGTCCCGCACCGCCGACCGGGGCCGGTAGGTGATCACATTGGCCACCTGGGCCGCGTGCGTGCGGGCGTACCGCTGGTAGACGTACTGGATCACCTCCTCGCGGCGGCCGGACTCGATGTCGAGGTCGATGTCCGGGTAGCCGTCCCGGTCCGGGGAGAGGAAGCGCTCGAAGAGCAGCCCGTGGCGCACCGCGTCGACGTTGGTGATGCCCAGCGCGTAGCAGACCGCCGAGTTCGCGGCCGAGCCCCGGCCCTGGCAGAGGATCCCGGCGCGCCGGCAGAACGCCACGATGTCGGCCACGATCAGGAAGTAACCCGGGAAGTTCTTGGCCTCGATGATCGCCAGCTCGTGCGCCACCATGTCCGCGGCGAACCGGTTCTCCGCGCGGCTGCCGTACCGCTTCGCCACGCCCTGCCAGGTCAGCGCGCGCAGCCAGGTCGCCTCCGTCTCCCCCGGCGGGACGTCGAAGGGCGGTAGGTCGGGTGCCACCAGCTGCAGCTCGAAGGCCAGCTCCCGGCCCAGCGCCGCCGCCCGCCCCACCGCGCCCGGGTACCGCTTCTCGAACCGCGCCGCCATGGCCGCACCGCCGCGCAGGTGGGCCCCACCGGCCGCGGGCAGCCAGGGGTCCGCCTCGTCGAGGCTGCGCCGGGCGCGCACCGCCGCCAGCGCCGACGCCAGCGGGAACCGGTCCGCGGTGGCGTAGTGCGCCCCCGTGGTGGCCACGGTCGGGACGCCGGCCTCGGCGGCCAGCGCGGCCAGCAGGTCGTTGCGCTCACTGTCGGTGGGCAGGGCCTGGTGGGTGAGCTCGACGGCCACGTTCTCCCGGCCGAACCGCTCGACCAGCCCCCGCAGCGCCTCCGCGGCCACCGCGGGCCCGCCTGCCCGCAGTGCCTGCTGCACCGTGCCCTTGCGGCACCCGGTGAGCGCGACGACGCGGCCGCGAGTGTCCTCGACGACCTCCACCGGGTCGTACACCGGGCGGCCCTTCTCCGCCCCGCGCAGCTGCGCCGCACTGATCGTGCGGCACAGCGCCCCGTAGCCCTCCGGCCCGCGGGCGAGCAGCAGCAGGTGGCTGCCCTCCGGGTCTGGTACGCCGTTCTGCGGGGCGGTCAGCCCGACGCTCAGCTCCGCGCCGAAGACCGTGCGCACGCCCAGCTCGCGCGCGGCCTCGGCGAAGCGCACCACCCCGTACATCCCGTCGTGGTCGGTGAGGGCGATCGCCTCGAGGCCGAGCTCGTGGGCCCGTTCGACCAGCTCCTCGGGATGGCTCGCCCCGTCGAGGAAGCTGAAGTTGGAGTGGCAGTGCAGCTCCGCGTAAGGGACGGTCGGCCCCGCCGGCGCGGCGTGCGCGCGCGGCGGCTCGTACGGTTCACGCTTGCGCGACCAGGCCGGCGAGTCGCCGCCGTCGGCCTCCGGGCCGCCGCGCAGGCTCGAGCCGACGCGCCCCGACAGCGCGGCCTCCAGCTCCCGCCAGGTGACGTCCGGGTTGCTCCATCCCATGCCCCGGAGCGTACTCGAACATCTGTTCTAACGGGCGGCGCCGACGGAGTTGTCCACAGGCAGGAACGGCTCGACCGCGGCCCGCACCGCCGCCTTGGGCCGGGCCCCGACGACCTGGGTGGCCACCCGCCCGTCGACGTACAGGCTCAGCGTCGGCATGCCTCTCACGCCCGCGGCCGCGGCGACCCTCGGCGAGTCGTCGACGTCGAGCGCGACGATGTCCAGCCGCCCCGCCAGCTCGGCCGCGAGCTCGGCCAGCACCGGCTTGATCATCCGGCAGGGCGGGCACCACGTCGCGGTGAAGTCGACCAGCACCGGCCCCCGCGCCCGCAGCACCCGGGCCTCGAAGGTCTCGTCGGTCACGGTCTCGATCACGGTTCCTCCAGGGTCAGCTCGCACCGGGGCACCGGTGCCCGCTCGCGCAGCGCGGCGTGCAGCTGCGCCTCGAGCTCGACGCGCACCGCGCCGAGTCGGGCGAGGGACGCGTCGACCTCGGCGAGCTTCTGCCGGTACACCGCGATCGAGTCGGCGCAGCTCGCGCCGCTCGGGTGGCCCGCGCGCAGGCACTCGACGAAGGGCCGCGTCTCCTCCAGGGACAGGCCCAGCCCGACCAACGTGCGGATCTCGGTGACCGCCCGCAGGTCCTCCTCGCCGTAGGTCCGGTAGCCGTTCGCCCGGCGCCGCGCGGGCAGCAGCCCGAGCTCCTCGTAGTGCCGCAACGCCCGGGGGCTCACCCCCGCCCGTTCCGCCAGCTCGCCGATCCGCATCGCCCGTCCCCCTTCCGCCGGCGACGCTAGACCTTGCCGTCGGCGTGAACGCCAATTTCGACTGGCGGAGGCGCCGATCATTACCCATGATCCGGGCGAGGGAGCCTCGATCGGAGGATCATGGTCGACCACCGTCACCGGCCGCCACACGCTGGGATCATGCGTACCGGCGTCGCCGCCCTGCTGGCAGGCCTCGCGGTGGCCTGCTCCGCCGCGGCGCCCACGTCGCTGACCCCCGTGCCGTCCGCCTTCGCCGACCAGCTGGTGGCGCAGGTCAGCGGGGACGGGACGTTCGCCCGGCTCGGCGAGCTGCAGCGGATCGCCGACGCGAACGGCGGCAACCGGGCCACCGGGCGTCCGGGCTACGACGCGAGCGTGGACCACGTCGCCGAGGTGCTGCGGGCGGCCGGGTTCGACGTCACCACCCCGAGCTTCACCTTCCGGGACACGCAGTACCGGAACGTGGTCGCGCAGACCCGCACCGGCGATCCCGGCCAGGTCCTCCTCGCGGGGGCCCACCTCGACTCGGTGCGCGACGGGCCGGGCATCAACGACAACGGCACCGGCGTGGCGACCCTGCTGGAGATCGCGACGAGGATGGGCGGCTCGCCGCCGGTCGGCCGCGCCGTCCGCTTCGCGTTCTGGGGCGCCGAGGAACGCGACTTCGAGGGCTCGCAGGGCTATGTCGACTCGCTCTCCGCCGCCGACCGCCGGACGATCGCGCTCTACCTCAACCTCGACATGACGGCGTCGCCGAACGCGGGCTACTTCGTACAGGGGGACGAGCCGGCGAGCCGCGACCTGGCGGCGCGGCTCACCGCGCTGGGTGCCGCGCCCGACACCATGAAGTTCGATGGCACCTCGGACTACGCGGCCTTCGTCGACGCCGGGATCCCCGGCGCGGGCCTGCTGGCCGGCGACGAGCAGATCAAGACCGCCGAGCAGGCGGCGAAGTGGGGCGGCAGCGCGGGCCAGGTGTTCGACGGCTGCTACCACACGGCCTGCGACACCCTCGACAACGTCGACCGCACCGCCCTCGACCGCTTCGGCGACGCCACCGCGGGCACCCTCGCGAGCCTCGCGGGCTCCCCCGCCTGAGGACCGACCACCGGATGACGCCGGCCGGGCCGCTCCCCAGCCCCCGACCGGCGTCATCCGGGCCTGCCGGCGGCGCGGCACCGGGGGCTCCCCAGCGACCGGTCGCGCGCGTCCGGCGGTCGTCGGGGCTCCGTCACCAGCTCCGACGACGTCCGTGATGCTGAGATCAGTCCACTCCGACCACCTGAGAAACAGCTGTGCTACGCCCGTGCGGCAGCCGTGGACCCGGGCGGATCCGCGGGAGCCACCCGATCGGGGTGATCGGCACGAACCCCGCCCATGCCGGACACTGAGCGACCGGACCGTGGCGGAGGGGGAACCATGCGGCGACGACGACTGGCGGCAACGGTGGCAGGGGTCGCGGCGCTCACGCTCGCGGGGTGTTCCTCCGCGCCGACCGCGCCCGCACCGCCCTCCCCGACGGCGGTGGCACCCGATCCGGGCCTCCCCGCCCGGCTGACCACCACCGTGAGCGGTGACGGCGCCTTCGCCCGCCTGGAACGGCTGCAGCAGATCGCCGACGCGAACGGCGGCAACCGCGCCCTCGGCACCCCCGGCTACGACGCCAGCGTGGACTACGTGGCGCAGACCCTGCGCGACGCGGGCTTCACCGTGGACACCCCGACCTTCGACGTGCGCGCCTTCTCGGTGCAGGACCAGCGGCTGACCGTCGGCGGCCGCACCGTGGAGTCCACCGTCATGAGCTACTCCCCGGCCACACCCGGGGGCGGGGTGACCGCGCCGCTGCACGTCGTGGCCCAGGACGCCACCTCCGGCTGCGAGCCCGAGGACTTCGCGGGCATGCCGGCCGGGGCGATCGCGCTGGTGAAGCGGGGTACCTGCCCGTTCGGCACCAAGTCCCAGAACGCGAAGAAGGCGGGCGCGGCCGGGCTGGTCGTGGTGAACACCGAGGACGCCCGGCTCGACGGCACGCTCGGCGACTCCCCCGACACCGTGCCGACGACGGGCGTGACCGCCTCGGCGGGCGCCGACCTGGCGACGAAGGACGGCACCCCGGTCACCCTGCTGTTGGCGACCACGACCAAGGACACCGTGAGCCGCAACGTGATCGCGCAGACCACGACCGGGGACCCGGACCGGGTCGTGATGGCCGGGGCCCACCTCGACTCCGTGCCGGAGGGGCCGGGGATCAACGACAACGGCACCGGCACGGCCTCGCTGCTTGAGCTCGCCACCGCGCTCGGCCCGACGCCGCCGGTGGCCAACGCCGTCCGGTTCGCGTGGTGGGGCGCCGAGGAGTCCGGGCTGGTCGGTTCCACCCGGTACGTCGAGGGGCTCTCGCCCACGGACGCGCAGAAGATCGCCCTGTACGTGAACCTGGACATGGTCGGCTCGCCCAACGCCGGCTACCTCGTCTACGACGGCGACGACTCGGACAAGCAGGGCGCGGGTCCGGGCCCCGAGGGCTCCGCGACCGTGGAGCGGGTGCTGCTCGACCAGCTCTCCGCCGAGGGCGTGCAAGGGGCGGGCACCGACTTCGACGGCCGCTCCGACTACGGCCCGTTCATCGCGGCGGGCATCCCCTCGGGCGGCCTGTTCACCGGGGCCGAGGAGCGCAAGTCGGCCCGGCAGGCCCAGCAGTGGGGCGGCCAGGCGGACCGCCCGTTCGACGCCTGCTACCACCAGGCCTGCGACACCACGGCCAACGTCGACCGCACGGCGTTGGACCGCAACGTCGACGCCCTCGCGGGTGCGGTCGGGCGGTTCGCGCTCGACCTGAGCGGAGTGCCCCAGCGGCAGTCGTAGCGGGCTCGCGGGCCCGGGTCGGGGCGGCGCCGGTCGGGTCGGTCCTGCTGGCGGGGCCGGTCGGGTCGGTCGGGTCGGTCGGGTCGGTCGCGTCGGTCGCGTCGGTCGCGTCGGTCGTGTCGGTCGTGTCGGTCGTGTCAGTCGTAGATGCCGGTGACCCACCAGCGCTCCTCCCGGTGCAGCAGGAGCAGGGCGACCCCGTCGGCCAGCTCGACCTGCAGCCGTGCCCCCGTGACACCGTCGGTCGACCACCAGCGCCGCCGCACCGGCCACGGCCCCGCCCAGTCCCGGATCTCCCGCGGCGGGTGCCCGGCGAGCAGGAGGCGGTGCGGCTCGGCGTCGAGCAGGTCGCCCTCGTGCAGGCCGACGGGCCGGCCCTCGGCGGTCTGCAGCTCGACCGGGATGGGTTCCTCCGGCACGGTCGCCGGCGAGGGCGCCGGGAGACGGCCCGGCCAGGCGGGAACGGGGTCCCGCGCCGCCCGGCCGGTGCGGATCGGGCGCGAACGGCCCGGTCTGCGGGCGAACGGCCCCTGCGTCGTGGTCGGGGCGGTGCCCCGGAGCGCGGCCTCGGGGGCGTCGGGCGCGAAGCCGCGCGGGGTCTCGCGCGGGAGCGGGGCCGGCTCGCCGACCGGGTCGAGGACGGCCACCGGCTCCCCGCCGACCACCCGCAGCCCGGCCGACGGGCCGTCGGGGTACGGGCCGAACCCCTCGACCGGCGGCTCGGCGGGCGGACCTTCGAGGGGACCGGCGGCGCGGGAACCGGGCTCGCGGTCGTCGCCCCACGGGACGTACCGGACCCGCTCGTCCGGGTCCCGGCCGCCGGCGAGGACCGCGGTGACCACGGACTCCGGGCCGAGCAGCGCCTGGACCCGGACCAGCGCGCGCCCGGCCCGCTCGTCCGCCTCGCCGACGTCGCCCCACAGGCCGAGCTGCAGCGCCCCGGCGGTGACCGTCTCCTCCGGGGTGAGCCGCAGCTCGACGACGGCGCCGGAGCCGCCCCGGGTCAACCACGAGTCGAGCTGCCAGCGCACCCGGTCGACGGTCCCGGACGGGGTCAGCGGCTCGGCGCAGCGCCACACCCGCAGCAGCTCCTCCCCGCCCTCCGTGCGCGCCCACACGCCCAGCCGGGTGCAGGACAGGCCGTGCCCGGCCAGGCTGCGGTGCAGCCGCTCGGCCAGCGTGCGGGCGGCGAACGCGGCGGCGTCGACCCGCGTGACCGGCGGGTCCAGCTCGATCGCGACGGCGAGCTCCTCGGGCGGGCAGCGCCGCACCGGCGGGCGCGGGTCCAGGCCGCGGGCGAGCCGGTGGGCGAGGACGGCGTCGGCACCGAACCGGGAGGCGACGTCGGCCTGGGCCAGGGCGCCGAACGCGCCGAGGCTGCGCAGGCCCAGCCGACGCAGCAGGTCCACCAGCTCGGAGCGGTCGACATCGGGCTCGCGGTCGAGCTCCTCCACCCCGAGCGGGGCGAGGAACTCCGCGCTGCGCCCGGGCTCGACCCCCACCCCGCGGCGGGCGGCGAGCACGGCGGCGAACAGGCCGTCGGCGAACCCGGTCTGGCACTCCACCCCGGTGCGCGCGCCGACCTGGTCGATCAGCCGCTCGGCCGCCTCGCGCTCGCCGCCGAAGAACCCCACCGGTCCTCGCGCCGGGAGCGCCAGCAGGCCGGGCCGGACCACCTCCACTCCCGGGGCCAGCTCCTCGACGGCGACGACCACCGGCTCGAACAGCCGCGCGTCCCGGTCCGCGTCCGGGGCCAGGACGGCGAGCTCGGGGCACCGCGCCTGGGCGTCCCGCCGGCGTAGCCCGCGCCGCACGCCGGCCGCCCGCGCGCCCGCCGAGCAGGCCACCACGCGGTTGGCCAGGAAGACCGCCGCGGGGCGGTGGGCCGGGACGTGCGCGGCCTGCATCGCCGCGGTCACGGGCCAGTCCGGCGACCACAGCGCCAGCACCCGCTCGTCGGGCTCTGCCATGGGGGTCCTCCGGGTGAGGGTGCGGAAGCTGCGGGTCCGAGGAGCCGGGCGGGTGATCGCCGGCCGGGACCGGTCGCGGCCACGGATGGCGCTCGACGGTCCGAGACGGCGATCACGGGCGGGACGGTGGCCGGGGCCTGGGTCCGTGATCGCCGTTCGGGACGCATTTCGGCCGCAGGTGGCGTCCTCCGGCCCAGGACGGTGATCATGGTCGGCGACCCTCTCCCGCGTGTTCACGAGACCGCCGCCCGGGACACGGGGACCTCCGCCGGTTCGTCGACCGTGGCCGCGCGGCGGATCTCCTCGCGCGGCGCGACCGCACCGGCGGGCCCCGGGAGCAGGAGCTCCGTCTCGCGCCCGGACGCGCCCGTGCCGCGGCCGCTCGACCGCACCACCGCGCACCGCGAGCGCAACCGGCCCGCCCCGCGCGCGACGCCCCGCCACTCCACCTGCGTGCAGTCGAGGGCGAGGTCGGCGCCCGGCCAGGCGCCCAGGGCGAGCAGCACCGCACCCCGTTGCCGGGCCCGCGCCGCCAGCCGTTGCCGGTCGCCCCCGCGCACCCCCGCCCGTTCGGCGCCCGCGACCACGACGAGGTCCAGCCCGTCGAGCAGCGCGGCGGTGACGGCGACGAGGTCCGCACCCGGCCGGGGCACCAGCGCGAGCCGCTCGAGCCGGATCCCGGCCTCCGCGGCGGCGACCGCGCCGAGCCCGGGCGCCCCGACCACGCCCGCCCAGGCGCCCTCGGCCGAGGCCTCGGCGAGCAGCCCGAAGAGCAGGGACGTCGATCCCGGGCCGGTCGAGACCGACACGGTGGAACCCCGCCGCAGCCCACCCCCGGGCAGCAGCGGGACGAGCGGGGCCGCGACCGGCAGGACCCTCCCGTCGTCGCTCGGGGTCGGGGCGGGACGGACTGCCGCGGCCGACCGGTCCTCCATCCGGCGTAGCAGCCCGCGGGCCGTCGCCAGCCGCTCGGCGGCGCTCTCCCCGGCCGTTCCCGACGCCGGCACACGGCCGGGCCGGACCGGGCGCCCCGCCCCGTGGACCCGGCGGTTCCGGGCGCGGGCGTCGGCGGGCGGGCGGCCGCTCCCCACGATCACGCCGCCCTCCGGGTCCTCGCCGGGCCCGTGCTCCGGCCAGTCGACCGGCCAGAGATCCGGGTCGAGCGCCCCGGCCTCACCCACGCCGCACCGCCGCCCGGACCCGGAAGGGCCCGCGAGGGGGCGGAGGCACGACCTCCGCACCCCCTCCGAGGCAGTCGCACACCCCGCCGCCGGCCTGTGCGGCGCCGCTTCGGGTGTGCGAGCCGGTCGGAACGGGTGTGCCGGGGCGAAAGGGGTGTGCGGCGCGTCCGTCGAGCCCGGCCGGACGGTGGGCGGGGTGCGGAGCGGACGTGGCGGGGTGGACCGGTCGCCGGCAAGGCCTCCGCGGCCACCGCAACGGCACCGGTGCCGCGCGCGACACCGGTGCACGACTTGCCGAGAAACGGACGGCGCGGGCAGCCTGACGGCAGCTCACGACACACCTCCCCCGCACGACGGGCCACGCCGCGGGGAAGACGACGTTCGAACCTTTGTTCGAACTCTAACTCAGCCCACCGACCCCCTCAACCCGCGATCGGGTGGACCCGCGGGAAGAGCGACCGGTGATCGTTCCGAGGGGCGCGTCAGCGCGGAGCCGGCAACAGCAGGGTGCCGGTGGACGATCACCGAAGTCATGATCGCTCCGAGCGTGACCGTACGGCTCCCGTCTCGACAACAGCGTCACACTCGAACGATCATGCCGCCGAACGGCGCCCGCCCGCCGGCAAGATCAACCCGAGCGTGACCGCACCGCTGCCACCATGACCGCCGCGTCACAGTCAGAACGATCATCGAGCGGCCCGGCCCGCCCCGGCCGTCCCCCCAAGACCGTTCCGAGCGTGACCGCACCGCTGCCGTCACAACAACAGCGTCACGCTCGCAAAGATCATGCTGGCCAAGAGCCGGGTCAGTGCGCGAAGTGCCGGGTGCCGGTGAGGTAGAGGGTCACGCCCGCCTCCGCGGCCGCGGCCGTCACCTGGTCGTCCCGGATCGAGCCGCCGGGGTGCACGACCGCCTTGACCCCGCCCTCGATCAGCACCTCGAGGCCGTCGGGGAACGGGAAGAAGGCGTCGGAGGCCGCAACCGCGCCGCGCGCCCGCTCCCCGGCCCGGGTGACCGCGAGCCGGCAGGAGTCGACCCGGTTGACCTGCCCCATCCCGACACCGACGGCCGCACCGTCCGACGCGAGGAGGATCGCGTTGGACTTCACCGCGCGACAGGCACGCCAGGCGAAGGCCAGGTCGGCGAGGGTCTGCTCGTCCGCGGCCTCGCCGGCGACCAGCTTCCAGGAGGAGGGGTCGTCACCCGCGGCGTCGACGGCGTCGCGCTGCTGCATCAGCAGCCCGCCGCTGATCGGTCGGATCTCCGCGCCGTGCCGGGCGACCTCGCCGTCGATCCGCAGCAGCCGGATGTTCTTCTTCGCCTTCAGGATCTCCAGCGCCTCGGGCGCGAACCCGGGCGCCACCACGACCTCGGTGAAGATCTCCTTGACCTGCTGCGCCATCTCCACGGTGACCTCGCCGTTGGTGGCGATCACGCCGCCGTACGCGCTGACGGGGTCGGTGGCGTGGGCCTTGCGGTGCGCCTCGGCGACGTCGGCGCCCACCGCGATCCCGCACGGGTTGGCGTGCTTGATCACCGCGACGGCGGGCCGGTCGCCGTGGTCGTGCGCGGCGCGCCACGCGGCGTCGGCGTCGACGTAGTTGTTGTAGGACATCTCCTTGCCGTGCAGCTGCTCGGCGCGGGCCAGCCCCGACCCGCCGGCCTCGGTGGTGTAGATCGCGGCGGCCTGGTGCGGGTTCTCGCCGTAGCGCAGCGTGGCCTTGCGGGTCCACGTCGCGCCCGCCCACTCCGGGAAGGCCGACTCGCCGCCGACCAGCACCGATCCCATCCAGGAGGCCACGGCGACGTCGTAGGCCGCGGTGTGGCGGAAGGCCTCGGCAGCGAGCCGGCGCCGGTCCTCCAGCACGAACCCGCCCGCCGCGATCTGCTCGAGGGCCCAGGCGTACTTCGCCGGGTCGGTGATCACCGCGAGACTGTCGTGGTTCTTCGCCGACGCCCGGACCATCGCGGGCCCACCGATGTCGATCTGCTCGACGCACTCGTCCGGCGTCGCCCCGGAGGCCACGGTCTCGGTGAACGGGTAGAGGTTCGAGACGAGCAGATCGAACGGCGCGATGCCCAGCTGCTCGAGCTGCTCGAGGTGCTCCGGCTTGCGGGTGTCGGCGAGCAGGCCCGCGTGCACCCGTGGGTGCAGCGTCTTGACCCGGCCGTCGAGGCACTCCGGGAACCCGGTCAGCTCCTCGACGGGCGTGACGGGAACGCCGGCGTCGGCGATCCGCTGCGCGGTGGACCCGGTCGAGACGATCTCGACGCCCGCCGCGTGCAGGCCGGTGGCCAGGTCGAGCAGCCCGGCCTTGTCGTAGACGCTGATCAGGGCCCGCTTGACCGGCCTGCGTTCGCTCACTGGACACTCGCCTCTCGGTTGCACAGCGTCTTTCCGGTACACAGCGTCGCGACGGTGGCCACCAGCAACCGGCGCTCCGCGATCTTGATGCGTTCGTGCAGCTCGGCCTCGGTGTCGCCGGGCAGCACGGGGACGGCCTCCTGGGCCAGGATCGGCCCGGTGTCCACACCGGCGTCGACCAGGTGGACCGTGGTCCCGGTGACCGTGACGCCGTGCGCGAGGGCGTCGCGGACCGCGTGTGCCCCCGGGAACGCGGGCAGCAGCGCCGGGTGGGTGTTGACGATCGGTCGGCCGATGCCGTCGAGGAAGGGCGCGCCGAGGATGCGCATGAAGCCCGCGCTGACGACGAGATCCGGCCGGTGCGCCAGCACGGCGGTCAGCAACGCGCGGTCCCAGGCCGGACGATCCGCATGCTCTCCGGGACGCACCGTGAACGAGGGGACGTGCGAGCGGGCGGCCCGGTCCAGCGCCGCGACGCCCGGACGGTCGGTCCCGACGGCCACGACCTCCGCCGGGTAGGCCGGGTCGCGCGCGGCGTCGAGCAGCGCCTGCAGCAGGGTCCCGGAACCCGAGGCGAGCACCACCAGCCGGGTGCGCCCGGGTAGGCCGTCCCGCGACGGGTGCTGTGCGCTCGTCGGGGCGGGCACGGATCTCCTCGGGCGGGCGGCTCTGACGGACCCCTCCAGCCTAGGCCGCGACGACGGTCACAGCGCGGGGACCTGCCCCGATCCGGGGTGGGCGGCCGGGAGGCGGTGATCCATGTCCGGGAAGGAGAAAGTTCGCGGATCGAGCGTTCCGCTGCACGGGGCACGTGCGGGCAGGTCGTCCGCGACGGTACCCGAGGACAGGACGAGGTGCCGGCGTGGCGACGTCGAACCCGGGAGCGGCGCTGATCGCCATGAATGGCCAGGCGGGACACCCGCGCCCGGCGGCCCACGATCGCGTTCCGGGCGGGAGGAGCCTCGGGGAGCGAGGCTCAGGGTCGCGGATGCGGATCATGGAGCGTCGGGGCCGCCTTCTGCGGCGTCACGGGCCGCACGTTCCTCCGCCTGACGGGCCCGCTGGGCCACGAGCTCGCCCACCGTGCGGGGGCGTGGCTCGGGTTCGAGGTCGTCGGTGTCGACCGGATCGGTCGAGGAGGCAACGGGCTCGGACCGTGTCGGGTCCGCGCGCTGCCTGCGCGGCCTCGGCGGGTCCGAACGTTCTGGTCGCCCGGCTCGGTCGGGCCGCTCGCCTCGATCCGGCCGCTCGGATCGCGCTTCACCCCCCGATTGCTCGGACCGCTCGGCGGACGCGGGCGTCGCCGCAGGCGCGGACCGCTCGGCGAACCCGGAGCGCCCGACGGGCGGAGGCTCGACGCGATCGGCGTCGGCGGGCACCTCGTCCCGATCCTCGGCATGGCCCCGGGTGTCGTCGACGGGCTCGCCCCCGGCCTCGGGCGGGAGGTCCTCGACGGCCCCGAGGGTCGGCGCGGCGACCGGACGGAAGCGGATCGGACGGCTGCGCCCGCCGTTGCTGCGCTCCTGCCGCCGGGCACGGGCCCGCTCGACCGCACGACCACGGCCGCTGCGGGATCGCCCGTCCCGCCCGCGTGCCTGACGACCGCGCGACGCGCCATCCGGGGCGGCCGTCTGCTCGGCAGAGTCCTCGCCGGCCGCGTCCGACGAGTCCGCGTTGGGTCCCGCCGCTGCATCGAGGGGCTGCTCCTCGTCGCTCTCCGCGTCGGCGTCGTTCGCTTCGGAGGCGTCGGCGTCCGCGGGTTCCGAGCCACCGCCGTCGCCTTCACCCACGCCGTCCTCGACGCCACGCGAGTCGTCGGAGCGTTCGGCCTCTTCGGCATCCTCGACCACATCGGAGCGGTCCTCGGGCTCCTCCCCCTCGCGTTCGAGGTCGGGACCGTCGGAGACCGGCTCCTCGTCCTCGGAGAACTCGGCCGGGTACCCGTCCCGGTACCAGCCGAGCTCCTCGTCGTCGCGCACCTCCTCCGGCCCCGGGCCACCCCGCTGCACCAGCGCGAGGACCGCCGCGGGCCCGCCGATCCACACCACGACCGCGAGCAGGGCGAGCCAGGCGGGCATCGCGACCGGGTCGTACCGCCCCGCGGCCAACCGTCCGCCGGCCAGTGTGGCGGCGAGCGCCGCGACCAGGGCGAGGGTCCCCGTGGCGACCCCGACCGCCCGCATCCGCTCGGGCACCGTGCAGTGCGGTCCCAGCACGGCCCGACAGATCCCGCCGACCCCCAGGCCGATGACCACCGGAACGATCACCACGACGACCGCCCAGGCCGGCGAGGGCACCGTCGGCAGCGCGCCGAGCAGCGGGAACGGCGGCAGCGGACCGGGCGCGCCGCCGAAGGGGGTCCAGGCGCCGAGACCGACGTCGAGGCCCGGGCCGAGCAGCCAGGACGCGCCGGCGATCGCGGCGTTGGGCATGTAGGCCACGGCGAGCAGCGTCATCCCGAGGGCGGCGCCGCCCGTCGGGGCCAGTGCCCCGTACAGACCGTGCACCCGCGACGCCCCGACGACCAGGCCCACCAGCACGGCGAGCGCCCCGGCGAACAGGAGCGCGGCTCCGCCGACCGCCGCGCCCGCCAGGCCGGCCGCGGGCCAGCCCTGCAGCCGCTCACGCCAGTCCGCGGGCAGCCCGCAGGCACGCAGCACACCGATCCCGGCACCGACCACGGCGATCAGCCCCGCGCCGAGCATCGCGGCCCACGGGGCGGCCCCGACCGCGGCCGAGGTGGGCAGCAGTGCGCTGCCGAGCACCGCGACCGCGGCGTGCGCCCCGGCCGACGCCGCGACGACCGCACCGGCATCCTGCCGAATCCGGCCACCCAGCCGTCGGGCGGCCCATCGTGCGCCCCACGCGACGACCACGACCACGGCCACGGTCGGGAGCAGCGGCAGCAGGCTCAGCGGCTGCCCCTCGAGCGCCAGCGGGATGAGGTGGGCCGCCAGCCACAGGGGGATCGCAGCGGCGAACGCTCCGTCGACGGAGCTGTCCGCGCCCCCGCCGGCGAGCACCACGAGCAGGGCCGCGGGCACGAGCATGGCGTAGGTGACCAGTACCGTGCCCATCGCCGCGGCGAGGACGACGCGGAGCCGGTCGAGTCCCTCGGGAACCTCCGAACCGGACGTTCCGGCCGCGTCGGACGCGACGTCCGGCTCCTCCTCCGCATGGTCCGGGGCACGCAGCGAACGGGTCACCCCGCCAGCGTCGCAGCGCCGGCGCCGGGAGTCAGGCCGCCACGCCGGGGCCCCGCAGGTCCCGACGGACGCCACCGCCCGGGGCGCCCCGACTCGCGCTACCGGAACTCCCGACTCGCGCCACTAGAACTCCCGACTCGCGCCACCGAAACTCCCGACTCGCGCTACCGGAATCACCGACTCGCGGGCGCAGGGTCGGGAGATCAGCCTTCGCTGCGGCGCTCGCCCTCGGTGGGGATACGGGTGGTGCGGTCGGCCTCGGGCCGGCCGTGCCGGCCGCTGCCCTGCTCCTCGCCGCCACGCGGGGACTCGATACGCGTCTGCTCCATCTCGGTGGGCTGTCCGCCGGGCGGGGTCGACGACGTCGCGCCCGCCTCGGCCGGGCCCGGCCACCCGGACTGCGGCGGCTGGCCCTGGCCGGGCTGCGGCACCTGAGACCCCTGCAGGCCCACCGCGCCCTGCTGACCCCCGCCCTGCTGACCCCCGCCCTGCTGACCGGCGGCCTGACCCCCGCCCTGCTGACCGGCGGCCTGCTGACCGGCCGGAACCTGCTGACCGCCGAGACCCTGCGGGCCGGGCTGGCCCTGTGGCCCCTGCGGCTGGCCCCACGGCCCGCCCTCGTAACCCTGCGGCTGGCCGTACGGCCCCGGCGGCTGCGGAGCCTGCGGCCCCTGAGCACCCTGCGGGCCCTGCGGCGACCAGCCGTAGCCGTACTGACCGCCCGGCGCGGGCTGCTGGACGTAGCCCCCGCCTTGCCCGGGCGGCGGGTACCCGCCGTACTGCTGACCGTAGGCCCCGTACTGCTGGTTGTAGCCCTGCGGAACCTGCGCCCTGCGCGCGGGCATGCTCAGCAGCCCCGCCTCCATCAGCACCGCACCGGCCAGCGCCGCGGCGGCCAGGAACGCGACCACGAGCGCCACGATCTCGATGCCGCCGACCGCGAACTGCGCCGCCGCCACGGCGACCTGCACCAGCGACAGGAACCCGACGACCGCGAGCACCGCCCCCGGCACGAGCACCTTGCCCGCCGCCCGGGGCAGCAGCGCGGCGGCGGCGAGCAGCCCGCCCGCCAGCACCAGCGTCGGCCCGTACAGCAGGCTGCTCAGCGGCGAGAAGAACCCGAGCAGGTAGACGACGATCGCCAGCCCGGCCCCCGCCATGACGAGGGTGCGCGCGGGACCCTGCGGCGCCGGTGCCTCTCCGGTCACCGGCTCCGGACTCGCTCCGGTCTGGCTCATGACCACTCCCTTGCCCCTTCTCGTGGAACGGGGCGACGCT
This sequence comes from Pseudonocardia kujensis, assembly GCF_021283305.1. Taxonomy (GTDB): domain Bacteria; phylum Actinomycetota; class Actinomycetes; order Mycobacteriales; family Pseudonocardiaceae; genus Pseudonocardia; species Pseudonocardia kujensis. Next base: position 39,112 of record NZ_JAJSOK010000061.1, read on the forward strand.
AGCCCACCGCCGTCACCCGTCCGGTACCCCGTCACGACAACGCGCGGGCCCCGGGAGGGTTCCCGGGGCCCGCGCGTGGCGAAGAGCGAGGTCAGAACGTCACAGGGACGCCATGATCTCCTTCATCAGGGCGGCGGTCTCGGACGGCGTCTTGCCGACCTTGACGCCGGCGGCCTCGAGGGCCTCCTTCTTGGCGGCCGCGGTGCCGGCGGAGCCGGACACGATCGCGCCCGCGTGGCCCATCGTCTTGCCCTCCGGGGCGGTGAAGCCCGCGACGTAGCCGACGACCGGCTTGGTCACGTTCTCCTTGATGTAGGCCGCGGCCCGCTCCTCGGCGTCGCCGCCGATCTCGCCGATCATGACGATCGCGGCGGTGTCGGGGTCGGCCTCGAACGCCTCGAGGGCGTCGATGTGCGTGGTCCCGATGATCGGGTCGCCGCCGATGCCGATGGCCGTCGAGAAGCCGAACTCCTTGAGCTCGAACATCATCTGGTAGGTCAGCGTGCCGGACTTCGACACGAGGCCGATCTTGCCCGGGCCGGCGATGTCGGCCGGGATGATGCCGGCGTTGGACTTGCCGGGGCTGATGATGCCGGGGCAGTTCGGGCCGATGATCCGCGTCTTGTTGCCCTTGGCGACGGCATGTGCCCAGAAGTAGGCCGAGTCGTGCACCGGGATGCCCTCGGTGATGACCACGGCCAGCGGGATCGCGGCGTCGATGGCCTCGATCACGGCGTCCTTGGCGAACTTCGGCGGCACGAAGATGACCGAGACGTCCGCCCCGGTCTCCTTCATGGCCTCCTCGACGGTGCCGAACACCGTCAGCTCCTTGCCGCCGATGGAGACGGCGGTGCCGGCCTTGCGCGCGTTCACGCCGCCGACGATGTTCGTGCCCGCCGCCAGCATCTTGGTGGCGTGCTTGGTCCCCTCGGAGCCGGTGAGGCCCTGGACGATGACCTTGCTGTTCTCGTTCAGGAAGATCGACATGTGCTCAGGCTCCCGCGGCCAGCTCGGCGGCCTTGTCGGCCGCGTCGTCCATGGTGGCCACCTGCGTGACCAGGGGGTGGTTGGCGTCCTCGAGGATCTTCCGACCCTCGACGACGTTGTTGCCGTCCAGCCGCACGACCAGCGGCTTGCTGGCCTCGTCGCCGAGGATCTTCAGCGCCTCGACGATGCCGTTGGCCACGGCGTCGCAGGCCGTGATGCCGCCGAAGACGTTGACGAAGACGCTCTTGACGTCCGGGTCGTTCAGGATGACGTCCAGGCCGTTCGCCATGACCTGCGCCGACGCGCCGCCGCCGATGTCGAGGAAGTTGGCGGGCTTCTGGCCGCCGTGCTTCTCGCCGGCGTAGGCGACGACGTCGAGGGTGCTCATCACGAGGCCCGCGCCGTTGCCGATGATGCCGACGGAGCCGCCCTCGAGCTTGACGTAGTTGAGGTTCTTGGCCTTGGCCTTCGCCTCGAGCGCGTTCTCGGTGCGCTCGTCGACCAGCTCCGCGTGCTGCGGGTGCCGGAAGTCGGCGTTCCCGTCGAGGGTCACCTTGCCGTCGAGGGCGATGACCTTGTTCTCCGGGTCGCGCACCAGCGGGTTGACCTCGACCAGGGTCGCGTCCTCGGCGACGAAGGTCTCCCAGAGCTTCACGATCACGTCGGACGCCTGGTCGGCCACCTCGGCCGGGATCTTGCCGGCGGCGACGATCTCGTCCGCCTTGGCCTTGTCCACGCCCGCGATCGCGTCGATCGGGATGCGCGCCAGCGCCTCCGGGCGCTCGACGGCGAGCTGCTCGATCTCCATGCCGCCCTCGGCCGAGCACATGGCCAGGAAGGTGCGGTTGGACCGGTCGAGCAGGAACGAGAAGTAGTACTCCTCGCTGATGTCCGACGCGGTGGTGACCAGCACCTGGTGGACGGTGTGGCCCTTGATGTCCATCCCGAGGATGGCGCCGGCCTTCTCCTTGGCCTCGGCCGGGCTCTCGGCGAGCTTCACGCCGCCGGCCTTGCCGCGGCCACCCGTCTTGACCTGGGCCTTCACCACGACCGCGGTGCCCAGCTCGGCGGCGGCGGCCTCGGCGCCCTCGGCCGTGTCCACCGTCTTGCCCGGAAGCACCGGGACTCCGTGGGCGGCGAAGAGGTCCTTCGCCTGGTACTCGTACAGGTCCACTCGGCTCTCCCGATTCACGTCGCTGTGCCGGCAAGCGTCGCGAGGACCAGGACGCGGCGATGGCCGTGCCCGCCCTGCGAGGTGCCCGCACGTAGAGACCTACTCCGACGTTGGACCCTAGCGACGCCCCTGCCCGTTCATGACATCCGCCCAGGTGAGCTGCCTCACCGACCCCCGGAGTAAACCTCCGCACACCCGTCGTGCCTGGCGGATCCGGCCCCGGCCGCGGGTCCGTGTGTGACCAACGAGTCGCCCGCATCGCGGCGTGCGTCTCATCCGCGCGGGGACGCGGCACCCGGGTGCTTCTTGCCCGCTCGGCCGGTGACGGCGGGTGACCGGCTCCCGGCGTTCGAGGACCACCTCACCCGGGCCGACCAGCACCCGTCCCTGCTCGACGACGGTGCGATCTCGATGTCCGGGAAGCTTGCGCCGCCCGCCGCGCCCGGCTGCTCCGTTCGGCCGCCTCGCCGGAGGGGCAGGCCGTCACGCGGCCGTTCGGATATTTCCGCGGTGTTACCCGGCGGATCCCCCGAATCCCACTTATCGTGACCTCATGGCGTCGGTCCGGACGGGACTGCACCGCCTGGCCAGGACGGCCGACGGTGCACGCTCCGTCATGAGCCGGGCGCTGGTCGACGCCGGCGAGGCCGCCGGCTACGCCGCGCGGACCTTCACCTCGCCCGCCGGACTGCGCGGACTGGCGCTGGAGAGCGCCTGGCTCGCCGCGCACCTCGCGCTCTACCCCGTCGGGCTGGCCGGCGAGACGATCCGACCCCGCAACCTCTACCGCACGGACGACCTCGACCCGGTCCAGCGCAGCTTCGTCTGTGGCGACGTGGAGGCCGCCGGTACCCCGGTGCTGCTGATCCACGGGATCATGGACAACCGGTCGGTGTTCACCGTGTTCCGGCGCGCGCTGCGCAAGCGCGGCTTCGGCGCCGTGCTCGCGATCAACTACAGCCTGCTGACGGACGACCTGCGCAGCGCCGCCCGCGCGGTCGGCGAGCACGTCGAGCGCCTGCGGGAGGTCACGGGTGCCGAGAAGGTGCACATCGTGGGGCACTCGCTGGGCGGGGTGATCGCCCGGTACTACGTGCAGCGCCTGGGCGGCTCCGAGTTCGTCGACTCGCTCGTGACCCTCGGCAGCCCGCACACCGGCTCCAACACCGCATACCTGCTGCCCACCCCGCTCGCCCGGCAGCTGCGGCCCGGGTCGGACGTGATGGCCGAGCTCGCCGAGCCCGCCCCCGACTGCACGACCCGGTTCCTCGTCGTGTGGAGCCGGATGGACCAGATGGTCGTGCCGCAGCGCAACGCCCGGCTGCGCCACCCCGATCTCGACGTCACGGAGCTGGAGCTCGACGACGTCGGCCACCTCGCCCTGCCCGTCGACCCGCGCACCGTGCACGCCGTCGTGACCGGCCTGGCCCATCACGGAGAGCTACCGCTCCACCCTTTCCGCCAGCGTCGGCGACGCAGGGAACGGCTCGCCGCCACGCAGGGTGAACGTTCTTCGCCCGCGTCCTGACCTGCCGTCGTCCGATCGGCCGTACCGGTGCGCGCACCCGGGGGTCGGGTTGGACGCGGCGGGGCCGGCCCGCTAGGTTCGAGCCGTTCGTGTCACGGAGCGATCACGGCGGCGGCGCCGACCCCGAACGGCGCCGAAGGGTTTCCCCGAACCCACGCCGGCGCGTCCCGGAGGCACGGCGCGAAGAGAAGGGCAGGTCTTGCGCCACCGCTCCCCCAGCGGCGCCCGACCGGTCCCCGAGCACGTCGCGACCCCCCGCGCGGCGGTGCGCGCGGGACACCGGCTTCCGGCACCGCCCGCCGTGTCGCTGCGCGTGCGCGCGACCGTCGCCGCCTGTGCCGGTGGTGCGCTGGTCGCGGCCGGGCAGACGCTGCTCACGGCGCTCGCCGGCCCCGCCGTGGCCGCGGACCCGTACGAGAGGCTCGCCGCCAACGCGATGCTCCCGGTCGCGGACGACGTCGCCGCTGCGGCCCCGGTCCCGACCGCCCCGACCACCGCCTCCGCGCAGGCCATCGGCGCCGACCAGCTGACCGGCTCGTCGCCGCAGGCGCTCCCGGTGCTCGACGAGAAGTCCGAGCTCGACGTCGCGAGCCTCACCAAGGCCGTCGACATCGGCAAGAAGATCGCGGCGACCGCGAAGCAGATCAACGCCGCGCTGTCCGCCGGGGCGCCGCAGGCGGTGCTGGAGCACGGCGAGGCCTACGTCCTGCCGACAACCGGTCGGTTCACCTCCGGCTTCGGTGCGCGCTGGGGCGTCACGCACTACGGCATCGACCTCGCCGCCCCGATCGGTACGCCGATCTTCGCCTTCACCGACGGCGTCGTGGAGGAGTCCGGGCCGGCCAGCGGCTTCGGGATGTGGGTGGTGCTGCGGCACGCCGACGGCACCCGCACCGTCTACGGACACATCAACCGCTCGCTGGTGACGGTCGGGCAGACGGTCACGGCGGGCGAGGAGATCGCCGAGGTCGGCAACCGCGGCCAGTCCACCGGCCCGCACCTGCACTTCGAGATCTGGGACGCGGCCAAGAACAAGATGAACCCGCTGCCGATCCTGCAGGCCATGGGGCTGCGGGTCGTGGGGGACGGGGCGAACTCCCCTGACTAGCCGCCCACCCCGGCGGACGCATTATGGTTCCATAACGCGATCTTCAAGCCAGCCTGAGCGCGTTATGGTTCCATAACGCGATCTTCAAGCCAGCCTGAGCGCATTATGGCTCCATAGTGCAATCCTGAAGCCGGTCTGAGCGCATTATGGCTCCATAGTGCAATCCTGAAGCCGGTCTGAGCGCATTATGGTTCCATAACGCGATCCTGAAGCCGGTCTGAGCGCATTATGGTTCCATAACGCGATCTTCGGGCCGGTCTGAGCGCGGCGTGGGTCCACAACGCCTCGGGTCGAGATCGTCAGAGCTTCTGCATGGGGACGCCGCCGATCAGCATCAGCCGCACCGTGCCGGCGCTGCCGAAGTCGATCGTCACGGTGGCCCGCGGCCCCACCCCGTCGGACGCGACGACGGTGCCCAGCCCGTACTTGTCGTGGTTGACCCGGTCCCCCACCTCGAGGTGCAGCTCGGCGTTCAGCGCACGCTGCGGGACCTTCCAGTCCCCGCGGTCGGTCGCGGTGGACCGGCGGCCGAAGCCGAAGCGACCCACCGGGGCCGACGGTCGCTCGGGCTCGGACCGCGCCCAGTCGACGAGCTCGGCCGGCACCTCGTCGAGGAACCGCGAGGCCGGGTTGGTGCTGGGCTGGCCGAACGCGGAGCGCACGATCGCCCGGGACAGGAACAGGCGCTGCCGGGCGCGGGTGATGCCGACGTAGGCGAGCCGGCGCTCCTCGGCCATCTCGTCCGGGTCGCCCAGGGTCCGCATGTGCGGGAAGATCCCGTCCTCCCAGCCGGTGAGGAACACGACCGGGAACTCCAGGCCCTTCGCCGTGTGCAGGGTCATCAGCGTGACCATGCCCTGGTCGTCGTCCGGGATGGAGTCGGCGTCGGCCACCAGGGCGACCCGCTCCAGGAACGCCGCGAGCGACCCGGGCTCGGGGGCACCGACCTCGACGTCCGAGTCGTCCAGGTCCGCGACCGCCGCGTCGCCGGCGAACTCGCGGGCGACCGTGACGAGCTCGGCGAGGTTCTCCAGCCGGGTGCCGTCCTGCGGGTCCTCGCTGGCCTCGAGGGCCTCGGTGTAGCCGGTGCGGCCGTACACGTTCTCGAGGATCTCGGCCGTCTCGTCGCCCCGGTCGACACCCTCGCGCAGCTCGTCGAGCATCCGCTGGAACCCGGCGATGTTGCGCTGGCTACGGGTGGCGAGCTCGGGCAGCTTCTCCGGCTCCTCCGCCGCGACCCGCAGCGCCTGGCTGAAGGAGATGCGGTGCCGCTCGGCGTAGTCCGCGACCAGGCCCTCGGCCCGGTCCCCGATGCCCCGCTTGGGCACGTTGAGGATGCGCCGCAGGCTCACCGTGTCCTCGGGGTTGGACAGCACGCGCAGGTAGGCCAGCGCGTCCCGGATCTCCTTGCGCTCGTAGAAGCGGACGCCGCCGACGACCTTGTACGGCAGCCCGATCCGCAGGAACACGTCCTCGAACACGCGGGACTGCGCGTTGGTCCGGTAGAAGACGGCGATGTCGGAGTTGCGGAACTCGCCGGAGTCGACCAGGCGGTCGATCTCCTGCCCGACGAAGCTCGCCTCGTCGTGCTCGTTGTCGGCGACGTAGCCGACGATCTTCTCGCCGTCGCCCTGCTCCGACCACAGCCTCTTGTCGCGGCGGTTCGGGTTGCGCGCGATGACGGAGTTGGCGGCGGACAGGATGGTCTGCGTGGAGCGGTAGTTCTGTTCCAGCAGGACGGTGGTCGCGTTCGGGAAGTCCTGCTCGAACTCCACGATGTTGCGGATGTTCGCGCCGCGGAAGGCGTAGATCGACTGGTCCGAGTCGCCGACCACGCACAGCTCGGCCGGTACGGCGCCCTGCGTCGCCGGTTCGACCAGCTCGCGGACCAGGACGTACTGCGCGTGGTTGGTGTCCTGGTACTCGTCGACCAGGACGTGCCGGAAGCGGCGCCGGTAGTACTCGGCCACGGCCGGCATCCGCTGCAGTAGCGAGACCGTCTCCATGATCAGGTCGTCGAAGTCGAACGCGTTGGCCTGGCGGAGCCGCTCCTGGTAGGTCGCGTAGACCTGCGCGACCCGACGCTCGTGCTCGTTGCCGGCGCGCTGGGCGAAGTCCTCCGCCGTGATCAGCTCGTTCTTGAGGTTCGAGATCTGCGCGGCCAGCGACCGGGCGGCGAACTTCTTCGGGTCCAGCTCCTGGTCCCGCGCGACGATCCCGATCAGCCGACGCGTGTCGTCCGCGTCGTACACCGAGAAGGCGCTGCGGACGCCCAGGTGCTTGGCCTCGCGGCGCAGGATCCGCACGCACATGGAGTGGAAGGTCGACACCCACATGGCCTGCGACCGGCGGCCGACCAGCCCGTCGACCCGCTCCTTCATCTCGGCCGCGGCCTTGTTGGTGAAGGTGATCGCCATGATCTCGCCCGGGTGCACGCTCCGTTCGGCGAGCAGCCAGCCGATCCGGTGGGTGAGCACCCGGGTCTTGCCCGACCCGGCCCCCGCGACGATCAGCAGGGGGCTCCCCGCGTGCGTGACGGCCTCGCGCTGCTTGGGGTTCAGCCCCTCCAGCAGTGCCGCGCCACGCTTCGTCTTCGGCTCGACCTGAGCCTGGGCGGGAAGTTCGAACAGAGCGCTCATCGTGTCGAACACGGTACCTCCGCCCCCCGACGGAACCGGAATCGGCGCACGGGGCGCGGGCCGTGTGGCAGACTGTCGGCGTGCACCGCACCTCGTCGACGGGACGATTCTTCTACGGGTACCGGATTCCGGCACCCGTGGCCCGCTGACGCAGCAGACCCGACGCCCCGGAGTCCACGGACCCGGGGCTTCGTTCTGTCCGGGGTCGGTGGACGCCCGCCGTGAGGAGTAGACCGATGTCCGTGACCGACGACCACACCGACGCCGGGGCCCCCGCCCCGACCCCGACCGACGCCGAGATCACCGAGCTCCGCAAGGAGATCGACCACCTCGACGCCGAGATCCTGCGCCTGGTCAAGCGGCGCACCGAGGTCTCGCAGCGGATCGGGTCCGCGCGGATGGCGGCCGGCGGGCCCCGGATCGTCTACAGCCGGGAGATCACGGTGCTGTCCCGCTTCCGTGAGCTCGGCGCCGAGGGTCGCGAGCTCGCGATGCTGCTGCTGCGCCTCGGGCGCGGGCGGCTCGGCGCCCGCTGAGCCGGCCCGGCGGCCCCGTCGCGGGCGCAGCGGCCGAAGCCCTGCCGAGGGGCGGGCCGCCGCCCGGCGAATCCCCCGCACGGACCTGCGCGACCGTGGCACTGTGGTGTCCATGGGGATCGTCTTCTCGCTGATCGCGCTCATCGGGCTGCTGGCCGCCCTCGGCCACGTCGGCTACGTGGCGATGCTGAACAACGCCGCCAAGAAGAAGGGTGCGGCCGGCGCCGAGATCGCCGCCTACACCCGCACCCGGCTCCCGGTCGCGGCCGGGGCCACCGGTGTCGCGCTGCTGGGCCTGCTCATCACCAGCGGGCCGAGCCTCACGGCCGACGTGATCGGCATGCTGCTCGCGGCCGGCGGCGGCGTCGTGGGCTACCGCGGGCTCCAGCAGGAGCGCGCCAAGTACCCGACCTCGCGCTGACCGAGGTCCGGGCACGGAATGTGTCCGAGTCGTGACGTGACGCTACGTCACGACCATCGGCGCGCCCGTCACGCCCCGTGAAGGGCTGAGCGCGGGCGACAGGACCCCCTCCGACCTGCGCGAACCAGCCCGGTGGCGCGATCAGCGCCCGATCGGCGCACGGTCAGCGGTCGCCCTCTTCCGGTGAGCGGAGTTCACCCGAACGAACCACCCGCGATGAGCGGGCGAATGACACTTGGTGAACGGTGCGTGACTCCGGTAGACCTGACCGGGTCGCTCCCCAACGCTCCCTGAGGAGGTCGGCCGGTCGTGGCCACGTTCGAGCACCGTGTCGGCAACCCGCTGCCGCCGGACAATCCCGTCACGGTGGCGGATCTGCTGCGTCGCGGCGTCCCCGCCCAGCGCACGGCCGCCGGGACCCCGGAGGCCGCGCCTGCCGCGCAGGGCCCCGCGGAGTCCGACGGCGACCGCCGGCCGCTCCCCCGGATCCCCGCTCCGCGGCCCGCACCGGAGGACCTGGTCGGCAGGGCCGACGACACCGGGGCGCCGGTCGCGGCCGCCGCCGAGCCGGCCGAGCCCGTGGGAGCCGTGCTCCTCGACGACGTCGAGGACCTCGACGAATCCCCCGCCGGCCCGGTGACGGGCGGGCACGCGCTGCCGGATCCGGAGGATCCGCGGCCGAGCCAGATCATCTCCGTCGGCGCGCTCCTGCGCCGCGAGGGTCGCGCCCCGCACGCCCTCGACCGGCCCATCCAGCCGCGCCCCGCCCAGGTCGGCCGGCGCAGCCACCCCGGCGTCCGCCGCGCCGCGGTCACCGCCGGTGCGCTCGTGGCCACCGGCTCGGTCGTGGCCGCGGCCGTGTTC
>NZ_JAJSOK010000062.1 GCF_021283305.1 Pseudonocardia kujensis
GGGGCCGGGTGGCCTGGCTCCTCGGCGACCGGGCCGCGGCACGCCCGGGGCGGCCTCCACCTCGCGGTCGCAACGGTCAGGAGCTGCCCCGGCCGGGCGCAGGCCGAGCAACTCGGGGAGCCCACAGCCCGACTCGCAGGAGCCCACGGCCCGACTCGCGGGGCCGGAACGCCCGACTCGCGGGGCCGGAACGCCCGACTCGCGGTGCCGGAACGCCCGACTCGCGGTGCCGGAACGCCCGACTCGCGGGGGTCTCGCGGGGGTTATGCCTCGCGGCCCGCGGGGCGCGCGAGCTCGTCTGCGCGGGTGTCGGCGAAGCCGTTCTCCAGCGCGACCATGACCTCGTCGAGGAGGTCCCGGAGCTCGACGTCGTCGGCGCGGAGCCACTGTTCGTAGGCGGCGAGGGCGGCGCCGAGGCAGACGTGCCCCAGCGTGCGTGGCAGCAGGGCGGTGGCGGGCTGCCCCAGCCGCGCCCCCGCGTAGTCCGCGACCACCCGCCGCCATGCGGCGTACCGCAGCGTGGAGTGGGCCTGCAGCGTGGGCGTCTCGAGGATCAGCCGCAGCCGCTGCCGGTGCCACGGCTGCTCGGCGGCCGGGACGTCGTTGAAGTCGAGCACGGTGGCGCGGATGCCCTCCATGACCGGCACGTCGGTCGGCAGGGCGGCGAAACGCTCCCGCATGCGCTCGAGCATCTCGTCGAACGCGCCCCACGGGACGTCGTTCTTCGAGGCGTAGTAACGGAAGAAGGTCCGCCGGCCGATCCCGGCGGCGTGCGCGACGTCGTCGACGGTGGTGGTGTCGAAGCCGCGCTCGGTGAACAGGTCCAGGGCGATGTGCTCGATCTCCGAGCGGCTCGTCACCGGCCGGCGCCCGGCTCGGCGGGTGCCCGCCCCGGGATCGTCAGCAACAGCGGACATCGACCCTTCCTCCGCCCGGGGATGCCGGGCTAACGTCGGTGAGACCGGGCTCACGCGCCACCCCGTCGTCGAGGTCATCGTACGACCGGGCACTGCGTCACCTGCCCGGTGCAGTGCGGCCGGTCGTCTACCAACCGGTCGACAGCCGACGGCGACGCAGCCGGGAGGAGCAACACGTGGGCAAGTTGGAGGGCAAGGTCGCCCTGGTGACCGGAGCCGCGCGCGGGCAGGGACGCAGCCATGCACTGCGGCTCGCCGAGGAGGGCGCGGACATCATCGCCGTGGACATCTGTGCGCAGGTGGACACGGTCGCCTACCCCATGTCGTCCCGGGCGGACCTGGACGAGACGGTCGCGGAGGTCGAGAAGCTGGACCGCCGGATCGTGGCCCACGTGGCCGACGTCCGCGACGAGAAGGCCCTCAACGCGGCCGTGGCCGACGGTGTCGCCGCACTCGGCGGGGTCGACATCGTGCTGGCCAACGCCGGCATCGCGTCGATCGGCGTCGCCGAGGACGGCAACGAGGCCGCGGTCTTCCGCACGTTGATCGACATCAACCTGACCGGCGTCTGGAACACCGTGCACGCGGCCGCGCCGACCATGATCGAGCAGGGCCGGGGCGGCGCGATCGTGCTGACCAGCTCCACCCAGGGCCTCACCGGCCGGGGCGGCGACGGCAGCGCCTCGATGGACGGGTACTGCGCGGCCAAGCACGGCGTCGTCGGGCTGATGCGGACGTTCGCGCACTGGCTGGCCCCGCACGACATCCGGGTCAACAGCGTGCACCCGACCGGCGTGAACACCCCGATGATCGTGAACCCGGTCGTCGAGAGCTTCCTGGCGGGGTCCGCCGACGTCGGCGACGCGCTGGCCAACCTCATGGACGTGCCCGTGATCGAGGCGCGTGACGTGAGCAACGCCATCGCCTGGCTCGTCTCCGACGAGGGCCGCTACGTCACCGGGACGACCCTGCCCGTCGACGCCGGGTTCACGGTCCGATGAGCGGGCGGGTCGAGGGGAAGGTCGCGTTCGTCACCGGCGCCGCCCGCAACCAGGGCCGCAGCCACGCCCTGCGGCTGGCCCAGGAGGGCGCGGACATCATCGCGGTCGACCTCTGCGAGCCGGTGAAGAGCATCGAGATGTACCCGCCGGCCACCGAGGAGGACCTGGCGGAGACCGCGCGGCTGGTCGAGGAGCTCGACCGGCGCATCCTCACCACCAAGGCGGACGTCCGGGACGCCGACGCGCTGCAGGCCGCCGTCGACGCGGGGGTCGCCGAGCTCGGCCGGCTGGACATCGTCTGCGCCAACGCCGGCGTGTTCGAGATCCAGCCGGCGCTGGAGCTCACCGACGCGGCCTGGCGCGAGATGATCGACATCAACCTCACCGGCGTGTGGAACACCTGCCGGGCCGCGCTGCCCCACCTGGTCGCCGGCGGCCGCGGCGGCTCGATCGTGATCACCAGCTCCACCGCGGGGCTCAAGGGCACCCCCAACACGGTGCACTACACGGCGGCCAAGCACGGCGTCGTCGGCATCATGCGCACGATCGCGAACGAGTTCGCCCCGCACTCGATCCGCTGCAACACGGTGCACCCCACCGGGGTCGACACGATCATGATCCAGAACGAGAAGACCTGGGGCCTGTTCGACCCGGACAACCCGCACCCCACCCGGGAGTCCGCCGCCCCGGTCTTCGAGTCGACGAACGCGCTGCCGGTGCCGTGGGTGGAGCCGATCGACATCTCCAACGCCATCCTCTTCCTCGCCTCGGACGAGGCCCGCTACGTCACGGGGGTGACGCTGCCGGTCGACGCCGGCTACACGGTCAAGTGAGGTCCCACAGCAGCCGGTAGAAGAAGGTGCGCTCCGGGTCGGGGGCCACGCCGTAGGCGTCGAGCAGCGGGCGCTCGTGCCCTCGCCCGTGGTTCCACACGGTGCTCCAGGTCGCCACCGCGAGGTCCGCCCAGCGGTCGGCGACGCCGAGGTCGCCCAGGTCGACGTGGCCGGCCCAGCGGCCGTCGTCGCCGACCAGGGTGTTGGGCGCGCACGCGTCGCCGTGGCAGACGACGAGCCGGTCGGGCTCGGGCGGGTCGTCGAGCACCCGCAGGGCCTCGGTGACGGTGAGCCCGCCGTGCTCGTCGTGCCACAGCTCGGGGTCCGGGTCGTGGGCGCCGGCCCGGCGGGTGGCGACGTCCCAGGAGAAGGGGCAGCGGTCCACCGGGAGTGCCTCGTGCAGCGCGCGCAGGCCCTCCCCCACGGCCTCGACCGCGCGCTCGGGCTCGGCGCGCCACCGGTCCGCGACGGCGCTGGTGCCCGGCAGCGGGGCGGTGACCAGCCAGGATCCGTCGTCGTCCGCCCCGTGGTCGAGCAGGCGGGGCACCCGGGTGAAGGGCGCGGCCCAGGCCAGCCGGTCCGCCTCCGGGCCGAGGTCGACCGCGGCCGGGGCCCACTTCACGTAGCAGTGCCCGGGGATCTCGTACGTGAGGCCGCCGAGGACGTTGTGCCAGACCGGGCGCAGCGGCCGTCCGGCGGCGACGCGCAGGACGCCGGCGGGAACGGGGACGTCGTCACGTGGAGTCCCCGCGAGAGCACGCGGAGCGTCGATGACCATGCCCCGATGGTGCCCGGCCTACCGCCCGGCCGCCCGAAAAGTGCGGATCGGCGATACGCACCTGATTTTGTCGGTGGGACCGGGCACACTCTCGGGGGTGAGGCCGGACACTCCCACTCCGGCCCGCCGAGCCGAGGGGGGACCCGGGTCATGAGCGCGACGACGACCACGTCGGCCGCGGTGTCGACGCCGCCGGACCGCGCGGAGCTGGAGGCGCAGCTCGAGCGCTTCCGGGCCGAGCTGACCGGCTACAGCTACCGCATGCTCGGCTCCTCGTTCGAGGCCGAGGACGCGGTGCAGGAGACGATGATCAGGGCCTGGCGGGCCCTGGACAAGTTCGACGGGCGCTCCTCGCTGCGCTCGTGGGTGTACCGGATCGCCACGAACGTCTGCATCGACGCGCTCAACGGGCGCAAGCGCCGCGCGGTGCCGATGGACTTCGGGGGCCCGTCCGAGCCGAAGGCGGAGAACCTGCGCGAGCCCCTGCCGGACGACACCTGGCTCGAGCCGATGCCCGACGCGCGGGTCACCCCGTCGGGCTCGGACCCCGCGGACACGGCGGTGGCGCGGGAGTCGATCCGGCTGGCGTTCGTGGCGGCCCTGCAGCACCTGCCCCCGAAGCAGCGGGTCGTGCTGATCCTGCGCGAGGTGCTCTGCTGGAAGGCGGCCGAGGTCGCCGAGCTGCTCGGCACGTCGGTGGCCTCGGTGAACAGCGCCCTGCAGCGGGCCCGGGCCACACTCGACGACCGCGGGATCGGCGGGGCGGACGAGGCAGCGGCCTCCCCGCCACCGGAGGACCACGTGGAGCTCCTCGCCAAGTACGTGGCGGCCTTCGAGAGCTACGACATGCAGGCGCTGGTGGCGCTGCTGCACGAGGACGCCGAGCAGAACATGCCGCCGCTGGAGCTCTGGCTCAAGGGCCGGGAGAACATCCTCGCCTGGATGCTGGGCCCGGGCGCGGAGTGCCGCGGCTCGCGGATGCTGCCCACCTGGGCGAACGGCGCTCCGGCCTTCGGCCAGTACCGGCTGCACCCGGACGGCGTGCACCGGCCGTGGGGTCTGCAGGTGCTGCGGATCGAGGGCGACCGGATCGCGGGGATCAGCTCGTTCCTCGACGCCAAGTTGTTCGAGTTCTTCGGCCTGCCCGCGGAGCTCCCGCCCGGTTCCTGAGCATTTTCACGGGCCGGACGAGAATTCGAGCGAAAGGTCCGAGAACGCGGGACGCACCGGACCCGGGAATCGGGTCCGGTGCGTCATCCCCGGTTGGACGCTGAGCTCAGCGCGTCACTTCTGCCAGATGCCCTGAACGTCACCGGCGTCGCAGGAGGTGCTCTGCGGGGCGGCGTCGTTGGCGGCCTGGCCACCCAGGATGCCCAGGACGCTGAGGGCCGCGTCGACGTCCACGCCGCAGACGTTGACGTTCTTGAGGACCTCGGCGTCGTTCAGCGCGTTCACGGCCAGCAGGCCGTTGGCGGACGAACCGCCGTCGCTGATCAGGCCGATGTTCTTGATGTCCTTGTCGGCCTCGTGGTGGCCGTGGCCCTTGTCACCGGCGAACGCGAGCGGGGACACCGCAACGAGGCTCGCAGCGACGCCAACGGTGACGATCCCAGCCTTCTTCAGCACAGTGCTTCTCCTGTTACGTACGGGGATCCGCTTCGTGGACCCATCGTGTTTCAGCGTGTGACTTGGGGAGCCCCGCTGATGACAGAAAAGCTATCCGCACCCCGACCGAACCACCGAGCCAACTACCACTATCGTGTGTATGGCATTACTTTCGGTGAGGATATTGGTCTCTTCGGGCACGGTCAGCGGCAGATGTCAACCTCATCCATCCGAAAGCCGTCACTCCTTGCAGTGAATCATGACCCGTTCGGCCGCATATCCTTTGGCCGTGTCACGCTTCGTGACGAGCGGTTCCCGACACGGGGATGAAGGCACCACGATCGGGCACGCCTTCCCGATTCCAAACCCTGGGCCTCCACCGGCGGCAGGAGCCGCCGGTGGGCGGAACGTCGTCACCGAGGGCGATCGCGGACGCGGCGTGCTCGGGCGACCGCCGGCACCCCGCGCCGCCGATCGGCGCGGGGTACCGGTCAGGTACTCCGGACCCGGCCGCGGGGCTTCCACACCGACAGCACGGTCGCCACCACGAGCAGGGTGACCGACACCGTCGGCGGCATGAACAGCCGCGGGACCTCGCCGCTGTCGGGCAGGCCGGCGGCGAGGGCCCGACCGTGCCGCCCGGCGTCCTCCAACCCCGGCCGGAGCAGCACCACGATCAGGGTCACGAGCAGCAGGTTCATCACCAGCTTGATCGCCACCCACCGGTGCCGGACCAGTCCCCAGCGCGTCACGACCCCCAGGGCGGTCCCGCTGACCAGGCTCAGCAGTGCCACCGTGAGCAGCGGCCAGAACAGCAGCGGCAGCACCTGATGGCAGGCCGCGGTCCAGGACGCGTCGAGCATCGGGACGAACACCAGGACCCCGAGGGCGACGTCGAGGCCGATCCACGCCGCCGTCGCGACGAGGTGCACCACGAGCAGGCCGAGGCGTACCCGGCGCGGCACGGGCAGGCGGATCGGATCGCGCCCGGCACTCGGGCTGGCGGTCACGGCGGTCACGGCGGTCACAACCCCTCCTCGGTCCGATGGCCCGAGGGTCGCAGCGCCGCGACGGCGGCGAATCCGGCTGCGGCAGGCACGGGCCGTACCGCCGCGGTCGTAGGTCGGCGGCCGGCCGTACTCCCGGAGGTGCACGACCACCGGTATCGCGAGCGGAGCTCCGGATCGCCGACGAGCTGCCGCGCCCGGCCCGGTAGAGGCACCGCGGCGGCCGGGAAGTGGAGCTGGCGGGGTTGCTCCGCACGGCGTCCGCGCCGATATGATCGCAGGTCACACCCTCGCCTGGCGACGGCGCACGACGGGTGGGCGAGCGCGAGGCCGAGGGAGGCTGTGCTTGTGCCGTTCTGGACGACCACCGACCGGCCCGTGACCGAGCAGTTCAGCTACTGGCGTGAGGTGATCTGCGAGGCGTTCACGCCGCTCGCGGCCGAACGCGCACGGGCCCGCAGCGGACGTGCCCCGGACGAGCCGGGTATCACGAGCTGGGTCCGCTCCTCGATGTTGAGCGCCACCAACTGCGCCGAGGTGACCTCCAGGACGCAGGTCATCACCCATGGGGCCGCCGAGGTGCGCCGGACGCGCACGGACCACGTCTTCGTCAACCTTCAGTTGCGCGGCCACTGCGTGGGCACTCAGGGCGACCGGACCTGTGTCGTCCCTCCGGGAGGTTTCGCGCTCTTCGACACCACGAGCGAGTACCGGCTCGACTTCGTCGCTGACGAGGCGACACAGGAATGGCACGTCCTGTCCTATCGAGTGCCACGAGCGCAGTTGCTCCCCCTCCTGGCGGATCCCCACGGCTTCGCCGCCGTCGCCCACGACGCCAGCGCACCCGGCGTCGCCCATCTGGTCGCTTCGACGATGACGTCGATCTGGCGGAACGTCGACCAGCTTGACCGGCACGCCAGGGACGCTGCGGACGTCGCCTTCAGCTCCGTCCTCGCTGCGGCAGCGGGAGGCAGCGACACCCTGCGTGACACGTCGCGCGAAACCCTCGATGCCGCCCTTCGAGCGTCGATCATCCGCTACCTCACCGCCACCGTCGCCGGGACGCGCGTGTCGGCCGAGCAGGTCGCACGCCGGTTCGGGATCTCGGTCCGCAAACTCCATCACCTCTTCCAGAACGGAGAGCGGAGCTTCGGCAGGACCGTGACAGCCCTACGGGTCGAGGGATGTGCTCGCGAGCTGGCCTCCGGAGCCGAGAGCCGCACCCTCGCCGAACTCGCCGGTCGATGGGGATTCGCCGACCAGTCGCATCTGAGCCGGGCGTTCCGCTCCCACTACGGATGCTCTCCCTCGGAGTACCGGGACAACACGGGGCGCGAGTTCCGCCTCCCCCCGATCGCGGTCGGAGGCTCTCGCAGCTGACGGCGTGGCTCGGGCACCGTGGCGAGGTCTGCGGGCTCACCGGGCCGGGCCGCCGACGGGTGGCACCGAGCCGTCGCCCGGGTCGTCCGTCGTCGTGGACCTCCCGTCACCGGCGACGACGACGGCGTGCGGACGAGGTCGTCCGCACGCCGTGGCGAGCTCCCGGTCAGGCCCCGGTCGAGAGCCTGTTCTCGGCCGCAGCAAGGTGGTCGTAGCTCGGGTCCAGGAACATCTCGTGCAGTGCCCGCCGCCGCACGCCCATGTTGCCGCCGTCGTAGACCGGGAAGCACAGGACGTCCTGCATGATCGCGGCGATCGGCGTCTTGTCGCCGTAACCGTCGACTCCGACGAGACGCATGGCGTCGTAGACGGTCTGCACCGACAACTCCGAGGCGTACACCTTGGTGATGTTGGCGAGCTCGCGGTCCTGCCCGCCGGTCTTGTCGAAGTGGTCCGCGGCCTTCCACGACAGGTACCGCGCCGCCTCGATGCGCATCTTGATGTCCGCCAGCATGTAACCGGCGTTCTGGTACTCGATGACCGGGTGCGGGCCCGACCGGCTGTCGGTCCTGGCGAACTCGTAGGCGTACTCGAAGGCTGCACGCATTCGCCCGACGCAGGCGGCACCGATCGGGGCGCAGGTCCACGAGAACGCGCTCTTGACCATCTTGATGCCGTCACCGGGCTGCCCGATCATGTTGCCGAGCGGGACGCGCACGTCCGTGAACTCGACTCGTGGCGAGTTGGTGGCACGGTGTCCGATCGTGTCGATCATGCCCGTGACCTCGACGCCCGGTGTCCCCTTCTCGACCACGACGATCGCCAGCGACTCCTGCGGCGGCTTGGCCGGGTCGGTCCGGCAGACCACGCTGATCAGGTCGGCGCCCTTGCCCTCCCAACCGGAGGCGTTCGTGGTGTAGTGCTTCGCGCCGTTCAGCACGATCTCGTCGCCTTCGATCCGGGCGAACGTCTGCACGCCGACCTCGGGGTCGGGGGTGTCGTAGTTGGCGCCGCCCGTGACCTCGGTGTAGGCGATCGCCGCCAGCTTCGGCTCGCTTCCGCAGAACGGCGGCAGGAACCGCCGCTTCTGCTCCTCGGTGCCGAAGTGGGTGATCGCGTGGAGCCCCAGACCGGTGCCGAGCACGGCTGATGCGACGTTGACGTCGACGCGGGCGATCTCCTCGACGGCCAGGACGAACTGCAGCGACGTGAACTTCGCCCCGCCGTACTCGGCGGGGATCAGCGCCTTGACGAAGCCGGCGTCGACCATCTGCTGGTAGAACGGCCGCAGGGCGTAGAACCGCTCCTCCGGCTTCGCGTACGGCGCGATCGCCTCGTCCACGCCGCTCAGTACGGTGTTCGCGAACTCCCTGGCCTGCGTACGGACCGCCATCTGGTCCGCGTCCAGCGTGAAGTCGAGAGTCATCGGTCTCCTCTTCCGGCTCGCTGTCCGCACGCCTCGCCGCGTGCGGACCTCGACGGAGATGGTCGCCGTCCGGAGGGCGCGTGACTTGGACAGGACTGCATCCGCGGTGGGACGGATGTGCACGCTCTGCGGAGGCCGTCCGGGGACTTCCCCGCCGGCGCCGCGCGTTCCGGTCGCCCGCACCGGTCCTGCCGTGCGACCGGTGGGCGGTCCTGGTCACGTCGGGTACCACGTCTGCGGCCCGGACCCCATCGCCGAGCTGCCCGCACCATGGGAAGGCCCGCCTCCCGTCACCTGATGGGCGCGGCCGAGCGGAGCCGGCTGCTCAGGCCCTGAGCTCGGGGAACTGGTCGTCCCGCCACTCGGTCCCCTCGAGGGACCCGGACTCCTCGCGGGTGCGGAGCTCGACGCGGCGGATCTTCCCGGAGGTCGTCTTCGGCAGCTCGGCGAACTCCAGCCGCCGGACACGCAGGTAGGGGGCCAGCCGGGCGCGGGCGTGCCGCAGGATGTCCAGGGCCGTCTCCCGGGTGGGTTCCCACCCCGGGGCGAGGGCGACGTAGGCCTTCGGCACCGCGAGCCGCACCGGGTCCGGTGCCGGCACGACGGCGGCCTCGGTCACGGCCGGGTGCTCGATGAGCACGCTCTCGAGCTCGAAGGGCGAGACCTTGTAGTCCGAGGCCTTGAACACGTCGTCGGTACGGCCGATGGAGAAGATGTACCCCTCGAAGTCGCGGGAGGCGACGTCCCCGGTGTGGTAGTAGCCGCCGTCGGTCGCCTCCGCCTGTTTCTCGGGATCGCCCAGATAGCCGGTCATCAGGGTGACGGGGCTCTGGGCGAGATCGAGGCAGATCTCTCCCTCCGTCTCGGCCGGCCGTCCGGTCGCCGGGTCCACCAGGACAACCGGGACACCCGGCAGCGGCCTCCCCATCGACCCGGGCTTCACGACCGATCCCGGGGTGTTGCCGATGCACGCGGTGGTCTCGGTCTGGCCGAAGCCGTCGCGGAGGGTGATCCCCCAGGCACGGTCGACCTGCTCGATGACCTCGGGGTTCAACGGCTCACCCGCAGCGATCACCTCCCGCAGGGCACCGGGGCCACCGGAGAGATCCGCCTTGATCAACATGCGCCACACCGTCGGCGGGGCGCAGAAGGTGGTCACCCCGTGTTCCCGGATCCGGCCGAGCAGCTCGGCCCCGTCGAACCGGGTGTAGTTGAAGACGAAGATCGTCGCCTCGGCGATCCACGGCGCGAAGAAGCAGCTCCAGGCATGCTTCGCCCACCCCGGAGAGCTGATGTTGAGGTGGACGTCACCGGACTCGATGCCGAGCCAGAACAGTGTCGACAGATGCCCGACCGGGTAGGACTGCTGGGTGTGCTCCACCAGCTTGGGCCTGCTCGTCGTCCCCGAGGTGAAGTAGAGCAGCAGCCGGTCGGTCGCCTCGGTGCCCGGGTGGGGCAGCGGTGCGTCGGACGTGTCGGCGGCTGCGTCGAAGGACGCCCACCCCGGAGCCTCTCCTCCGACGACGACGCGTGTCAGCCCCTCGACGTCGGCGAACTTCCCCACGTCGGCCCGGCCCGCGATCACGTGCCGGGCGCCGCCCCTGGCGATGCGGTCGCGCAGGTCCGCCGGGCCGAGCGCGGGCGTCGTGGGCATGATGACCGCCCCCAGCTTCATGACCGCCAGCATCGCCTCCCAGAGCTCGACCTGGTTGCCCAGCATCAGCAGCACACCCTCCCCGCGCCGGACACCGAGCCCGGCCAGGAAGCGGGCGACGCCGTTCGACCGGCGGCGCATCTCGTCGAAGGTGTAGCGCGCGACCGAGCCGTCCTCCTCCGCGATGACGAGGGCGGTCCGGTCGACTCCGTCGGCGATCGGGTCGAACCAGTCATGGGCCCAGTTGAACGGGGCGTCGAAGGTGGGCCACTCGAACTCGGCGACCGCCTTCTCGTGGTTCCCGCGGGCGCCCAGCAGGACGTCGCGCGCGGCACGGTACCGCTCGTGGCTGCTGCTCATGTGTCCTCCTGGGACGGTCGGGGCGTGAGAGGTGGCGCCGAGCGGGCGCCGGGTTTCCTGTCAGCCCTCGGTCGGAGCGACTGCATCGCGCAGCAGCCCGGTGGCGGCGTGGCAGTTGACGTACTCGTAGTACTGGTCGTGGGCGTCGAAGACCGAGACCTCGTGGTAGAGCCGCAGCTTCTCCAGGCTCGCGACGACCCTGAAGAACGTCGTGAAGATCCGCAGGTGCGTCGGGTGGGACTCGGACCAGCGCTCCAGCAGGTCCATCGAGCGCCAGTGGCCGATGTCGTAGCTCTTGTCGATCGGGTTGCCGTCGAGGTCGCAGTAGCGGACGTAGCGGTTGCTGTAGCACCCCACCTCGGCGCCGTGGTCCCGCAGGAAGTCCATGCCCGCGCGCAGCACCGGCTCGATCTCGGTGAGATAGAGCTCCCGCTCCTCGGGGCCCGCATCCGCCCAGTCCTGACCGGAGCGGATCAGGGTGACGTTGTCGTGCGCCCGGACGACGACCCGGCCCGCACCCGACGCGGCCAGGGCCCCGTCGGCACTCATCCGGCTCGTCTGGGACAGCGGCACCCGGTCCCGCATCGAGCCCCAGTAACCGTGTTCCAGGATCTCCCCGCTCACCCCGTCCATCACCGAGCCGACGCCCGGGAAGTCCTCGGTGAACGCGTAGAGCGTCTCGAACTGGTCGGCCCGCGGCCGCACGATCTCGCGGAACACGCCGACGTCACCGCTCAGCCGTTCGTCGGAGGCCCACCAGGCCTCGGTGCCCGCGGCGTAGCGCTCGTAGGCGGCAGGATCACGCCAGTAGCCGACCGCGATGTAGTTGTCGTACCCCTGCGCGTCGGCGTGGTGGGTGACGTCGTACTCCGCCGGGGCGTCGGCGCCGGCGAAGGAGCCGACGAGATGTCGCAGCGTCCGCAGCGCCTCGTCCCGGTGCTCCTCGGTGCACTGGACGCCGAGATAGGCCATCACGACCTGGGTGAGGTCCCGCCCGGCGCGGGCGACGAACATCGGGAACGGGGGTTGGTAGTCGTCGGCGACGCGCCGGGACAGGCTGCGGGGGCACTGCAGGTGGGTGTCGATGGCGGACTCGATGGTCATGTGCGCTCCTGCCGGTTCGGGGTGAGCCGGAACGCTAGGCACCTGGCGAGACGCCGCCTGTGCGCTGCGCGCCACGAACCCGACCCTGCGTGCCGTGTCGGAAGTCCCGCGGGCTGCAGCCGTACTCGTCGCGGAAGGCACGGGCGAACACCGTGGGCTCGGAGAAGCAGTACCGCGCCGCGACGACGGCGATGGGCCGCTCCGGGAACGCGACGAGCTCTGCCCGCGCCCGTTCCAGCCTGCGGTAGCGGATCCATCGGGCGAGGCTGCGGGGATGGTCGGCGAAGAGCCGGTGCAGGCTGCGCAGCGACAGGTGACAGGCCCGGGCGATCACCGCGGGACAGAGCGTGGGATCGTCGAGCCGCAGCTCGACGAAGTCGAGCACCTGCCGCAGCAGGTCCGACGGAGCATGGAGATCGACCGCCGCGAGCACGAGCTCGGCGACCCGGTCCGCGAGCCGTCTGCCTTCGGTCCCGGCGACCGGGCCGGTCCGGGTCAGCTCCGTCAACGCCGCCTTGGCCACGAGCGCGCTCGCGCCCTCGCGCACGGGCAGCGCGGTGAGCGCGGTGAGCCGGCGCGGATCCACGGGCACGGCGTTTCGGGGCCAGGTGAAGACGTCCATCCGCCAGTCGCCGGCCATCGTCCACGTGAAGGGGCGGGTGGTGTCGTAGACGACGAAGGAGCCCGGGGCCACGCGCGCCTCGCGGCCGTCCTGGTCGAGCTGGGCCACCCCGGCCCGCACGAACCCGACCTGCAGCCGCTCCTCGCCGTGCCGGGCTATCAGGCCCGAGGTCCGCCGGAAGGTCTGTGCGACGGACCGCACGTCCGCCACCCCCAGTGACCCGACGGCGTGGGAGCGGACCCGTCCGCGGATGCCGAGACCGTCGCCGGGCCGGATGTCGAGCGCGACGAACCGGTCCCGGATCAGGTCCTGCCAGCCGGGCAGGTCCCGGACCCGCTGTTCCACCGCCACCTCCGCGGGCCGCGCGGCACCAGGACAGGTGCCGCGCGGCGGGTCGGTCACCCGCGAGCGGGCGAGACGGCCACGGGCTCGCGGTGCGCCTCGTGGTGGTTCGCGTTCTTCGGGATCGCCAGGACCTCGCGGGTGCGGGCGTCGACGTCGGCGTCGGAGAGCACGCCGTTGTCCGCGAGCACCGTCTCCAGCGCCGTCAGCCAGTGCTCGTAGTAGCTCCACGGCTCACCGGCGCCGCCCGCCTCCCACTGCTTGATCGCCTGGATCAGGGAGAGCTGGAACTCGCTCCACTCGTACCTGCCGTTGTGGTACGCCGCGACGGCCATCGCGAACGCGCGCAGCTCCCACGGCTCGGCGAACATCCGCTCGTCCACCCCGCCGCCCGGCAGGTCGCAGACCAGGGCCTCGACCCGGCGCCGGGCGTCCCCGAGCTCGGTCGTGTCGGGGCGGATCACGGGGTGCCCACCGGTCCGACGCCGATCATCGAGTCCCGGGTGACGAGCGCGGCGAGCTCGAACGCGCCGAGGTCCTCGGTCCCGGCCGGGCGCTGCGGCAACACCCAGTAGCGCAGCTCGGAGCTGGAGTCCCAGATCCGCACCTCGACCTCGTCCGGGATCGGGAAGCCGAAGTCCTCGGCGAGCACCTTCCGCGGCTCACGGACGATCCGCGAGCGGTACGCGGGCGCCTTGTACCAGTTGGGCGGTAGCCCGAGCACCGGCCAGGGATAGCAGGAGCACAGCGTGCACACGATGGCGTTGTGGACGGTGTCGGTGTTCTCGACGACCACCATCTCCTCGCCCTGCAGTCCGCCGATGCCCATCTCGGCGCAGGCCGCGGAGGCGTCGGCGAGGAGCCGCTCCTTGAACTCCGGGTCGGTCCAGGCACGGGCGACGACCTGTGCGCCGAGCTGCGGGCCGACCTCGTTCTCGTAGATCTCGGCGAGGCGGTCGATCGCCTCGGTGGTCATGATCCCCTTCTCGATCAGCATGGCCTCGAGGGCCTTGACCCGAGCGGTGATCTCCTCCTGCGTGCGCAGGGGTGTGTCGGTGGGCTGAGCCATCGGAGGTCCTTTCAGGACGCGAGGGTGAGGTAGGGCTCCCACACGTCGAAGTAGACGGTGTTGTTCGGTTCGGCGGTCTCCGGGCCCCACAGCTCCTCGGCGGTGAAGCGCACGGTGTAGAGGTGCTCCGGGGCCTCGGGTCCGTCGTTGCCCGCGCTGTCCGGGTAGATGGCCGCACCGTGGGCGCCGGTGATCTCCCCGGTGCGTCCGCGGATGTACCGGGCGCGGCGGGTGTGCCCGCGGGGACTGTCCGCACTGATGGTGACCCGGTCGCCGACCTTGAACCGGGCGATCTTGTCCGTCGGCCGGTTCGCGGGTGCGCCGCTCTTGACGACGGCGTCGACGAACGCGAGCAGCTCCGGGTCCTCGCGCCGGGGCAGCGGTGCGTCGGGGTTGTCCAGGTAGAACTTGGTGCGCTGCTCGAGCTCGGCGAGGTCGATCACACCCTTCGCCGAACCGCGCGACTCCACCACGTGTACCCAGTGCTCGTAGTAGTTGGACAGCAGGTAGTCGGCCGGCTCCATCTGCTCGATGCTGTGCCGGAAGGCGTCCACACCGAAGAACCCCGCCCGGAAGCAGTTGGAGAACATGGCGAACGCGGCCTTCTCCCACTCCGCGCGGAAGACCGGCTCGTTCTCCACGGTCTGGACCTTGCCCATCCCGTCGGTACCGCCCAGGTCGAAGACGCCGTTCATGCAGAGGCTCCCGTCGTCGCCCGGGGCGCGGGGAACCCGCCCCGGGCTTGCTCGTAGGTGTGTGCGACGCGCAGCACGGTCGCGTCGTCGAAGTGCTTGCCGACGATCATCAGACCGGCGGGCAGCCCGCCGACCAGGTCGGTGGGGACGCTGCAGGCCGGATGGCCGGTGACGTCGAACGGGGCGGTGTTGGCGATCATCGACAGTGCGGTGTCGAGGTAGGTGCCCAGGTCGGTGTCCGCGGGTGGGATCTCGCGGGCGGTGTAGGGCAGCGTCGGCATGACCAGCACGTCGTGGTCGGTCAGCGCCGCGTCGTAGGCTGCGCGCACCTCGGGCACGAGGTTCTGTGCCATCGCGTAGTACGCGCCGCCTCCCACGGCGAACGTGTGCCTACCGGACATCGCGACGAGCTTGACCGTCCTGGACAGCTCGGCCCCGCGCTCGGCGCGCCCGCGCCGGTAGTGCGCGATCAGGTCCGGGTCGTAGAGCCCGGACCAGTTCATCCCGTAGGCGTTGCCGTCCACCATCTGGTGGGCGGCCCCCTCGGTGGCGATCACGTTCCACACGTGCATCGCGTCCAGGTGCCAGGGGATCGACACCTCCTCGGCGGTGAGGCCCGCCGAGCGCAGGACCTCGACGGCGGCACGCACCGCCGCGTCGACCTCCGGATCGGAGTTCGGGTGCCCGAACCCCTGCGTGACGACGCCGATCCGCAGGCCGGCGGCGGACTCCGCCAGGGCGGCGGAGTGGTCCACCGGGTCGACCGACGTCGGCTGGCGGGGGTCCTGGCCGTCGGGACCGGCCAGGACGTCGAGCATCAGGGCGGCGTCGGCGACCGTGCGGGTGATCGGACCGAGGTGGTCGATGGTGGTCTCGATCGGGAAGGCGCCGGTGTAGGGCACCAGGCCGAACGTCGGCTTGTGCCCGACGGTCCCGCAGAACGAGCTGGGGATCCGGACCGAGCCGCCCTGGTCACCGCCGAGTGCCAGGTCGACCTCGCCGGTCGCGACCAGCACCGCACTGCCCGACGACGAGCCACCGGCGTTGCGCGCAGGATCCCACGGATTGAGCACGGGGCGCGGCGTGGAGGTGAAGCTGCCACCGGAGAAGCAGAGGTCCTCGCAGACCGCCTTGCCGGTGATCACCGCGCCTGCGTCGAGCAGACGCTGGACCGCGGTCGCGTCCCGCGCCGGGACGAAACCCTCGACGGTGGCCGACCCGTTCGTCATCGGCACACCTGCGACCGAGACGTTGTCCTTGATCGCCACCGTGCGCCCGGCGAGCGGGCCGTCGGTGGCACCGCGGATCTCGGTGGTCACGGCCCAGGCGTTGAGCGGGTGCTCGCCGGCCTGCCAGTCCCGCACGGGGGCGGTCGGGGCGGTGCGGCGGTAGAGCGCCTCCACGGCGTCGGACGAGACGAACGTGGCCGTGACGGCGGGGGCGAACTCGGCGAGCTCGGCATCGGAGAGTCCCAGGTCGGCGCCCAGCTCGGCCAGCCGCGCGGGATCGGGTGGGGGAACAGCCATGGAGCCTCCATCGGCGGAGAAGATGCCGGCGAATCTACGGAGGCGCGTCAGTCGTGTCAACGATTCGCGACATGTTGACCTGTTACGAGGAGGTGACGACGCGGAGGTCGGTCCCGACCGCCTCGGCGACGTGGATCCGCTGACCGACGACACCGTTGCCGTCGAGGGTGACCGTGCCGCGCGGGAGCTCGACACGGACGTCGTGCATGGCACGGGCCACGGCGTGCGGCTCGTCCGTGCCCGCGCGGACGGCCGCGGCGAACCACATCTGGACGCCCTCGAACACGGACTCGCTCAACGTCGACACCGGCGGTGCCCACCGACCGAAGCGCGCGCGATAGCGGCTGAGCAGCGTGGAGTTGCCCTCGGTGTCGAGGGACTCGACGTAGCCGGACACGGTGTGCAGGCCCGCCGTGGCCTCGGGGCCGATCCGGGCGAGCGTGGACTCGTCCATGGCCGGGGCGAGGGTGAGGCACCGCTGATGGAGGCCGCGGTCGTGGCACTGACGCTGGAACGCGGCGGCGTCCGCGCCGACGAACGTGGACAGCAGGAGGTCGGCGCCGGACCGCTCGACGGCCTCGATGATCCCCGCGAAGTCGCTGGTCCCGAGCGGGGTCAGCCGCTCGCCGACGAGACGCCCGCCGAGCCGGGGGAGCACGTCGCGGGCGGCCGCGTGCGTGCCGCGCGGCCAGCAGTAGTCGTTGCCCGCGAGGAACCAGCGGCGCCCGCCCGCGGCCTGCATCATGGGCCCGGCCGCCGCGGCGAGCTGGTCGGCCGGCCGCTCACCGAGCTGGATCCGCAGGCCCCCGGCGAGGCCGCCCTCGTTCATCAGCGTCTGGACGAGCAGGACGTCGGCGTCCGCCATGGCCCGCGACACGGCGACGAAGGTGGCCGACGTCGTCGCGACCAGGATGGTCCGGCAGCCGGCGGCGGCGAGCCTGCGGGCCTCGCGGGCGCCGGTGGCGGGATCGGTGGCGTCGTCGCCGATCAGGAGGTCGACGGGGCGGCCACGCAGCCCGCCGTCGGCGTTGATCTCCTCCAGTGCGAGCGCGGCCATGTTGTCCGACGCGGCGGCGAAGAGATTGCCCGGGCCGGACTTCGAGGTCAGCAGGCCAAGCGCCGGGTTCTCGCACGGCGCGTTGCGCACGACGTGTCCGCGCCGCCGCAGCAGCCACTCCAGGCCTAGCTGGTCCAGCTCGGACTGCAGGCGGACCCGCGTCCCGGTGCCGTGCGCGGAGAACCGCAACACCGTGCGGCCTCGCCACGGTTGGTCGTGGACGATCTCGATCAGCCGGCCCGGGGCGACCGCGCCGATCCGGCCGAGGATCTCGACGGGCGCGGAGTCCGGGTCGAGCGGCGCGCGCAGTGTCACCGCCGCGCCGGGAGCCACCCGGTCGCACAGGGCGTCGAACACCCAGCCCGCGCCGGCACCCGCGCCGAACAGGCCGAACACGACGCGCGGTGGGGCGGAGACCTCTTCCTGCGCGGTCAGCGTGAGGACGGACATCGGGCCCCCAGGAGTGTGCGGAAGCGGCAGATTCTGCCCGTCAGGCAGTGCCCGGACCGTGCACTGCGTGCCGACTTCGCGGCTCTTCGTCCGGCACGGCGTCGCTCACCGACTGCAGGCCGGTGCGGAAGACCTGGTGGAGCAGGGTGAGGACGTCTCGCGCCGAGCCCGCGGGGTCGATCGAGTAGTAGCGGAAGCGGCCCTCGCGACGCTCGCCCACCAGGCCGGCGACGCGCAGCACCTTGAGATGCGTCGACACGGCGGTGCGCCCCACGCTGGTGATGCGCTCGGCGATCGCGCCCGCGCTGCACTCGTCCTCCGCCGCGAGCACGCCGAGGATCTCTCGCCGGACGGGATCGGCCAGGGCATCGAACGCCAGGTTCGCGTCCATGGCACCTCCCGATCTGTCACCCACCACTGACACGATAGCGGACGGATCGCTCCTCGGAACCTGGACACGTCCGCGTGTCGTTGCTGGACAGGCGCGAGGCTCTGGCGCTGCTGCAGGAGCGGATCGGAGGACCCCGTTGCTCCAGCGACTGCCACAGCTGAGGTCTCGGGAGGGCCAGGCACGGAGAAGAGCCTGGTGAGAAGGTGTGGCCAGGGGCGGGGTCGAACCGCCGACCTTCCGCTTTTCAGGCGGACGCTCGTACCAACTGAGCTACCTGGCCCTGGCTCCGAGGGGAACCGGATGGTGAAGCGACCCAGACGGGACTCGAACCCGCGACCTTCGCCGTGACAGGGCGACGCGCTAACCAACTGCGCCACTGGGCCTTGCTTATGGACTTACCGTACCCCCAACGGGATTCGAACCCGCGCTGCCGCCTTGAAAGGGCGGAGTCCTAGGCCGCTAGACGATGGGGGCTCGGATCACCGCTGGTGTTCCTCGACCTCCAACGGCTGTCCGTTGGGAGCGAGGAAAGCATATGACACGCCCTCACCCGGCCCCAAATCGCCCCCCTCTTGCGGCGTTCCCGCAGGTCACACCCGGTGCACGAGCCCCGATCGGGACCGTTCGGCCCGGTCGGCGGGGGTTGTGACCTGCGGTACACCTTCAGCGACAGACCGGAGGCGGCAGATCGGGGTTGCCGGAGACCAGGCCGAGCATGTCCAGCAGCAGCCGGAGGTCGTCCGGGTCCTGCGAGTTCTCGGCGACGACGAGCCGGGCGCGCTGCACCTCGTCGTCGGAGACCCGGTAGGCGTCCGCCGCGCTGCGCGGACCGGGGATCGCCCCGGAGCTCCGGTCCTCCCCGCCGGCGACCCCGTTCGCGAGTCCGTTGGCACTGCCCCGCACGCTGTCGATCCCGCTCAACGACGTCTCCCCTTCGGTCGCGACCCCTGGCGACCCGGGGTGGCCCGCGGGCGGGGACGGGCACGGCGGAGCGCACGAGCACCGATCCCCCGACCGGCGTCGCGCCCCGTGACCGGCGAACACCCTGCGGCCACCCCCGTGGCCGTGGCCGGAACGTTACCCATCCGAGACCCTCCCCGCATGCCCCTTCCCGGGTGAGGACGACGACGGTGCGTCACACGATCACCACGGTGCGACACTCGACGCCGCCCGCCCCGCCGTACCCCCTCGGGGTATGCTCGTTCCCGAGAGCGACACCACGGGCGACCCAGGGAGGAACGCGATGCCCGGTTACTCCGACGCCCGCGAGGCCCATCTCCGGCGGCTGCGCCGCATCGAGGGCCAGATCCGCGGCCTGCAGCGCATGGTGGACGACGACGTCTACTGCATCGACGTGCTCACCCAGGTCTCCGCGGCGACCAGGGCGCTGCAGTCGTTCGCTCTCGAGCTGCTCTCCGAGCACATGGCGGGCTGCGTCGTCGACGCGGCCCGCAACGACCCGGACGAGGGCGCGGCGAAGGTGAAGGAAGCCGCCGACGCCATCGCCCGGCTCGTCAAGTCCTGATCTGCCCGTCCGCACGAGAGGCTCCCCACCCATGAGCGTCGAGACCCCGTTCCGCACCACCGTCACGGTCGTCGGCATGACCTGCGGGCACTGCACCAGTTCCGTGCAGGAGGAGGTCGGCGAGGTCGCCGGCGTCCGCTCGGTCGACGTCGACCTGGCCAGCGGTGCCGTCACCGTCACCGCCGACCGCGAGATCACCCGCGCGGAGATCGAGGCCGCGGTCGTCGAGGCCGGCTACTCCCTCGCCTGATCCCGCGCCGCGGGCCGGCGCCCCCGACCGGGGGTGCGTTCGTGCGTCCGGGTGACGGGGCGCCGCTACGCTCCCCGCATGGCCGGCTTCCGGGACCGACGCCCGTCGCGCCACGGCGCGCCCGCCCGCAGGGCCCCCGGGCCCGAGCTGGAGCAGCACGATCCGGAGCTCGACTCCTACCTGGCCGCGCTGGCCCGGGACGCCGAGCCCGGCGCCACCGAGACGACCGGCCGGTTCGGGAGCGCGCAGGTCTTCCAGCTGCGGCTGCCGGCGTTGCGCATCGAGCAGCTCCGCCGGGTGGCCGAGGAACGCGGGACCTCGCCCGGCGCGCTGGCCACGGAGTGGGTGCTCGAGCGGCTGGAGCAGGAGGACGCCCCGACCGGGCCGATGCCCGTCACCGCCGCCGAGGCGGGCCGGCGGGCCCAGCTGCGCCTGCCCCGCAGGGGGTAGCTGGGCACATCGGCCTCACCGCGGCGCCGAGACCAGCACCTTCGCGGCGTCGCCCTCGGCCAGGCACGGGCTCCCGGTGAGCCGGGAGGGATCGACGGCCGCCGCCAGCGCCCGGTAGCCCGCCGCCGAGAGGTGCAGACCGTCGCCGGAGTCGAACGCCGGCGCGAGCCGGGCCGGGTCGGTCGGGTCGGCCACCGCGGCGGCGAAGTCGAACACGCCGTCGGCGTGCGCCGGTCCCTCCGTGCGGATCCACCGGTTGACCGCCTCGCGCTGCACCGCGGCGAAGGGGGTGCCGTGCGCCCCGGTGGCCGAGGGCGTGATCGTGGTCAGGAAGACCCGCCGGCCGTCCGCCCGGACCCGGTCGGCGTAGTCCACCAGCCCGGCGACGATCTCCCCGGCGTCCCGTCCGGCAGCGAGGTCGTTGGTCCCGATGTGGAGGACGACGTCGGCGGCGCCGGGCACCGTGGCGACGTCGGCGCCGTAGCGGGCCGCCGGGGCCTCACCCGTGCCGCCGCCGAGAAGCTGGTTCGCCGAGATCCCGGCGTTGAGCACGGGCATGGTGCGCCCGCCGGTGAGCCGCCCGGCCAGCGCGTCCGACCAGCGGTCGTCCCGGTCGGGGTCGCTGCCGACGCCGTCGGTGATCGAGTCGCCGACCAGGACCACGGCGTTCTCCGCTCGCGGCGCGAGGACGTCGACTCCGGTGAGCACCGACCACGACGAGACCGCCCGGCCGAACGGCTGCGGGTCGGCCGTGTCGACGACGTCGCCCGGTCCGGAGACGTACGAGGTCTGCAGCGCGACGGGATGCACCGCGACCCGGTCCGGCTCCTGCGGCAGGAAGAGGCTGATCGCGAGGGGCGTGCCGCGCTGGGCGACGAACGCCAACGGGTCGCTGGCGAGCTCCTGCCCGGGCGGCACGACGACGGCCGGTGCGCCGGCGAACAGCACCGGCCGGGCCGTGCCGGGCACGAGCGCGGCACCGGAACCCGCCACCGCCGCCGACGCGGCCTCGATCTGCAGGGGCTGCGTGCCGAACCGGTTGGAGACCCGGATCCGCAGCTCCGAACCGGTGGCCTGGGGCCGCACCAGCATCCGCAGCGTGCGTCCGCCCAGGTCGGAGCCCTGGCCTGCTTGCGGGCTGGTCCGCCACGCCGCCACCCACGCCGGACCGCAGGGCGCGGGCGTCCCGTCCTCGGCACCCGACGCACCCGTCGACCCGAGCGGGAGCAGCGCGACGGCCAGGCCGAGCACGGCCGCGGCCGCCACCAGGCCCGCCACGAGTCCCCGACCACCCCGGAACCGGTGCAGAGCGTCCACCCACACCCCTTCGCCGACCACGGTTCACCCGACCGGGGCGTCCCGGCCGTGTGAATTCCTCACCCGAACGAACGATCTCGCTCGCCGCTCGACCTATCGGCCATCCGAGTGGTGACGTTACGTCGACCACTCATGACGGTCCGTCGCCTCACCGATCGGCCAGTTCGGCGTCCCATGCCGCGCCGGTTCGCCCTAGGGTCAGGGGCCGAGAAGTGCGAGGACGTTCGGATTCGGGAGGCCGGTGTGGGCGCGTACGAGGACGTTTTCCGGGCCAGTGTGGAGGACCGGGAGGGGTTCTGGTTGCGGGCGGCGGGGGCGTTGGACTGGCACCGGGCGCCGACGCGGGCCCTGGATGAGTCGAACCCGCCGTTTTATCGCTGGTTCCCCGACGGGGAGCTCAACGTGGCGCACAATGCGTTGGATCGCCACGTCGCCGCCGGGCGGGGCGAGCAGGCGGCGTTGATCTACGACTCGCCGGTCACCGACACCAAGCGGACCTACACCTACGCCCAGCTGCGCGACGAGGTCGCCACCTTCGCCGGGGTGCTGCGCGGGCTGGGGGTGGGGCGTGGGGACCGGGTGGTGGTCTACATGCCGATGGTCCCCGAGGCCGTGGTCGCGATGCTGGCCTGTGCCCGGCTCGGCGCGGTGCACTCGGTGGTGTTCGGCGGGTTCGCCGCCAAGGAGCTCGCGGTCCGCATCGACGACGCCGCCCCGAAGGTCGTGGTCTCGGCCTCCTGCGGGATCGAGGGCTCCCGGGTCATCGCGTACAAGCCACTGCTGGACCGCGCGATCGAGCTCTCGGCGCACAAGCCCGAGCGCCAGGTGATCCTGCAGCGCCCGCAGGCCCAGGCCGCCATGGGCGACACCGACGTGGACTGGGCCGACGCCGTGGCCACCGCGACCCCGGCCGACCCGGTCCCGGTGCCCTCGACCGACCCGCTCTACATCCTCTACACCTCGGGCACGACCGGCAAACCCAAGGGCGTGGTGCGTGACGGCGGCGGCTACGCCACCGCGCTGGCCTGGTCCATGCCCAACGTCTACGACGTCTCCGCCGGGCAGACGATCTTCACCGCCTCGGACGTGGGTTGGGTGGTCGGGCACTCCTACATCGTCTACGCCCCACTGCTGGCCGGGGCCACCACCGTGCTCTACGAGGGCAAGCCGGTCGGCACCCCGGACGCCGGGCAGTTCTGGCGGGTCATGTCCGAGTACGGGGTGCGGTCGATGTTCACCGCGCCGACGGCGTTTCGGGCGTTGAAGAAGGAGGACCCGAACGGCGAGTACGCCCGCAAGTACGACCTGTCCTCGCTGAAGTACCTGTTCCTGGCCGGGGAGCGCCTGGACCCGGAGACCTACCGCTGGGCCTCGCAGCTGTTGGAGATTCCGGTGATCGACCACTGGTGGCAGACCGAGACCGGCTGGCCGATCGTGGCCAACCCGGCCGGGATCGAGCTGCTGGAGATCAAGCCCGGTTCGCCGACCCGCCCGCTGCCGGGCTGGGACATCCAGGTCCTCGACACCGACGGCCGCCCGGTGCCGGCCGGGCAGGACGGGGCGATCGTGGCGAAGCTGCCGCTCCCGCCCGGGGCGTTCCCGACGCTGTGGAACGACGACGAGCGGTTCGTGCAGTCCTACATGTCGGCGTTCGAGGGCTACTACCTCACCGGCGACGGCGGCCGGATCGACGACGACGGCTACGTGTTCGTGATGGGCCGCACCGACGACGTCATCAACGTGGCCGGGCACCGGCTGTCCACCGGCGGGATGGAAGAGGTCCTCGCTTCGCACCCGGACGTGGCCGAGTGCGCGGTCATCGGCGTGGCCGACCAGATGAAGGGCCAGATCCCCCGCGGGTTCGTCGTGCTCAAGGCCGGCGTGGACGCCTCCGCCGAGGGCTATGAGGACACGCTGCGCGCCGAGCTGGTCCAGATGGTGCGCGACCAGGTCGGCGCGGTGGCCTCGCTCAAGGAGGTCGCGGTCGTCCCGGCGCTGCCCAAGACCCGCTCCGGGAAGATCCTGCGCAAGACCATGCGCGGCATCGCCGACGGCACCGACGAACCCGTGCCCTCCACCATCGAAAGCATCGACGTCCTCGACGCCCTCCGGCCCGTACTCCGGAAGGAGTAGTCAAGGCGCATACCAAAGATGGATGAGGCAGGGTAATACGGGGGTAATCCTCGCGATAGGTGGGTCGGCCGTCGAAGAGAACCGGCGGTCGGGCCCCCTTCGAGAGGACGCCGATGCCCACTCGTGCCCCCGCACGCCCCCTGATCCGTACGGCTGCGCTGCTCGCCTCCGTCTCCGCCGCACTGCTGTTCGCCGCCACCGCGCCCGCGAGGGCGGCCGATACGCTGAACTGCGACGACTTCACCTACCAGGAGCAGGCCCAGGCCGTCCTGGACCGGGATTCCAGCGACCCGAACGGGCTCGACCGTGACAAGAACGGCGTGGCCTGTGAAGACCTGCCGAGGCAGGGGTCGTCGACGCCGACCACCACCCCGAAGCCCACGCCGACGCCCACCAGGCCCCCGAGGCCGACGCCCACGCCCACCACGCCCCCGCCGCACGGCAACGGCGGCGACCACGGCAACGGCGGCGACCACGGCAACAAGGGCGACCACGGCGGACGGGACGACCACCACGCCGGCGGGTGGAAGGACCGCGACGACCACGGCGACAACCACGGCGACAACGGGGACGCCGCCCACGACGACGCCTCCACCGCCGACGGGACCACGGTCGAGGAGGCCGCGGACGACACCGTCGTGACCGGCGACCGCGACTGCGCCGACTTCGCCACCCAGGCCGAGGCCCAGGCCGTGCTGATGGCCGACCTCTCGGACCCGGAGCGGCTCGACGCCGACTCGGACGGGATCGCCTGCGAGGACGGCTTCGGCACCGCGGGCCGCCAGGTCGCCGTGTACCCGGTCGGCGGCGTCGCGACGGGCGGGGCCGGCCTGCGATGAGCCGCACCCGGATCCCGTCGCCCGCCGCCCGGTTCCGGCGGCTCGCCGCCGGCCTGTTCGCCGGCACCGCCCTGGTCGTCCTCGTCGGCTGCAGCGCCCCCGAGGCCACGTCGACGCAGGCGGCCCCGCCGGCCGCGCAGGTGCCCTCGGCCGTGGCACCGGCCGCCGCCACGGCACCCCTGGCCGCGTCGGCGCCCGAGCGACTCGAGGTCCCGTCGATCGGGGTGGCGGCCGGTCCGCTGCAGAAGCTGGGCCTCACGGCCGCCGGGGCTCTCGAGGTCCCGGGCGACGCGACGACCGTCGGCTGGTTCGGGCTCGGCCCCACGCCGGGTGCGTCCGGGCCGGCCGTCCTCGCGGCGCACGTCGACTACGGCGGCGTGCCCGGCACGTTCACGCGCCTGTCGGCGGTGGCCGTGGGCGACGAGGTCCGGGTGGCCCGCGCCGACGGCACCACCGCAGTGTTCACCGCCTACCGGGTGGCGCAGTACCCGAAGTCGGCGTTCCCGACGGAGGAGGTCTACGGCGACACCCCGGGTGCGGAGCTGCGGCTCATCACCTGCGGCGGCGCCTTCGACGACACCGCCCGCTCCTACGCCGACAACGTCGTGGTCTACGCCCGCCTGACGGGCACGGCCTGACGCACCGTGATCCGCGACCGGGCAGCGGGACGTTCGGAACCGGGGCGTTCCGCTGCCCGGCCGTGGATCATGCGGGCGTACGGCGGCGCGGCACCACCGTTCGTCCGATCGTGTAACACCTCGCTCCGGGACCTCCGATGAGGGAGCGACGGCACGCTCCCCCACCGGCCGTCGCACCCCCACCGGAGAGGACCCCGCCTCCGATGCGTCACCCGCTCCGCCCGCGGCTCCCCGCGGTGCTGGCGACGAGCCTGGCCGTGGTCGCCGTCGGCGGCCTGACCGGCGCCGCGCTCGTCGTCGACACCGCGCCGCCGGGCGCCGTGCTGACCGCCGAGCTCCGCGTCACCCCGCCCGCCCCCGGCACCGGGGACACCGCGGGGCCGACCGCCCGGCACCGGTCCGCCCACGCGGCCCGCACGCCCGTCACGACCCCGCAGGCGCCCGCCCCGCTGGCCCTCGCCGGCGCCGTCCGGGCCGCGGCGGCCGCCCGGACGGAGGCCGACCGGACCCCCTGCCCGAGCACCCGCGCGGCTGCCCCCCGCCTGCCCGGTACAGGTTCCAGGCAAGGGTGTCCTGAGTCACCCGCCACCGACCCGGCGGGTCCACCATTGACGCCATGAAGGTTCACGTGGACTTCGACCTGTGTGAGAGCAACGCGCTGTGCATGGCCGCCGCACCGGAGGTCTTCGAGGTGCGCGACGACGACTTCCTCTACATCCTCGACGAGAACCCGCCCGAGGAGCTCCGCGGGAAGGTCGAAGAGGCGGTCCGGGCCTGCCCGAAGGCCGCCATCAGTCTCGAGGGATAGTTGCCGGGCCCCGGGGCCAGCGGCGAGGATCTGCGGATGGACACGGTCTGGACCACGCCGCTGACGCCGCTGAGCTTCCTGGGCCGCTCGGCCGAGGTCTACCCGGACAAGACCGCGATCGTTCACGACGACCGCACCTGGACCTACGCGGAGTTCGCCGCGGAGGCGACCAGGGTGGCGCACGGCCTGCGCGGCTCCGGCGTGGAGCGCGGGGACCGGGTGGCGTACCTGCTGCCCAACATCCCCGAGATGCTGGTCGCGCACTTCGCCGTGCCGCTGGCCGGGGCGATCCTCGTCGCGATCAACACCCGGCTGTCCACCGAGGAGATCCGCTACATCCTCGACCACTCGGGCTCGAAGCTGCTCGTGGTCGACGCGGCGCTGTTCTCGCAGGTCGAGCCGGTCGTGCGGGAGCTGGAGACCGTCGAGGAGATCATCACGGTCGTCGACCCGGGACATCCGGCCGACGGCATCGGCTCCGGCGTGCGCTACGACGACCTGCTCGCCCGCGGCTCGGACGAGCCGCTCCCCTGGGAGGTCGCCGACGAGGACGCGACGATCTCGATCAACTACACCTCGGGTACCACCGGCAAGCCCAAGGGCGTGCAGTACTCGCACCGCGGGGCATACCTGAACTCCTTCGGCGAGATCGTGCACTCGGCGCACACGCCGGACAGCGTCTACCTCTGGACGCTGCCGATGTTCCACTGCAACGGCTGGTGCACGCCGTGGGCGCTCACCGGCATCGGCGGCACCCACGTCTGCCTGCGCGAGGTCCGCGGTGACCGGATCTGGCAGCTGATCCTCGAGCACGGCGTCACGCACCTCAACGGCGCCCCGACCGTCGTCACCACGATCATGCGGGCGGAGCAGGCGACGAAGCTCGACTACCAGCTCGTCGTCACCACCGCCGGCGCCCCGCCCAGCCCGACCACCATCCTGCAGATGGAACGGATGGGCTTCCGGATCGTGCACGTCTACGGCCTCACCGAGACGTACGGGCCGTACTCCGTGAACCAGTACCAGCGCGCCTGGGACGGCCTCGACCCCGAGGAGCGGGCGCGGCTGCAGGCCCGACAGGGCGTCGGGATGCTGCAGACCGACCGGGTGCGTGTGGTGGACAAGGGCATGCGCGACGTGCCGCGGGACGGGCAGACGATGGGCGAGATCGTCATGCGCGGCAACAACGTGATGACCGGCTACTACGAGGACCCGGCCGGCACCGAGAAGGCATTCGAGGGCGGCTGGTTCCACTCCGGCGACCTGGGCGTGATGCACCCCGACGGCTACATCGAGCTGCGCGACCGCGCCAAGGACATCGTCATCTCCGGCGGCGAGAACATCTCCACGGTCGAGGTCGAGCAGGCGGTCGTGTCGCACCCGGCGGTCCTGGAGGCCGCGGTCATCGGTGTGCCCGACGAGCAGTGGGGCGAGCGGCCGAAGGCGTTCGTCGTGCTGGCGCCCGGCGGCGAGGCCACGCCCGAGGAGCTGATCGAGCACGTGAAGGCGAAGATCGCGCGCTACAAGGCCCCGCGGGACGTCGAGATCGTCGACGAGCTGCCCAAGACCTCCACCGGCAAGATCCAGAAGTTCGAGCTGCGCGCGCGGGAGAACTCGTGAGGCCCTGAGGTCCGGGCCACCCGCCGGGCTTCCGGGTTCGTCACGTCCGGGCGAATCCCGGGCGCGGCTCCGTTAGCGTTGCTCATCGTGAGCCGCGACCAGTCCGCCTTCCGCGTGGGCGCCGGCGCCGTCTCGATCACCACCTCGACGGTGCTGCCGATCTTCCTCACCGGCGCGCTGGCGGTGCAGATCTCCGCCGAGCTGGGCTTCGACCCCGCGGGGCTCGGCCTGGTCGTGGCGCTCTACTTCGCCGTCTCGGCGCTGGTCTCGCTGCCCGTCGGGAAGATCGTCGAACGCCTGGGCTCGGGCCGGACCAGCCGCATCGCCGTGCTCGGGGCGGCCGCGTTCATGCTGCTCACGGCCGGTCTGGCGCGGAACTACGCCTCGCTCGTCGCGATCCTGCTGTGCGGGGCGTGGTGCAACGTCATGGGCCAGCTCTCCTCGAACCTCACCCTCGCGCGCTCGATGCCGGCCGCGCGCATGGGCCTGTCCTTCGGGGTCAAGCAGGCGTCGGTGCCGCTGGCGACGCTGCTGGCGGGCGTCGCCGTCCCGGCCGTCGCCCTGACCGTCGGGTGGCGCTGGGCCTACGTGATCGGGGCAGGACTGGCGCTGACCTCCCTGGCCGCCGCGCCGCGGGGCTCCGGCCCCGGCGCCCGTGACCGCACGGTCCCCGAGGACCGGGCGACGGCGGCGCTGTCGGTCGTCGGCGCCGCCGCGGGTCTGGGCGCGGCGAGCGCGACCGGGCTGGGCATCTTCCTCGTGGCCTCGGCGGTGGACCGGGGTGTGGAGCCCGGGCTCGCGGGCCTGGTCCTGACCCTCGGGAGCGTCGTCGGGCTGCTGATGCGGATGCTGCACGGCTGGCTCGCCGACCGGCGCGCGGGCGGGCACGTGGCGGTGGTCGCGGGGTGCCTGCTGTTGGGCGCGGCCGGGCTCCTGCTGCTCGCCGTGCCCGGACCGGTCGCGCTGGTCGTCGGCACGGTCCTGGGTTTCGGGCTCGGCTGGTCGTGGCCGGGCCTGCTGCAGTTCGCGGTGGTGCGGCTCAACCCGTCGGCCCCCGCGGCGGCGACGGCGATCGTGCAGGTCGGCGTGTACGCCGGCGGGTTCCTCGGGCCCGTCGGGTTCGGGTTCCTGGCCGCGCACGCCTCGTTCACCACGGCCTGGGTCGTGGCCGCGGCCGCGATGGTGGTGGCCGGCGTCGGCGTCCTGCTCGGGCGCCGGATGTTGCTGGCGCACACCCGCAGGTCGGCCGGGGTCGTGGGGGCCGGGCGCGAGCCCGCCCGGCGCCCACGGGTCACCGGCTGAGGCGCAGGCCCTCGTAGCCGCGCGCGGCCACCTCGTCGCAGGCGACGAAGTAGTTGTTGGCGCCCCCGAACCAGACGTTCACCACGTGTGCCTTGCCCGGGATGTTCGCCCCGGTGAACCACGAGTGGACGCCCTCGCCGAGGGTCAGCAGGGTCGGCTCGACCGCCTCCTGCACCCGCCGGCCCCAGTCCGCCTCCGCCTCCTCGGTCGCCTCGACGGTCCGCAGCCCCTCCGCGCGCGCGTGGTCGAGGGCGTCGCCGATCCACTCGACGTTCTTCTCGATGCACACCGGCAGGTTGGCGAACGGGCTCATCGGCCCCGAGATCATGAACAGGTTGGGGAAGCCCGCCACCGTCAGCCCGAGGTAGGTCTTGGGCGCGTCCAGCCACTTCTCCTTGAGCGTCAGCCCGTCCCGGCCACGGATGTCGATGGCGGTGTGCGCGCCCGTGACGGCGTCGAACCCGGTGGCGAGGACCAGGACGTCGAACTCGTACTCGCGGTCGGCGGTGCGCACGCCGGTCGGCGTGATCCCGCGGATCGGCGCGCCCTTCGCCGAGACGTCGACGAGGGTGACGTTGTCGCGGTTGTAGGCCTCGTAGTAGTCGTGCCCGGCAGGCGGGCGCTTGCCCGAGTACGGGTAGCCGCGCGGCGAGAGCAGCTCGGCGACCTCCGGGTCGTCGACCGTCTCCCGGATCTTGGACCGGATGAACTCGGCGGCCGCCTCGTTGGCGTCGGGATCGAGGATCAGGTCGTCGAAGGTCTCGAACAGGAACCGGAAGCCGCCGCGCGACCAGCCGTCCTCGAAGATCCGCCTGCGCTCCTCCTCGTCGACCGCCATCGCGGGCCCGTTCCCCGGGTCGAACGGCATGGCGAACGAGTGGTTGCGCGCCTTCTCCAGGATCTCGCGGTTGCGGGCCTTGAGGTCGGCGATCTCCGCGGGCGCCATCGGCCGGTTCTGCGCCGGGACCACGTAGTTCGGGGTGCGCTGGAAGACGGTCAGCTCGGCCGCCTGCTCCGCGATGATCGGGATCGCCTGCACCCCGGTGGCCCCGGTGCCGATGATCCCGACCCGCTTGCCCGTGAGGTCGACGCCCTCCTCCGGCCACCGGCAGGTCAGGTACAGGTCGCCGGCGAAGGAGTCGAGGCCCGGGAAGTCCGGCACGTGCGGGTGGGTCAGGAAGCCCAGCCCCGTGACCACCCACTTCGCCCGGAGCAGCTCGCCGGAGTCGGTCGTGACGTCCCAGCCGGCCCCGTCCGCCCCGTCCACGAACTCCATCGCCGTGAC
This sequence comes from Pseudonocardia kujensis, assembly GCF_021283305.1. Taxonomy (GTDB): domain Bacteria; phylum Actinomycetota; class Actinomycetes; order Mycobacteriales; family Pseudonocardiaceae; genus Pseudonocardia; species Pseudonocardia kujensis. The sequence goes on from NZ_JAJSOK010000062.1 coordinate 30,385, forward strand.
CCGGGTGGAGAAGCTGATGTCGCGGCGCAGGTCGAACTTGTCCGCGACGAAGTCCAGGTAGCGCAGCATCTCCGGCTGGCCCGGGTACCGCTCGGACCAGGTCCACTCCTCGACCAGCTCCTTGCTGAAGGAGAGCTGGTAGTAGTAGCACTCGCTGTCGGTCCGGGCGCCCGGGTAGCGGTTCCAGAACCACGTCCCGCCGACGCCGCTGCCGGCCTCGATCACCCGGGCGCGCAGGCCGGACTCGCGGGCGCGGTGCAGCATGGCCAGGCCGGCGAAGCCCGCGCCGACGATCACCAGGTCCAGGTCGTCGTCCATCAGTTCTCCTTCTCGAGGCCCAGGCGCGGGCGGAGCCAGATCGTCCGCAGCTCCGCGGACCCCGCGCTCGCCATGGCCGGGGATCATGCGGGGGCGCTTCGTCGGAAAGTGTCCGACTTCGCGACATCACCCGAACGGTCGTCAGGTGTGTTGCGTTCTCGGACACCGGGACACCGGCCCCCGTGTTTCACTCGACGGACTGCCGCGACGGAGGGGTGGTGCGGATGACGCTCGACGAGCGCGAGCGCACGGTCCGGGTGGCCCGCGAGGACTTCCTGTCCGGGGAGCGCCCCAGCGCGCGGCTGCGGCCGGAGATCGCCTCGTCGTGGCGCCGCTGCCGGCTCTCCGGGGTCGAGGCCGACGCCGACTCCGTCCCCTACGAACCGCTGCTCGGCGCCAACCGGCTGCTCACCACGGCGGCCACCCCGGTGCTCGACTGGCTCGCCGACCAGCTCACCGGCGGCACCGCCGTGATCCTCGCCGACGCCGACGCCCGGATCCTCGACCGCCGCGCCGAGGGCCAGACCCTGTCCCGGCACCTCGACCGGGTGCTCTGCGCCCCCGGCTTCAACTTCGGCGAGGAGCACATCGGGACCAACGGCGTGGGCAGCGTCCTGGAGTCCCCGGGGCCGGTGATGATCGCCGGGGCCGAGCACTACCGGGACAACCTGCAGGGCTTCACGTGCGTCGGCACGCCGCTGCGGCACCCGGTGCACCGCCGCCTGGTCGGGGTGCTCGACGTGTGCTGCCGCTACGACGACACCAACGGCCTGATGACCCCGCTGCTGCTCTCGGCCTCGCGGGAGATCGAGTCCCGGATGTACGCCGAGTCGTCGCTGCGCGAGCGGATGCTGCTGGAGGAGTTCCTCAAGGTCTCCCGCCGGACGTCCGCGGCGGTCGTCACCCTGAACCAGGACTTCATCATCACCAACACCGCGGCGGCGTCGCTGCTCGACCCGGCCGACCACGCCCTGCTGTGGGAGTGGGCGTCGGGCTCGATGCCCCGGCGCGGGGAGTTCGCCGGAGAGGTCCGGCTGAGCCGGGACGTCGTGTTGCACGGGCGGGCGCGAACCGTCGGCGAGGTGCGGGACGGCCCCGCGGGGGTGTTGGTCGAGCTGCGCCGGCCCGCGAACGGCTCGCCGCACCGCCGCCGGGACGCGCCGCGGCCACACGAGGCGGACCTCCTGCCCGGCCGCAGCGCGGCGTGGCGGCGGGCGCTGGCCGAGCTGGCCGCGGCCGACCGCTCGGGCCTCGACGTCCTGGTCACGGGCGAGCCGGGGGTCGGCAAGCTGCGCGCGACGGAGCGGCTCGGCGACCCGGACCGTACGGTGCTCGACGCCGCGCTCGCCGTCGTCGACCCCGGTTGGCCGGACCAGGTGCGGCGCCGCCTCGGCCTGCCCGGGACGCTGGTGCTGCGACACCTCGACCGCACCCCGGAGCCGCTCCTCCCCACGATCGCCGCCCTGCTCGACGGGCCGCGGTCCGCACGGGTCGTGGCGACGGCGGACGGGTCCTCCGACTGCCGGTTGCTCGACCACTTCCCCGCGCGGGTCGAGCTGCCGCCGCTGCGGCACCGCCCGGAGGACATCCCCGACATCGCGCCGGTCCTGCTGGCCCGGGGCGAGGGCCCGGCGCCGCGGCTGCAGGCCCAGGCGGTGCAGGCGCTGATGGCGCTGGAGTGGCGGGGCAACGTCCGCGAGCTCGCCGCGGTCCTCGGCTCGGCGCGGCTGCGGTCGATGGGCGGCGACATCGCGCTGTCCCACCTGCCCGCCGAGCACCGTCGCGCCGTGAACGGGCCGTCGCTGCCCACGCTCAAGCGCAGCGAGCGCGAGGCGATCCTCGAGGCGCTCTCCGACGCGAACGGCAACAAGCTCGCCGCGGCCGGGCGGCTGGGCATCGCCCGCTCCACGCTCTACCGCAAGATGCGGGCGCTCGGGATCGACGACAAGCGCTGGGCCTGAGTCACTCCCCGAGCCGTTCGGCCAGGGCGATCGCATCGAACGGGGCGTGCACCTTGACGTCGTTGTCGAAGTAGACGAGCACGTCGAGGCCCGCCGCGAGCCAGCCCCGGATCCGGTCGGCCCACACGTCCAGCGCCTCCGGCGTGTAGCCGCTGACGTAGAGCTCCTGGTCGCCGTGCAGCCGGACGTAGACGTGGTCGCTGGTCACGTCGGTGAGGAAGGGCCACTTGCCGGCGGTGTCCGCGACCACCAGGCCGACGTCGTGCTCCCGCAGGAGGTCGAGGAAGGCCGGGTCGCGGAAGCTCTCGTGCCGGACCTCCACGGCGTGCCGCAGCGGGCGGTCGGCGTCGGTCTCCAGCAGGTTGCGACCCTCGAGGCGCTCGTCGTGCTCCTTCGCGAGCGCGGCCGCGCCGGCGGTGGTGTGCGGCAGCAGCTCGAGGAAGGCCCGCATCCGGGCCGGGTCGAACCGCATCCGCGGCGGCAGCTGCCACAGCACCGGACCGAGCTTGGGGCCGAGCGCCAGCACGCCGGAGGCGAAGAAGTTGGCCACCGGGGTGCGGACCTCGCGCAGCTGCTTCAGGTGGGTGACGAACCGCGGCCCCTTGACCGCGAACAGGAAGTCCGGCGGCGTCTCCTCCCGCCAGCTCACCCAGCTCTCGGGCCGGTGCAACGAGTAGAAGGACCCGTTGACCTCGATCGACGACACCGCGCGCGAGAGGTACTCCAGCTCGCGGCGCTGGGCGAGGCCCTTGGGGTAGAACACGCCCCGCCACGGCGGGTACCGCCAGCCCGACGTCCCGGTCCGCACCTCGGCCACGTGGTCATCCTGGCCTAGGGTGCGGCAGGTGCGCAGCGAACCCGTCCCGCCCGCCGACGGCTACCTCCGCGCCCTGGTGGCCGCGACCGAGCGGGCGGTCGCCGACGCCGAACCGCTCGGCTCGGACCACGCCGGGGCCTCCGCGGAGCTCCGCGACCCCGTCGCCGACGCCGTCGTCGAGCTGGGCGACGAGCTGGTGGCGCTGAGCCGCGACCTGCACGCCCACCCCGAGACCTCCTTCGCCGAGCACCGTTCCGTCGCTGCCGTGGCCGACCTGCTGAAGCGGCACGGGCACGAGGCGGAGGTCGGGATCGCCGGGCTGGAGACGGCGTTGCGCGTGGGCGTCGGCGACGACGGGCCCCACGTCGGCATCCTCGCCGAGTACGACGCCCTCCCGGGGATCGGGCACGGCTGCGGCCACAACGTCATCTGCACGACGGCGGTCGGCGCGTACCTCGCGCTCGCCGGCCGGGCACCGGGGCGGGTCACCCTGTTCGGCACGCCCGCCGAGGAGGGCGGGGGCGGCAAGGAGACGATGGCGCGGGCCGGGGTGTTCGACGACGTCGACGCCGTCGTGATGCTCCACCCCTTCTCCCACGACGTCGCCATGCACCCGTTCCTCGGCCGCCGGCAGGTGGAGATGGTGTTCCGCGGGGTGGCGGCGCACGCCGCGGCACAGCCGTTCATGGGCCGCAACGCCCTCGACGCCGCCGTGGCCGCCTACACCGGGGTCGCGGCGCTGCGCCAGCACCTCCCGCCGGGCGACCGGCTGCACGGGGTGTTCACCGACGGCGGGTCGCGCCCCAACGTCGTCCCGGACCGGGCGGCGCTGCTGTTCTACGTCCGCTCGACGGAGCCGGACACCCTGCGGGACCTGGCGGCGCGCGTCACGGCGATCGCCGAGGGCGCAGCGCTGATGCACGGTTGCGGTGTCGAGCTCACCTGGGACGAGAAGCCCGCCTACCTGCCGATCCGGCACAACCGGGCGCTGGCCGGGCGGTGGGCCGTCAACCAGCGCGAGTGCGGCCGGACGCCGCTCGCCCCCGGTGTCGTCCCCGAGTTCCTCACCGGCTCCACCGACCTGGGGAACCTGAGCTACCGGATGCCCGCCATCCACCCGATGCTCGCGATCTCGGGGCCCACGGACTCGCTGCACACCGTCGAGTTCGCCGAGGCGGCGGGCGGACCGGGCGGCGACGCGGGGGTCCGCGACGGCGCCCTCGGCCTCGCCCTCACGGCCCTGGACTACCTCGCCGACCCGGCGCTGCGCGAGGCCGTGCACGCCGAGTTCGAGGCGCAGGGCGGGGCGGTCGACGTGCCGCACTATTTCGACTGAGCGGAGCTTGCGGAGCGAACATCGGCACTGAGCGAAGCTTGCGGAGCGAACATCGGCACTGAGCGAAGCTTGTGGAGCGAACATCGGCACTGAGCGGGGCCTGCGGAGCGAACATCGGGCACCGCCGCCAACTACGCTCGACCCGTGGATCTCGCCCGCGCCACGCGCGCCGTCCTGGACTGGCCCGTCGACCACGTCGCCGCCGCGGTGGTGGGAACCGACGGCGAGGTCCGCGCGACGGCGGGGGACCTCGACCGGGAGTTCCGCCTCGCCTCGGTGACCAAGCTGCTCTCCGCGTACGCCGTGCTCGTCGCGGTCGAGGAGGGCGCGATCGAGTGGGACGACCCGGCCGGCCCCGAGGGCTCCACGATCCGGCACCTCGCCGCACACACCTCCGGCCTCGCCTTCGACTCCGACGACGTCCAGGCGAAGCCGGGCACCCGGCGGATCTACTCGAACGCCGGGTTCACGGTGCTCGGCGACGCGATCGCCAAGGCCAGCGGCATCGCGTTCCCGGAGTACCTGCGCGAGGCGGTCCTCGCCCCGCTCGGGCTCGACGCGACCGAGCTGCGCGGCCCCGCGGGCTCCGGTGCGTTCTCCACGGCGGCGGACATGACGCGGTTCGCCGCCGAGCTGCTGGCGCCCACGCTCGTCGCGCCGGCGACCTTCGCCGAGGCCACCGGGGTCGTCTTCCCGGGCCTCAACGGCGTGCTGCCCGGCTACGGCTCGCAGCGCCCCAACGACTGGGGCCTCGGCTTCGAGATCCGCGGCGGCAAGAGCCCGCACTGGACCGGCACCCGCAACTCGCCGCGCACCTTCGGGCACTTCGGCCAGTCCGGGACCTTCCTGTGGGTCGACCCCGACGCGGGCGCCGCCTGCGTGGTGCTCACCGACCGGAAGTTCGGCGAGTGGGCCGTCGAGGCCTGGACGCCGTACAACGACGGGATCGTCGACGCCCTGTGAGACGCCCTGTGAGCAGCCCGTAGGCGGGCGGATCCGGAACGTGACCCACGACACCCTCCCGAACCGGGAATCATCCGCGGGTCCCACCCGTTGGAGCACATGTCCGAGCCGGGCGAGCAGTGTCCCCGGGCCGCAACAGATAAACGCCACCGCGGAATACCGTACGGCTGGAGCCGCGGTGTGCCACTCGCCGCGAGGCGACCTGCGTCCGGCTCGGACCCCATCGTCGACCAGGGAATTTCTCCCCGGCCGCGTGGGTTGAAGGAAGCGTCCGGATCGGGCGGACTCCGTGTCCCCGGGTCTCACCCCCTGCCGCTGCGAGCGGCCACGCGCCGAGAGGCGACCGGCCGTCCGTCCGGGCCTTCCCACCCCTACTTCGCTCGAGGAGCACGCCATGAAGGGCGACCGCGTCGAGATCGTGGTCGACGCCGGCAGCGGCACCACCAAGACCTACGAGGTCGAGGCGACCCGCGCCGGGCGCCGGGTCGACATCGCGCAGACCCGCGGGACCGTCGAGGTCAGCGAGGTCACCCGCGGGGGCACGGCCGTGCGCACCGCCCGTTTCCTGGCCGGCCGCGTGATCGCGCTCGTCGAGCACCCGGCCGCCGACGAGCCGGTGGCCGAGGAGATCACCCGGTCCCTCCGCTCGGCCTGACGGGCCGCAAACCCGTCGCGCCGCACCGCTCCGCCGACCAGACTGAGCCGGCGCGGGCGTGCTCCACGGTGTGATCCACACCGCCCGCCGGAACAGATCCTCCGGCCGGGCCGTTGGACGACGTGCCCGCCGGGCGCGGTCCTCGCCCCCGACAGGCAGACTTGACGAACGATGACCTCCATCCGAACCACCGGGAACACGGCTGCGCGCACGGGCGATCCCTCTGCACGCACCGACGTTCCCCTCCCGTCCGGTCCGCATCCCACCACCGCGACCGGACCCGCCGCCCCGCAGGCCGCGGCAGCGCCCCAGAACGGCAGCGCTGCGGCCCCGGAGAGCGGCGACCGGACCCGCCGCCGTCCACCCCGCCGGCGCGGGTCCCGGGGCCGGAGCGCACCCGCCGAGAGGCGGGGGAACGCGCCCGGCCCCGCCAGCGCCTCTCCCGACGGCCGCCCCGCCGAGGAGCGCCGTGAGTCCGGGAACGGCCGTCGCCGTGGCCCGCGTCCCGAGCGCACCGAACCCGCCGGGCCGTCCGCCCCGTCGCTGCCCGCGGAGGTCCTCGCCGACCTCGAACGCCGCATCGCCCGGCTGGGCCCGCAGGACGCGGCCCGCCTGACCCGCCGGTTCCGCGGCGCGCGTCGCTCCGGCGACGGCACCGCCCAGCAGGCCGTGGCCGACGCCGTCGCCGCGGCCGAGCACCGCCTCGAGCGCCGGCGCACCGCGCTGCCCCGGATCGCCTACCCGGCCGCGCTGCCCGTCAGCGCGCGCCGCGAGGACATCGCCGCCGCGATCCGCGACAACCAGGTCGTGATCGTCGCCGGTGAGACGGGCTCCGGGAAGACCACGCAGCTGCCCAAGATCTGCCTCGAGCTGGGCCGCGGCGTCACCGGAATGATCGGCCACACCCAGCCGCGGCGGCTCGCCGCCCGCACCGTCGCCGCCCGTATCGCCGAGGAGCTCGGCACCGAGCTGGGCGACCTCGTCGGCTGGAAGGTCCGCTTCACCGACCAGGTGGGCGACCGCACGATGGTCAAGCTGATGACGGACGGCATCCTGCTCGCCGAGCTCACCGGCGACCGGGACCTGCTGCAGTACGACACGCTCATCATCGACGAGGCGCACGAGCGCAGCCTCAACATCGACTTCATCCTGGGCTACCTCACGCAGCTGCTGCCCCGGCGCCCCGACCTCAAGGTGATCATCACCTCGGCGACGATCGACCCCGAGCGGTTCGCGCGGCACTTCGGCACGGCCGGGCAGCCCGCCCCGATCGTCGAGGTCTCCGGCCGCTCCTATCCCGTCGAGGTGCGCTACCGGCCCGTCGTCGACCCCGACGACCCCGACGCCGACCCGGACCGCGAGGAGATCGACGCGATCGGCGACGCCGTCACCGAGCTGCAGCGCGAGGGCCCCGGCGACATCCTCGTGTTCCTGCCCGGCGAGCGGGAGATCCGCGACACGGCGGACGCGTTGACGCGCCGGAACCTCCGCAACACCGAGATCCTGCCGCTCTACGCCCGGCTGACCACCGCCGAGCAGCAGCGCGTCTTCGCCCCGCACCCCGGCAACCGGATCGTGCTGGCCACCAACGTGGCCGAGACCTCGCTGACGGTCCCCGGCATCAAGTACGTGATCGACACGGGCACCGCCCGCATCTCGCGCTACTCCCGGCGGCTCAAGGTGCAGCGGCTGCCGATCGAGAAGGTGTCGCAGGCCAGCGCCAACCAGCGCGCCGGCCGCTGTGGCCGCACGTCGGACGGCATCTGCATCCGGCTCTACGCCGAGGACGACTTCGACGCGCGGCCCGAGTTCACCGACCCGGAGATCCTGCGCACCAACCTGGCGTCGGTCGTGCTGCAGATGATCGCGCTGGACCTGGGCGAGATCTCCGCGTTCCCGTTCGTGGAGCCGCCGGACAAGCGCGACGTCGCCGACGGCCTCGCCCTGCTGCACGAGCTGGGCGCGGTCGACAACGGCGCGCTGACCGGGGTGGGCCAGGCCCTCGCCCGGCTGCCCGTCGACCCCCGGCTGGGCCGGATGCTGGTGGAGGCCAACCGGACCGGCTGCCTCACCGAGGTGCTGGTGATCGCCGCGGCGCTGTCGGTGCAGGACCCGCGCGAGCGCCCGACCGAACAGCGCCAGGCCGCCGACGAGAAGCACAACCGCTTCCGCGTGGAGGGCTCGGACTTCCTGGCGTTCGTCACGCTCTGGCAGTACCTGGCCGAGCAGCGGGCGGCGCTGTCCGGCAACCGGTTCCGCCGTACGCTGCGCGAGGAGTTCCTGCACTACCTGCGCATCCGCGAGTGGTGGGACCTGCACGGCCAGCTCTGCCAGGCCGCGCGGTCGGCCGGGATGACCGCCAACGACGCGCCCGCCGACCCCGACCGGATCCACCAGGCGTTGCTCTCCGGGCTGCTGTCCCAGGTGGGCCTGCTGGAGGAGACGGACAAGCGCAAGGACGTGAAGGAGCGCCCCAGGAAGGATCGGCCCGGCGCGCGGGAGTACCTCGGGGCCCGCAACGCGAGGTTCGCGATCTGGCCCGGCTCGGCGCTGGCGAAGAAGCCGCCGCGCTGGGTGATGGCGGCCGAGCTCGTCGAGACGTCCCGGCTGTGGGCGCGGACCGTCGCGCGCATCGAGCCGGAGTGGATCGAGCCGCTCGCCGGACATCTCGTCAAGAAGACGTATTCGGAGCCGCACTGGTCCCGCAAGCGCGCGAGCGCGGTCGCGACCGAGCGGGTGACGCTGCACGGCATCCCCGTGATCGCCGACCGGACCGTGGAGTTCGGCCGCATCGACCCCGAGGTGTCCCGCGACCTGTTCCTGCGGCACGCCCTCGTGGAGGGCGACTGGGAGACCCGGCACCGGTTCTTCCACGCCAACCGGGAGCTGCTCGACGACGCCGAGGAGCTCGAGCACCGCGCCCGGCGCCGTGACCTCGTGGTCGACGAGGACACCCTCTTCGACTTCTACGACCGGCGGGTGCCGGCGTCCGTGGTGTCCGGACGGCACTTCGACTCCTGGTGGAAGAAGGAGTCGCGGCGGAGCCCGGACCTGCTCGACTTCACCCTCGAGATGCTGGAGACCGAGGCCGCGCGCGGGGTCGACCGCGCCGCGTACCCGGACCACGTCGCCGCCGGCGGGCTGACCCTGCCGCTGTCGTACGCGTTCGAGCCCGGGCACCACACGGACGGCGTGACCGTCGACGTGCCGGTGGCCGCGCTGCACCAGGTCGACCCGACGCCGTTCACCTGGCAGGTCCCGGGCCTGCGCGAGGAGCTCGTCACGGCCTTGATCAAGACGCTGCCGAAGACCCTGCGCCGCAACTTCTCGCCCGCCCCCGACCACGCCAGGGCCGTGCTCGCCCGGGTGCGCGCCGGGGACGAGCCCCTGCTCGACGCGCTGGAGCGCGAGCTCGGGCGGATGCGCAACGTCCGGATCGGGCGCGACGACTGGGAGCTGGACCGGCTGCCCGAGCACCTCGTCGTGACCTTCCGGGTGCTCGACGAGAAGGGCCACGAGCTGGCCCGCGGCACCGACCTCGAGGCGCTGCGCGAACAGCTCGCCCCGCAGGTCCGGCAGGAGATCGCGGCCGCGGGCCGGGACGTCGAGCGGACGGGGCTCACCACCTGGGACCTCGAGGAGCTCCCCCGCGAGCTGCCCATCCGGCGCGGTACGCACGTCGTGACCGGGTTCCCGGGCCTGCTCGACCGGGGCAGCTCCGTCGACGTCCGGGTGTTCGCCACGGCCGCCGAGCGGGACGCCGCGCACCGCCGCGGCGTCCGGCGGCTGCTGCTGCTCGCCACGCCCTCGCCGGCCAGGCAGGTGCAGCGCGGGCTGGACAACAGGGCGAGGCTGACGCTCTCGCGCAACCCGCACGGCAGCGTCGACGCGCTGCTCGAGGACTGCGTGACGTGCGCGGCCGACCATCTCCTCGCCCGGGCCGGCGGCCCGTGCTGGGACGCCGCCGGCTACGAGCGGCTCAAGGGCGTGTTCGCCCAGCACCTGGGCGGCACGACGATGCAGGTCCTGCAGGCCGTCCGTGCGGTCCTGGACCGCTGGCACCCGGTGCAGGCGGCGCTGGCCGACCTGCGCTCCCCCACCACCCGGGAGGGCGTGGCGGACATCCGCGCCCAGCTCGCGGCGCTGGTCGGCCCGGGCTTCGCCACCGCCGCCGGGGCGAACCGGCTGGCCGACGTCGCGCGCTACCTCCAGGCCGTCGGGATCCGGATCGACAAGCTCCGCACCGACCCGGCCCGGGACGCCGAGTGGACCGCGCAGATCCGCGTCGTCGCCGACGAGTACGCCGACGAGGTCGCCGCGCTGCCCGACGGCGTCGATCCCCCGGCGGGCCTGGTCGAGGTGCGCTGGATGATCGAGGAGCTGCGGGTGAGCCTCTACGCGCACCCGATGAGGACCCGCCACCCGGTCTCGATCAAGCGGATCCAGAAGGCGCTGGACGAGCTGTAACGGTTCGACGTGCCGGCCGGGCCGGCACAGGGCAAGGTGATCCCATGGAGCCGCAGTACGCCCACCTCGGCGAGGCGCTGGGGACGGACTTCTTCTCGGTCCGCGAGCAGTTCACGGACGAGCAGTGGGAGCGGTTCGCCACCGTCCGCAAGTTCGTCGACGCCGAGGTGCTGCCGGAGATCGGCGGGTACTGGGAGCGCGGCGAGCTGCCGTGGCACCTGATCCGCAGGCTCCCCGAGCTGGGCATCGTGGGCGAGACGATCACCGGCTACGGCGCGGCCGGCATGAGCCCGCTGGCCTGCGGGCTCGTGCACATGGAACTGCACCGGGGCGACGGGTCACTGGGCACCTTCCTGGGCGTGCACGCCGGGCTGGCGATGCAGTCGATCGCGATGTGCGGCAGCGAGGAGCAGAAGCAGCGCTGGCTGCCGTCGATGTCCACGATGCAGCGGCTGGGTGCCTTCGCGCTCACCGAGCCGGACCACGGCTCGGACTCGGTCGCGCTGGAGACCACCGCCCGCCGCGAGGGCGACCACTGGGTGCTCGACGGCCGCAAGCGCTGGATCGGCAACGGCACGATCGCCGACCTCGTCGTCGTGTGGGCCCGGGACGTGGCCGACGGCGAGGTGAAGGGCTTCGTCGTGGAGACCCCGGCCGAGGGCTACGAGGCCACGGTGATCGGCGGCAAGGTGTCGGTGCGCGCCGTCTGGCAGGCCGACCTCACGCTCACGGGAGTGCGCGTGCCCGAGGAGAACCGGCTGACCGGGGCGCGGACCTTCGCCGACTTCGCCGAGGTCCTGGCGAGCACCCGGGGGCTCTGCGCCTGGATGGCGCTCGGCCACGCGACCGCGGGCTACGACGCCGCCCTCCGGTACGCGAAGGAGCGCACCCAGTTCGGCAAGCCCCTGGCCGCGTTCCAGATCGTGCAGGAGAAACTCGTCGGCATGCTCGCCGACCTCACCGGCATGCAGCTGTACTGCATGCAGATCGGCCGGCTCGCCGAGGTCGGGCGGCTGTCCCCGACGGTCGCCGGGCTGGCCAAGCGGAACAACACCCAGGCCGCCCGGCGGATCCTCGGCACCGCCCGGGACCTCTTGGGCGGCAACGGGATCCTGCTCGAGCACCACGTCGCCCGGCACTGGGCGGACATCGAGGCGGTGCACACCTTCGAGGGCACCGAGACCATGCAGACACTGATCGTCGGCAAGGAGATCACGGGGATCGGGGCGTTCTCCTGATCCTTCTCCGGAGCCTCGACGGCGGGGCCGGCACCGCGGTCTACTGATCTCCGACCGGCTCGACGAGGAGGCCCCCGCACATGACCGACGACGACAGCGCCGACGACCTGGACGGCTATCTGCCGCCGTACACCGCGGAGATCGCCCGGGCACGGTGGCAGAGCATCGGTGCACTCCTGGCCCGTACGGCGAAGAAATACCCGAGCAAGCTCGCCGTGGTCCACCGCGCCACCCGGCGCACCTTCGCCGAGCTCGACGCCGACGCCAACCGGGTGGCGAACGCCCTGGTGGCACAGGGGGTGCGGCGGAACCGCCGGGTGGCGATCCTGTCGCACAACTCGTACGCCTTCGTCGTCGCCTACTTCGCGCTGGCCCGGATCGGCGCGATCTCCGTCCCGGTCAACTTCAACTTCACCCCGGGCGAGGTGCGCTACGCGCTGGAGGACAGCGGGGCCCGGGCGGCGATCGTCTCGGAGCGGCTCGCGCCGACGTTCGAGGAGGCAGGCGTCCCGGTCGAGCTGCGGGTCGTGGTCGGCGCGCGGGAGGGCTGGGTGCCCTTCGACGAGCTGCTCGCGCACCCCGACGCGACCGAGCCGGACGTCGAGATCGGCGACGACGACCCGGTCCAGCTGCTCTACACCAGCGGCACCACGTCCGCACCCAAGGGCGCGATCATGACCAGCCGGAACCTCATCGCCCAGTACGTCTCGGACATCGTCGACGGCGAGTACCATCGCGACGACGTCGAGCTGCACGCCCTGCCGCTCTACCACTGCGCGGCCCTGCACGACTTCCTCACCCCGGACGTCTACCTCGGCGCGACCAGTGTGGTCGTCGACTCGCCGGACCCGGGGACGATCCTGCGCACGGTCGAGGCCGAGAAGATCACCAAGATGTTCTGCCCGCCCACGGTCTGGATCCGGCTGCTGCGCTCCCCCGACTTCGACCGGTACGACCTGAGCTCGCTGCGGAAGGGCTACTACGGCGCGGCGATCATGCCCGTGGCCGTACTCAAGGAGCTGGGCGAACGGCTGCCCGCGATCCGCCTGTTCAACTACTACGGCCAGACCGAGCTGGCGCCCAACGCCACCGTGCTGTTCCCGGAGGAGCAGATCACGAAGGCGGGCACGGCGGGGCGGGCGAGCCTGAACGTCGAGACCCGGCTGCACGACGACGAGGACGACCCCGTTCCCGTCGGACAGGTGGGCGAGATCGTGCACCGCACCCCGCACGCCATGCGCGGGTACTGGGGCAAGCCGGAGGCGACCGCCGAGGCCTTCCGGAACGGCTGGTTCCACAGCGGCGACCTCGGGGTGATGGACGCCGACGGCTACCTCACGATCGTCGACCGCAAGAAGGACATCATCATCACCGGCGGCGAGAACGTCGCGAGCCGCGAGGTCGAGGACGCCATCTACGAGCACCCGGCGGTCAGCGAGGTCGCGGTGTTCGGGGTGAAGCACCCGGAGTGGATCGAGGCCGTCGCCGCCGCGGTCGTGCTCCGGGAGGGCGCCTCCGCGGAGCCGGCGGAGATCGTCGCGCACACCCGCGAGCGCCTTGCGGGGTTCAAGGCGCCCAAGTACGTGGTGGTCGTCGACGAGCTGCCCAAGAACCCCAGCGGCAAGATCCTCAAGCGGGAGCTCCGCGACACCTACGCCGCCCTCGCCGACTGACCGCTGCGGCAGCCCTCGGGCGTCAGCCGGTGGGGAGGCCCGCCGCCTTCCAGGCCCGGAACCCGCCGTCGAGGTCGGTGGCGTTGTGCAGGCCCAGGTCCTGCAGGGAGGCGGCGGCGAGGCTGGAGCTGTAGCCCTCCGAGCAGGCCACGATCCAGGTCACGTCGTGGTCGACGGCCTCGGGGATGCGGGCGTCGGAGGCCGGGTCGAGCCGCCACTCCAGGTGGTTGCGCTCGATGACCAGGGCGTCGGCGAAGGAGCCCTCCTCGTCGCGCTGCCACTGCGGGCGGGTGTCGACCAGGCGCGCGCCCCGCTCCAGCAGCGTGGCGGCCTCCTGCGGCCCCACGCGGTGCAGCCGGGCCCGCGCCTCGGCCAGCACGTCGGCGATCGAGCGGCTCATGCCCCCACCTTCTCCGGTTCGTCCGTCAGCTCGGTGCGGGTGCGGCGCAGGAACTCCCCGCCCGGGCCGGACGCCACCTCGTAGTAGCTCATCGCGGTCAGCGGCGGCGAGTAGGCGTGCACGCTGACCGCGGGCGTCTCGAGGTGGTTGGCGACGTCGTGCACGTGGCCGAGCGGGAAGGCGGCGCCGCGCCCCGCCCGCAGCGTACGGGCACGCAGCCCCTCACCGGCGACCCAGCGCTGCTCGACGAGGCCACCGGAGACCACGGTGAGCGCGCCGAGCGAGCCGGCGTGGTCGTGCAGCTCCGCGATCTGCTCCTGGGCCCAGCTGATCAGCCAGACGTCCACGACGTCGTCGGAGTGCAGGCGGCGCGACCAGCGGTGCACGGGATCGACGTGCACCGCGTGCCGTCCGAGGCGGACCTCCTCGGCGTACCGGCGGGTCAACGCGGTGAGATCGGACAGGTCGAGCGGGGTCGGAGCGGTGGGACGCAGGGCACGGGGACGAGCGGCAGGGGCGTGCGCGAGCACGGGGCACTCCAGGGACGGACGACGCGAGGGGGACGTGGGTCAGCTCGAGCTGCGAGGTCCCTGACAGCACTCGTCGAACACGTACCCGCGGCGGCTCTCCCAGATCGGGCCGAGGTTCCACGCGGGCATCACGCCCGCGATTCCAGCACACCGCGGGCCCGGACGGAAATCGCTCCCAGCGGCCGGACCCGCGGACCGAATGTCCGGTCACGCCCTGCTCAGGGGTCCGGGACCACGCCGATCAGGGTGTCCAGCCCGGCGAGGACCAGGATCCGGCGCGCCGGGCTGTCCGAGGGTGTGACCACGCTCAACTCCGTACCGCCGGCCCGCGCACGCTGGGCGAGCTCGGACAGCAGCGCGATCCCCGAGCTGGAGACGTACGAGTCCGCGGCCAGGGTGAGCGTGAGCGGCCCGCCGCGGTCCAGCTCGGCCAGCAGGTCCGAGCGCACCGCCGCGACGCCGGCGAGGTCGAGGTCGCCCTCCACGTGCACGCGCACCGTGTGCCGGTCCGCCCAGCGGCGCAGCCGGGTGACGGACGGGCCCCCGCCGGCCCGGGCCGGCCCGGCGGGCCGGTCGGCCGCGCCGCCGGGCAGCCGGGGGACCACCTCCACGGGCAGCGCCGGCAGCCGGAACCGGACCTCGGTGCCGTCGTCGGTCGGGAGGACCTCGACGTCCTCGGCCAGCTCGCGGATCAGCGCGAGCCCCCGCCCCCGGTAGCCCGGGTCGGCGGGCGGCGGCCGCCAGAGCCCGTGGTCGACGACCCGGACCGCGACCGAGCCCTCGGGCTGCAGCTCCAGGGTGAGCCCGACCGCGTCGGCACCCGGCGCCTCGCCGTCGGTGTAGGCGTGCTCGACGGCGTTGGTCACCGCCTCCCCGACGGCGAGCTGCAGGTCGGTGGTGCCGTCCTCGCCGAGTCCGCAGCACGCGGCCCACTCCCCGATCGCCCGGCGCATCGGGGCCAGGCACTCGGCGTCGGCCGGCATCGACCGGGTCAGCGGCTCGGGCACCCGGCGGGCGAGCACCACCACCGTGTCGTCCGGGGCTCCCTCCGCGTCGAGCATCCGCTCGAGGAGCACGTCGACCATGTCCGACGGCCGGTGGGCGGCGAGCGAGCCGAACGTCTCGGCCAGCCGGTCCATGCCGTCGTCGATCACCTCGGTGCGGCGCTCGAAGAGCCCGTCCGAGCAGAGCAGGATCGTCTCACCCGGCTCGATCCGGCCCTCGGCCTCCGCGAACGGCGGGCGACCCGCGACGCCGAGCGGCGTGCCCCGGCCGCCGCCGAGCAGGCGGACCCCGTCCGGCCCGGCGACCAGCGGCGCGGGGTGCCCCGCACACGCGTAGCGCAGCACACCCGAGGCCGTGTCCACGACCGCGCAGGCGACGGTGCTGGCCCGTGCCCCGGTGACCCGACGGGCGAAGAGGTCGAGCTGCTCCAGCGCGGTGGCCGGGGGCTGGCCGTTGACCAGGTTCGCGGCGAGCGCGCTGCGCAGCTGGCCCATCACGGCGGCCGCGGACGGGCCGCGCCCGACGACGTCGCCGACCACCAGCGCCACCCGCCCGTCGGCGAGGTCGAGCACGTCGAACCAGTCGCCGCCGGCCTCGGTGCCCTCGGTCCCGGGGTTGTACCGGGTGGCGACGGCGAGCCGGTCGAGCTGCGGCAGCTCCTGCGGCAGCAGGCTGCGCTGCAGGGTCACCGCGACCTCGTGCTCGGCCTGGTGCAGCCGCGCCCGCTGCACGGCCTGCGCGCACTGGCTGGCCAGGGTGAGCACGAGCCCGCGCTCGTCCGGCCCGAACGCCGGGTCCCGGCCGAAGCCGAGCCCGATCACCCCGATCGCCCGGCCCGCGACCAGCAGCGGGACGGCGGTCCGCACCGGGTACGGACCGGGCGGGCCCTCGGCGGCCCAGATCGGCTCGGCGGAGCGGACCACCTGGCCGAGCGGGTGGTCGGAGGTCACGCGCAGGCCGTGCTCGACGATCCGGCCGTCGGCCGACCAGCCCTCGGCGGCGAGGGTGTGCAGCAGACCCTCGTCGTCGACCAGCAGCACGACGACGGCCTCGGCGCCGATCGCCGAGCGCGCGTGGGCGAGGATCACGTCGGCCACCGACTCCAGGTCGGTCGCCCGGGACAGCGCGGTGGCCACGGCCCCGAGCCGCTCGGCCAGCCGGCGGCCCTCGGTCTCGGCGACCAGCAGCAGGGAACGGTCCAACGCCTGCGCCGCCAGCTCCGCGACGGCGAGCGTCGCCTCCCGGTCGTCGGCCGTGAGGGCCCGCGGCCCCGTGAACCCGACGGCGATCATGCCCAGGTCCCGGTCGCCCGCCACGAGCGGCACCCAGAAGGCGGCCTCGATCCCGAAGGCGGCCAGCCACTCCGCGGCGGGGGCGTGCTCGTCGTGCAGGCCCGCGGCGTCCTCGAACCACAGGGCCTGGCGGGAACGCAACGCCGTCCGCGCCGGATGGTCGCCCGCGACGGCGACGGTGGTGAGCTCCGCAGGCGGTTCGCCCTCCCAGCCCTGCAGCGCCAGGAGCTGCAGGTCCTCGCCGCGGTTCTGCCACACGCCGGCCACCGCGGACCCGAGGAGAGCCACCAGGTGGCTGGTGGCCGTCCGGGCGACCTCGGCGGGGGTCGCGGCCGCCGACATCTCGGCGGTCGCGCGGTGCAGCAGACCCAGGCGGGTGCTGCTCGCCCGCTCCTGCTCGAGCAGCCGCGCGTTGTCCACCGCGACCGCCGCCCGCCGCGCAATCTCGGTGAACAGCGCGACGTCGGACTCGTCGAGCACCGGCGAGGCGCCCGTGCGCGCGACGGCGAACATGCCCAGCATGCCGCCGCGGGCGCGCAGCGGGACGAACAACGCCGAGTGTGCCCCCGACCGCCGCCACACCTCCTGTGCCTCGGGCGGGGTCGCGGCGAACGCGGCCGCGAGCTTCTCGGGCGGGAGCAGGACCGGCTCCTCGAGGTCGGCGAGCTCCCACAGCACCGGCAGGCCGGGGACCGTGCGGAGCCCCCGCTCGACGTCCGGGTCGGTGGCCGCGACGATCCGCAGGGCCGGGCCCGCGCCGTCGTCGGTGAAGACGCGCACGATGTCGCCCAGGCCCTCGTCGACCACGGTCCGGGCGAACGCCTCGAGCCGCGCGGACTGGCTGATCTCCCGGTCGAGGGCGTCGCCGACCGTGGCGTAGAGCTGGTGGCGGCGCTGCTCGGTGTGCCGGGCGTCGATGTCGAGGCAGCCGCCGACGTAGCCGACCCGGCGCCCGGCCGGCCCGCCGTCCGAGCCGGCGGCCGCGCCGACCGGGGCGCCGCGGTCGAGCACCCAGCGGAACCGGCCGTCGCCGCCCCGCAGCCGGTACTCCACCTCGAACGGCGCGCC
>NZ_JAJSOK010000063.1 GCF_021283305.1 Pseudonocardia kujensis
ACCCACTCCAGCAGGTGCGGGTCGCCGGCGGAGTAGGGCCGGCCGACGGGTGCGACCCCGCGGACCCGGGCGTGCACCGCCTTGATCCGTTCGATCGTGGCGCGGGCCTCGGCGTCGGGCCCGAAGGTCGTGGCGGCGAGGAAGTAGCTGGTGCGGGCGAGGCGGCCCCACGGGTCGCCGCGGTAGCCCGAGTGCCCCGCGACCCCGGCCATCGCCAAGGGGTGCAACGACTGCAGCAGCAGCGCCCGCAGCCCGCCGACGAACATCGAGGCGTCGCCGTGCACCCGCCGGATCGGCCGGTCGGCCGCGAACCAGCGGGGGCCCGGCGCGGCGTGGATCCGCGCCCGCCGGTCGGGCCCTTCGGTGCCGGCGACCTTCTGGAAGACGTCTGCGCCGAGCCGCGCCCGCAGGCCCGCGACCCGGTCCGCGAGGGCGCCGGACACGTCCCTGAACCCCGGAACCTGCAGATCCACCACGCGATCCATCATGCGGCCCCGGTGCGGACCCGGCCACCCGATCGCGGCGTGAGCGGCGTGAGCGACACGCCGGAGCGCCGGGTCACGCCGGCGTGGGGCCCGAGCACCGTCCCGAGCCGCACCGCTGCGCCGCTCGCCGATCCGAATGCGGGCGGGGCCTTCCGCCGTGCTCTTCATGATCGCCGTCCGTGGCTCTCGGCGGCCGGAAATCGACCTTCCCGCTCCGCGATCGATGATCATCGTTTCCGCCTGCCGGCGGCGTGGCCTCACGCTCGTGGGTCGGCGAGCCGCCCACCACCGGCTCCCCGACCGACGAGCCGCCCACCCCCGACCCGCTCACCCCGCACCGTCGGGCAGCGGTCCGGTGAGGTAGCGCTGCACCGTCGGCCCGATCGCGGCGACCACCGCGGCGTGGTCGGCCGAGGCCAACGGCTCGAGCTGCACGACGTAGCGGATCATCCCGAGCCCGATGATCTGCGTGGCGACCAGCGCCGCCCGTTCCTCGACCCGGTCCGGCGCCACCCGCCCGACGAGCGGTCCGATGACGACCCGGACGATGAACTCGCGCATCATCCGCGCCGCCGCCGGGTGCCCGGCCACGCTGCGGACCAGGGTCACCAGCGTGCCGCCCGACGCCGAGTCCCACACCTGCAGGAACGTCGCGACGATCCGCTCGCCGACCCGCTCGGGGTCCCCGGGCACGACCGTCTCGACGAGCGCGGTCGGGTCCACCGGCACGTCGAGCGACGCCGTGAAGAGCTGGGCCTTGCCGCCGAACCAGTGGTTGACCATGGCCGCGTCGACACCGGCCCGTTCCGCGATGCGCCGGACGGTGGCGCCGTCGTAGCCGCGTTCGGCGAACTCGACGCGCGCGGCCGTCAGCAGGGCGGCGCGGGTGTCCTCGCCGGACGTGCGGCGGCCGCGGCGGCGCGGTTCGCGGGTGGTCACGGGCCCATCTTCACCCGCCCCGTCTTCATCCCTCCCACCCGGCGCGGGAGAATGAGCCCCGTGACCGCAGCCACCACGCGCCCCACCGCACCTCCCGCCGCGCTGGGAGCGGTCAGCCCCACGCGTGAGGAGTTCCGCGCGCTGGCCGAGAACCACCGGGTGATCCCGGTGACCCGCCGGCTGCTGGCCGACGACGAGTCGCCGGTCGGGGTCTACCGCAAGCTCGCCGCGCCGGAGGGCCGGGTCCGCCCCGGCACCTTCCTCTTCGAGTCCGCGGAGAACGGGCGGTCCTGGTCGCGCTGGTCCTTCGTCGGCGCCCGCTCCGCCGCCTCGCTGACCACGGTCGACGGGCGGATCCGCTGGACCGGCGAGGTCCCCGACCACCTGCCGACCGAGGGCGACGTGCTGGCGGCGGTGCGCGGCGTCGTCGAGGAGCTGCACAGCGAGCCCCTGCCGGGCATGCCGCCGCTCACCGGCGGGCTCGTCGGGTACATGGGCTACGACATCGTCCGCCGGATCGAGCGGATCGGCAGCGAGGAGAACCCGCCGGTCGACGACCTGCGGCTGCCCGAGCTGGTCCTGCTGCTGGCCACCGACCTCGCCGCCGTGGACCACCACGAGGGCACCATCACGCTGATCGCCAACGCGATCAACTGGGACGACTCGGACGAGCGCGTCGACGAGGCCTACGACGACGCGGTGGCCCGGCTCGACCGGATGACCGGCGAGCTCACGGCGCCCGCACCGTCGACCGTCGCGGTGTTCGAGGCGGTGCCCCCGCAGTTCGAGCGCAAGCGCACCCAGGCCGAGCACTTCGCCGCCGTCGAGGTGGCGAAGGAGCAGATCCGCGCGGGGGAGTGCTTCCAGATCGTGGTCTCCCAGCGCTTCGAGATGGACTGCGCGGCCGACCCGCTCGACGTCTACCGGGTGCTGCGCACCACCAACCCCAGCCCGTACATGTACCTGCTGAACCTCGAGGACGCGTCGGGCGGCAGCCCGTTCACGATCGTCGGCTCGAGCCCGGAGGCGCTGGTCACGGTGGCCGACCGGCAGGCCACCACGCACCCGATCGCCGGGACGCGCTGGCGCGGCGCCACCGAGGAGGAGGACGAGCTGCTGGAGAAGGACCTCCGGCACGACGAGAAGGAGCGCTCCGAGCACGTCATGCTCGTCGACCTGGGCCGCAACGACCTCGGTCGGGTCTGCGAGCCGGGCACGGTGAAGGTGCGCAACTTCTTCTCCGTGGAGCGCTACAGCCACGTCATGCACCTGGTCTCGACGGTCACCGGCACGCTGCGGGAGGACCGCAACGCCGTCGACGCGGTGCTGTCCTGCTTCCCGGCCGGCACCCTGTCCGGTGCGCCGAAGGTCCGGGCCATGCAGGTGATCGACGAGCTGGAGCCCACCCGCCGCGGGCTGTACGGCGGGATCGTCGGCTACCTCGACTTCGCCGGCAACGCCGACACCGCGATCGCGATCCGGACCGCGCTGATCCGCGACGGCCGGGCGTACGTGCAGGCGGGCGGCGGGATCGTCGCCGACTCGGACCCGCAGGCCGAGGACACCGAGAGCCTCAACAAGGCCCGGGCGGTGCTCTCCGCGGTCGCGACCGCGGCGACCCTCGGCCGTCCGGCAGGGCATGCCTGACCCGGCCCCGCCCGCCCGTAGCGCCCGGCTGTTCCTCCTGACGGCCACGCTGCTGCTGCTCGGCGCGCTCGGCCTGTGGGGGACCACCCGGCTCGCCTGGGCGTCCACGCAGGTCGAGGTGGCCGGGCACGGCGCGACGGGGGCCGTTCCGATCGCCGCGACCGGTGCGCAGATCGCGCCGGCGCTGATCGGGCTGGCCGCCCTCGCGGTCGCGGCGGTGGCCGCGGCGATCGCGGTGTCGGGCGTCGTGCGGCGGATCCTGGGGGGCATCGTGGTGCTGGCCGGCGGGTACGGCGCCGCTGCGGCCGCGTCCGGCTGGCTGCGCCCGCCGACCGCGGCGGAGCTGCCCGCACTGGTGGGCAGCGCGGCGGCGGGGACCACGACGGCACCCGGCGCCGCCGTGGCGACCACGGCCGCGCCGGTGCTCGGGGTGCTCGGTGGGCTGCTGGTCGTCGCCGGGGGAGTGGTGCTGGTGGCGGCCGACCGGCGGCTCCCGCGCATGGGGGCGCGGTACGACGCCCCGGGTGCGCCGCGCCGCCCGGCCGACCCCGAGCGGGCGGCCTGGGACGAGCTCGACTCGGGTGTCGACCCGACCACCGAGGGGGCGTTCGCGCGGGAGCGTGGGCCGGACGGCGGCCCCCGCCCCGGTCGTCCGGACGGTACGGAATAGCATGGTCGGAACGCCTGGTAGGCCCGAACCCGGAAGGGGAGTGCGCCCCGTGGGCGAGCACGGTGAGGTGAGTGCCGGAGTCCGGCCCAGCGTCCTGGACTCCATCGTGGAGGGTGTCCGGGAGGACCTCGCGGCCCGGGAGGCCGCGGTGGACTTCGCGGAGATCAAACGGCGGGCCGCCGCGGCGGCGCCGCCGAAGGACGTCATGGCCGCGCTGAACGAGCCCGGTGTCGGCGTCATCGCCGAGGTGAAGCGGCGCAGCCCGTCGAAGGGCGCGCTGGCGACGATCCCGGACCCGGCCGTCCTGGCCGAGTCCTACGCCGAGAACGGCGCGCGGGTGATCAGCGTGCTCACCGAGCAGCGCCGGTTCGGTGGCAGCCTCGACGACCTGGCCGCCGTGCGTGCCGCCGTCGACGTGTGCGTGCTGCGCAAGGACTTCGTCGTCACCCCGTACCAGGTGCACGAGGCGCGGGCCTACGGCGCGGACCTGGTGCTGCTGATCGTGGCGGCGCTGGAGCAGCCGGTCCTGGAGTCGCTGCTCGACCGGGTGGAGTCCCTCGGGATGACCGCGCTGGTCGAGGTGCACACCGAGGAGGAGGCCGACCGCGCGCTCGAGGCCGGCGCGAAGGTCATCGGTGTCAACGCGCGGGACCTCAAGACCCTCGAGGTCGACCTGAGCATCTTCGGGCGGCTGGCTCCCGGGCTGCCCAACGACGTGCTGCGCGTGGCCGAGTCCGGCGTGCGCGGCCCCGGGGACCTGCTCACCTACGCGGGCTGGGGCGCCGACGCCGTGCTCGTCGGCGAGGGCCTCGTGACCAGCGGGGATCCGGGCGCGGCCGTGCGGGCCCTGGTGGCTGCGGGCTTCCACCCGTCGTGCAGCAGAATGGTGCGGTGAGTTCCTCCACCAGCGTCCGGGCGAGCAGCCAGGTCACGGCCAGTCAGGGCATCGAGACCCCGTCGGGCCACGAGCCCGACGAGCGCGGCCACTTCGGCCGCTTCGGCGGCCGATGGGTGCCGGAGGCGCTGGTCGCCGCGCTCGACGAGCTGGAGACGGCCTACGAGAAGGCCCGGCACGACCCGGAGTTCCTCGCCGAGCTGGACCGGCTGCACCGTGACTACACCGGGCGGCCGTCCCCGCTGACGGACGTGCCGAAGCTGTCGCAGCACGCCGGCGGCGCCCGGATCCTGCTCAAGCGCGAGGACCTGAACCACACCGGGTCCCACAAGATCAACAACGTGCTGGGTCAGGCGCTGCTCACCAAGCGGATGGGCAAGAAGCGGGTCATCGCGGAGACCGGGGCGGGCCAGCACGGCGTCGCCACGGCCACCGCGTGCGCCCTGCTCGACCTCGAGTGCGTCGTCTACATGGGCGAGGTCGACACCCGGCGGCAGGCGCTCAACGTCGCCCGGATGCGGTTGCTCGGCGCCACCGTGATCCCGGTGAAGACCGGCTCGCGCACCCTGAAGGACGCGATCAACGAGGCGCTGCGGGACTGGGTCACCAACGTCGACAGCACCCACTACCTGCTCGGCACGGTCGCCGGCCCGCACCCGTTCCCGCAGATGGTGCGGGACTTCCACCGGGTGATCGGGCTCGAGGCGCGGGCCCAGGTGCTCGAGCGCACCGGCCGGCTGCCCACGGCGATCGCCGCCTGCGTCGGCGGCGGGTCGAACGCGATCGGCATCTTCCACGCCTTCCTCGACGACCCGGGCGTCCGGCTCGTCGGGTTCGAACCCGGTGGCGACGGCGTCGAGACCGGCCGGCACGGGGCCACCCTGTCCGAGGGCTCGCCGGGCGCGCTGCACGGCGCCTTCTCGTACCTGCTGCAGGACGAGGACGGGCAGACCGCCGAGTCGTACTCGATCTCCGCGGGGCTGGACTACCCGGGCGTCGGGCCGGAGCACGCGCTGCTCAAGGACCTCGGCCGCGCCGAGTACCAGCCGGTCACCGACGCCGAGGCCATGGACGCGTTCGCGCTGCTCTGTCGCACCGAGGGGATCATCCCGGCCATCGAGTCGGCGCACGCCGTGGCGGGTGCGCTGCGGCTGGGCAAGGAGCTGGGACCCGACGCGGTGATCCTGGTGAACCTCTCGGGCCGGGGCGACAAGGACGTCGACACCGCCGCCAAGTGGTTCGGGATGATCGGGCAGGACGAGAGCGCCGAGGCGGCCGACGGCACGGCCATCGCCGAGGGCGCCACGCAGCAGCGGTCGGGGTCGTTCGCCGACCCGGGCAGCGAGACCGAGGGGATCCAGGCGTGAGCGAGCGTGCGAGCGGACCGTCCACGCGGAGCGTCGCGGACGTGTTCGCACGGTGCCGGGCCGAGGGCCGCGGCGCCCTGGTCGGCTACCTGCCCGCCGGCTACCCGACCGTCGACGGGGCCGTCGAGCTGCTGACCGCGATGAGCGAGGGCGGGTGCGACCTGCTCGAAGTCGGCGTGCCGTACTCGGACCCGGTCATGGACGGGCCCACCATCCAGGCCGCCGCGGACACGGCGCTGCGCAACGGGTTCCGGCTGCGGGACGTGTTCGGCACGATCGAGCGCGTCTCCGCCGCGGGCGGCAACTGCTTGGTGATGACCTACTTCAACCCGGTGCTGCGCTACGGGGTGGACCGCTTCGCCGCGGACCTCGCGGCCGCGGGCGGCCTCGGGCTGATCACGCCGGACCTGATCCCGGACGAGGCCGACGACTGGTTCGCCGCCTCGGACAAGTACGGGCTGTCGCGGACCTTCCTGGTGTCGCCCTCGTCCACGGACGAACGGATCGCCTCGACGACCGCCGCCTCCAGCGGCTTCGTGTACGCCACCTCGATCATGGGCGTGACGGGTGCGCGGGACTCGGTGAACGCCGCCGCCGGCGAGATCGTCGGCCGGACCCGGCCGCACACCTCGCTGCCGATCGGCGTCGGGCTCGGGGTGCGCAGCGGCGACCAGGCCGCGGAGATCGCCGGGTTCGCCGACGGGGTCATCGTCGGTTCGGCGTTCGTGAGCGCCGCGGAGCAGGGCGGGCCCGACGCGGTCCGCGCCCTGGCCAGGGAGCTCGCCGCCGGGGTGGCCCGGGCGGGCCTGCCGCAGCCGGCCTGACCCGGACGGGTCACGACCGGGGAGGTGGGGCGGCCGGGGCCGAGCCCGCCCGCGCTACGGTGGCGGCGTGAGCGCCTTCGCGAGCAGCACCGTGCTGGCCTACCTCCCCAGCCCGGACCGCGGCGTCTGGCATCTCGGGCCGATCCCCATCCGGGCGTACGCGCTCTGCATCATCGCCGGGATCGTCGTCGCGATCTGGTGGGGCGAGAAGCGGTTCGTCGCCCGCGGCGGCCCGGCCGGCACGGTCGTCGACGTCGCCGTGTGGGCGGTGCCGTTCGGGCTGGTCGGGGGCCGGCTCTACCACGTCGCGACCGACTGGCGGACCTACTTCGGCCCCGGTGGCGTGCCGCTCAACGCGCTCAAGATCTGGGAGGGCGGCCTCGGCATCTGGGGCGCGATCGCGCTCGGCGCGGTCGGCGCGTGGATCGGCTGCCGGCGGCGCGGCATCCCGCTGCCCTTCTTCGCCGACGCCGTGGCGCCGGGCATCGTCGTCGCGCAGGCGATCGGCCGGCTCGGCAACTACTTCAACCAGGAGCTCTACGGCGCTCCGACGACGCTGCCCTGGGGCCTGGAGATCTACGAGCGCGTCGACCCGGCCACCGGCGCGTCGGACCCGCTGGGCGGCGTGGCCGTCGACACCGCGAACCCGATCGCGATCGTCCAGCCCACGTTCCTCTACGAGCTGATCTGGAACCTGGTCGTCGCGGCGGTGATCGTCGGGGCGGACCGGCGCTTCCGGCTCGGCCACGGCCGCGTCTTCGCGCTCTACGTCGCCGGCTACACGCTCGGCCGGTTCTTCATCGAGCTCATGCGCACGGACCCGGCCACCCGCGTCTTCGGCGACATCCGGATCAACGTCGTCGTCTCCGCCCTGGTGTTCGTGCTCGCGGTGCTCTACGTCGCGCTGGTCCGCAAGCCGCGCGAGGTGCTGCCCCCCGAGGTCGTGCACCCCGACGGCGTGCCGGAGGACCCTGCCGGGGACCGAGACGGTGCGCGCGACCCGGAGGTGGGTTCCGGCCGGGCGGGCGACCGCACGCCATGACCACGTCGGTGACGCGGTTCGAGGGGTTCGGCGACGGCGCCGTCGAGTTCTACGACGGCCTGCTGGCCGACAACAGCAAGGCGTACTGGACCGACCAGCGCGAGGTGTACGAGACGCACGTCCGCGCGCCGATGACGGCCCTGCTCGGCGAGCTGGAGGGGGAGTTCGGGCCGGGCAAGATCTTCCGCCCGTACCGCGACGTCCGGTTCGCGAAGGACAAGTCGCCCTACAAGACCCACTGCGGCGGGTTCGCCCCGCCCTTCTACGTCCAGGTCGGGCCGGACGGGCTGCTCGCGGCCGCGGGCTACTACGGCATGGCGCCCGACCAGGTCGCCCGGTACCGCACCGCGGTCGACGACGAGCGTCGCGGCGAGGAGCTGCGCCGCATCCTGGCGGCCGCGGAGAAGGCCGGGCTGACGGTGGGCGGGGAGCAGCTGCGCACGCGGCCGAAGGGCACCGACCCGGACCACCCGCGGCTGGACCTGCTGCGGCACAAGGGCCTGATGGTCGCCCGCCGGTGGTCGCCGGACGACGCCCTGCACGAGCGGACCTGCCTCGACCGCGTCCGCCGCACGTGGCGGGCCGGGCGGCCGCTCGCGGAGTGGCTGGCCGACCACGTGGGCCCGAGCGAGCAACCCCGCCGCTAGCGAAGGGGCTCCCCGACGCGCTCGGGGCGGCTCCAGCGCCGCGTTGTGGATCCATGACGCTGGTGAGCGGCCTGAGAAACCGCGTCATGGTTCCACACCGCGCTTCGGGTGGCGTCAGGATCGCGTTGTGGCTCCATGACGCGGTTGCGCCGCGCTAGCGCTTCCCCCGGCGCGCCAGCACCGCGTGCAGGGCGACGCCGAGCGACACGCCCACGCAGTCCACCACCGCGTCGAGCAGCTCGGCGTCCCGCCCGATCGGCAGGACGCCCTGCAGGACCTCCGACAGCCCGGCGTACCCCGCGAGCCCCAGGACCAGCGGCAGCGGCGGGACGCCCGCCCACCGCCCGGTGAGGCCCAGCAGGGCGAACACACCCAGATGGACGAGTTTGTCCACCCCCGGCGGGGCACTCGGGACACCGGACGCCGGCATGAACAGCACCACCAGGCTGACCAGCGCCGCGAGGCCGAAACTCAGCCGTCGCACTGTTCGACTTCCTCCTACCTGATCGTTACAGAGAGCGCGCTAGGCTTGACATCGTGACCCGTCGCACCAAGATCGTCTGCACCATCGGGCCGGCCACCGCCACGCCCGACCGTATCCGTGAGCTGGTCGCGGCCGGCATGGACGTCGCGCGGCTCAACTTCAGCCACGGCACCCGTGACGACCACAAGCGCGTGTACCAGATGGTGCGCGACGCCGCCGACGCCGAGGGCCGCGCCGTCGGCATCCTCGCGGACCTGCAGGGGCCGAAGATCCGGCTCGGCACGTTCGCCGACGGTC
Organism: Pseudonocardia kujensis; assembly: GCF_021283305.1. Classification (GTDB taxonomy): domain Bacteria; phylum Actinomycetota; class Actinomycetes; order Mycobacteriales; family Pseudonocardiaceae; genus Pseudonocardia; species Pseudonocardia kujensis. The sequence goes on from NZ_JAJSOK010000063.1 coordinate 9,298, forward strand.
CCACCGAGTGGCAGACCGGCGAGGAGGTGCGGATCACGGTCCAGGACTGTGCCGGCACCCACGACCGGGTCTCCACCACCTACAAGGGCCTGGCCCGGGACGCCCGTGCCGGGGACCGGCTGCTGGTCGACGACGGCAAGGTCGGCCTGCGCGTGGTCGAGGTCGAGGGCGACGACGTGGTGTGCCGGGTCACCGAGGGCGGCCCCGTGTCCAACAACAAGGGCATCTCGCTGCCGGGCATGAACGTCTCGGTGCCGGCACTGAGCGAGAAGGACCTCGCGGACCTGGAGTTCGCGCTCAAGCTGTCCGTCGACGTGATCGCGCTGAGCTTCGTGCGCAGCCCCGCGGACATCGACGGCGTGCACCGGGTGATGGAGAAGGTCGGCGTCAAGCTGCCGGTCGTCGCCAAGCTGGAGAAGCCCGAGGCGGTCGACAACCTCGAGGCCATCGTGCTGGCGTTCGACGGCGTGATGGTCGCCCGCGGCGACCTGGGCGTGGAGCTGCCGCTGGAGAACGTGCCGCTGGTGCAGAAGCGCGCGATCCAGATCGCGCGGGAGAACGCCAAGCCGGTCATCGTGGCCACCCAGATGCTGGACTCGATGATCACGAACTCGCGGCCGACCCGCGCGGAGGCCTCCGACGTGGCCAACGCGGTGCTCGACGGCGCGGACGCGCTGATGCTCTCCGGCGAGACCGGCGTCGGCCGCTACCCGATCAAGACGGTCCGCACGATGAGCACGATCATCGAGGCCGTCGAGGCGGGGCCGGCCAACGTGCCGCCGCTGAACCACGTGCCGCGCACCAAGCGCGGCGTGCTCTCCTACGCCGCGCGCGACATCGGCGAGCGCCTCTCGGCCCGCGCGCTGGTCGCCTTCTCGCAGTCCGGCGACACGGTCCGGCGCCTCGCCCGGCTGCACACCCGGCTGCCGCTGCTGGCCTTCACCCCGGCCCCCGAGGTGCGCAGCCAGCTGGCGATGACCTGGGGCGTCGAGACCTTCCTGGTCGAGGCCGTCGACTCGACGGACGCCATGGTCCGCCAGGTCGACCACGCGATGCTCTCGATCGGCCGGTTCCAGCCGGGCGACCTCGTGGTGATCGTGGCGGGTTCCCCGCCCTCGACCGTCGGCTCCACCAACCTCATCCGGGTCCACCGGCTGGGCGAGGAGGACCACGCCTGAGTCCGGGGTCTGGAAGGATCCGGGCGTGACCGAACGGCCCGATCCCGGGATCCTGCTCGACGTCGACGGCGTCCCGCGCGGGCAGGGTGTGCTCGACGGGCTGATGCACCTGCTCGAGCTCGAGCAGCTCGAGGTGGACCTGTTCCGCGGCACCAGCCCGGCGACCTCGCCCGTGCGCGTGTTCGGCGGCCAGGTCGCGGCGCAGGCGCTGGTCGCGGCGGGCCGCACCGTCGAGGCGGACCGGGGCGTGCACTCGTTGCACGCCTACTTCATCCGGGGCGGCGACCCGAGCCGGCCGATCGTGTTCCGCACCGAGCGGATCCGCGACGGCCGCTCCTTCAGCACCCGCCGGGTGCTCGCGATCCAGGGTGGTGAGGCGATCTTCGCGCTCTCGGCCTCCTTCCAGCTCGCGCAGGAGGGGCTCGAGCACTCCGTGCCGATGGGCACCGGGGTGCCGGCGCCCGAGGACCTGCCCAGCATCGGCGACCGGGTGGTGTCCGGGGCAGGGGCCGCCTGGATCGAGCGGGTGCCCCGCTCGCTGGACATCCGCTTCGTCGACGAGCCGGTGTGGACCGAGGACCGGGTCGCGACCGACGAGCCGCTGCGGGCCTGGATGAAGGCCGACGGGCGGCTGCCCGACGACCCGCTGCGGCACGTCTGCCTGCTCACCTACATCTCCGACCTCACCCTGCTCGGCTCGGTGGTGGGGCGCCACGATCTCAGCAGCACCGCCGTGCAGATGGCGAGCCTCGACCACGCCATGTGGTTCCACCAGGCGTTCCGCGCCGACGAGTGGCTGCTCTACGAGTGCTGGAGCCCCGCGGCGTCGGGCGGGCGCGGGCTGGCGCAGGGCCGCTTCTTCACCCGTGACGGCCTGCTGGTCGCCAGCACCATGCAGGAGGGTCTGGTCCGCCTCCCGCGCCGCTGACCGACCGCGTTCCCGGGCGACCGGTGGCGACGGCCGCCGATCCGGCGAGGCAGGATGGGGCGCATGAGCGACGAGAGCGGGGACGGCAGGGAGCGCCGGGACCGCGCCTGGGGCTTCAACACCCGGGCCGTGCACGCCGGGGCGGTGCCGGACTCGGCGGTGGGCGCGCGGGCGGTCCCGATCTACCAGTCGACGAGCTTCGTCTTCGAGGACACCCAGGACGCGGCGAGCCTGTTCGCGCTGCAGAAGTACGGCCTGATCTACAGCCGCATCGGCAACCCGACGGTCGCGGTGCTGGAGGAGCGGCTCGCCAGCCTCGACGGCGGCATCGGCGCGGTGGCCACCGCCAGCGGCCAGGCCGCCGAGTTCCTCACCTTCGCCTGCCTGGCCGGCGCCGGCGACCACGCGGTGGCCGCGTCGGGCCTGTACGGCGGCACGATCACCCAGCTCGACGTCACGCTGCGCCGCTTCGGCGTCGACACGACCTTCGTCCCCGGCGGCGACCCGGCCGACTACGCCGCGGCGATCACCGAGAAGACGAAGTTCCTGTTCACCGAGGTCGTCTCCAACCCCGGCGGCGAGGTGGCGGACCTGGCCGGGCTGGCCGACGTCGCGCACGCGGCCGGCGTGCCGCTGATCGTCGACGCCACCGTGGCCACGCCGTACCTGTGCCGGCCGATCGAGCACGGCGCCGACGTCGTGATCCACTCCGCGACCAAGTTCCTCGGCGGGCACGGCACCACGCTCGGCGGCATCGTCGTCGAGTCCGGGCGGTTCGACTGGGGCAACGGCCGGTTCCCGTCGATGACCGAGCCCGTGCCCAGCTACGGCGGGCTCACCTGGTGGGGCAACTTCCAGGAGCTCGGCTTCCTCACCAAGCTGCGCGCCGAGCAGCTGCGCGACGTCGGGCCGACCCTGGCCCCGCACTCGGCGTTCCTGCTGCTCCAGGGCGTGGAGACGCTGCCGTTCCGGATGCAGGCGCACGTCGCCAACGCCCGGCGGGTCGCGGAGTGGCTGCACGCCGATCCCCGCGTGGAGTACGTGCGGTACGCGGGCCTGCCCGACCACCCGCACCACGAGCGGGCGCGCCGGTACCTCCCGGAGGGACCGGGCGCGGTGTTCAGCTTCGGCGTGAAGGGCGGCCGGGCGGCGGGGGCACGGTTCATCGAGTCCGTGCGGCTGTGCAGCCACCTGGCCAACATCGGCGACGCCCGCACCCTCGTCCTGCATCCGGGCTCCACCACCCACCAGCAGCTCACCGCCGAGCAGCTCGCGGCGGCCGGGGTGCCCGAGGACCTCATCCGGATCAGCGTGGGGCTCGAGGACGTCGACGACATCATCTGGGACCTCGACCAGGCACTGGCCGAGGCCGCGAAGGAGAGCGCATGAGCTGGCAGAACCCGTCGGCGCTGGAGCGGCAGCGGATCCTGCGCGACACCCGCACGGTCGCGATGGTGGGCGCCTCGCCCAATCCCGCGCGGGCGTCGAACTTCGTGGCGACCTACCTGCTGTCGAGCACGGACTACGAGGTGTGGTTCGTGAACCCCAACGCGACCGAGGTCCTGGGCCGGCCCGTGTACCCGTCGCTGGCGGACTGCCCGGGCGTGCCCGATCTCGTCGACACCTTCCGTCGCCCGCAGGACCTGCCCGCCGTGCTCGACGAGGTGCTCGCGCTCGGGTCGGACGCGCAGGGCGTGCGCACCTGGTGGCTGCAGTTCGGCCTCTGGGACGAGGACCTGGCGGCGAAGGCCGAGGCCGCGGGCCTGGCGGTCGTGATGGACCGGTGCCTGAAGGTGGAGCACGCGCGCTTCGCCGGCGGCCTGCACCTGGCCGGTTTCGACACCGGCGTGATCAGCTCCCGGCGCCGCGACTAGGCGGTCCCGGCAGGGTCACGGGGCACGGGGCCACGGGGCACGGGCGCCCCGGACCGGTCCGGGGCGCCCGCGACGGTCAGCTCGTGACCTTGTTCTGGGTCAGGAAGGCCTTGGCGACGTCGGCGGGGTCGCCGCCGTTGATCTGGACCTCCTGGTTGAGGGCCTGCATGACCTTGGTGGTGAGCAGGCTCGACACGCAGTCGAGGGTCTGCTCGAACTCCGGGCCCTGCGCGTCGGCCACGGACTGTTTCACCACCGGCGCCACGTACTGGAAGCCGAAGATGTGCTTCGGGTCCTCGAGCGCGGTGTAGTTGCCGGTGGCCAGCTGGCCGTCGGTGGAGAAGGCGTCGGCCGCGTTCGCCTGGCCCTGGTCGAGGACCTGGTAGACGAGGCCGGGGTCGACCCCGGTGAACTTGATGCCGGTCAGCCCGTAGTCGTTCTTCATGCCGACCAGACCGTTCTGTCGGGTCTCGAACGGCGGCTGGGCGGCGAGGGTGATGCCGTCGCCCGCGTTGCCCACCTTGGCGAGGTCCGGCACGGCGACGAGGCCGTTCTGCTTGGCGAAGTCCGACTTCACGATGATGACGTCGGTGTCCTCGAACGGCGTCTGCTTGAAGATCGTGGCCTGGCGGTTCTGTGCCTCGAAGTCCTTGACCGTGTTGTAGGTGTCCTCGGGGGTGGCGCCCACCGGCTTGCCGGCGATGCTGCTCTCGATCTCCCCGAGGTACTCGGCGTAGGCGTCGATCTGGCCGGCCTGGAACGCGCGGTCGATGACCTCGGAGCCGCCGATGTTCGACTGGTAGGCCACGTCGTAGCCCCGTGACTTCAGCGCCTGGGTGTAGAGCTCGCCGAGGACGAACTGCTCGGAGAAGTTCTTGCTGCCGAACTTGACCGGGGGCTTGCCCTGGCCGGGGGTGCCCGAGGGACAGCTGACGTTCTGGGCCGTCACCGGGGTGATGACGTCCGCGCCCGCGGGCTGTGCGCCGGCGCTCGGCGCCGCCGACCCGGAGGACCCGGAGGAGCTGCTGCCGCCGCCGCACGCCGCGACGACGAGGGCCAGCGCCGCGACGCCCGCGGCGAGCGCGGCAACCCTGCCGCGCCGGCCGATGATGCTCTCGGACATGGGGATCCTTCCTGTGGTGGGAACTCAGGCCGCCGTACTGGGGACGATCTTCATCCCGGCCGGGGTGACGGCGCGTTGCACGATGAGCAGCAGGCCGTCGACCGCGAAGGCGAGCACGACCGCCAGCACCGTGTAGGCCAGAAGCTGCGAGACCGGCAGCGTCGGGTTGGTGATGACCGAGCCGAGCGTGTGCGGGTAGCCCGCGGTGCCGGCCAGGTAGGCCGTCGCGATCACGAAGACCGTGCCGGTCCGGATGCCCGCCATGATCAGCGGGATCGCGTGCGGCAGCTCGACCTGGGTGAGGATCTGCCAGCCGGTCATGCCCATGCCGCGCGCGGCCTCGACCGTGCCCGGCTCGACCTCGGCGACCCCGACGTAGGTGTTCGTGAGGATCAGGGGCAGCGCGAGGATCACCAGCGCGACCATGATGTTGACGAAGCCCACGCCGTAGAGGCCGATGCCGATGGCGATGATCGCCAAGGTCGGCAGGGCGCGGAGCACGTTGGCCCCGTTCACGGCGAGCAACGCGAACCGCCGGGTGTGGCCGATCGCGGCACCGAGCGGCACGGCGATCGCGATCGCGATCGCCACCGACACCACGGACAGCAACAGCTGACCGGCGACGTCGCCCAGCACACGGCCAGGGTTGTCGGCGAGGAAGCGCCACGCGTCGACGACGATCATCTACGCACCTCCCCGCCGGGCGCGCGCCCACGGTGTGACGAGCTTCGTGAGGCCGACGATGAGCGCGTCGGCCACGAGGGCGAGCAGGATCGCCAGCACGCCCGCCGAGATCAGTCCGGAGATGAACGTGTTCCCGATGTAGAAGAGGATCGACTGGCCCAGCCCGTAGGGCGCGATGTACGCCGCGAGCGTGGCCAGCGAGATCGTGGTGACCGTGACGACGCGCAGGCCCGCCATCACCGCCGGCAGGGCCAGCGGGAAGGTGATCCGCACGAGGATCTGCCCCGGCGTGAGGCCCATCCCGAGCGCCGCGGCCCGGACCTCCGGCGGTACCGAGCGCAGGCCCGTGACGGTGTTCCGGAACAGCAACAGCAACGTGTAGCCGACGAGCGCGATCTCGATGGTGAGCAGGCCGATGCCGGTCACCGGGATCATCAGCAGGAAGAACCCGAGCACCGGGACCGTGTAGAGGATCGTCGAGAAGACCACGGCGGGCGTCTCGAAGCGCGGCAGGCGGTAGGCCAGCAACGCTGCCGGCAGTGCGATGGCCAGCCCGATCACGATCGCGATGGCGCTGACCCACACGTGCTGCACCAGCTCGGCCGCGAACCTGTCCCAGTGGTCGGCGAACCAGTCCCAGCAGAAGGTCTCGTTGGCCTTGCACCCGGAGGTGTTGCCGAAGTCCGGGATGACGGGGCCCTGCGCGGGGAGGTTCACGATCCCGCCGCCTCACGGATCTCCGCCAGGGTGACGGCGCCGGCGGGCCGGCCCTCCTTCGTCACCCCCAGGACCTCGGCGCCCTGGGCCAGCAGCACCGAGAGCCCGACGCGCAGGGAGGTTCCCGCCACCACCGACGGCGCGCCCGGCGGCGCCTCGCGCCCGGGATCGGCGAGCTCACCGACACTGCGCAGGGAGAGTCGCTTGAGTCCGCGGTCGGCACCCACGAAGTCCGCGACGAAGTCGTCGACCGGGTCGCCGAGCAGCTCGTCCGCGCTGCCGTACTGGGCGAGCTTCCCGCCGGGCCGCAGCACGGCGATCTTGTCGCCCATCTTGATGGCCTCGTCGATGTCGTGCGTCACGAAGATGACCGTCTTGCGGATCTCGTTCTCCAGCGACAGGAACTCGTCCTGGATCTCCGCGCGGGTGATCGGGTCGAGGGCGCCGAAGGGCTCGTCCATCAACATCACCGGGGGGTCCGCGGCCAGCGCGCGGGCGAGGCCGATGCGCTGCTGTTGGCCGCCCGAGAGCTGAGCGGGGTAGCGCTTCGCGTAGCTGCGATCGAGGCGGACCAGATCGAGCAGGCGCCCGGTGCGCTCGGCGATGCGCTCCTTGTCCCAGCCGAGCAGCCGGGGGATCGTGCCGATGTTCGCGCCGATCGTCATGTGCGGGAACAGCCCGACCTGCTGGATGACGTAGCCGATGTCGCGGCGCAGGGTGGTCACGTCGTAGGTCAGGACGCTGTGCCCGCCGATGAGGATGTCGCCGGAGGTCGGCTCGATGAGCCGGTTCACCAGCTTCATCGCCGTGGTCTTGCCGCCTCCCGACGGTCCGACCAGGCAGCAGGTCTCGCCGGGCGGCACGGTCAGGGACAGGTCGTCGATCGCGGGGGCGTCCTGTCCCGGGTATCGCTTGGTGACGTGGCGGAACTCGATCGCGAGCGCCTCGCCCCGGTACGTGGCGCCGGCGGGGCCCTCCCGAGTGGCCGAATCCGTCATCCGTCGAACCTCCCGTGCCCGTCGCGGCGGCGACGCGAGTCCGCTGGGCGGAGGCGGCCGCAGTGACGGCGCTCATCGATACACGCGTCGTGATGCGCAACGCACCCTAGCCACGACCGGGTGAGGCGGTGGAGACGCGAAACGCGATCGTGACCCTGATGCCGAAACTATCCGGAAAGCCGGGATTGCGAAGTATTCCGCCGGTGAGCGATCGTGACCGATTCAGGAGAAGAGGAGCCGGTCGAGGATCAGGGTGACCGCCCGCAGCACCCAGAAGGCCGGGGTGGCGAGGAGGAAGAGCTTCCACAGCTCCGGCCAACCGCGCCGGCGGGCGGCGTACCAGGTGGGCCACGCCGCCAGCACCACCGCGATGAGGATCCAGCCGGTCTGGATCAGCAGGGCGGTGCTCCCGCCGTTCTCGCCGAGCACCACCTGCAGGGCGAACGCGATCACGCCCCAGCCGAACGCGCCGAACAGGGCCCGGTGGTAGGGGACCTCGGCCGGCGGGGCCGGCTCACTCGCCTGCGTCGCCCTGCTGTCCCGCTTCGTCACGGGTCCGAGCCTATCCCGCCTGGTCAGGACGGGCCGCCGGGACCGGCGCCGGGATCAGCGCCGGGATCAGCGCCGGGACCGAGGCCTGGGCGCGCCGCCGTAGGTCAGCCGCCGCAGCAGGACCTCGGCGGGCCCGCGGCCGCCGGCGCGCTCCAGCAGCGTGCAGGCCAGCACCGTCGCGAGCCAGGCCGCGACGGCGAGCAGCGCCGCGCCGGGCACGCCGATCCGCGCGCCCAGGCCCAGGGCCCAGGCCGGCAGCAGCGCACAGAACACCACGGACTGGGCGAGGTAGCAGGTCAGGGACCGGCGGCCCGTCGCGACCAGGGCCCGCCCGGGGCGGCCCGCGGGCCGGGTGGCGAGCAGGCCGAACAGGGCGGCGTACCCGATGCCGCCGGCGAGACCGCCGACCGAGTGCAGCAGGCCGAGCAGGGCCGACGGTCCGGCCGACGGCCGCCACCAGCCCGCCGCGGCGAGCGCGAGCGGGAGTCCGCCGGCCACCGCCACGGCCAGCCCGCCCGCGGCCGCCCGGGCGAGGAGCCGGCGGTGCCGCTCCGGTTCGTCGAGCAGCGCGCGGCGGGCGGCCAGCACGCCCACGGCCAGCATCCCGGCGGTGAACAGTGCCGACGAGACCGTGCCGGCGAGCCACTCGCCGACGTGCAGCCGCACCGCCGTGCCATAGCCGGACGCGGCGACCGACGGCAGGGTGAGCGCGCCGGTCCGCAGCCCGGTGCCGGCGCCGAGCAGGATCGTGACCGCGGCGCCGACGGCCGCGATCGTGCGCAGCGTGACCTCGGTGCCGCGGACCAGGAACCCGGCCAGCAGGACCAGCAGCAGCCCGTACGCGCCCACGATGTCGCCGGGGAACAGCAGGATCCCGTGCACGGCGCCGACCGCGACCATCCACGCGCCCCGCCGGCGCAGCAGCCGGACGGCCGCCGCCTCGTCGTGCCGGCGGGCCAGCTGGACCGCCCCGTACCCGACGAGCAGCGCGAACAGCGGGTAGGCACGCCCGTCGACCAGCAGCATCTGCAGGAAGGTGAGCACGCCGCCCACCGGGCCCGGGTCGTCCGGATACCCCCGCACGCCGGGTGCGTCCAGCAGGAACAGGTGCGCGTTGGCCAGCGCGATCAGCAGCAGCATCGCGCCCCGCGCCAGGTCGGGGGCGACCGCCCGGGCGGTCAGCGGCAGGGGAGCGGTCACGCCCGGATCATCCCGCGGCGTCCGGTCCGGCGGCAGCGGGGTGTCCGGCAGGGTGTCGGCCCGGACGGGTCGGACGTCACACCGGAACCGCCGCCACCAGGGTGATCCCCGTCGCGGCGCCCCCGCGGAGGGAGGGCTAGCCTCACGGCGTGTCCACTCCTGTCACCGTCACTGTCACCGGAGCCGCTGGCCAGATCGGTTACGCGCTGCTCTTCCGGATCGCCTCCGGGCAGCTCCTGGGGTCCGACACCCCGGTCAAGCTGAACCTGCTGGAGATCCCGCAGGCCGTCAAGGCCGCCGAGGGCACCGCCATGGAGCTGAGCGACGGCGCCTTCCCGCTGCTGGCCGGCGTCGACATCTTCGACGACGCCACCAAGGCCTTCGACGGGGCCAACGTCGCCCTGCTCGTCGGCGCGCGCCCGCGCACCAAGGGCATGGAGCGCGGCGACCTGCTCGAGGCCAACGGCGGCATCTTCGCCCCGCAGGGCAAGGCGATCAACGCCGGCGCGGCCGACGACATCAAGGTGCTGGTCGTGGGCAACCCGGCCAACACCAACGCCCTGATCGCGCAGTCCGCCGCGCCGGACGTCCCGGCCGAGCGCTTCACCGCGATGACCCGCCTGGACCACAACCGCGCCCTCGCGCAGCTCTCGCAGAAGCTGAACGTGCCGGTGTCCGAGATCAAGAAGATGACGATCTGGGGCAACCACTCGGCCACCCAGTACCCGGACCTCTACCACGCCGAGGTCGGCGGCAAGATCGCCGCCGAGCAGGTCGAGGAGTCCTGGCTGAAGAACGAGTTCATCCCGACCGTGGCCAAGCGTGGCGCCGCGATCATCGAGGCCCGGGGCGCGTCCTCGGCCGCCTCCGCCGCCTCGGCCGCGATCGACCACGTCTACACCTGGGTGAACGGCACCGCCGAGGGCGACTGGACCTCCATGGCGATCCCGTCGGACGGCTCGTACGGCGTGGCCGAGGGCATCATCTCGTCCTTCCCGGTCACCACGAGGAACGGGAAGTACGAGATCGTCCAGGGCCTGGAGATCGACGCCTTCTCCCGCGAGAAGATCGACGCGTCGGTCGCCGAGCTGGTCGAGGAGCGCGAGGCCGTGAAGGGTCTCGGCCTCCTCTGACAACCGGCACTATGGAACCATAATGCGCTCTGACCAGGACTTTCAGCGCATTATGGTTCCATAGTGCGTTCTTGTGCGGTCAATTCTCGAGGACCGCGATCGCGAAGGACTCCCCGGGCAGCGTGATGTCCGACTGCTCGCTGGCCGTGGGCTCGCTGGCCAGCAGGATGCGGGTGATGGTGGCGCCGAGGTCGAGCGCCACCTCCTCGGTCCCGAGGTTCACCAGCACCCGCAGCCGACCGCGGTGGATGACCAGCGTGCGGGCCTCGGGATGGACGTCGACCGCCACCTCGTCGAGCCAGGGGTCGGAGAGCTCCGGCCACGCCTTGCGGATGGCGATGAGCTCCTTGTGCATCGCGAGCAGGGTCGCGTGCGGCTCCTGCTCGTGCTCGGTCCAGTCCAGCTTCGAGTCGAGGAACGTGGACTCGGCGTTGGGGTCCGGGACCTCGACGTCGCCCCAGCCGTGCTCGGCGAACTCCGCGGTGCGGCCCTTGCGGACGGCCTCGCGGAGCCCTTCGTCCGGGAAGTAGGAGAAGAACTGCCAGGGCGTGCGGGCGCCCCACTCCTCGCCCATGAACAGCATCGGGGTGAACGGCGAGGTGAACAGGATCGCCGCGCCGCAGGCCAGGATGCCGGGGGAGAGCAGCTGGGTGAGCCGGTCGCCGGTGGCCCGGTTGCCGATCTGGTCGTGGTTCTGCAGGTAGGCGACGAAGCGGTGGCCCGGGATCCGGGCGGTGTCGACGGGCGCCCCGTGCGTCCGCTTGCGGAAGCTCGACCAGGTGCCCTCGTGCAGGAACCCGCGGGTCAGCACGTGGGCCAGGCCCGCGAGGTCGGCCTCGGCGAAGTCGGCGTAGTAGCCCTGGCCCTCGCCGGTGAGCACGCTGTGCAGGCAGTGGTGGATGTCGTCCGTCCACTGCGCCGTCATCCCGAGGCCGCCGCCCTCGCGCGCGGTGATCATCTTCGGGTCGTTGAGGTCCGACTCGGCGATCAGCGAGAGCGGGCGGCCGACGTGCGCCTCGAGGGCCGCCACCTCCACCGCGAGCTGCTCGAGGACGTGCTGGGCGCGGGTGTCGCGCAAGGCGTGCACGGCGTCGATCCGCAGCCCGTCGACGTGGAAGTCCCGCAGCCACATCAGGGCGTTGTCGATGGCGAACCGGCGCACCTCGTCGGACCACGGGCCGTCGAGGTTGAGCGACGGGCCCCAGATGTTGCTGCCGGCGAAGTACGGCCCGAACCTGTCGAGGTAGGCGCCGGACGGGCCGAGGTGGTTGTAGACGACGTCGAGGACCACCCCGAGCCCGCGGGCGTGCGCGGCGTCGACGAACCGCTTGAAGCCGTCCGGGCCGCCGTAGTTCTCGGTGACGGCGTACCAGCCGACGCCGTCGTAGCCCCAGTTCCGCGGCCCGTCGACGGCGTTGACCGGCAGGACCTCGACCATGTCGACCCCGAGCGCGACAAGGTGGTCGAGCTTCTCGATCGCCGAGTCGAAGGTGCCCTCGTCGGTGAACGTGCCGATGTGGCACTCGTAGAGCACGCTGCCGGCCAGCGTGCGCCCGGTCCACGCCTGGTCGGTCCACCAGAAGGACGCCTGGTCGTAGCGGCGCGACGCCGAGTGGACCCCGTTGGGTTGCCACGTCGACCGCGGGTCGGGCAGCGGGGTCGGGTCGTCGTCGACCAGGAAGGCATAGGCCGAGCCCGGACCGTTGTCCTCGACGTCGGCGCGCCACCAGCCGCCCGGTTCCCGCCGCATCGCGTACGTCTCGCCGTCCACCAGGACCCGGACCCTGTCCTTCTCCGGCGCCCACACCGCGTACTCAGCCACGGGGGAATCCTGCCGAATGAGCGGCCGCGGCGCCCGCGCGGGCCCCGTGACACGCGGCTCAGCCCGGCGGGTCGGTTCCCGCCGCCACCGCACGGCGGGACCCGGGGTCGGGACCGCCGGCCGGTCGGGGGGCACGGAGTCGGCCGGCGATCCCGGCAACGAGGTACCGGTGGGATGGGGGAATCGGACCCGGACCTTGTGTTGCCCGGTCGAGGGTAGGAACGGCACGGCGTGCCGGAATCGGCCGTTCAGCCGCACTTTCCCGCAGAATATCCCGATGCCGAGAAGTACGGCTGTCGAACCATTTCAGCCGGTTCGTCCCGCGATCACCGGCGGCCGGATTCCTCCAGGTCGGCGGCGATGGCGTGGGTGTCGCGGGCGCGCTCGTCGAGCCGCCGCGAGAGGTGTTCGAGAATGCGGCCCAGCTCCGCGGTGGTGGCCGGATCGGCGTCGCCGACGCCGGTCGCCACGTCGCGGTCGAAAAGGGCGAACAACCGCCCGGCCAGGTCGCGCCCCTGGTCGGTCAGGTCCACGAGCACGCTGCGGCGGTCGCGCGGGTTGGAGCGGCGGACGACGTGCCCGGCCAGCTCGAGGCGGTCCAGCTGCGCGGTCACGCTGGCCGGCGTGACGCCCACGCGACGCGCCAACGTCGACGGCCTCCGCGGACCCGCGTGCAGCAGGTGCACCAGGATCGTGGTCTCCGGGACGCCCAGGCCCACGAGCCGGGCCACGGTCTGCCGGTAGGCGTCCGAGGCGGCCAGGACGTCCTTCAGTCGTACTGCGATCTCACTCACCGAACTCCTTGTCCTGTGTCGTCCGCTCCGGCCGATCTTTACTTCGATCGCCGAGATATCAGGTGGACAACGTCAGGACGGCCGGACGGAGTTCCGGAACGTGAGCCGCGTCATGCGCAACAGGGTGCGCTGCGCGAGACGTGCACCCGGCCGGCCCGGTCCGGGCCGGCCGGGCCCGGGTCAGGCCGGGCGGACGAGCAGGGCGACGGGGTAGCGGGCGAGCAGCGTCGCCAGCCGCGGGGCGCTCCCGTCGACCGGGGTGTCGGTGATCATGTCGTGCCAGTCCGCGGCGCCGTCGGGCAGCGGGAGGACGGTGTCACCCCAGCCGCCCTTGGCCCCGAGCCCCACGGGCAGCCGGGTGGCGACGGCGACGAGCCTGGGGCTGCGCGTGAACGCCACCGCGTGCTCGGCCGCGTTCCCCTGCGCCGGCACGGCCCGATAGCCGTGGAACAGCTCGGGGCGGTACCGCCGCAGCCGCGCCGCCGTGGCGGTGACCAGCAGCTTCGCCGCGCCCTCGGTGGTCGTGTCGTCGATCCCGGGCAGCCAGCCCTCGTCGAGCCGCGCCAGCAGCCGCTGCCGTGCCGCGAAGTCGACCGGGCGCCGGTTGTCCGGGTCGACCAGGGAGTACTCGAACAGCTCGGTGCCCTGGTAGACGTCCGGCACACCCGGCCCGGCGAGCTGCAGGATCTTCTGGCCCAGCGAGTTCGACCAGCCGGGCGCGGAGATCCGCTCGACGAACGCGGTGATCTCGGCGACCAGCTCGGCGTCGCCCAGGACCTGCTCGGGCCAGGCCGCGACCGCCTCGTCGACCTCCGGGACGGGCTCGACGTGGCTGGTCGCGAGCTTGGCCTCCTTCGACGCCTTCCCGAGGTAGGCGGCGAGCCGGTCCGCAGGGATCGGCCAGGCGCCGACCACGCTCTGCCAGGCCAGCAGCTCCAGCGACCGCTCGGGCAGCGGGTGCCGCGCCGACCAGCGGCGGACCCGTTCGACCCACTCGCCGGGGATCTCGGCGAGCACGGCCAGCCGCGCCCGGACGTCCTCGGACCGCTTGGTGTCGTGCGTGGAGAGCGTGGTCATCGTGCGCGGCCAGCCCGACTCACGGGCGGACAGCGCGGCGTGGAAGCCCGCGGGGGACAGGCCGAAGCGGCCGGGGTCGCCGCCGACCTCGTTGAGCGCGACGAGCCGGTTGTACCGGTAGAAGGCGGTGTCCTCGACGCCCTTGGCCATCACCATCCCGGAGGTCTGCTGCACGCGCGTGGCGAGCAGGCCCTCCGGGTCGGCGAGCATCGCGGCGTGGATCGCCTCGAGGACCGGCGCCAGGTCCGGCCGGTTGGCCCGGGCCACCGCCACCGCGGTGTCGAGCGCCTCCCGACCCTCCGGCAGGTAGCTGCGGTAGACCGGGAACCCGCAGAGGAACTCGGCCACCGCGTCCCGGACCCGGTCGGCGGCCGGCCCCGGGTCCTCCTCGGTCGACGGCGCGGCCTCCGGCACCGGCACGAGTGCGGCGATCCGCCGCACCTCGGCCGCCAGGATCGTGTCGGCCACCTCGCGGCGGCCCCGGTGCTCGGCCGCGTGCGCCGAGACCTTGGCGCCGATGTGCTCGGCCGTGAACTGGGTGAGCAGCCCGGCCCCGGCGGGGTCGACGAACACGCCCTGGACGTCGGCCAGCGCCTCGTACCCCGAGGTCCCGTCGACCGGCCAGGAGACCGGCAGCTCCTCACCGAGGTGCAGGATCTTCTCCACCAGCAGCCAGCGGTCCGGGCCGATGGCCTCGCGCAGCCGGCGCACGTAGCCGCCGGGGTCGGAGAGCCCGTCCGGGTGGTCGACGCGCAGCCCGATGATCGTGGGGCCCTCGTCGAGCCACCGCAGGATCTCGCGGTGCGTGTCGGCGAAGACCTCGGGCAGCTCGACGCGCACCGCGGCCAGCGTGGAGACGTCGAAGAACCGCCGGTAGGTCAGCTCCGCCGCGCCCCGCTTCCAGGACACGAGCCGGTAGTGCTGCCGCTCGTGGATCTCGGCGACCGACCCGTGCTCGGTGCCCGCCGCCAGCGGGAAGGCGTGCTCGTAGTAGCGCAGCTCGCCGTCCTGGACCGACAGCTCCGACAGGGCCTTCGGCTCGTCGGCGTCGAGGATCGGCAGCAGCAGCGGGCCGGCCGCCCAGTCGATGTCGAAGTGGCCCGCCCAGCGCGAGCCCTGCCCGTGCCGCAGGACGTCCCACCACCACGGGTTGGCCTTCGGCACCTCGACGCCGACGTGGTTGGGCACCACGTCGAGCAGCATCGTCAGGTTCGCCTCGCGCAGCCGGGTCAGGAGGGCGCGCAACCCCTCCGGCCCGCCGCGCTCGGCGGAGATCCGGGTGGGGTCGACGACGTCGTACCCGTGGTTGGACCCGGCCCCGGACTCGAGCAGCGGCGACGCGTAGAGCGCCCCGATCCCGAGCCGCTCCAGGTAGTCGACCAGGCCCTGCGCGTCGGCGAAGGTCTGCTCCGCGGAGAACTGCAGCCGGTAGGTCGAGGAGGGGATCGGACGAGGCATCACACGGTCCGCTGGAGGACGAGGAGGGAACGCGCCGGCACGGTGTGCGTGGCGCCGGCCCGGGTCATCGGCGGCTCGGCCGCGATCACGCCCGGCGCCGTGGACAGGGTGATCACCTCGCCCGCCGCGGTGTCGACGACGATCGCCCACTCCTTGCCGTACTCGGCGGTGGGCAGCGTGACCTCGATGTCCTCCCAGTGCGCGTTGAACGCCAGCAGGAACGAGTCGTCCGTGACGCGCTCGCCGCGCGGGTCGAGGTCGGAGATGCCCTCGCCGTTGAGGAACGCGATCACGCACTTGCCGAAGCCGGAGTCCCAGTCGCCCTCGGTCATCTCGGTGCCGTCCGGGGTGAACCAGGCGATGTCGGCCAGCGAGTCCCGCCGGCGCGGCGCGATCGGCCTGCCCTGGAAGAAGCGGCGGCGCCGGAACACCGGGTGCGCGTGCCGCAGGGCCGCGACGCCGGCGGTGAACCCGACCAGCCCGGCGTTCTTGCCGGCCAGCGACCAGTCCACCCAGGAGATGTCGTTGTCCTGGCAGTAGACGTTGTTGTTGCCGCCCTGCGTGCGGCCGAGCTCGTCGCCGTGCAGCAGCATCGGCACGCCCTGGCTCAGCATCAGCGTGGTGAGGAAGTTGCGCTGCTGGCGGGCGCGCAGCTCCAGCACCCCCGGGTCGTCCGTGGGGCCCTCGACCCCGCAGTTCCAGGAGCGGTTGTGGCTCTCGCCGTCGTTGCCGCCCTCGCCGTTGGCGTCGTTGTGCTTGTCGTTGTACGACACCAGGTCGGCGAGGGTGAACCCGTCGTGCGCGGTGACGAAGTTGATCGACGCGTACGGCCGCCGCCCGTCCTCCTGGTAGAGGTCGCTCGAGCCGGTCAGCCGGGACGCGAACTCGCCCAGGGTGCCGGGCTCGCCGCGCCAGAAGTCCCGCACGGTGTCGCGGTACTTGCCGTTCCACTCCGTCCACAGCGGCGGGAAGTTGCCGACCTGGTACCCGCCGGGCCCGACGTCCCACGGCTCGGCGATCAGCTTGACCTGCGAGATCACCGGGTCCTGCTGCACCAGGTCGAAGAACACCGACAGCCGGTCGACGTCGTAGAACTCGCGGGCGAGGGTGGAGGCGAGGTCGAAGCGGAAGCCGTCGACGTGCATCTCGGTGACCCAGTAGCGCAGCGAGTCCATGATCAGCTGCAGGGTGTGCGGGTTGCGGACGTTGAGCGAGTTGCCCGTGCCCGTGTAGTCCATGTAGTACCGCGGGTCGTCCTCGACCAGCCGGTAGTAGGCGTGGTTGTCGATCCCGCGCAGGGACAGCGTCGGGCCCATGTCCGAGCCCTCGGCGGTGTGGTTGTAGACGACGTCGAGGATCACCTCGATGCCCGCCTCGTGCAGGTCGCGCACCATGGCCTTGAACTCGTGCACCTGGCTGCCGGGACGGCTGTTGCGCATGGTGTACGCGTGGTGCGGGGCGAGGAAGGCCAGCGTGTTGTAGCCCCAGTAGTTGGAGAGGCCCTTCTCCTGCAGGTGGTGGTCGTTGAGGAACTCGTGCACCGGCATGAGCTCCACGGCCGTGACCCCGAGCCGCTGCAGGTGCTCGATCATCACCGGGTGCGCCAGGCCGGCGTAGGTGCCGCGCAGCTCCTCCGGGATGTCCGGGTGCGCGATCGTGAGGCCGCGGACGTGCGCCTCGTAGATGACGGACTCGTGGTAGGGGATCTTCGGCGGCCGGTCCGAGCCCCAGTCGAAGTACGGGTTGACCACCACGGACTTGGGCACGAACGGTGCCGAGTCCCGGTCGTTGCGGGAGAGCGGGTCGCCGAAGTTGTAGCCGAAGACCGCCTCGTCCCACTTCACCGGGCCGTCGAGGGCCTTGGCGTAGGGGTCGACGAGCAGCTTCTTCGGGTTGCACCGCAGCCCCTGTGCCGGGTCGTACGGCCCGTGCACCCGGTAGCCGTAGCGCTGCCCGGGCTCGACGGTCGGCAGGTAGGCGTGCCACACGAAGCCGTCGACCTCGGTGAGCGCGACCCGGGTCTCCTTGCCGCGCGGGCTGAACAGGCAGAGCTCGACCTTCTCGGCGGCTTCGGAGAACAAGGCGAAGTTCGTCCCGGCCCCGTCGTAGCTCGCACCCAGCGGGTACGGGTTGCCCGGCCACGGACGCATGCGATCCCTACTTCCCGGCGGCTGCCCGCCGAACCGTCTCGATTACAGGAGGAACCCGGCAACGCTACCGGGGGCGGTGCTCAGGAGTCGGCGAGCCGCGCGGGGAAGCCGCCCGTGGCGACGGGGCTCCACCGGGTGGGTGTGATGCGGATCAACGCCTTGCCCTGGTCGCGCATCGCCTGCCGGTACCCGTCCCAGTCCGGGTGCTCGCCGGAGACCGCGCGGAAGTAGTCGACCAGCGGTTCGACCGCCTCCGGCAGGGTGATCAGTTCGGCGTCCCCGTCGACCTGGACCCACGGGCCGTCGAACTCGTCCGACAGGACGACCACGGAGGCGGTGCCGGTGCGGGCGACGTTGCGCGCCTTGGCCCGCTCCGGGTAGGTCGACACCACGACCCGGCCCTCCGCGTCGACCCCCGCGGTGACCGGGGATCCCTGGACCCCGCCGTCGGACCGGGTGGTGAGCAGGACGACCTTGTGCCGCGGCCGGAGGAACTCCAGGAGCTCCTCCTGCTCGACGGGCGTGTTCGTGGCGATCGTGCGGGGCATGGCCGGAACTCTAGGAGAGGGGACCGACGACCGCCCCCGGGACGACCGCGGACGGTAGGGTCCGCCGTGATGAGCACCGTCTTCACGAAGATCATCGACGGCGAGCTGCCCGGCCGGTTCGTCTGGTCGGACGAGCGCTGCGTCGGGTTCCTGTCGATCAACCCGCTCGGCCCGGGGCACACCCTGGTCGTACCGCGCGAGGAGGTCGACCACTGGGTCGACGCCGACCCGGACCTGATCGCGCACCTCACCGCCGTCTCGCACACGATCGCCAGGGCGGTCGAGGCGCTGTGGCAGCCCCCGCGCGTCGGCTTCCTGGTGGCCGGGTTCGAGGTCCCGCACCTGCACCTGCACGTGTTCCCCGCGTGGGACATGGCCGCGTTCGACTTCGCCAACGCGGCGAAGTCGGTCGACGACGCCGAGCAGGACGGGATCGCCGAGCGGCTGCGCACCGCCCTGCGCGAGGCCGGCCACGGCGAGCACGTGGCCACCAGCGGGAAGCGCTAGCCGATGCGGCTGGTCCTGGTCCGGCACGGGCTGCCGGACCGGGTCGACGGTGCGCCCGACCTGCCGGTCCGGGCGGACCCCGGCCTCACCGAGCTGGGCCTGCGGCAGGCCGAGCGGGTGGTCGACGCCCTGGCCGGCGAGCCGGTCGACGCGGTCTACGCGAGCACCATGACCCGCGCCCGGCAGACCGCCGAGCCGCTCGCCCGCGCCCGCGGCCTCGCGGTCCGCACCGTGCACGACCTGCGCGAGTACGACGCCGACCAGCAGCAGTACCTGCCGGTGCACCTGCTGGCCCGGGAGAACCCCGACCAGTGGCGGCGGATGGTCGAGGGCCACCTGCCCGAGCACGTCGACGTCCCGGCCTTCCGCGCGCGGGTCGTCACGGCGCTGGAGGAGATCGTCGCGGCGCACCCGGGCCGGGGGACCGCGGTGGTCTTCGCGCACGCCGGCGTGATCAACGTCTACCTCGGGCACCTGCTCGGGATCGAGCGGGCGCTGCCCTTCCCGCTCGACTACGCGGGCCTGACCAGGGTCGTCGCCCGTCGCGACGGGGTCCGCAGGCCGCGGACGGTCAACGAGCTCGCGCACGTCGCCGACCTGCTGGAGCCCGCCGCCCGCGCGTGATCGTGGCGTCACGGTCCGGTGTCGCCGGGCCCGGCGCTGGCCACCGCTCGTAGAGTGACGGGCGTGAGCGTGCAGCCATCCTCCGTTCTGTCGTCGATCAGGGGCCCGGCGGACCTCAAGCGGCTCGGCCCCGACGCGCTGGCCGGGCTGGCGTCGGAGATCCGGGACTTCCTGGTCAGCGCGGTGTCCCGGACCGGCGGGCACCTCGGCCCGAACCTCGGCGTGATCGAGCTGACGATCGCGCTGCACCGGGTGTTCGACTCCCCGCGGGACACCCTGATCTGGGACACCGGGCACCAGGCGTACGTCCACAAGCTGCTCACCGGCCGCCAGGACGGCTGGGACCGGCTGAAGAAGACGGGCGGGCTCTCCGGCTACCCGAGCCGCTCCGAGAGCGTGCACGACCACGTGGAGTCCAGCCACGCGTCGTCGTCGCTGTCCTGGGCGGACGGGCTGGCCAGGGCCTACTCGCTCACCGGCCAGCAGCGGCACGTCGTGGCCGTGATCGGCGACGGGGCGCTGACCGGCGGCATGGCCTGGGAGGCGCTGAACAACATCGCCGCGGCCAGGGACCGCAACGTCGTCGTCGTGGTCAACGACAACGGCCGCTCCTACGCGCCCACCATCGGCGGGCTGGCCGACCGGCTCGCCACGCTCCGCCTGCAGCCGGGCTACGAGAAGCTGCTCGAGGCGGGCAAGCACACGCTGCGCGGCACCCCGGTCGTCGGGCCGGCCGTCTACGCCGGGCTGCACGCGCTCAAGGCCGGGCTCAAGGACGCGATCAGCCCCCAGGAGCTGTTCGCCGACCTCGGGCTCAAGTACTTCGGCCCGGTCGACGGGCACGACGTGGCCGCCATGGAGTCCGCGCTGCGCCGGGCCCGGCACTTCGGCGGCCCGGTCGTGGTGCACGCCGTGACCCGCAAGGGCAACGGCTACGCCCCGGCCGAGAACGACGAGGCCGAGCAGATGCACAGCCCGTCGGCGTTCGACCCGCAGACCGGCCTGCCGACCGGCCCGAAGACCACCGGCTGGACCAGCGTGTTCGCCGAGGAGCTCGTCCGCCTCGGCGCCGAGCGGCCCGATCTCGTCGCGATCACCGCGGCGATGCTCGGCCCGACCGGGCTGGCGAAGTTCGGCAAGGAGTTCCCGGAGCGCTGCGTCGACGTCGGGATCGCCGAGCAGCACGCGCTCACCTCGGCCGCCGGCCTCGCACGCGGCGGGATGCACCCGGTGGTCGCGGTCTACTCGACCTTCCTCAACCGCGCCTTCGACCAGCTGATGATGGACGTGGCGCTGCACCGGGAGGCCGTCACGCTCGTGCTCGACCGGGCGGGCGTGACCGGCAACGACGGGCCCTCGCACAACGGCATGTGGGACCTGTCGATCCTCGGCGTCGTCCCGGGCATCCGGGTCGCCGCCCCGCGCGACGCCGCGACGCTCCGGGAGGAGCTGGGCGAGGCCGTCGCCGTGGCGGACGGGCCCACCGCGCTGCGGTTCCCCAAGGGCCCGGTCATCGAGTCGGTCCCGGCGGTGCGCCGGGCCGGCACCGTCGACGTCCTGCGCGAGGACCGGACCAACGGCACCGCCCCGGCCGTGCTGATGGTGTGCGTGGGCGCGTTCGGGGAGCTGGGCGTGGAGGCCGCCGAGCGGCTGGCCCGGCAGGGCGTGTCCGTCACGGTCGTCGACCCGCGGTGGGTGCTGCCGGTGCCCCCGGAGCTGGTGGAGATGGCGCGGGCTCACCAGCTCGTCGTGACCGTGGCCGACGCCGGCCGGCACGGCGGGTTCGGCTCCGCCCTGGCCGACGCGCTGCGCACCGCCGAGGTCGACGTCCCGCAGCGCGACGTGGCCCTGCCGCAGGAGTTCCTCGAGCACGGGGCCCGGTCGGACGTCCTGACCGCCGTGGGGCTCACCGCGCAGGACGTCGCCCGCCGGGTGACCGAGTGGGCGGTGAAGGTGCCGGGCTGCCTGCCCGCCGGGCCGGTGGTGGAGTCCGCCGGCGCGGGCGTGCCGGAGCCCGGCGAGGTGTCGGGCGAGCAGGCGGGCTGATGCGCATCCTGGTCGTCGAGGACGAGGCCCCGCTGGCCGAGGCCGTCGCGCGCGGCCTGCGGCGCGAGGGCATGGCGGTCGACGTCGCGCTCGACGGCGACACCGGGCACGAGAAGTCCTCGATCACCCGCTACGACGTGGTCGTGCTGGACCGGGACCTGCCCGGGATGCCCGGCGACGACCTGTGCGCGGCCATCGTGGGCGGGGGCGGCACCACCCGTGTCCTCATGCTCACCGCCAGCGGAACGCTCGAGGACAAGGTCGACGGCCTGTCCCGCGGCGCGGACGACTACCTCGCCAAGCCCTTCGACTTCCCGGAGCTGGTGGCCCGGGTGCGGGCGCTCGGCCGCCGGTCCGCCCCCGCGGTCCCGCCGGTGCTGGTGGCGGGGGACGTGGCCCTGGACCCCGCCCGGCGCACGGTGACCCGCGCGGCCTCGCCGGTCGAGCTGACCCGCAAGGAGTTCGGGGTCCTCGAGGTGCTGATGGGTGCGGGCGGCGCGGTCGTGTCCAGCGAGGAGCTGCTCGAGCGGGTCTGGGACGAGAACGCCGACCCCTTCACCACCACGGTCCGGGTCACGGTCATGACCCTGCGCAAGAAGCTCGGTGAGCCGGGCGTGATCGAGACCGTGGTCGGCGCCGGGTACCGGGTGCCCTCCGCCGGCTGACGGGCGGCCGGAGGGGAGGGCGGGTGCGCACGCGGCTCACGCTGCGCTGGCAGCTCACGCTCCTCGGCACCGGCCTGGTCGCGCTGGTCAGCGCCCTGCTGCTGTGGCTGGGCTGGCTGCTCGTGGGCGGCGTCGCCGCGTCCGTGCCGTCCTTGCCGCCGGGCACCCCGGTCCGTGTCGGTTCCGTCGAGGTCCCGGCCGAGCAGGTCACGAACGCCGTCCGGGACGCGGCCCGCGGGCAGGTGCTCCACGCGGGCCTGATCGCCTTCCCGCTGGTCGTGCTGGCCGCGGGGCTGACGTCGTGGGTGCTGGTCGGGCGGGTGCTCGCGCCGCTGCACCAGGTCACCTCGACCGCCCGGCGGTTCTCGGCGGAGGACCTCGACGCCCGCCTGGACCTGCGCGCGGCCCGGGGTGAGGTGGCCGAGCTCGCCACGACCTTCGACGCGATGCTCGACCGGCTGCAGGGCGCCTTCGAGGTGCAGCGCCGCTTCGTCGCCAACGCCAGCCACGAGCTGCGCACCCCGCTCTCCGTGCTGCGCACCGAGGTCGACGTGACGCTGGCCGACCCCGCAGCCGACGTCGCCGAGCTGCGGCGGATGGGCGAGGTGGTCCGCGACGCCACCCGCCGCGCGGACGACCTCGTGTCCGGGCTGCTGCTGCTGGCCCGCACCGAGGCGCTGGGGGAGATCGCCGAACCGGCGCGGCGCCCGGTGGACCTGCGCGACGCCGGGGCGCACGCCGTGCGGGTCACGGCGACCGAGGCGGCGCGCCGCGGGCTGCACGTGCGGACCACCGGCGGCCCGGCGCCGGTCTCGGGCGATCCCGCGCTGCTCGAGCGGGTGGCGGGCAACCTCGTGGAGAACGCCGTGCGGCACAACGTCGACGGCGGCTGGGTGGAGGTGTGCACCGCGCCGCTCGACGACGGGGCCGAGCTGCGGGTCTCCTCCAGCGGGCCGGAGATCGACCCGGGCCGGGTGGGGGAGCTGTTCGAGCCGTTCCGCCGGGGCCCGGTGCCGCGCACCGGCGGGACCGCCGGGTCCGGGCTGGGGCTGTCGATCGTGCGCGCCGTGGTGGCGGCGCACGGGGGCGCGGTGCGGGCCGAGCCCGTGCCGGGCGGCGGCCTGACCGTGGTGGTCCGGCTGCCCGTTCGGCCGGCCTGAGTCCGGCGGGCCGGTCAGCCGACCGACTGCACGACCTTGGAGATGCCGCCGTAGATGCTCGCGCGGGCGCTGTCGCGGGCGGCGCGCATCTTCACGCGGCCGGCCGGCCCGGCGCCGTGCCAGCCCAGGAGCGACTGGCCCCAGCGGCTGCGGGCGAGCCGGGCGGGACCCGCGGCGATGGCCTGCTTGGCCCAGCGCTCGGCGATCTCGTCGTGCCCGTCCCGGTAGGCGAACACCGCAGGCTGCACGTAGGCCAGGCCGGGGTGCAGCCGGGTCATCATCGGCGCGTACTCGGTGAGCATCTTGTCCAGCGCCTCGTACCGCGCGGTGCGGTTGGAGCTGATGCTGCCGGTGCGCATGAGCCGCATGTCGACCAGGTAGCGGCGGATGCCGTAGAAGAGCGGGGTCGACGACCAGGCCCCGATCCGCAGCCACATCTCCAGGTCGACGGCGCTGGCGATGCTGGTGTCGAACACGCCGACCTCGTCGAAGCAGCTGCGGCGCACCAGCAGCGAGCTGCCGTTGTGCGTCGGGTTGTTCTCGGCGAGGAACCGGTCCATGTCGCAGGCGCCGGCGGGCTGCCAGCGCGGGCCGACGACCCGGCCGCTCTCCAGCATGACGCGGGTGTGGCAGAACGTCGCGCCGATCGGGCCCGGGGCGGTGTTCAGGGTGTGCAGCTGGCGGCGGAGGAACTCCGGGTGCCAGCGGTCGTCGCCGTCGAGGAAGGCCACGAACGGCGCCGTGGTCTCGGCGATGCCGAGGTTGCGGGCGGCGCCGGAGCCCGCGTTGGTGGTCGAGATGAGCCGGATCCGGGCGTCGAGGGCCGCCCGCTCGCGGACGACGTCCGCCGTGTCGTCCGTGGAGCCGTCGTCCACGACGACGTATTCGAAGCGGCCCTCGCTCTGCCGCCTCACCGAGTCGATGGCCTCCCCGATCCACCGTCCGACGTTGTACGCCGGCGTGATCACCGAGACCACCGCTGCATTCTTCGGCACGAATCGGACCTTAGCAATGGTGCCGGGTGGTCGCTCCCGCGGCCCCATTCACTCTTTCGGTCCGTGTGCAGCAGAGTGATTACGGGTGGTCCGTCACGCTTTGTGTTTCCCGGACGTGACGGCGGGGCGTCCACCGCGCTCCGCTATCGTCTCGCAGATGACGTTCGATGCGCGGGTTCTCCTCGCCCGCCGGCTGCGTTTCCTCCCCGACCGGCCCTTCGCCATCGCCAAGCACGCCCTCTTCCAGGGCGAACTGACCACGCTGCGCAACCCCGTGACGTGGTCGCAGCTGCTCGCCGCGAAGAACCTGCGCGAGCAGGACCCGGTGGTCCGGCAGACCTCGGACAAATACGCGGTGCGCGAGTACGTCGCGGAGAAGGTAGGTGAGGATTACCTGATTCCGCTGTACCAGGTCGTCGACAATGCGGCCGACCTCGACTTCGACGCGATCCCCGGTCCGTGCGTGATCAAGGGGACGCACGGTTGCGACATGACCGTGCTGGTCCCGGACCTGGCCGCGGTCGACCGGGCGGCCATCCGCGAGACGGTCCGGCGCTGGCTGGCCACCGACTTCTACAAGGCGGGCTGGAAGGAGTCGCCCTACCGCGGGCTGAAGCCGCGCGCGGTCGTCGAACGGTTCATCGGCACCCCGACCGGTGCCGCGCCCACCGACTACAAGTTCTTCATGTTCAGCGGCGTCCCCGGCATGGTCGTGGTCGACCAGGACCGCTTCACCGGGCACACCTCGACGATGCTGACGCCCGAGTGGCAGCAATACGACATCAGCGGCCGGTTCGCTTTCGCCGACGAGCTCCCGGAGCGGCCGGCGAACTACGCCGAGATGCTCGAGGTCGCCAAGGCGCTGAGTGCCGAATTCGCATTCGCCCGGATCGATCTCTACAACGTCGAGGGCAAGATCTATTTCGGGGAGATCACCCACAACCCGGGCGGCGGGCTGGTGCGCCTGCAGCCGCGGGAATTCGACCGTGCGCTCGGGGACATGTGGCGCCACGGCACCCCGGTCCCCGAGCGGTTCGTCGCGAAGGCCTGAGCACTCGGCTCAGGACCGGACGGTGTCCGGCAGGCTGCGCGCGGTCCGCTGCCCGCGCAGCCACCGGAGCACCACCGGGGTCACGGCGAGGGCGAGCGCGATCTCGATCGCGAGCGTCGCCCAGCCCACCGCGTCGAGCCCGAGCGGGCCGTGGAGCACGGCAACGCCGGCGATGAGCAGCGCCGACTGCACGAGCTGGATCCAGGCGAGCGGTGCCGTGCGGTTCTCCAGACGCGACATGGTCATGTACAGCGACACCACCACGCGCGGGAACACCGAGACCATCAGCAGCTGCAGCAGGACCGTGGCGTTCTCGCGGTACTGGGTGCCGTAGAGCTGCAGCAGCCAGGGAGCGGCCAGCGCGATCACCACCGAGGCGGGGAGCACGGTGAGCGCGATGCGGCGCAGCACGGCCCGGGCGTAGCGGTGCGCGTGCACGGGGTCCCGGGCCGCCTCGGCGACCAGCGACGACGTGATGCCCATCGTCAGCAAATTCATCGCCGTGAACACCGTCTGCGCCGGCAGGAAGTAGGCACCCTCCTCGGGCCCCATCAGCCCGACGATGAGGACCGGCAGAAAGGTCGACGACATCTGGTTGAAGACCTGGCCGGCGTAGTCGCCCGCCATGTACCGGGCGAGCGTGCGACGGCCCACCGGTTCCTGGTCGGCGCGGGTGGCCGCGACGTGCCGGGGCAGCAGCCGCCGGAAGAGCAGCAGCGTGACCGGGACGATCAAGGCGACCACGGGCAGCGTCCACGAGGTGAACACGCCGTCGCTCACCGCGGTCTGTGCCACGACGACGAGCAGGACCAGCTTCACGATCCCGTAGAGCCCGTTCTCCAGCGGGATCCACAGCGACTCGCGCAGCCCGGTCAACGCCGCGTCCTGCAGGTTGAACAGCGACCAGATGACGACCGAGGCGACGAACCACAGCCCGAACGACCAGCTCATGTGGAGCGGGTCGCCCTCCGGGCGGAACAGGTGGCAGTACACCGCCACCCCGCCCGCACCGAGGATCCCCAGCCCGGACGACAGCACGTAGGACAGCAGGATCAGCCGCGCCGACGCCGTGCCGGCCCTGGGCAGGAACCTGATCAGCGCCTGCCCGAAGTTCAGCTGGGTCAGCACCGACACCAGCAGCATCAGCGAGGTCAGCGCGTTGCCGCGGCCGACCTCGGAGTCCGGGTAGGTGCGGGCCGCGACGACCCAGTACAGCAGCCCGAAGGCGGAGTTCACCGCCGTGTTGAGCATCAGGGCGTAGGTGTTGCGGTACAGCGGGACGGCGAGCTCCCGGCGGATCCCGTGGATCCGGCCGCGGAGCCCCGTCGGCGTTCTCGGGGCCGGTTTCGTGGTGGCCGGCCGGGTCACCGGCGGCCCAGGCGGGCGTTCGGGCTCTCCCGCGCCTGCCGGCCGATGCCGGACCACGCGAAGCCCGCACGGCGCACCACGGCCGGGTCGAGCAGGTTGCGGGTGTCGACGACGGTCCGCCCGGCTACCGCCTCGGCCAGTCGGGTCCAGTCCAGCGACCGGAACTCGGGCCACTCGGTCAGCACCACGACCGCCTCCGCGCCCGCGGCGGCCTCGTACGGGTCGTCGACGAGGGTGAGCATGCGGGGGTCGAGGGCGCCGGCCGCGGCCGAGCCCACCGGGACGCCCGGGTCGTAGGCGACGAGCTCGGCGCCGGCCTGCCGCAGCAGCGCGGCCACGCCGAGGGCGGGGGAGTCCCGCAGGTCGTCCGTGCCCGCCTTGAAGGTGAGCCCGAACAGCGCCAGCCGGGTCTTGGTCAGCGGCCCGCCGCGGCGGCCGGTGACGGCCACCCGGACCTTGTCGACCATCCGCTGGAACTGCCGGGTGTTCGTGTCGATGCTCGCCCGCAGCAGCCGGAACTCGAAGTCCACCGAGTCGGCGACCTGGAGCAGGGCATGGGTGTCCTTGGGCAGGCAGGAGCCGCCCCAGCCCGGGCCCGGCGAGAGGAAGGCCTGGCCGATCCGGCGGTCGTAGCCCATGCCCTCGGTCACGTCGGCGACGTCGGCGTCGACCCGCTCGCACAGCTCCGCCAGCGCGTTGACGTAGGAGAGCTTCATGGCGAGGAAGCAGTTCGCCGCGTACTTGATCATCTCGGCGCTGGCCGCGTCCGTGAGCACGGTGGGCGCGCCGAGGCGGGCGTAGAGCGCCGCGACGCGCTCGGCGGCGTCCTGCGACGAGTTCGAGCCGACCACGATGCGGTCCGGGTGCAGGAAGTCGTGCACCGCGGAGCCCTCGCGGAGGAACTCGGGGTTGCTGGCGACCTCGACGTCGTCCCGCGCGAGCAGCTCGCTCGTCCGGTCGGCGGTGCCCACCGGCACGGTCGACTTGTTGACGACCACGCAGCCCGGCGGCATGGCCTCCCGGACCTCCTCGACGACGGCCTCGACCGCCGCCAGGTCCGCCACCCCGCCGACGCCCATCGGCGTGGGGACGCACAGGAACATGACCTCGACCGGGCGGCCCTCGGACTCCAGCTCCTTGAGGGCCTCGGCCGCACCGACGACGAACGAGAGCCGGCCCGCGGCCAGGCCCTCGGCGACGAGCTCCGCCAGCCCGGGCTCGCGGATCGCGATCTCCCCGCGCGAGAGGGCCTCGACCTTGCGCTCGTCGATGTCGGCGCACACCACGCGGTGGCCGAGCGAGGCGAGGCAGGCTCCGGTGGTCAGGCCGACGTATCCGGTGCCGACCACGGCGACCGTTCGTGCGAACAAGCTGGCTCCCCCTGAGGTGTGTCCGACGGCGACACTGTGTCCAACGACCAGGAGGCCGCGGGCGACACGATCGACCGTAGCCCAGCCTCCTCGTCGCGGAACGCACAGGTCCGACCCGCCCCCGCCCGTCGAGGAGGTCCCGCGCAATCGTCCGAACGAGTGCCTTGCTAGGTTCGCGCCCCGGACGCCGGGCGTTAACCCGCGACGTGTTGGACTCCGGTGGACGAGGGGGAGGGCACGGAATGAAGGTGCTGTGCGTCGGCGGGGGTCCCGCCGGCCTGTACTCGGCGATCCTGGCCAAGCTGGCCGATCCGTCCGCCGAGGTCGAGGTGCTGGAGCGCAACGCGCCCGGCGCGACCCACGGCTGGGGCATCACGTTCGGCGAGGACCTGCTCGACGACCTCTACCGGCACGACGCCGAGAGCGGCCGCGCCATCCGGGACGCGGCGATCCTGTGGGGCGACCAGGTCGTCCGGATCGGCGGGCGGCCGCCCGTGCACATCGGCGGCAAGTACGGCTTCTCGATGGGCCGCGCCGCGCTGCTGGAGATCCTCGCTGCACGCGCCACGGAGCTCGGCGTCACGATCCGGTGGGAGACCGAGCTGCCCGAGGACCGGGTGGCCGACCTCGGCTCCGAGGCCCACGTCGTGATCGCCGCGGACGGCGCGGGCAGCCGGGTGCGCGCGGCGCACGACTTCGGCACCTCGGTGACCACCGGCCGCAACCGGTACATCTGGCTCGGCACCTCGCGCTACCTCGAGCGGTTCACCTTCGCCTTCGAGCGCACGGACGCGGGCTGGCTGTGGTTCTACGCCTACCCGTCGACGGGCGGGACCAGCACCTGCATCGTCGAGTGCTCCCCCGAGACGTGGACCGGGCTCGGCCTGGACACCGCCGACGTCGACGAGGGGCTCGCGCGCGTCGCGGAGATCTTCGCCGAACCGCTCGGCGGCGAGCCGCTGGTGCGCCCGCCGGGCCGGGTCGGCAGCTCCGGCACGGCCGCGCCCTGGCTGACCTTCCGGCACCTGCGCAACGCCACCTGGCGCCGCGACAACGTGGTGCTGATGGGCGACGCCGCGCACACCACGCACTTCGGCATCGGCTCGGGCACCGTGCTCGCGGTCCAGGACGCGGTCCGGCTCGCCGAGTCCCTGAAGCTCTTCGCCGACGACCTGCCGGGCGCGCTCGCCGGCTACGACGCGCTGCGCCGTGCCGAGGTCGGCCGGGTGCAGGAGCAGGCCCTGCGCAACATGCACTGGTTCGAGGAGGTCGGTCGGTACCTGGACACCCAGGACCCGGTCCGCTTCGCCTACACGCTCCTCGACCGCCGCGGCGACCACCCCGAGGCGTGGCGCTACCAGCTGCACAAGGCCACCCAGGTCGACGGGCTGCGCAAGGTCCGCAAGGGGGTCACGACGGTCCGCCGCACGGTCCGCGCCGTGAAGCGGGGCGAGCGGGTGGGGCTGTAGGACCAGGAGGACCGAGCGGCCCGGGAGCCACCGGGAGGCCCGGGAGGCTCCTAGGGTTCCTGCCGGGGGGAGAGCGCCTTCTCGAGCATCGGCGCGGTCAGCGCGATCTGCCAGTTCCGCGCGCCGCCCCGTTCGAGGAAGGCGGGGATGTCGCCGTCGTCGGGCGGGGCCCAGCACAGCCGGCGCAGCAGGTCCGGCTGCAGCAGGTTCTCCACCGGTACCGACCAGCGCTCCGACAGGTCCGCCAGCCCGCTGCGGGCGGCGGAGAGCCGGGCCGCGGCGGCCGGGTCGCGGTCGGCCCACCGGGAGACCGGGGGCGGCCCGTCGGTCGCCGCGGCGGGCCGGGGCAGCTCGCCGTCGGGCAGGGTCTGTGCGGATCGCAGGGCCGCGAACCAGTACGACTCGAGCCGGCGCTGCGCCCGCCCGCGGAAGACGGGCAGCTGCGAGAGCGCCTTCGGGCTGGTGGGGGAGACGACGGCCGCCTCGACGATCGCCGAGTCCGGCAGCACCCGGCCGGGCGCGACGTCCCGCTCGGCGGCCAGCCGGTCCCGGGCCTCCCACAACGCCCGCACGGCGGCGAGGGCCCGCGGCTTGCGCACCTTGTGGATCCCGGAGGTGCGCCGCCACGGGTCGGCCCGCGGCGGTGGCGGCCCGGCGGTGCGGACCGCCTCGAACTCCTCCAGCGCCCACTCGAGCTTGCCCTGCTCCTCCAGCAGCGCGGCGAGGGCGTCCCGGAGCTCGACGAGCACCTCGACGTCGAGCGCGGCGTAGACCAGCCAGTCCTCGGGCAGCGGGCGGCGGGACCAGTCCGCGGCCCCGTGGCCTTTCTCCAGGGTCAGCCCGAGCATCCGCTCGGTGAGCGGGCCCAGGCCGACCCGGGGCAACCCGGCCAGCCGGCCGGCGAGCTCGGTGTCGAACAGTCGCGCCGGGCGCAGCCCCGCCTCGGCGAGGCAGGGCAGGTCCTGCGAGGCCGCGTGGAGCACCCACTCGGGCCCGTCCAGGGCCGGCGCGAGGCCGGTCAGGTCACCGCCGAGCGGGATGGGGTCGACGAGGGCGGTGCCGGAGCCCGCCCGGCGCAGCTGCACGAGATAGGCGCGCTGCGAGTACCGGAAACCGGACGCCCGCTCCGCGTCGACGGCGATCGGGCCGCTGCCGGCCGCCAGCGCGGCGGCGGCATCGGCGAGCGCCGCCGCATCCCGCACGACCTCGGGGAGCCCGTCGGCGGGGCGCAGCAGGGGGACGGGGGTGTTCCCCTCGGCGTCACCGTCCGAGACGGGACCCGAGGTGCCCCCGGGCACGGCGGAGGGGCCGGCCGCCGCATCGTCGCGCGACGCCGACCCGCCCCCCGAGCCGTGCGGAGTCAACGGTCGACTCCGCGAGCTTCGTCTCCGATCAGCGGATGACCCCGGCTCTCATCGCCAGCGCGACCATCTGGGCCCGGTCCCCGGTGCCGAGCTTGCGCCCGATCCGCGAGAGGTGGCTCTTCACGGTCAGCGCGGACAGGCTCAGCGCCTCACCGATCTCCTTGTTCGACTGCCCGTCCGCCACCAGCTGGAGCACCTCGACCTCGCGGGCCGACAGCTCCCGCGGGGTGTTGTCGGTGCCCGGCACGCGGGTGCCCGTGGCCAGCAGCGGCGCCACGGTCGGGTCGGCGTAGACCCCGCCGTCGAGCACCCGCTTGACCCCGTCGGTGACGACGGCGGGCGAGGCGGACTTCAGCAGGTACGCCTGGGCCCCGGCCTGGAAGGCCGAGCGGACGGCGTACGGGTCGTCCGAGGAGGCCAGCACCACCAGCCGGTTCCACCCGAGCTGGCGGAGCTCGGTGACGAGGTCGAGGCCGCTGCCGTCCGGCAGGCCGAGGTCGAGGATCGCGAGGTCGCACGGCCCGTTGGCCTGCGCCCGCGCACGTGCCTCGGCGACCGAGGCCGCCTCGTGCACCGTGCCGGCGCCCATGGACCGCAGGCGGGCCGCGATGGCCTCCCGCAGCAGCGGGTGGTCGTCGACCACCAGCACGGTGAACTGCTCTTCCCGCGGATGGGGAACCATCGCGGGCTGGAGCACGGCACCAGGAGTGCCGCGCAAGGGTGTGCCCTGGCCTACTACGGCCACGTCACTACCTCCCTGGAGTCGGTCGTTGCCCCCCGACCAACACCGGGACCCCGGTGGGACGGAGAGTTGCGCCCGACCGCCCGAGGAGGTGTCGTGGAGGAACTGTAGCCCCCCAAGCGGTCTAACGTCGTGTATCCGATCGAACTTCTCCGGGTGAAAGTTACAGCGTTGTCGGCCGTGATGCGCCCAATCAGGTGATCAACGCTCCGTACCCGGGCCGTGACCAGCACCTTCGCCCCCGATTCACACACTTCGCCGCGCAAGCGTCCGAACTCCCACCGGCGGAAGTCCCGCTGCGGTGGCCACCAGTGTGCAGAACGCCTCCGCGTGTGCCGCAAGGTCCCCATCGGGTTCGAGCGGCGTCCAGGAGGCCCGCAGCTCCACGTCGTCGTCCCGCTTGGGGCCGGCGATGTCGCCGAAGCGCACCGAGGAGGTCTGCGTCACCGTCCCGCCGAGCGCGGTGTGTCGGCCGCCGAGGTCGGCGAGCGACTCGGTCAGCCAGGACCAGGCGACGACGGGGAGCATCTCGTCGCCCAGCTGCTCGCGCTCCAGCCGCGCCTGCACGAAACAGACGAGCCGGAACTCGCCCTCCCAGGCGTCCTGGCCGGCCGGGTCGTGCAGCAGGATGAGCCGCCCGGACGTGTCGGGCTCGTCCAGGTCGTCCGTGCCGTCGCCGCGGTGGACGATGTCGGCCTCGACGCTCGTCGCCCAGGCGTACGGGGCCAGCCGCGGCGGCGCCTCGAGGGAGCGGACCACCAGCTCGGGCCGGGGTCGGACGGCCGCGAGGGACTCGACCGCGCGGCGGAACAGCGGCGGTGGCGGGGCGGCGGGATCGGGCACGGGGCGGGACTGTAGGTCGGCGGCGGGACCGGCGGAAACAGGCGCGCCGCGCTCCGATCGGGTCGATCTGCGTCCGCCCAGGTGGGCGTGGGACGATGGGGCGTGATGAACCCGCTCACCACCGCGCCCACCCGGCGGTCGCTGCCCGGTTCCGCGTTCCTCGCCGCGGCGCGCGGCGAGCGGCCGGAGCGGCTGCCCGTCTGGTTCATGCGCCAGGCCGGGCGCTCGTTGCCGGAGTACCGGGCGCTGCGCGCGGACACGGGGATGCTGCAGGCCTGCCTGACCCCGGACCTCACCTGCGAGATCACGATGCAGCCGGTCCGCCGGCACGGGGTGGACGCGGCGATCCTGTTCTCCGACATCGTCGTGCCGCTGTACGCGGCCGGGATCGCGGTCGACATCGTGCCCGGCACCGGGCCCGTCGTCGCGTACCCGGTGCGCACCGCCGCGGACGTCGCCGGGCTGCCCACGCTGCACCCCGGCCAGGTCGAGCCGGTCACCGACGCGGTGGGCCTGCTCCTGCGCGAGCTGGGGGAGACCCCGCTGATCGGCTTCGCCGGCGCCCCCTTCACGCTCGCGTCGTACCTCGTGGAGGGCGGGCCGAGCCGCAACCACGAGCGCACCAAGGCGCTGATGCGTTCCGCGCCCGAGGTGTGGCACGCGCTGATGGCGCACCTCGCCGAGATCACCGCCACCTTCCTCGAGGCGCAGATCGCCGCGGGGGTCGACGCCGTGCAGCTGTTCGACTCCTGGGCGGGCGCGCTGTCCGAGCGGGACTACCGGCGCTACGTGCTGCCGCACTCGGCGGCCGTGCTCTCCCGGGTCGCGGGGGCCGGGATCCCGCGCTTCCACTTCGGCGTCGGCACGGCGGAGCTGCTCGGCGCGATGACCGAGGCGGGCGCCGACGTGATCGGCGTCGACTGGCGCACCCCGCTCGACGTCGCCGCCCGCCGCGCCGGCGGCCGGGTGCCGGTGCAGGGCAACCTCGACCCCGCGGTGCTGTTCGCCGACTTCGCCTCCGTCGCGGAGGAGGTCCGGCGGATCGCCGCCGAGGGCGCCCGCGCGCCCGGGCACGTGTTCAACCTGGGCCACGGGGTGCTTCCGGGCACCGACCCGGAGATGATCACGCGCGCCGTCGAGCTGGTCCACTCGCTCTGATGGCCCCCGCGGTCCCTCCGTCGATCGCCGTCGTCGGGGCCGGGATCTCGGGGCTCGCCGCGGCCCACCGGCTGCGCGTCCTGCTCGGTCCCGCGGCCCGGATCGTGGTGGTCGAGCGGGCGGACCGGGTCGGCGGGGTACTGCGGACCGTGGACCTCGCGGGGCGCCCCTTCGACGTCGGCGCAGAGGCCTTCCTCGCCCGGCGCCCCGAGGTGCCGGCGCTGCTGGCCGAGCTGGGCCTCGAGAACGAGATCGTCCACCCCACCGGCGCCCGTCCCACCATCCGGGCGGGCGGCGGCACGGCCGCGATGCCGGGCGGCACGCTCATGGGTGTCCCGACGGCCGGGGCGCAGCTGGCCGGCGTGCTCTCCGAGGCCGGGCTGGCCGCGGCCGCCGCCGAGCCGCACCGTCCGCTGCGGTGGGAGCCGGGCCAGGACGCCGCCCTCGGGGTCCTGCTGCGGGAGCGGTTCGGTCCCGAGGTCCCGGCCCGGCTGACCGACCCGCTGCTCGGCGGGGTCTACGCCGGCCGGGTCGACGCGCTCGGCCTGCGCGCCACCGTCCCGGCACTCGCCGCCGCGCTCGATGCCGGTGCCCCCTCGCTCACCGAGGCCGCCACGCGGGCGGCCCCGCCGCCGGCGCCCCCGGCCGCGGGCGGGTCGGACGGGTCGGGCGGCCCCCGGGTGTCCGGCCAGGCGGCCGGGCCCGTGTTCGGCGCCGTCCGCGGGGGCTACGGCCTCCTGCTCGGCGCCCTGTGTGCCGCCTCGGGCGCCGAGCTGCGGCTGGGCACCACCGTCCGCGGGCTGGAGCGCCGCGGCCGCGGCTGGCGGCTCGTGCTCGGCCCCACGACCGCCCCCGAGGCCCTCGACGTCGACGCGGTGGTCCTCGCCGTCCCGGCCCCGGCGGTGCACCGGCTGCTCGCCGGCCCCGTCCCGGCCGCGGCGGGCGCGGCCGGGGGGATCGAGCTCGCGTCGTCCGTCGTGATCGCCTTCGCGTTCCACGGCATCCCGGGGCCGGAGACCTCCGGGATCCTGGTGGCGGCGGACGAGCCGCTGGCGATCAAGGCCGCCACGCACTCGTCGGCCAAGTGGGCGCACGTCTCGCCCGACGGCCTGGTCCGGCTCCGGGTCTCGCTCGGCCGCTACGGCGAGGCCGCCGCGCTCCAGGTCGACGACGCCGAACTCGTCGCCCGCGCCCGGGCGGACCTCGCGACGCTGCACGGCATCACGGCGGAGCCGCTCGCGGTGCACGTCCAACGCTGGGGCGGCGGGCTGCCGCAGTACGCGCCGGGGCACCTGGACCGGGTCGCCGCGCTCGAGGCCGCCGTGGCCGCCGTGCCGGGCCTCGAGGTCGTCGGCGCGGCGCTGCACGGGGTCGGCGTGGCGGCCTGCGTCGGCACCGCCCGCGCGGCCGCGGAACGCCTGGCCGCCGTGACGGGGACCGCGGCCGGGAGCGCCGCGCCGCGTGGCAGCATGGAGCCATGGCCCGCCTCGACTACACCGAGCTGAACGCGACGATCCGCTACACCATGTGGTCGGTCTTCCGGGTGGAACCCGGGAAGCTGGGCGACGACCGCACTTCCGCGGCCACCCAGGCCGCCGAGTTCGTCGAGGCCCTCGAGGGCAAGGGTGTCGTGGTGCGTGGGGTCTACGACCTCGCCGGCCTGCGGGCCGACGCCGACTACATGATCTGGTGGCACGCGGACACCGTCGAGGCCCTGCAGGCGGCCTACGCCGACCTCCGCCGCGAGACCTCGCTGGGGCGCGCCTCGGTCCCGGTCTGGAGCCAGACCGCGCTGCACCGCCCGGCCGAGTTCAACAAGAGCCACATCCCGGCCTTCCTCGCGGGCGAGGACCCGAAGCGCTACGTCTGCGTGTACCCGTTCGTCCGCAGCTACGAGTGGTACCTGCTGCCCGACGACGAGCGCCGGAAGATGCTCGCCGACCACGGCAAGGAGGCCCGGGACTACCCGGACGTCCGCGCCAACACCGTGCCCGCCTTCGCCCTGGGCGACTACGAGTGGATCCTCGCCTTCGAGGCCGACGAGCTGCACCGGATCGTCGACCTGATGCGTCACCTGCGTGCCACCGAGGCCCGCCGGCACGTCCGGGTCGAGATCCCCTTCTACACCGGCCCGCGCGTGCAGGTCGGCGACCTGGTCACCAGCCTGCCCTGAGCACGCGCCCGAGAACGGCGGAGGCCCCGCACCTCGAGGGCGCGAGGCCTCCGGGTGTCCGTGCGGCGTGCGTCGGCCCCGGGGCGCCTACTCGGCGGGCTCCAGGGTCATCGAGATCGAGTTGATGCAGTAGCGCAGGTCCGTGGGCGTGGGGTACCCCTCGCCCTCGAACACGTGGCCCAGGTGGCTGTGGCAGGCCGCGCACAGCACCTCGACCCGGCGCATGCCGAGCGAGTTGTCCACCCGCTCGATCACCGCCGCGTCCTCCGGCTTGAAGAACGACGGCCACCCGCAGTGCGACTCGAACTTGGTCTCGCTGCGGAACAGCTCGGCGCCGCAGGCGCGGCAGTGGTACGTGCCGACGGTCTTGGTGTCGGTGTACTCGCCCACGAAGGGCCGCTCGGTGCCCGCCTGCCGCAGGACCTGGTACTCCGCGGGGCTGAGCTCGGCCCGCCACTCCTCGTCGGACTTCACGACGGTCGGAGCCGGCTCCTCGACAGCCCTCTCCGCCGCCTCCCGCGATCCGGACTCCTTGCTGAACAGACCCATGGCGTCACGCTAACCCTTCCCGGCACGGGGTGCCGCACCGTCCAACGCGCGCCGGGCCCGGGATGTTTCAGGGCTACCACCAGGTGCCGAGGACGAAGACCAGCGCGTTGCCGACCACCCACAGCACACCCGCCAGCAGCAGCACCACGACGAGGACCGCCGCCCAGTACCGACCGCCCTGCGCCCGGTTCGCCGAGTCGGCGAAGTCCCGCACCCCGTCCAGGTAGCCCTCGACCGTGAACGACGGCCGGTCGCGCTGCATCCGGTCCAGGTGCTGGGCGAAGGCCCGCGCCTCGGGGTCCGCCGGGTCGAGCCCGACCAGCTCGTCGTCGAACCGGCGCGTCCACGGGCGCGCGGCGTCGGCGTCGGAGTCGGAGTCGGAGTCGGAGTGGCGCGGCTCCGGCGAGGTCATGGTGCGAGGGTAGCGCCGGGAGACCGCTCGTCGTCCCGATCTCCGCTCGCCGCGGCCCTGCCCCACGCCGAGCGGATCGTGGGGGAGGGCAGTCGCACTTCGCCGTCGCCGCGGGTCCGGCGCCGGTGGCGGGCGGCGCGATCCGGGATTTCGTCGGCCGGCACCGGTAGGTTGCGCGCCATGGCGTCGAAGGCGGTCGAGCTGGTGCCGGTCCCGGGTCCGGAGGGCACCCGCGAGGTGCGCCTGACCAGCCCGGACAAAGTGATCTTCCCGGCGCTCGGGATCACCAAGCGCGAGGTGATGGAGTACTACGTCGCCGTCTCCGGGCCGATGATCGAGGTCCTCCGGGACCGGCCGACCAACCTCAAGCGCTATCCCGACGGGGTGGAGGGCGAGCCGTTCTTCGCCAAGCGGCTGCCGAAGGGGGCGCCGGACTGGGTACGCACCGCCCGGGTCACGTTCCCGAGCGGGCGCACCGCGGACACGTTCGCCCCCTCGGAACCGGCCGCGATCGCCTGGGCCGCGAACATGGGCACCCTCGACTTCCACCCCTGGCCGGTCCGGGCGCCGGACACCGACCATCCCGACGAGCTGCGCATCGACCTCGACCCCCAGCCGGGCACGAGCTTCGCCGACGCGGTGGCCGTCGCCGCCGTCGTGCGCGAGGTGCTCGCCGAGGCCGGCCTGACGGGGTGGCCCAAGACGTCGGGCGGGCGGGGCGTCCACGTGGCGGCGCCCATCCGCCCCGAGTGGGACTTCATCCAGGTCCGCCGCGCGGTCATCTCGATCGCCCGCCGGGTCGCCGACCGGATCCCGGACAAGGCGACGGTGGCGTGGTGGAAGGAGGAGCGCGGCGAACGGGTGTTCCTCGACTTCAACCAGGCGGCCCGGGACCGGACCATCGCGTCGGCCTGGTCGGTGCGCGGCCTGCCCGGGGCCACGGTCTCGATGCCGCTCGCGTGGGAGTCGCTGCCGGACGTCGCACCCGAGGACTTCACCCTGCGCACGGTCCCGGGGCTGCTCGCCGAGCACGGCGACCCGCATGCGGACATGCACCGCCAGCCGGGGAGCTGCGAGCAGGCCCTCGAGTGGTACGAGCAGGACGGGTTGGGGGAGATGCCGTACCCGCCGGAGTATCCGAAGATGCCCGACGAGCCGATGCGGGTGCAGCCGTCGCGGGCGCGGCGACCGGGATGAGCGGGCGTTCCGGCTGGTCAGCACCCTCGTGCACCCTCCTGCACCCTCGTCCACACGGGATCGAAGGGATCGCCGCCAGTCTGTCGCCGAAAGTGTGAGCGCCGTCATGAAGGACGAAATCTGCCGTTAACTTGGCCCAAGGCCCTGGTCGCGGGCCGCTGACCTGCGCATTCGAGTCGGATCCTTGGTGGGGACCCCCGTTTTGCCCTCGCCGATCCGGGCGTGTAACTTTCTCTTCGTCAGCGAGACGCCGGACAGAACGAGCCCCTGAGGTTCGGCCAACAGGCCCGCTGGCCGCCCCCCGAGCCGGACCCCCTGGATCCTTGTGGATTCGTGTGGGTGTACGGTGGGGAAAGCCCCGGAAGTTCACCGTTGGGTGAGCCATGGTGTGCGGGTGTCTTTTGAGAACTCAACAGTGTGTCGAGCTTTTGTGTTCT
This sequence comes from Pseudonocardia kujensis, assembly GCF_021283305.1. Classification (GTDB taxonomy): domain Bacteria; phylum Actinomycetota; class Actinomycetes; order Mycobacteriales; family Pseudonocardiaceae; genus Pseudonocardia; species Pseudonocardia kujensis. The sequence continues at coordinate 47,664 of NZ_JAJSOK010000063.1, forward strand.
GGTGGTTTTTGTGCCAGTTCATGTTTGGTCTGCTGCCGGGTCCCGTCCCGGTGGGTGGGCTGTTTTGAGAGCCAGTTTTTGTTGGAGAGTTTGATCCTGGCTCAGGACGAACGCTGGCGGCGTGCTTAACACATGCAAGTCGAGCGGTAAGGCCCTTCGGGGTACACGAGCGGCGAACGGGTGAGTAACACGTGG
>NZ_JAJSOK010000064.1 GCF_021283305.1 Pseudonocardia kujensis
GTCGAGGTGCGAAGGCGCGTCGTGGTTCCCTCCTGCGCCATCGGGCGGCGCGCGCTACTGGCCGGGGCCGCCCTGCCCGCCCCCGTCGCCGGGCCGGTCGCCCCCCTGCGGCGGCTGGTCACCCTGTGGCGGCCGGCCCTCCTCGCTCGGTTGCTCGGGCTGGCCGGGGGCCTGCCCCTCGGGTGCGGCGGGCGGCGCCGGCACGGTCCCGCTGCTGACCTGCAACGTGATCTGCTCACCGGGCAGCGCCGTACCGCGCGGGCTCTGCCCGACGACCTGGCCCCGGGTGGCGAGGTTGTCGACGGTCCGGGTGGTGACCGTCCAGCCCGCCCGCTCGAGGACGGCGCGCGCGTCGTTCTGCCCGCGGCCGACGACGTCGGGCACCCGGCTCTCCGCGCCGCCGGTCAGGTACCGGTCGTCCGTCGGCGGCAGCGGCAGCACCGGCGTGCCGTCGACCATCGGCTTCACCGCGCCGAACCAGGTCTCCGCCGGCGTCTTGCCGCCGAAGATGTTGCCGCTGCGGCAGGCGTAGGGGGAGCCGGCGCCGTCGCACAGCGGCCGGGGCGCGCTCGAGTTGTCGAAGGTGATCACCGAGCCGGACAGGTTCGGCAGGATCCCGACGAACGCCGCCGACTTGTGCTGCTGGGTCGTCCCGGTCTTGCCGCCCATCGGCCGGTTCCAGCCGACCTGCCGGGCCGCGGCGGCGGACGTGCCCATCAGGTCGTCCTTGCTCAGGCCGGTGAACAGCGTGTTCGCCAGGGCGGGCTCGAGGACCTGCTCGCAGGGGGCCTCCGTGAGCGGGACCGGGTTGCCGGCCGCGTCGGTGATCGACTCGATCGGGGTGGGCGGGCACCACTTGCCCGAGCTGGCGATGGTGGCGCCGACGTTGGCGAGCTCGAGCACGCTCGTCGGCGTGACGCCCAGGGTGAACGACGCCAGCCGCTGCGCCTTGGTGACCTCGGCGATCGAGCGGTCCGTCCGGCGGCCGGTGCCCGGGTCGACGAACGGGGTCGTGGCCAGGGACTTCATGCCCATCCGGACCGCCATGTCGACGACGTCCGGGACGCCGGTGAACTCCTCGAGCTTGATGAACCCGGTGTTCGGCGAGGTGGCCAGGGCGTCCTGCAGCGTCATCCGCTCCGGGTAGTTGCCCGAGTTGGCGACGGGGATCGGCCGGCCGCCGCCGTCGAGGTAGATCGGCGACGCGTAGCCGCTCGGCGGGACCGACATCTGGTAGTTGATGCCGAGGCCCTTCTCCAACGCGGTGGCGGCGGTGAAGATCTTGTACACCGAGCCGGCGCCCAGGTTGACCGGCTCGTAGGGCAGGCCGTAGCTCGTCTCCATCGCGTCGGCGTTCAGGCCGAACGTCCGGCTGGAGCCCATCGCGAGGACCTTGTGCTTGTCCTGCCCCGGCTCGACCAGCGACATCACGTTGGCGACGTTGGGCTGGGCCGGCGGGACCTCGGCGTCGAGCGACGCCTTGACCTTGGCCAGCTTGTCCCGGTCCAGGGTGGTCCTGATCGTGTAGCCGCCGCGGGCGATCTGCTCGGCGGAGAAGCCCGCCTCGGCGAGGTACTGGGTGACGTACTTGCAGAAGAACCCGGCGTCGCCCGCGCCGATGCAGCCGTTGGGCCGCGTGTTCAGCGGGCTGACGATCCCGAGCGGCTCGGCCGCCGCGGAGCGGGCCTGCGACTCGTCGATCATCCCCTGGTCGCGCATCTGCCCGATGACGACGTTGCGCCGGTCGAGCGCGGCCTGCGGGTTCTGCACCGGGTCGGTCGCCGCGGTGCTGCGGACCATGCCCGCGAGCAGCGCGGACTGGGCCACCGTGAGGTTCTTGGCGCTGGTGTTGAAGTACGTGCGCGCGGCGCTCTCGATGCCGTAGGCCCCGTTGCCCCAGAACACGATGTTCAGGTAGCGGGTGAGGATCTCCTCCTTGCTGAGCTGGCGCTCCAGCTGCAGGGCGATCCGCGCCTCCTTGAGCTTGCGCGCCGGCGTCTGCTCGGTGGCCTTGAGCCGCTCCGCGTCGGTCTGCGCCTCGACGTAGAGCGTGTAGTTCTTCACGTACTGCTGGGTGAGCGTGGACGCGCCCTGCACGACGTCGCCCGACGCCGAGTTCGCGACCACCGCCCGGATGGTGCCCTGCCAGTCGACGCCCTGGTGCTCGTAGAAGCGCCGGTCCTCGATCGCGACGATCGCGGCCTTCATCGCGGGCGAGATCTTGTCCGCGGTGACCTGGGTGCGGTTCTGGTCGAAGACGTAGGCGATCGGCTGGCCCGCACTGTCGGTGAGCGTGGTGGCCAGCGGAAGGCCGCCCTCGACCAGGCTCGACGACGTGGAGTTGACGCTGTCCCCCGCGTCGTTGCTGACCAGCCCGACGCCCGCGACGAACGGGAAGGCCATCCCCGCGGTGACGACGCCGGCGAGCAGGCAGAGGCCCAGCAGCAGGCCGAGCGGCCGGGCCAGGTGACGGGGAGGAGCCACGGACGGGAAGGGTAGCCGGACCGGCGTCACCCTTCTGTCAGGTTGAGTAGTTCTGCGTGGTGTCGGGGGGAACCGGTCGCTCGCAGAATCCGTCCCAGTTGCCGTACGCGGGCCGCGCGGGCCCGCCCGGGGCGGAGGAGACGATGGTGGACGCAGCCGCGAGCAGGTGGAACTGGCGGATCGCCGCCCGTTGCCGCACCGCCGACGCCGAGGAGCTGTTCGTGCGGGGCGCCGAGCAGCGGCGGGCCCGGCAGTTCTGCGCGGCGTGCCCGGTCCGCACGGAGTGCCTCGCCCACGCGCTCGACGAGCGGGTGGAGTTCGGCGTGTGGGGCGGGACGACGGAGCGGGAGCGGCGCGCGCTGCTGCGCTCCCGGCCCGGGGTGCGGTCCTGGGCGGAGCTGTTGCGGGCGGCAAGGGCGGAGCACTACGCCGCGGGCACGCCCGCGGAGTCGGCGGAGTCGGCGGAGGAGGAGTCGGCGGCCGAGGAGTCGGCGGCGGCCATGGCGGAGCTGCTGCCGTCGCCCGACCAGCGGGCCGCCTGTTGATTTCGCGAAGTACCGTGGACGGGCCCGCACCACCCAGCCCGGAGGACGACCGTGATCTCGACCGGTGGGGTGGACTTCGTGGCGGCCCTGTACCGCCGCTACGCCGCCGACCTGCTCGCGGTCGTGGAGCAGCAGCGGGCGACGGCGGCCGACGGCCGGTGCCGTCCCGGCCTCGACGACCTCGAGGCCGAGATCACCTACCTCCTCCTGCGGCAGCTGCGGCCGGAGCACGTGGTGGAGATCGGCACCTCCGGCGGCCGGACCACGTCGTGGCTGCTCAGCGCGCTGCGGGACAACGGGAGCGGGCGCCTGGTGTCCTTCCACCGAGCCCGCCACCCGTCGGTCGTGCCGGACGAGCTGGCCGCGGACCGCTGGACCGTGCACACCGGCGACGTCCGGGCGCGGATCGACGCGCTGCCGGAGACCACCGACTACCTGCTGCTCGACGCCGCGCACACCGCCAGGTTCGGGCGCTGGTACGTGCGGACGGTCTTCCCGCGGCTGGCCTCGGGGACGCCGGTGGGGGTGCACGAGGTCTACCGGGGCCGGTCGACGTGGGCGCGGGGCGAGGGCGGCGTGGTGCTCGACTGGCTCGCCGAGCGGGACGTCCCGCACTTCACCGTGGCCCCGCGCCGGGCGCCGCAGATCGTCGCCGCGCTCACCGACCTGCGCCGCGAGCTGGGAGTCGGCGACGCCCGCACGGCCGGTGCGAACCCGATGATCTGGTTCGAGATGCCGTAGCACGCTCCTACGCCGATCGGGTGCGGCAGGTGTGGCCGCGCGCGAACCGGTCATTCCTCCGAGGACGGAAGGGGTGTGCCATGGCCGATCCGCAGGAGGACGACCGCCCGGTCGTCGACGGTACCCGGGCGACGCCGCAGGAGCTGCGCGCAGAGGTCGAGCGCCTGACCGAGGACCGCCGGCAGGAGGTCGACGAGCTGCGCGACGACATCGGCGCGACCGTGCACGAGCTGGCCGGACGCCTCGACGTGCCCTCGCGGGCCAAGGCGCGGCTCCGGGCCGTCCCGCCGGCCGCGTGGGCCGGCGCCGCGGGTGCGGCCGCCGGGGCCACGGGGCTCGTCGTGCTGCTCAGGTCCCGCCGCAACGCCTCGGCCCGCCGTCCGAAGCGCCGCCGCTAGGGGCGCCTGGTGGATCACCGTCGATGGGCTCGGTGATCCGGACGGCTCCTGGCAAGGCGGAGCCGGGTCCTCATACCGGGCGTGTTCGGGCCCGGCGACGACGCAGCCAGGGGTCGGCCGGGCGCCGAGACCGCGGCGGATGATCCATCAGGCGCCCCTGGAGCCTCAGCGGAGCTGGTGCACGGTGCCGGTGGAGGGCGGGGGCAGCTCGTCCTCCGCGGCCAGCCGCTCACCGACCTCGCGGAGGCCGTCGAGGTCGCTGATGTCGCCGGCGACCGCGGGCACCCGCACCACCGGCACGCTCGGGTGGGCCCCGGAGAAGCGGGCGAGCAGGCGCTCCTCGCGCTCGGCGAGGTCCACCCGGTCGGCGTGCAGCCGCAGGACCGCGCCGGCCAGCCGGGAGGACCCGGCGTTCTCCGCGGCCGTGCGGGCCCGGGCGGCCGACAGCGGCGCCAGCACCGGGTGCGTCCGGTTGAGGACGAGCCCGGCCAGCGGCATCTCCTCGCCCGCCAGCCGGTCGACGAAGTACGCGGCCTCGCGCAGCGCGTCGGGCTCCGGGGCGGCCACGACCAGGAAGGACGTCCCCGGCGAGCGCAGCAGCTCGTAGGTCTTCGTCGCCCGCTCGCGGAAGCCGCCGAACATGGTGTCGAAGGCCTGGACGAACGCCGACGCGTCGGCCAGCAGCTGCCCGCCGAGGATCGTCGACACGGCCTTCGCGAACAGCCCGAACCCGGCCCCGACGATCTTGCGCAGGCCCCGGCCGCCCGCCCGCGCCGGCGAGCTGAGCAGCCGGATCATGCGGCCGTCGAGGAAGGTCGACATGCGCTGCGGGGCGTCGAGGAAGTCCAGCGCCGACCGCGACGGCGGGGTGTCGACCACGATCAGGTCCCACTCGCCGCGGGCGCACAACTGGCCCAGCTTCTCCATCGCCATGTACTCCTGCGTGCCGGAGAACGAGCTGGAGATCGTCTGGTAGAAGGGGTTCGCGATGATCTTCTCGGCCCGGTCCGGGGTCGAGTGCGCATACACCATCTCGTCGAAGGTGCGGCGCATGTCCAGCATCATCGCCTGCAGCGAGCCGCCCTTCGCGGAGCCGTCGAGGCCCGGGACGGAGCCCGGCTCGTTGCTCAGCTCGTCCAGGCCGAGGGCCTGGGCCAGCCGCTTCGCCGGGTCGATCGTGAGCACCACGACGCTCCGGCCGCGCTCGGCCGCGCGCAGGGCCAGGGCGGCGGCCGTGGTCGTCTTGCCGACGCCGCCGGAACCGCAGCAGACGAGGATCCGGGTGTCCGGGTCGTCGATGAGGGCGTCGGCGTCGAGCACGGGCGGGGTGGCGGGGCTCACCGGCGCACCCCCTGCTCGCACAGGTGTTCGGCCAGCTCGTAGAGGGCGCCGAGATCGACGCCGCCGAGCAGCTGCGGCAGCTCCAGGCGCGCGACGTCCCCGCTCTCCCGGGTCAGCCGCTCCCCGGCGGCCGCCTCGGCGGCGACCCGGACGGCGTGCTCGACGGTCTCGGCCACCAGCCCGTCGATCACCTCCGGCGGCAGGTCGAGGCCGGCGGTGGCGAGCCCGCTGCGGACGCGTCCGGCGTCGACCCGGCCGTGCGCCGCGGAGGCCACCGAGCGGTCCGGGAGCCACTGCTCGCGCACCCGGTTGACGACGATCGAGCCGACCCGCAGGTCCGCCGCCTGCAGCTCGCGCACGGCGTCGAGCGTCTCGGTCACCGGCAGGTCCTCCAGGAGCGTGACCAGGTGGACCATCGTGCGGTCCGAGTGCAGCAGCTCGACCACGCCCTCGGCCTGGCTGTGGATCGGGCCGGTGCGGGCGAGCTCGGCCATCGCGCGGGTGACGTCGAGGAACGTCACCAGGCGGCCGGTGGGCGGGGCGTCGAGGACGACCGCGTCGTAGACCGGGGTGCCGTTCTCCCGGCGGGAGACCGTCTCCTTGACCTTGCCGGTGAGCAGCACGTCCCGCAGACCGGGCGCGAGCGTGGTGGCGAACTCGACCGCGCCCATCTTGCGCAGGGTCCGGCCGGCCACACCCAGCTTGTAGAACATCTCGAAGTACTCGAGCAGCGCTGCCTCGGCGTCGACGGCCAGGGCGCGGACCTCGCCGCCGCCCGGCGCGACGGCGATCCGGCGCTCCTCGTAGGGCAACGGGGCGGTGTCGAAGACCTGGGCGATGCCCTGCCGGCCCTCGACCTCCACGAGCAGGGTCCGGCGGCCGCGCGACGCGAGCGCCAGGGCCAGCGCCGCCGCGACCGTCGTCTTCCCCGTCCCGCCCTTGCCCGAGACCACGTGCAGTCGGGCCGCCCACGGATCGGCGGCCCCGGCGGATGACGTCACGCCACCAGCGTACGGAGCGGTGCGGCGAGCGGCCCGCCCAACCGGACCGGTCCCGGCGCCCGCTTCCCGCCGATCCGTCCGGGGACGCCCGCTCGTCGCACTGTGGGCCGTCCGACCCGCTACCGGGTGACGGCGCCGGGCTACAGTCCCGGCCCATGACCTCCCCGGCCGTCACCAGGTGGGAATACCTGAACGCCCCACTGCTGATCCACAACACCAAGGCGATCCTCGACAACTTCGGCCGGGACGGCTGGGAGCTGGTCTCGGTCGTCCCCGGTGCCACGCCGGAGAACCTGATCGCGTTCTTCAAGCGCCCGGTGCCGCAGTCGTGACCTCGCCCACGCAGCGGCTGGCCGAGCTCGGCCTCGAGCTGCCCACGGTGGCGGCCCCCGCCGGCTCGTACATCCCGGCCAAGGCGTCGGGCTCGCTCGTCTTCACCGCGGGGCAGGTGCCCTTCGTCGACGGCAAGCTGCCCCGGACCGGCAAGGTCGGCGCCGAGGTCACCGCCGAGGAGGCGAAGGACCTGGCCCGGATCTGCGCGCTGAACGCACTCGCCGCCGTCGACGCGCTCGTCGGGCTGGACAACGTCAAGGGCGTGGTCAAGGTCGTCGGTTTCGTGGCCTCCGCGCCCGGCTTCGGCGGCCAGCCCGGCGTGATCAACGGCGCGTCGGACCTGCTCGCCGAGGTGTTCGGCGACTCGGGCACGCACGCCCGTTCCGCCGTCGGCGTCGCCGAGCTGCCGATCGACGCGCCGGTGGAGGTCGAGCTGATCGTCGAGGTCGCGTAGTGGAGCCGGCAGCGGCGCACGAGCTGCTCGTCCGGTTGGCCGGACGGCTCCCCGACGACGTCCTCTGGCGGCTGCGGGACTGGCTCGCCGCCGGTGCCGCGGCGCCGGTCGGTGCGCTGCTGCCGCGCGCCCTGCTGCGCAACCGCGTCGGGATCACCGACGCCGAACGCACTCTGCTCGCCGCCACGGCGGGCGAGAACCGCCTGGTCGACGCCGTCCTCCCGCTGCACACGCCGGACGCTCCCCATCCGGCGTTCGCGGCGGGGCCCGAGCTGCCCGACCTCGCCGTGCTGGGCGCGCTGGCCGTCGTCGCCGGGCACCCCGGCACGCAGGAGCTGCGGCACGCGCGGCGCGGCCGGCACGGCGAGCAGCGGGTGCTCCTCGTCCTGGGCGCCGAGCGCGCCTGGGAGCTGACCGGCACCCTGCAACGGCTGCTGCGGGTGCACGGCGACCGGACGCCGTGCGTCGAGGTGCTCCCCGACGGGCTGGAGCCGCCCGCCTACCACCAGGCCGCCATCGTCGGGTCCCGCTCCGTGTGGGCGCGGCCCGGCACCGAGACCGAGTCCGCGACGCCGGCCGTCTCCGGCACGAGCTGACCGAAAGAAGGAGGGCCCGGTGACGGCCCCACCTGCCCCGAGCACGCACCACCTGCTGCTGGCGCTGGCCGGCCGCGTCGACGACGACCTGCTGGCCACCGCCCGCGAGCTCGTCGCGATCGGCGAGGAGCCGCAGGCGCTGGAGATCCTCGTCGCGACCCTGGTCGCCGATCGCACGGCGCTCCCCGCCCTGCTGCGGTCCGAGGTCGTCGAGCTGGCCCGCCGGCGCGCGATCGAGCTCGACGCCGACGGCCTGCTCGCCCCGGCCGCCGGCTCGCTCGACGGCACCCGGCACGTCTTCGGCGCCGGTCCGACCGGCGCCGACGAGCGGCTCGCGGGGCTGCTGACCTCGCCGCCGGGCTCGACGATGCGGGTCGCCTGGCGGATGACGCCCGCCGGCGCCGCGCCGGGGCCGGTGCCGCACCCGGTGGTGCTGGTGGAGCTGGCCGGGCCCGGGATCGCGCCCGAGGTCGTGTCGTACCGGCTCGGGGCGCACCTGCTGCGGTCCGGGCTGCCCGCGTCGGTGGAGGCGTACACGCCCGCCGACGCCCTCCCGGCCTACCAGCGGGCGGCACTGGAACGAGCGTGGGAGATCGGGGCTCGGGGCGGGCTTCCGACCGGTGCACAGGGTGGGGCTCACGGGCCGGCGGGCCCTGGCGCGTCGGGCTTCCCCGGGACGCCTGTCGGTGAGACCCCGGCGGCAGCTCCTGCTGCGGGTTCCGCCGCTCCCGGGGTCGGGGCGTCGGGGTCCGACGAGGCTGCTGCCGGGAGCGAAGCAGCGCGAGCCGTTTCTGCGGCGGGTTCCGGGGCGTCCGGGTTCGGCGAGCCCGGCGTCGGCACGGCTCCGGAGACGTCCGGCGGCGCGGTGGTGGCGACCTCCGGCGCCGCGGCCCGGGACATGGCGAGCACCGGGGCGTCGGGTGTTCCGCACGCCGCTCGCACGGGTGGACCGGCGGCCGATCGGGTCGAGGAGGCGCCGGGCCGTCCGAGCGCGCCCCGACCGACCCACGGCACGGTCGAGCCGGGCCCGCGACCCTCGCCGTCGCCCCGGCCCGCGCCCGCCGACCCGGGCACCCCGCCGCCGCTGCCTCGGCCGCTCCTCGGCCGGCCGCTGACGACGTCGCAGCCGCCGGCCGCGTTCCGGCCGTTGGGCCCGGGTCCCCAGGCACCCGAGGGCGTGCCGTCGGGCGCCTCCGGACCCGGCGGCACCGGTCCGCTCACGGACGGGCCCGGGCCGCGCCCGGTTCCGAGCCCCGGCCCCCGCCTCGGCCCCGTCGAGACGGGTGGTCCGGAGGACGAGCCCCGGACCAGCCCGTTCGGGCGCACCCACGCCCCCCGCTCCCGGCCCACGCTGAGCGTGGTGCCGCCTGCGCCGGGACACGAGCCGCCGAGCGGGCCGCGGCAGACGCCCGGCACGCGTCCGACCCCCGTCGTCCGCACCGAGGACTCGCTGCCGACCCCCGCCCGGCCGTGGGCCGTGTCCCGCGAGGAGGCCGAGGAGACGGACCCGCCCGTCCTGGCGTCGATGCGGGACCCGCTGAGCGGCCCGCTGCACGAGCCGCTGCTCGACGCCCAGCTCGACCGCGCCGAGACCGGTCCCGTGCCGGTCGTCGGCCTCACACCGCCGCAGGGCACGCCGGCCGTCGACGAGGCCGCCCGACCGGGCGAGGACGCCGGTCCCACCGTGGACGAGCCGTCGGCCCCGGCCGCCTCCGCCCCGGTGACGGGGCGGAGGCGCCGCCGCGCCGAGGAGCGGGAGCCCGCGCCGGAGTGGACGCGCGACTGGGCGTCCGGTGCCTGGGCGATGCCGACCACAGGTCGGCGCTGCGCCTCCGACCTCCCGGCGGCCGGCGCGGCCCGCGCGGGCGAGGACTCCGGTTCCGCACCGGAATCGCCGTCTGCCGCGCACGACGCCACCGATCCCACGCGTCGGCCAAGATCCGCCGACCTGCAGGGCCCGTCCGAGGACGCGGACCTGTCCGCCTCGGCAAGCGTGTCCGCGCCCGGCCCCGGCAGCGGCGACGACGCGATCGGGCCCACCGCGCAGCGGTCCGTTCCGGAGGCCGGGCCCTCCGAGGTCGAGCGGGACGCCGAGCGGCCCTCCGAGGCGTCGGCGATGCAGGACGGCGAGGTCCCGCAGGCGATCGGTCCCGTGCTGAACCCCGGGCTCGGTGAAGCGGGCCGTCCGCGTTCGGCGGCGGACTCGTCCCCGCCGCTCGAGGGCCGGCAGCCGCCGGCGCCCGAGACGCCGGGCGGCGCGCTCTTCGGCCCGGCGGACTCGGCCGGGGGGCGACGGCGCCGCCCGGAGCCCGACCTCACGACCGACGAGACGGACGCGCCCTCCGCCGCGGCGGACTCCGCCGGTGGACGACGGCGCCGCCCGGAGCCCGACCTCACGACCGACGAGACGGACGCGCCCTCCGCCGCGGCGGACTCCGCCGGTGGACGACGGCGCCCCCCCGAGCGCAGGAGCGAGACCCGGGCGCTGTTCGGCGGACCGGACCTCGGGGAGGGACCGGCGGCCTCGTCGGATCCGTTCGGCTCGCGCGACGCGCGTGCGGTCGGCGCGGGACCGTCGGATCCGGCCCGGTCGGACGCGGCCTCCGGCCCCCGGACGAACGGTTCGGCCGACCCGCTCGGCGGACCTCGGGGCTTCGACCTGCTCGGACGCGCGAACGGGATCGCCGACACGAGTCGACGCGACGCCGAGTCGACCGAGGGGCGGACGGACCTGCACCTCGACGAGCCGGCCAGGGGCGCGCCGCACGACGGCCCGACCGACAGCGCGGGGAACGCGGTGACCGACCGGCTGAGCGGCACCGCCCGGCCGGCCGGAACGCCGGACGGCCGGGAAGGGTTCACCGACGCCGCGACGGCCAAGCTCGGTGCGGTCCGGACCGAGGAGCAGCCGCTCGCCGGCCACCGGTCGCCGATCGACCCGTCCGATCCGCTCGGAGCAGGCGACGCCCACCGCGGTGAGGACGACCGCACCGGACACGACCGCCCGACCGCGGTGCCCGGCACCCACGACCGCCCGGGCTCGCGCTCCGAGTCCGGCGAGGGCGAGGCGGGGCTCGACCGCGACCTCCCCGGCTTCCCCGATGGCGATCCGCCCGGCTCGTCCCCGCGCGACCCCCTCACCGGCCCGTCCGGGGACGAGGGCATGCCCGGCGCGCCCCTCGAGGGTGGGCCCCGCCGCCCGAGCCCGGGCGGCGACGCCTCGCATCCGCGCCGCGACACGTTCGGCGCGCTCTTCGGGGGTTCGGCCCACCGTCCGGGTCCGGACGAGGCTGCCCCCGGTCCATACCCGGGAGCCGGCACTCGGGACCTGGAGCCGGACACTCCCGACCCGGCCACGGGCGACGACACCGTCGGATCGCAGCGGCGGAACGGTTCAGCCGGCTCGTTCCTGCGCACCGACGACCTCGGTTCACCGTCCGGCCCTTCTGCCGGCCCGGCCTCGGCGGAGAGCGTCGCCGGGCCGCAGTCGGCCGACGGTGCGCCCGGCTCCCCGACGATCGGCAGCACCGCCGACCCGTCCTCGGCCGGGGCCGCAGGCCCGCACTCGACGGGCAGCGTCTCCGGCTCGCCCGCAGGCGGCGCCCCTGGCTCGTCCGCGACCGACAGCACCACGGGCTCGCCCGCTGCCGGCGACCTCACAGGTCCGAGCGGGGAGACCCCTGCGGCGTCCCCGCGTGGCAGCGCGTCGGCCGGTAGGCCGGGCCCAGATCCGTCGAGCACCGAGTGCCCCGCCCACGCCCAGGCAGACGGCACGGGCGACGACGCCCCCACCGGCCGCCGGGCCGCCCGGGACGGGATGCCGACCATCCGGCCCGTCCCGGGGGGCCGCCGCCGCGCCCGGCACCGCCCGGACGACGCCGAACCCGACCCGTGGAACTTCGCGGCCGACGCCGGCGACGCCGCCCCGGAGCCGGCGCCGCGGCCCGAGGAAGACCCACAGGACCGTTCCGACGGCCTCCCGCCCCCGCGGCCGGTGCCGCGGACCATCCCGCGGATCCGCCGGACCTCCGACCAGCCGGTCAGCGGGCTCTTCGGTCCCGGCGAGGTGCCGCCCAGCCGTCCGGACGACCCGTTCGGCACCGGCCCCGGTCCTGCCCGCGGTCGCTCCGAGGACGAGCCGCTCGACGACGCCACGGCGAGCACCGAGCCGGCCGGGCCGGACACGGCAGCGGGGGCGTACTCGTCCCTCTCCAGCCGCGAGCAGGACCTGTTGCGCCTGCTCCAGCAGGAGCTGGCGGTGCGGGAGACCCCGCCCGAGCGGCGCAACGGCTCCGGCCCCCACGGCCCGCCGGACCTCGCCGGCTGACCACGCCCTGCGCGGACACCAGGGCGGTTCCGGAGCTCCGGAACCGTCCTCACGTCCCGCTCGGGCAGCGCGATCCGGCGGCTATCCCCGCGCCAGCTCCTCCGCCCGCGCCAGCACCCGTTGCACGTGCAGGCTCCGGGCGGCGGAGTGCGGCCCGTCGACCGACGCGGATGCCACGGCGTCGAGCAGCTCGTCGAGCAGACCGGCATAGGAGGCGGTGGCGTCGGCGGGCCGATCGGTGAGCACGTGCCGCCCGATCGAGCCGAAGGCCGTCACCTCCATCTCGGTGGGATCGACCGGGAGCGCGAGCGAGAGCGTCAGGGTGCTGCGGGCGCCGCCGACGTGCCGCAGCCCGACCCGCCACAGGTCCGGCTCGCCCGCGTGCGCGAACTCGACGTCGACGACCTCGCCGAGCGCGGCGTCGAGCAGGTCGACCATGTGCGGGCCGATGTCGAGCAGTGCGCCCCGCTCGGCCCGCCACGCCGACGCGGAGTACGGGCCGCCGAGCAGCGCCCCGGAGAGCCAGCGGGCGGTGGCCGTGGTGTCGGCGTCGGCCGGACCGGTCGGAAGGCCGGCGAGCCACGCGCGGACCGGGGGGTGGAAGCGCAGCGTGAACACGGTGGTCGAGCAGACCCCGGCCTCGGCGACGGCCGCCGCGGCGCGCTCGGCCGCGGGCAGGGTGTCGGCGAGCGGCTTGTCCAGGATCAGGTGCTTGCCGCGCGCCGCCGCAACCGGCACCAACGCCCCCTGTACGGCGGGCGGCACGGCGAACGCGACGGCGTCGACGGCCTCGAACAGCTCCTCGACCTCGGCGAACGCGGTACTGCCGTGGAGCGCCGCGATCTCCCGGGCCGGCTCGGGCCGCCGGGTCCAGACGCCCGCGAGCTCCACCCCGGGATGGGCGGCGAGGGCGGGGGCGTGCACGGAGCGGGCCCACGGCCCACCCCCGACGAGTCCGACGCGCAGCTGGTCCATGAGCCCCATCCTGCCCGGGCCGCACCCGCGCCACGGTTCCCTCACGCGACCGGACCGTCGCCCGAAGACGCCCCACCGCGTCATGGATCCCGCACGCGACCAGGCGGCCCTGCGCAGAGCACCGTGGATGCATGACGCAGCCGGCTCCTGGGCGCTCGGGATGCCCGCCCGCGTCACCGCGATCAAGGGGCGTGGCCATCTTCACGGCCGGTCCCCGGCGGGCGCCGGGTTAAGGTCCGAACGTGAGCGTCGCCGGTGACAACACGATCGAGAGCGCCGCGCAGCCGAAGCCGGCTGCGACGGTGCTGCTGCTGCGCGACGACCCGGCGCCCCCGCCGGGTCGTGCCCCGCTGCAGGTCTTCCTACAGCGGCGGGTGAAGCAGATGGCCTTCGCGGGCGGTATGACCGTGTTCCCGGGCGGCAGCGTCGATCCCACCGACGTGCCCGACGCCGAGCGCTGGGCGGGTCCCGACCCGACCGAGTGGGCCGAGCTGATCGGCGTGACGCCGGAGGTCGCGGGGCAGGCCGTGTCGGCGGCCGTGCGCGAGGTGTTCGAGGAGACCGGCGTGCTGCTCGCCGGCCCGCCCGGCGGCGAGCCCGGCTCGCTGACCGCGCAGGCACCGCTGTGGCGCAAGCAGCTCACCGAGCACACCATCTCGCTCGCGCAGCTCCTGGTCGACTCGGGCTACGTGCTGCGTTCGGACCTGCTGCGGAGCTGGGCGCACTGGGTGACCCCGCCGCAGGAGGGCCGCCGCTACGACACGATGTTCTTCGTGGCCGCCCTGCCCGCCGGCCAGGAGGCGGACGCGCACACCACGGAGGCCGTCGAGGCCACCTGGTGGTACCCGCAGGCCGCGCTGGAGGCCTTCGACGCCGGCGAGATGACGCTGATGCCGCCGACCCTGCTCTCGCTGCGCGACCTCGCGGCGTTCGACACCACGGCGCAGGCGCTCGCCGGGTGCGTCGGTCGGGACATGACCCCGGTGCACCCGAAGTTCCGCAAGGACGACGCCGGCATCCGGTACGTCGTCCTCCCGGACGGGTCCGAGCACCCGTTCGCGCCCGCGCGGCCGGCGTGAGCGCTCCCGCGTACGGCGTCCTCCGCGAGGTCACGCCGCTGGTCTCGGTGCTGCTGCAGAACAACCCGGGACCGATGACGCTGGAGGGCACCAACACCTGGGTGCTGCGGGCGCCCGGCGTGGAGGAGTGCGTGGTCGTCGACCCCGGCGAGGACGACGACGAGGAGCACCTCGAGCGGATCACCACGCAGGGGCCCGTGGCGCGGATCCTGCTGACCCACCGGCACCACGACCACTGCGGCGCCGCCCGCCGGCTCGCGGAGCTGACGAAGGCGCCGGTGCAGGCCCTGGACCCGAGCCTCGTGCTGGGCTCCGAGGCCCTGGCCGACGGCGACGTGGTGGCCGCCGCCGGCCTGGAGCTCCGCGTGGTCGCCACGCCGGGGCACACGTCGGACTCGACGTCGTTCCTGGTGGAGGGCCCGGGCGACGGCCCGCCGCCGCTGCTGGCCGGCGACATGATCCTCGGGCACGGCACCACGGTGATCGCCCACCCGGACGGCGCGCTCGCCCCGTACCTCTCCTCGCTGGACTGGTACGCCGACCTGCCCCCGGGCACCACCGTGCTGACCGGCCACGGCCCCGAGCTGCCCGACGCCGCAGCCGTCGCGAGGTCCTACCGCGAGCACCGCCACCAGCGGCTCGACCAGGTCCGCGAGGCCCTGCGCACGCTGCCCGGCGACGCGACGCCCCGCCAGGTGGTCGAGGTCGTGTACGCCGACGTCGACCAGCGGCTGTGGGACGCCGCGGAGCTCTCGGTCAAGGCGCAGCTGGACCACCTACGCGGCTGAGGGCGTGCCCTCGATCGTCCGGCGCCGGGCCCACAGCACGGCGCCGACGAGCAGGCCGGCCGCGCCGCCGGCGAGGAAGGCCCCGGAGGCCCCGGCCGCCTCGACCACCACGCCGGCCAGGGACTGGCCGACCGCGGCACCCACGGTGATCGCGGTGACCACCCAGCCGAAGGCCTCGGTGGCCGCGCCGCGCGGCGCCACCACCTCCACGGTCAGCGAGTGCCCCGTGGTCTGCGGCGTGATCAGGCCGCCCGCGGCCAGCATGGCGATCACCAGCAGCACGAGCGAGCCGGCCGTCCCGGCGAGCCACATCGCCAGCACGAGCACCCCGAATCCGGCGACCAGCACCGGCATCCGCAGGTGCAGCGCGCGGGGCCACGGCCGCATCCCGTAGAGCACGCCGACCAGCACGGACGTGACCGACCAGGCGGAGAGCAGCGCGCCGCCCAGCCACGGCTCGCCCAGACCCGTGGCGACGGCCGGCACCCCGACCTCCACGGCGCCGACGACGAGCCCGAAGCCCAGCCCGGCCAGGGCCGTCGTCCGCATGCCGGGGCTCGCGATCGCGCCCCACGGCGACGACCCCGTCGACGGGAGCGGGGCACTGCCGCGCACGGGCCCGCTCAACGCGAAGCCCACCGCGCCGGCGACGGTCGCGAGCACGGCGACCGCGGTGCCCGTCCCCGGCCACGGAGTGGAGGCCAGCAGCGCGGCGACGCCGGGGCCGAGGACGAAGAAGACCTCGAGGCTGATCGCCTCGTAGCCGTACGCCGCCTCGCGGCGCGGCCCGGCCGGCACCAGCCGCTCCCACAACGCCCGGGACGCACCGGGCATGGCCGGCATGACGAGCCCGGTGCACAGCGCGATCGCGACGACGACCGGCAGCGGGGCCCGCGCCTGGACCGCCGCGACGAGCCCGCCCGCACCCAGCGCGAACAGGGCGGCGGCCGCCAGCAGCACCCTCGACGGCCCGCGCCGGTCCATCAACCGGCCCTGCAGGACCGAACCGAGCGCGACGCCGACCAGTGATCCCGCCGAGACGGCGCCGGCCACCGCGAACGACCCCGACTCGCGCTGCACGTAGAGCAGGGTGGCGAAGCTGAACATGGCGACCGGGAACCGTCCCACCGCGGAGGTGAGGACGGGCACGGCCGCACCGGGGGCGGTGACGGCAGCGCGGTAGTCGGCGAGCGAGACGGACACGCCGTCGAGGATCGCACGATCTGGTACGGCCGTACCAGTTATTTGCCGCACGCCACCGCGGGGGTGGCGCGGGTAGGTTCTAGCGGGCCCGGCGCGCGAGCCGCTCGGGCTCCAGGATCAGCACGCTCTTGCCCTCGAGGCGCAGCCAGCCACGGTGCGCGAAGTCCGCCAGCGCCTTGTTGACCGTCTCGCGGGAGGCGCCCACGAGCTGGGCGATCTCCTCCTGGGTCAGGTCGTGCGTGACGCGCAGCAGGCCGGACTCCTGCGACCCGAACTGGCGGGCCAGCTGCAGCAGCGACTTGGCGACGCGGCCGGGCACGTCCGTGAAGATCAGGTCGGCCAGCATGTTGTTGGTGCGGCGCAGCCGGCGGGCCAGCACGCGCAGCAGCTGCTCGGCGATCTCCGGGCGCTTGCCGATCCACTCGCGCAGCGCGGCGCGGTCCATCGTGTAGGCGCGGACCTCGGTCACCGACGTGGCGGAGGAGGTGCGGGGACCCGGGTCGAAGATCGACAGCTCGCCGAACATGTCCGACGGGCCCGCGACCATCAGCAGGTTCTCGCGGCCGTCCGGGGACTTCCGGCCGATCTTCACCTTGCCGCTGGCGATGATGTAGAGCCGGTCACCCGGCTCGCCCTCACTGAAGATGACGTGCCCGCGCGGGAACTCCACGGGCTCCAGGGTCTGGGCCAGCACCTCGGCGGCGTGCGGCTCCACACCCTGGAAGATCCCTGCCCGGATCAGAACATCGTCCACAACACCTGCTCCTCGTCCACCTCCACCGCAGCCACGCGGTGGATCATCGGCGCGCCAGTCTAGGGGGTCGCTCCGCACAATGTGACGAGACGACGTGTGAACACCATGCCCGGATTGGGGTACCCCGGCACCGCGGACCGACCCGTTCGGCCCCCCTTCCCGGTCGACCCTCACGGGCCGAACGGGCTACGAGGAGACTTTACTCCGGCGTGTCCCGCGCCTCCCGCCCCGGTTGCGCAGGCGGAAGAGCTCCAGTGCACGGACGGTGCCCTGACGGAACAACGCGCGCACCTCGTCGGGGCGGGGACGCTCGAGCAGCTCGTCGAGCTCGTCCTGCCGCACGGTGGACTCCCGCATCCGGGACTCGACGCGCTCCATGCCGAGCGCGAAGAACATCACCAGGAGCGGCACGAGGACGGCTAACCAGGCAGTCATGTCGCGGTCGATGATGGCGCACCCCCGTCGCCCCGGCCGCACCGGGGCCCCCGCGTGTCGCGATCGATGCGCGATCGAGACCCGCCACCTGCGGCGACGGTCCCGTCACGCTGCGTACCGCGCCCGGGGTTGTCGGTGGGCGGACGTAGTCTCGCCCTGTGACCACCACACTCCGGCGTCCCACCAGCCGCGAGGTCGCCAAGCTGTCCGCGCGGATCGCCGCCGGGGAGAGCGGGATCGGCCGCGCCCGGCGGGTCGGGCGCATCCTGCGGGCGCTCGCCGTGGCGTATCCCGACGCGCACTGCGAGCTGGACTTCACGAACCCGCTCGAGCTCGCCGTCGCCACGATCCTGTCCGCGCAGTCGACCGACAAGAAGGTCAACGAGATCAGCCCGGCGCTCTTCGCGCGCTACCGCACCGCGGCGGACTACGCCGGCGCCGACCGCACCGAACTGGAGGAGTACGTCCGGCAGACGGGCTTCTACCGCAACAAGGCGAACGCGCTGATGGGGTTGGGCGCCGCCCTGGTCGAGCGGTTCGACGGCGAGGTGCCGGGCAACCTGGACGATCTCGTCACCCTGCCGGGAATCGGGCGGAAGACGGCGAACGTCATCCTGGGCAACGCGTTCGGCATCCCCGGCATCACCGTCGACACCCACTTCGGCCGGCTCGTCCGCCGCTGGGGCTGGACCACCGAGGAGGACCCGGTCAAGGTCGAGCACGAGGTCGGCGCCCTGGTCCCGAAGAAGGACTGGACCATGGCGTCGCACTACGTGATCTTCCACGGGCGGCGGGTCTGCCACGCCAAGAAGCCGGCCTGCGGAGCGTGCACCCTGGCGATGGATTGCCCGTCGTTCGGCCTCGGACCCACCGACCCGGTCGCCGCGGCCAAGCTGGTCAAGGGCCCGGAGGCGCCGCACCTGCTGCAGCTGGCGGGGCTGGGCGGGGAATGAGCCCGCGATGAGCACCGGTCGGCGGGCCGTCCTGCGGCGGCACCGGTCGGAGCTGGTCAGCACGGTGCTCGTGCTCGTGCTGGTGGTGATCGGGGTGGTCGCGCTCTGGCCACGCGACCGGGCGCCGTCCGGCGGCGCGAGCGGCGCCGCCGCGACCACGACCGCCGCGCCCGACCCGGCCCGGCTCACCGATCTCCGGGCGCGCGCCGACCTGCCGCCCTGCCCGTCGGGCACCGGCGGGTCGGGGCCGCTCGCCGGGGTCCTCGCGCCCTGCCTGGCCGACGGCACCCCGGTCGACGTCGGCGGCGCGCTCGCCGGCCGTCCGGCGCTGGTCAACGTGTGGGCCTCGTGGTGCGCACCGTGCCGCGAGGAGCTGCCCGCGATCGCCGAGTACGCCGCGCGGCCGGGCGCCGCGCCGGTGCTGCTCGTCGACGTCCAGGACACGGACGAGGCCGCGCTCGCGCTGCTCGCCGAGATCGGCGTCCGGCTCCCGTCGGTCACCGATCCGGACGGCGCGCTGCGGTCCGCGCTGGCCGTGCCGCCGGCCATCCCGGCCAGCTACGTCGTGCGCGCGGACGGGTCGGTCGCCCGGGTCTATCCCCCGGTGCCCTTCGGGTCGGCCGACGAGGTCGCCGCCGCGGTCGGCAAGCTGTCCCCATGACCGACGTGCACCCGGAGGCGGCGCCCGCCTTCCTGGAGCCCCTGCTGGGCTCGCTCGGCAGCGTCGAGGCCTACGACCTCGCCCCGCACCGCGTCCCGCCACCCGCCGGCGGACCGCGCGCCGCCGTGCTGATGCTCTTCGGGGAGGGTCCGGCGGGGCCTGACGTGTTGCTCGTCGAGCGTGCCTCCACGCTGCGCAACCACGCCGGTCAGGTGGCCTTCCCGGGCGGCCGGATCGACCCCGGCGACGCCGGCCCGCTCGGGGCCGCGCTGCGCGAGGCCGAGGAGGAGACGGGGCTGGACCCCGCGGGCGTCGTCCCGCTGGCGCTGCTGCCCGAGCTGTTCATCCCGCCCTCGGGCTTCGTGGTGACCCCGGTGCTGGCGCACTGGGCCGAGCCCAGCGCGGTGCGCGCCGTGGACCCGGCCGAGACCGCGGCCGTCGTGCGGGTGCCGGTGGCCGACCTGGTCGACCCGGCGAACCGCATCACCACGCTCCACCCGAGCGGGCACCGCGGCCCGGCCTTCCTGGTGGCGGGGGTGCTCGTGTGGGGCTTCACCGGGGGCCTATTGTCCGGCCTGTTGGATCGCGCGGGATGGGCGCATCCCTGGGACGAGTCCCGGGTCCTGGACCTGGGCGCGGCGTGGTCGGCAGCTCGCTCGGCACGCGGTGGCGACCGCAACGGACGCCGACACGGCGGGCAGGAGGCTGCGGGCACGTGAGGACGGCCGATCGGACCCACGAGGACGTTCGATGAGCTGGGTGGACGTCGCGGTCGTCGTCCTCGCCCTGATCGCGGCGGTGTCCGGGTGGCGGCACGGGATGGCGGTCGCGCTGCTGTCCTTCGTCGGCGTGCTCGGCGGCGCGATCATCGGTGTACGGGTCGCCCCGCTGCTGGTCGCGGACATCCAGGCGCAGACCACGCGCATCATCGTGAGCATCGTGGTGGTGGTGCTGCTGGTCGCGCTCGGCGAGACCCTCGGCGTGTACCTGGGCCGCAAGATCCGCGACCGGATCCGTGGTGAGCGCTTCCTCGCCGTCGACTCCACGCTGGGGGCGATCGTCCAGGGCGTCACGGTCGTGCTCGCCGCGTGGCTGGTGGCGCTGCCGCTGGCCTCGGCGAGCTTTCCGGGCCTGGCCTCCAGCGTGCGCCAGTCCGAGGTGCTCAAGGGCGTCGACTCGGTGATGCCGGACCAGGCCCGCTCGCTGCCCGCCGAGCTGCGCACGCTGCTGGACCGCTCCGGCTTCCCGGACGTGCTGAGCCCCTTCCAGGCCACGCCGATCCAGCAGGTCGGCCCACCGGACCCGGCGCTGCTGAACCTGCCGATCGTGTCCGAGGTGCGCGGCAGCGTGCTCAAGGTGCACGGCCGCGCACCGTCCTGCCAGCGGCAGCTGGAGGGCACCGGGTTCGTGGTCGCCCCGCATCGGGTCATGACGAACGCGCACGTCGTCGCCGGGACCACGGACACCACGGTCGAGGTCACGACGTCGTCGAACCGCATCCGTCAGCTCGACGCGCGGGTGGTCAGCTACGACCCGGAGGTCGACGTCGCGGTGCTGGCCGTGCCGGACCTCGACGCGGACCCGCTGAACTTCGCGCCGGCCGCGGCCACCCCGGGGGACGACGCGATCATCCTCGGCTACCCGCTCGACGGCCCGTACACCATCTCGGCCGGCAAGGTGCGCGACCGCATCCAGCTGCGCGGCCCGGACATCTACGACGCCAACACCGTGACCCGGGACGTCTACACGGTCCGGGCCAAGGTCCAGTCCGGGAACTCCGGCGGCCCGATGATCGCGCCGAACGGCGAGGTGCTGGGCGTGGTGTTCGGCGCGGCGCTCGACGACTCGGAGACCGGCTTCGTGCTCACGGCGCAGCAGGTGGCGAAGGCCCTCGGCACCGCTCCGGGGCTCACCCGCTCGGTCGACACCGGCTCGTGCGCCGCATGACCGCGGCGAACGGGGTGCCCGAGGGCTTCGAACTCCTGCCGACCTCGGCGTTCCTCGAGCACCTCGGCGGGCTCTACCACCGCCCGGACGCGCCCAGGCACGTCTTCGGCATGCGGGTCGGTCCGGAGCACGCGAACGTCCGCGGCCGGGCGCACGGCGGGTTCCTGGCCACGGCGGTCGACGTGGCCGCCTCCCGCGGCGCCCGCGCCGCGATGGCCGACGGGTCCGGCGTCAGCACCATGACGATGACGCTGGACTACCTGGCGCCCGTCGACGTCGGCGACTGGATCGAGCTGGTCACGACGGTCGACCGGATCGGCGGCCGGACGGTGTTCACCACGTGCCGGGTCACCGCGGGCGACCGGCTGGTCGCCCGCGGCTCGGTGATCCTGGCGCGGGTCAGACCTCGCGCGTGATCGTCTGGTCCCGGCCCGGCCCGACGCCGATGGCGGAGACCGGCGCGCCGGTCAACTCCTCGATGCGGTGGACGTAGTCGCGCGCGGCGGCCGGCAGGTCGTCGAACTCCCGGACGCCCGAGATGTCCTCGAACCAGCCGGGCAGCTCCTCGTACACCGGCACGGCGTGGTGGATGTCCGTCTGGGTCATCGGCATGTCGTCGACGCGCTTGCCGTCGACCTCGTAGGCCACGCAGATCGGCACCCGCTCGAGCGTGGACAGCACGTCGAGCTTGGTGAGGAAGAAGTCCGTGATGCCGTTGACGCGCTGGGCGTAGCGGCCGATCACCGCGTCGAACCAGCCGCAACGCCGCGGGCGCCCCGTGGTCACGCCGACCTCGCCGCCGGCCTTGCGCAGGAACTCGCCCGAGGCGTCGAGCAGCTCGGTGGGGAAGGGGCCGGACCCGACGCGCGTGGTGTACGCCTTGAGGATCCCGATGACCCGGTCGATCCTGTTCGGCCCGATGCCCGACCCGACCGCGGCGCCGCCCGCGGTGGGGTTCGAGCTGGTCACGAAGGGGTAGGTGCCGTGGTCGACGTCGAGCAGCGTGCCCTGCGAGCCCTCCAGCAGGATCGTCTCGCCCGCCTCGAGGGCCTGGTTGAGCAGCAGCCGGGTGTCCGCGATGCGGTGCTTGAAGCCCTCGGCCTGCGCGAGCACGGTGTCGACGACCTCGGCCGGGTCGAGCGCCCGCCGGTTGTAGACCTTGACCAGCACCTGGTTCTTGAAGTCGAGGGCCGCCTCGACCTTCTGGTGCAGGATCTTCTCGTCGAGCACGTCCGCCACCCGGACGCCGACGCGGGCCACCTTGTCCTGGTACGCGGGGCCGATGCCGCGGCCCGTGGTGCCGATCTTGGCCTTGCCCAGGAAGCGCTCGGTCACCTTGTCGATGGCCACGTGGTACGGCATGATCAAGTGCGCGTCCGCGCTGATCATCAGGCCCGTGGTGTCGACGCCCCGGTTCTCCAGGCCCTTGAGCTCGTCGAGCAGCACACCCGGGTCCACGACCACGCCGTTGCCGATCACGTTCTTCGCCCCGGGCGTGAGGATGCCCGAGGGGATGAGGTGCAGGGCGAAGTCCTGCCCGTCGGGCAGCACGACCGTGTGGCCGGCGTTGTTGCCGCCCTGGTAGCGCACCACCCACTGCACGGACCCGCCGAGCAGGTCGGTGGCCTTGCCCTTGCCCTCGTCGCCCCACTGGGCACCGATCAGCACGATCGCCGGCATGTGAAACTCCAGTCCTGGCTTGCGGCGGGAGGGTAACCGATCAGGTGGCTTCGATCGATCAGGAACTGGTGCTGCTGACCTGTGGCGACAGGCCGGTGCGCCGTTTCCCGTTCCACGGTAGCCGCCCGGCGGCACGGCTCGGACGGGTGCCCGGTGTGCTGGCCCACGTCCCGGCGGTCGCGCTGCCGGCGCGGCCCGGCAAGGACGACGTGGATCCGGTGCTGAAGGAGCGGGAACCGCGGCGGCTGATCGTCCACGGCGACGACGCCGACCTCGCGTCCGTGCTGGTCAGACTCCTGCGCCGGGACCTGCTCCACGTCGAGGTGGCGTTCGTGCCCGCCGTGCGGCGCTCGGCCGCGGCGCTCGCCTGGGAGCTGCCGCGGGACGCGGCGGCCCTCGCCCTGGACGGGCCGGCCCGGCCCACGCCCCTCATCCGCGACGACGCCGGCGGGGTGCTCGTCGGCCGCGGCGTGCTGCGGGACGTGGAGGGCGAGGCCTACTGCGACAACGCGCTGGTGCTGCGCGGGCGGGTGCGCCGGCTCGTCGCGGTGCCGGGGCCCGGCGGCGTGTCGGCGCTGCCCGGCAGGGGGGTGCGGGCGGCCACCGGCCGGGCCCTGCAGATCGGGTCCACGGGCGCCCGCGTCGAGGTCGAGGGCGTGCCGCACCCGCGGCCCGCCCCGCGCTGGACCTGGTACCGGCACACGGCGGACTGGCTGCTCGTCCGGCCCTGACCTGCGCCTGGCGCACGGGTCAGCTGCCGCGGTAGGTCGTGTACGAGAAGGGCGAGAGCAGGAGCGGGACGTGATGGTGGCCCCGCGCGGGGTCCGCGGTGAAGGAGATCGTGACCTCGGGGAAGAAGGGCTCCTGGCCCGTCGCGGCGTGGTAGGCGCCCGTCGCGAACACCGCGGTCCAGGTGCCGGGGGCGAGCGCACCGGTGTACAGGTCGCCGACCCGACCGTCGGCGTCGGTCGTCCCGGACCAGGTCGTGCCGTCGGGCGCAGTGAGGGTGATCTCGACGCCGGCGGCCGGACGGCCGAGGGCGGCGTCGAGGACATGCGTGCTGATGCCTGTCACGCGCGGGAGCATCGCAGGCCCGACGACGCACATCGTGGGCGCCCGAGAGCCCGGCGGCGTGGCTGCCGCCGGGCCCTCGTCGGTCGCTCAGCCGTCCGCGAAACGGCAGTGCGGGTCCTCGGAGGGCACCCTCAGCTTCACGAGGTAGGCGCCCACCGCCGAGTCCACGCAGGAGTTCCCCTGCAACGCGGCCGTGTGCCGGGTCCCCTCGACCGTGATCAACCGCGCGCCCAGTGCCGCGGCCAGGTCGACACCCGCCCGGTAGGGCGTGGCCGGGTCACCCGTCGTCGAGATCACCAAGGTCGGCGGCAGCCCCTCGGCGTGCGGCAGGTGCGGCTGCGAGGTCGGCGTGACCGGCAGCATCGCGCAGGTGTCGAGCGCCCCGTCGCCGACGGGCAGGCCCGGGTCCGCGAAGGGCGCCACCTGGGCGGCCCGGCGCTGCAGGTCGGCGCGCTGCGCCCGGTCCGTCATCCGGTCCCCGTCGACACAGTTGACGACCATGAGCGCCTCCTGGTCGTTGCCGTAGTGGCCGTCGGGCCCGCGGCCGTAGTAGCGGTCGGCCTCGGCCATCAGCGGGGTGCCGTCCCCCGCCCGCAGCGCCACGAGCCCCTTCGTCAGGTCCGGCCAGGCCGCCGGGTTGTAGAGCGAGGCGATCACGGCGGTGACGGCGTCGCCGTAGGACAGCGTGCGCCCGTCGGCCACGGGTGCGGGGTGGTCGAGCAGCGGCCGGGTGAGGCCCTGGAACGCCGCGGTCGTCCGGGACCGGTCGGCGCCCAGCGGGCAGCCGTCGTGCTGCGTGCAGGCCGCGGCGTAGGCGTCGAAGGCGCCCTGGAAACCCGCCATCTGCGCGAGAGCGCTCTCGGCGGCGGTCTGCGTCGGGTCGACGGCGCCGTCGAGCACCATGGCGCGGACGTTGCCCGGGAACATCTCCGCGTACGTCGACCCGATGCGGGTGCCGTAGGAATAGCCGAGGTAGGTCAGCTTCTCGTCCCCGAGCGCCGCGCGCAGGACGTCCATGTCGCGGGCCACGTCCCGGGTGCCGGAGTGGGCCAGCACGTCGGCGCCGCCGGACCGCTGCACACAGCGCTCCGCGTCCTGCCGCGCCTGCTCCTCGGCCGCCGCCGGGCCCTCGGCGACGACCTCCCTGGCCGACTCGGCCCGGAGGGCGTCCCACTCCGCGTCGGTGGTGCAGTCGATGGTCGGCGTGCTCTTGCCGACCCCCCGCGGGTCGAACCCGACGATGTCGAACACCCCGGCCGCCCCCTGCGCGGCGAAGGACGCCGCCAGGTCCATGCCCGAACCGCCGGGTCCGCCGGGGTTCAGCACGAGTGAGCCGATCCGTCGGTCGCCCTCGCCCCGCTCGCCGGTCCAGCGGGCCCGCAGGACGCCGATCTCGGCGGTCCGGCCGCCCGGCTCGTCGTAGTCGAGCGGCACGGTCAGCCGGGCGCACTCCACGCCCGGTGCCCCGAAGAGCTCGCGCTCGCGGTCGCCGTCGGCGAGCGGGAGGCACGGGCCCCAGGCCAGCACCTGTGTGTAGAAGGGTTCGAGTGCCACCGGCGGCGCCGCCGGTCCCGCCACGACGGGCGCCGCTGCCGGTGCGGGCGTCGGTGCCGTGAGCAGCATCCCGGGCACCGCGCACGACGAGAGCACCGCCGCCCCCGCCGCGGCGAGCGCGGCGACCACCGCGCCCCTGGTTCTCCTGGTCCCCACTGTCCTTCCTCCCCGATCCGCGGAGCCCGGCCACGGGGCCCCGCGGCGGGTCCAGCGGAGGATGGTCGTGCGGGGGGCGCCCGGACGAGGGAGCGCGCACCCGAACCGGCGGGGGTGGACCCGACCGCCGGGGTGGGGTCGACCCCGACGCCGCCGACGCCGGGTCAGCGCGTGCTCGGTCAGCGCCGGGCCGGTCAGCGCCGTGCCGGTCAGCGCGTGCCCGGTCAGCGTCGTGCCGGTCGGGCCCCGTGCCCGGTCAGCGCGGCGAACGCGTGGAGCGGCGCGCCAGCACGGCGAGCTCGCCGAGGTCCGCGCCGGTCTCCTTCTCGACCCACCGGCTGTCGAGCGCGCCGCAGTCGATGCCGCGCAGCAGGAACCCGGAGAGCGCCGTGGCGGTGGCGGGCTCGTCGAGGAACCCGGAGTCGGCGCGCTCCCGGTACGCGCGCAGCCGGGCGGCGGCGGAGTCGGCAGAGCCGCGGAAGAAGGCGAAGACCGCGGTGAACCGGCTGGGCAGCTGCGCCGGGTGCAGGTCCCAGCCCTGGTAGAAGCCGCGTTCGAGGGCGCGGCGGACGAGCCGGCCGTGCAGGGTCCAGGCCGCGCGCACCGCCTCCGGGCTGCCGACCGGCATGACGTTGGTCGAGCCGTCGGACAGCCGCACCCCCGTCCCCGCGGCCGCCACCTGCATCACGGCCTTGGCGTGGTCGGCCGCGGGGTGCTCCGTGCTCTGGTACTCCGCGGCGATGCCCAGCGAGGCGGAGTAGTCGTACGTGCCGTAGTGCAGGCCGGCGCAGCGGCCCTCGGCGGCGGCGATCATGCCGGGCAGCGGCGAGGCGCCGTCGAGCCCGATCACGGTCTGCGGGGTCTCGACCTGGATCTCGAAGCGCAGGGTGCCCCCAGGCAGGCCGTGCGCCTCCTCGAGCGCGTCGAGCACGTCCGCGAGCGCGGTGACCTGGGCGGACGCGGTGACCTTCGGGAGCGTGACGACGAACCCCGCGGGCACGCCGCCGCGGGCGGCCAGCTCGGCCACGAACGCGCTCAGGGTGCGGAGCCCTCGCCGCCGGGTCGCCGCCTCGAGGCTGCGGAAGCGGATCCCGGTGAAGGGCGGCGCGGTCCCGGCGTCGACGGCGGCGACCAGCTCCGCAGCGGCGCGGCGGACCTCGGCGTCCTCCTCGGCGTCGGGCCGCACCCCGTAGCCGTCCTCGAAGTCGATCCGCAGGTCCTCGATCGGCTCGGTGACGAGCTTGTCCCGCACGCGGGCGCGCAGCGCGTCGGCCGCCGCGGCCGGGACGCCCCAGCAGGCGGCCAGCTCGGCCTGGCCCGGCGCGTGGGCGTCGAACACCTCGCAGGCGGTGGCACCCCACGCGGCGGACACGGACCGGTCGAACCGGTCCGCCGGCACGTACACCGTGTGCACGGGCTGCCGGGTCCCGACGTCGCCGGGATACGCGGCCGCGAGCAGGGCGTCGACCGGGGCGA
Source organism: Pseudonocardia kujensis (assembly GCF_021283305.1). Classification (GTDB taxonomy): domain Bacteria; phylum Actinomycetota; class Actinomycetes; order Mycobacteriales; family Pseudonocardiaceae; genus Pseudonocardia; species Pseudonocardia kujensis. The sequence goes on from NZ_JAJSOK010000064.1 coordinate 26,956, forward strand.
GGTCGCGGTCGACCGCGGTCGCCAGTTCCTCGGCGAGATCCGTCATGGACGGATCCTGCCCTACCCGGGGTCGGTCACACCGGACGGAACGGGGTGATCCTTCCCTGATCAGGGCGCCGTGGCCGTCACGCGGCCGCGGCCTCGCCGGGGCGGCGGTGGTAGCGGTCGACGTACTCCTGGCCGCTCAGGCCGGCGATGGCGTCCATGATCTCGTCGGTGACGGCGCGGCGGATCGCGGCGGAGCCCTCCAGGCCGTCGTACCGGCTGAAGTCCAGCGCCCGCCCGAAGCGGACCTCGACCCGGGCCACCCGCGGCAGCTTCTTCCCGACGGGCTGCACCTTCTCGGTGCCCACGAGCCCGACGGGCACCACGACGGCACGGGTGGACAGCGCCAGCGACGCGACGCCGGTGTGCCCGCGGTGCAGCCGCCCGTCGAGCGACCGCGTGCCCTCCGGGTAGATCCCGAAGGCGCCGCCGGCCCGCAGGACCGTGCGCCCCGCCTCCAGCGCGGCGAGCCCGGCCTTGGCGTTGGCCCGGTCGACCGGGACGTAGCCCAGCGCGCCGAGGAAGCGCCCCATCAGGCGGCTCTTCAGGCTGCGCGAGGTGAAGTACTCGGCCTTGGCGAGGAAGGCCACCGGTCGCGGCGTGACCAGCGGGATCACGGCCGTGTCGACGGCCGCGCGATGGTTCGCGGCGAAGATCACCGGCCCGTGCGCCGGGACGTTCTGCACCCCCTGCACCCGCGGCCGCCAGATCATCCGCACCAGCGGCGCCAGCACCCACCTGATCAGGAACTGCATCGTTCTTCGACCCTCCCCGGGACCCGGCCGGACGTACCCCGCCGTCGTCCGGACCAGTGTCGCGCACCCATTGTGACGCCCAGGTCACCGCTCTGGAACGTACTCAGGACGTGACGTCGGCGGTTCCGCCACGTGAGGGAGGCGGTGCGGAAATGTGCGCGTACCACTACGGAACGGCGCGGAACCAGTCGTTCGCGGCGGGCCGGAACATCGCGGTCACGGCGGCGAGGACGGCCAGCACGTGGACCGCGCGCAGGACGACGACCGCGATCGTCGGGCCGTCGGCGGCGGCGAGGAACTCCGGTACCGAGCCGCCCGCGGCGAGCCACCGCAGCGGCTCGACGACGAGCGAGGCCGTGCCGAGCAGGCCCATCAGGAGCGCCACCGCCCGGCGCGCCGCGACGCGGCCGGAGTACAGCGCCAGGACGAGCCCGGCGAGGCAGAGGTGGAGCACGAAGCGGGCGGCGAGGGAGACCGGACCCGGCGGATCGGGCGTCGCGAGCCGGACGAGGGTCTCGGCGACCCCGCAGCCGAGGGCGGTGAACCAGAACGCGACGGCGAGGGCGACGACGGCCGGGGGCGTCCGGGTGGTGGTGGTCATGCTCCGGAGGCTTCTCCTCCGGCCGTCCCCGGTCCGCCCGGCCGGCCCCCGAGCCCGCGGTGGGGCGGCCCCCACCGGCGACGGCCCGGCGCGGGCGTCCGGAGCGCGGACGTCTGGAGACGGCTTCCCCGCCATGATCACCTCTTCGGGACGGTGGGAGTCGAGAACCGACCTCCCACCTCCACGACCGGCGATCACGGACCAGGTCCCGCGGCATGATCGCTCGTCGTGGACCGGGAGGGTCGGCTTCCGACCAGCTCCGTCCACGGGCGACGATCATGTCCGGAAGACTCCTCCCGCGCTGCGCGGCACGCTCCGCGCAGACGCCCGACCTGCGGCGATCGCTCCGATGGATCTTCTCGACGGTTAATCGGTTGCGCGTGCGGGGCGCCGTGGGCGAGGGTGCTCGCATCATGGAGCTCTGACACCACCCTGCGCCCGCGGCCGCGGCACGAGCCCGGCGGGCGCGAGATCCCGATCTTCCCCGGTGGTGTCGCCATGTCCGCTCCCTCTGCCCTGGTCGCCCAGGACCTCGTCCGCACGCTCGGCACGCGCCGGGTGCTCGACGGCGTGTCCCTCACCGCCGCCCCGGGCCGGCGGATCGGCCTGATCGGCGAGAACGGGGCCGGCAAGTCCACCCTGCTGCGGCTGCTCGCCGGCGCCGACGAGCCCGACGGCGGCACCGTCACGCGGCCGGCCGACCTGGGGTTCCTGCACCAGGAGATGCCGTACGACCCGGCGTCCACCGTCGCCGACGTCGTCGACGACGCCCTGCGCGAGGCCCGCACCGACCTCGCCGAGCTGGACCGGATCGGCCGTGCGCTCACCGGGGCGCCCGACGACGCCGACCTCCTCGCCGCCTACGGCGAGCGCCTGGAGTCGGCCGAGCGGCACGCCGCGTGGGACGCCGACCGGAGGGCCGAGCTGGTCCTCGCCGGGCTGGGGCTGGGCGGAGTCGGGCACGAGCGCGCGCTCGGCACCCTCTCCGGCGGCCAGCGCGGGCGGCTCGCGCTGGCCGCGCTGCTGCTCCGCCGGCCCGTGGCGCTGCTCCTCGACGAGCCCACCAACCACCTCGACGACGCCGCCGCGGCGTTCCTCGAGGAGGAGCTGCGCGGGATGCCGGGCGCCGTGGTGGTCGCGAGCCACGACCGCGCGTTCCTCGACGCGGTCTGCACGGACGTCGTGGACCTCGACCCCGCCCTCGGCGGGCCGACCCGCTACGGCGGCACCTACACCGACTACCTCGCGGCGAAGCGCGCCGAGCGGGAGCGCTGGGAGCGCCGGTTCGCCGAGGAGCAGGAGGAGCTCACGGAGCTGCGACACTCCGTCGCGGTGACCTCGCGGCGGGTCGCGCACGACCGTGTGATGCCCGACCGGGACAAGATGGGGTACGGGCGCCGCTCGCAGCGCGTCGAGCGGCAGGTGTCGAGCAGGGTCCGGGCGGCGACCCGGCGGCTGGAGGAGCTCGAGCGCGACCAGGTGCGCCGTCCGCCGGCGCCGTTGCGGTTCCGCGCGCCGGCACTGGCGGCGGAGTCGCCCGACGGCGTCCTCGTCGCGCTCCGCGCGGTTCGGGTGCCCGGACGGCTCGCGCTGGACCGGCTCGACGTGACCGCGGCCGAGCGGCTGCTGGTCACCGGGCCGAACGGGGCGGGCAAGTCCACGCTGCTCGCCGTGCTGGCCGCGACGCTCGACGCGGAGGGCGAGGTCCGGCGGCGCCGCGGGCTGCGCGTCGGGCTGCTCGCCCAGGACACCGTGTTCGCCCGCCCGGACCGCACCGTGCGCGAGACCTGGGAGCGCACGCTGGGCCCCGAGCGCGCCGAGGCGGTGCCGCTGGTGTCGCTCGGCCTCGTCGCGCCGCGGGACCTGGGCGCGCAGGTCGGCGACCTGTCGGTCGGGCAGCGCCGGCGCCTCGCGCTCGCCCTGCTGATCGCCGACCCGCCGCAGCTCCTCCTGCTCGACGAGCCCACCAACCACCTCTCCCCCCGGCTCTCCGACGAGCTGGAGGAGGCCCTGGGCACCGGGCCGGGCGCCGTCGTCGTCGCCTCGCACGACCGCTGGCTGCGCCGCCGCTGGGCGGGCCGGGAGCTGGCGCTGCGGACCCCCTGAGCCAGGCTCCGCGCCCGTGCGGTCCGCGCCCGTGGGGTCGGCGCCCGTGGGGCCGGGGGTGTTCCGGCACGCCGTACCGCGCACAGGGCGTCAGAGCGCGGCGCGCAGGGCCTCCTGGGCCTCGGGACGGCTGAGCCCGGTCGCCTGCAGCAGGTCGATCGCGATCGACCGCAGCTGGGCGACCATGACCTGTTCGGACATGCCGAGGTCGCCGGCGGCGGCCCCCAGGACCGGCGAGTCGTGCACGAGGTCGAGGATCGGCTCCCGGGCCGCTTCCCGGTCGCCGGAGCCGACCTGCGTGGTGAGCTTCTGCACCGCGGTGGCGAGCTGGGCGACGGCGTCGGGCAGGGCCTCGACGGCGGGCTCGTCGTCCTGCAGCGCGGTGAGCGCGCGACGGGCGAGGACCCGGGTGTTGCGGAAGGCGTAGTCGGTGCGCTGGGCCAGCTCGGCGAAGCGGGTCAGCTCGGGGCGGTGCGGGCGCCGCAGCGGCGCCACCGCGGTGACCTCGCGACCGGACTTCACCGACGCGAGCAGCTCGTCGACCAGGGGCTGGCTGCGCCGGGCGCGCTGCAGCGCCTCGGCCGCCGCCGCCTCGTCCCGCTGCCGCAGCGCCTCGGCCACGCCGAAGAGCACGGCGGCGAGCTCGTCGAGGGCCCGGCGCGCCTGCCGCCGGACCGGGCCGAGCGGGTGCGACGGCAGCAGCGCGGCGACGAGCAGCCCGACCGCGCCGCCGATCAGGGAGTCGACCCAGCGGTCGATCCCGCCGCTCTGCCCCGGTGGGAGGAGGGTCGCGACGAGCACGGCCGACGAGCCGGCCTGCGCGACGATGAGGGTGCCACCGTCGGTGAACACCGCGGCGGCCATGGCCAGGGCCACGACCAGGGCGATCTGCCAGGGTCCGGAGCCGATCGCGGCGACCAGCAGGTCGCCGACCAGCACCCCGAGGCTCACCCCCACCACCAGCTCGGCGGTCCGGCGCAACCGGGACCCGAGCGAGACGCCGAGGCTGATCACCGCGGCGATCGGGGCGAAGAAGGGGCGGGGGTGCCCGACGAGGTCGGCCGCCACGAACCACGCCAGGCCCGCCGCCAGCCCGCACTGGACGATCGGCACCGCCGACATCCGCAGGCGGCGCGCGCCCAGGTGCAGCCGGGCGCGCGCCCGCGCCGCCACGTTCACGGCGCAGCGGTCAGGACACGCCCAGCGCGGCGGCCGCGGCGGGATCGGAGTCGGCGAGGAACCCGCGGATCCGCTCGACCTCGTCCGTCTCGCCGATCGCCTCGGCCGAGCGCATCAGCGCACCGAGCGCGCGCAGGAAGCCCTGGTTCGGCTCGTGCGACCACGGGATCGGGCCGAAACCCTTCCACCCGTTGCGGCGCAGCTGGTCCAGGCCGCGGTGGTAGCCGGTGCGGGCGTACGCGTACGCCGCCACGGTGTGCTTCTCGGCCAGGGCGTTCTCGGCGAGGACGGCCCAGGCGATCGACGACGCCGGGTTGGCCGCCGCGACGTCGGCCGGGTCCTCGCCCGCGGCCAGCGCGGCCGCGGCGGGGTCGACGGGCAGGCGCGTGGGCTCGGGGCCCAGCAGGTTGCCGTGCAGACTCATGCCTCCATCCTGCCCCGTCGACCCCTGGTGCGATCCGGCCGGGCTCAGCCCGCCAGGGACTTGCCGGCGGACTTCAGCGACTCGCAGGCCTCGACGACACGCTCGGACATCGCGACCTCGGCCTTCTTGCCGTAGGACCGCGGGTCGTAGGTCTTCTTGTTGCCGACCTCGCCGTCGACCTTCAGCACGCCGTCGTAGTTCTCGAACATGTGCCCGGCGATCGGCCGCGTGTAGGCGTACTGGGTGTCCGTGTCGACGTTCATCTTCACGACGCCGTAGCTCAGCGCCTCGTGGATCTCTTCGAGCAGCGAGCCCGAGCCGCCGTGGAACACCAGGTCGAACGGCTTGGAGCCCTCCGGCAGTCCCAGCTTGGCCGAGGCGACCTGCTGGCCCTCCTTGAGGATCTCCGGGCGCAGCTTGACGTTGCCCGGCTTGTAGACGCCGTGCACGTTGCCGAAGGTCGCGGCGAGCAGGTAGCGGCCCTTGTCGCCGGCGCCGAGGGCCTCCACGGTGCGCTCGTAGTCACCGGGCGCGGTGTAGAGCTTCTCGTTGATGTCGTTGGCGACGCCGTCCTCCTCGCCGCCGACCACCCCGATCTCGATCTCGAGGATGATCTTGGCCTTGGCCGCCTCGTCGAGCAGGTCGGCCGCGATCTTGAGGTTCTCCTCGAGCTCGACCGCGGAGCCGTCCCACATGTGCGACTGGAAGAGCGGGTTCCCGCCCTTCGCCACGCGCTCCTGGCTGATCGCGATCAGCGGGCGGACGAAGCCGTCGAGCTTGTCCTTCGGGCAGTGGTCCGTGTGCAGCGCCACATTGATCGGGTACGAGTCCGCGACCACGTGGGCGAACTCGGCGAGCGCGGTGGCACCGGTCACCATGTTCTTCACCCGGGTGCCCGACAGGAACTCGGCACCGCCCGTCGAGACCTGCACGATGCCGTCGCTGCCCGCCTCGGCGAAGCCGCGCAGGGCTGCGTGCAGCGTCTCGGAGCTGGTCACATTGATGGCCGGGTAGGCGTACTCCCCGCTCTTGGCCTTGTCCAGCATCTCGTTGTAGATCTCGGGGCTGGCGATCGGCATCTGAAGTGCCCTCCTCGGGTCCGCGTCGTTCGCCGCCAGTATCACGCACGGGCGCCGAGGCGCCGAACGGCGACGATGGTCGACTTCGCGAGCTCCGTCTCCACGAATCTCACCCCCGATATGGTGGCCCCGTGGGGGCTGGCGCACATCCGGTGGACACCGGTGGATACGAGAGCACGGTCGAGCGCACGCTGAGCAGGCTGCGCCGGATCGACTCGCGCCCCGACCCGGCACTCGCCGCGCCACCGCCCCAGGCCGTCGGCGGCCCGCTCACGCTCGCCGACCTCTACCGCGACCACCGGATGCGGTTGGTCCGGCTCGCCGTGCTGCTCGTCGACGAGCCCGCCACCGCCGAGGACGTCGTGCAGGAGGCCTTCGCCGGTCTGCACCGGCACTGGGCCGGGCTGCGCGACGAGGCCGCCGCCGTCGGGTACCTGCGCACCGCCGTCGTCAACGGGTCCCGGTCGGTCCTGCGCCGGCGCCGCACCGCCCGCGAGTACGTGGCTCCGCACCAGGTCAACGCCCGGTCCGCCGAGTCGCTGGCGATGCTCTCCGCCGAGCACCAGGCCGTCGTCGACGCCCTGGCCACGCTGCCCCCGCGGCAGCGCGAGGTCCTGGTGCTGCGCTACTACGGCGGCCTCTCCGAGGCGGAGATCGCCGAGGCGGCCGGGATCACCCGCGGCACCGTCAAGTCGACGGCGAGCCGCGCGCTCGACGCGGTGGCGCGTGTCATGGCCGAACGGTCCGGGGGAAGATAGGTCCGGGAGGACACACCGACGATGAACCCGTACGTGAACCCGGAACCGGCCGTCGACCCCGGTCGCCGGTTGGCCGAGGCGCTGCACGCGCAGGCGGTCTCCTCCGCCGCCGCGCCGGGGGTGCACCCGGCCGCGCCCGCCGCCCGGCGGTCCCCGCAGCCGCGGCCCGACGCCGCCCTGCGCCGGCAGATCGTGTGGGCGCTCGTGATCGCGCTGCTCGCGGGCCTGGTGCTGGGTGCGGGGATCGGGCTCGTCTCGCTGCTGTTCCCCGGCGTCCTTCCCACGGTCGGCTGAGGGGACCCACAGGGACGCCCGGTACCGTCGGCGCCGTGACCCACACGCTCGCCCTGGGCCCCGAATGGTTGAAGCCCGACGTCATCATCGGCTGGCTCGGCCCCTGGGCACTGTTGGGCCTGGCGCTCATCGTGTTCGCCGAGTGCGGTCTGCTGCTGGGGTTCTTCCTCCCGGGTGACTCCCTGCTGTTCACCGCCGGCCTGTTCGTGGCGACGGGGGCGATCCGCACCCCGCTGTGGGTGGTCTGCCTGCTGCTCGTGGTCGCGGCCTTCGTCGGCAACGCGTGCGGCTACGGCATCGGGCGCAAGGCCGGCCCCGCCATCTTCGACAAGCCGAAGAGCAGGCTGTTCAAACCGGAACACGTGCAGAAGACCCAGGAGTTCTTCGACCGGTACGGCAACCGCGCGATCGTCCTCGGCCGTTTCGTGCCCATCGTCCGGACGTTCATCACCGTGATGGCCGGCGTCGGGAAGATGGAGGCCAAGCGGTACCTCACGTACTCGCTGATCGGGGGCGTGGCCTGGGCCGCCGGCGTCACGGTGCTCGGCTACTTCCTCGGCCAGATCGAGTTCGTGCGGAACAACATCGAGCTGATGCTGATCCTCATCGTGCTGATCTCCATCGTGCCGATCGCGATCGAGTTCCTGCGCGCCCGGCGGCAGGGTCACGGGGCCGGCGCTCCGGGGACCACCGGCACCGGCGCGGCGGAGGGGTACGACCCGGACGCCACCACCCGCATCCCGGTCGTCCGGCCCGACGAGCGGCCGCCCGGCCACCACCGCTGATCGGAGGAGGAGCACGTGCGACAGACCGTCCTGGCCTTCGACCCGCTCGGCTCGGCCGGGCCGGTCACGGTCTGGGTCGTCGTCCTGGCGTTCGTGTTCCTCGAGTGCGCGTTCGTCATCGGGCTGTTCCTGCCCGGCGACTCGCTGCTCGTCGCGGCGGGCGTGGTGCTCGCCGCGCACGACCAGGAGGTCTCGGCCTGGCTGCTCTCGGCCGCCGCCGTGATCGTCGCCGTGGCGGGCAACCAGGTCGGCTACCTCGTCGGCCGCTACACCGGGAACCGGATCAAGGTTCGCAAGGGCGGGAAGATCCTCACCCGGGAGAACCTCGACCGGGCCGGACGGTTCCTCGACCGCTGGGGGTTCTGGTCGATCGTCGTCGCCCGCTGGGTGCCGTGGGTGCGCACGCTCGCCCCGGCCATCGCCGGCGCCGCGCGGATGGACAACCGGAAGTTCCTGCTGGCCAACCTGGTCGGCGCCGTCGTGTGGGTGCCCACCCTGCTGATGCTGGGCTACTACGCCGCCGGCCTGCTCGACCGCATCCCGTGGGTGCGGCACGTGGCGGTCGTCGCGGCCATCGCCTTCTTCGTGGTCGGCACGGCCGTCGGGGTCGTCCGGTACGTGATGGAGGTCCGCAAGCCGGTCGACGACGAGGCGCAGGTGGACGCCGGGGCCGGGGCGGACGCCGGGGTCGACCCGAAGACCGACACAGGGATCGACACAGGGATCGACACGGACATCGACACGGACATCGACACTGCGGCGATCGAGCGGCCCTGACCCTTCGGCGTCAGGCGCCGGCGCGCTCCAGGCGGGCCGCCGCCTCCAGCAGCATCCATCCCGAGAGCTGCACCGACAGGTCCCCCTCCGGCGCCCCGGCGGCGGGCCTGCGGGCGCGTCGGCGCCAGTCGTGGGCGAACGCCGGGCCGGCGGCGGTGTCCGCGCGGTTCTCCCACACCGACTCCGCGCTGGCCAGCACGAGGTCGCGGGCGTGCGGCAGCTCGGGCCGCCGGACCGCCGCGTCGGCCAGGTAGCGGGCGAGGATCCCGTTGAACAGCCCGCCGTCGCCGCCGTCGTCGTAGCCGCCGATCACGCCACCCGGCTCCGCGAGCCCGCGCGCCGTCGCCGCGAGCACCGCTGCGGCCCGGTCGCCCCAGCGCACGTCGCCCTCCCGCTGCGCCAGCTCCACACAGGCGCCGAGGTACACGCCCTGGCAGTACGTGTACGGGGTGGCCACGACCGCGCGGACCGCGCCCTCGGCGTCGAGCCGGACGCCGTCGCGGACCAGGCCCGACGCCGGATCGACGAGCGTCGCGGCCATCCAGTCGGTGAGCGCGGCGGCGGTCACCAGGTCCTCCCGCGACCCGGTGCGGGCCAGCAGGATCGCGGCCGGGCCGTTGGCCGGGGCGTTCTTGAAGTCGTCGCCCCGGCGCCACCAGATCCCGCCGCCGCCCGCCGGCGTGTGCGCGGCGCGGATTCGCGCAGTGACGGCATCGAGCGCGCCCCGGCGGCTGCGCACCCGAACCCCGGCCCGCTGGACGGCCAGGCCGAACCAGGCGATGTCGTCGTAGTAGTCGTTGGTCCAGCGACCGAGGTTGCGCACCCGCACGCCGCGGACCAGCCCCGCGATCGCCGCCGCGCGTCGCGGCTCCGGCGCCCGGACCTGGGCGTCGACCAGGCAGTCGAGCAGGTGGGCCTGCCACCAGTAGTGCCACGGGCCGACGAGCGCGCGGGCGCGCTCGCGCGGCGCGGCGGGCCGCGGGCTGCGGATCCGCCCGATCCGGGTGGCCGGCAGCGCCCCACCGACGCGGTGCAGGTAGCGACGGGTGACCGCGCGTTCCGCGGCGGCCGCCCGGTCCGTCCACAGGCTCGTCATCGCGGCGATCATCGCAGAGATTTTCTGTCGGGGGTCGGGCCTACCGTCCGCGGCATGAACCCCGAGATCCCGTCCGAGATCCCCTCCGAGCTGGTCCACCGCATCGACCAGTACGAGGCCTGGCAGCGCGAGACGATCCGCCGGCACGGCTGGGCGTTGCAGGCCGTGCTGGGGGACGAGGAGGGCCCGCCCTTCGTCTACACGGTCGGGCTGTCGGGGTTCGACCATCCCGAGCTGATCGTGTTCGCGGTCGACCAGGCCACCGCGGCGCGGGCGCTCAACCGACTGGGCGAGTACGTCCGGCTCGGCGGCCGGCTCGGCCCGGGGGACACGGTGGGCCTGCCCGAGGGCCTGGTCAGCCTGCTCGCCTTCCCCGACTCGGCGGACTGGCTGCTGGGCGCGAACCGGCTGTACCGGATGCCGGGCGGGCCACCGGTCGAGGCGCTGCTGGTCGTCCCCGAGGAGGGCTACGCCGAGGAGGCCGGGGAGGACCTGCCCTGCCGGTTCTGCGGGTGAGCGGCTCGTGGCGGCGGGATCCGTGGCCGGATCCGAGGGATGCCCGTCGTTGACGCCATCCGCGGGCACCGCGACCGTGGAGTCATGACCCACCGATCCGGCCGGCGGCGCGTGGTGGTCCCCCTGTTCGACGGCATCCAGCCGCTCGACGTCGTGGGGCCGCACGAGGTGCTGCGCATCGCGACCGCCATGGCGGGCGGCCGGGGGTACGAGGTCGAGCTGGTCGGCGTGGTGCCGGGTCCGGTGCGCTCGGAGACCGGGCTGGACCTGGTCGCCCGCAGCGGGCTGCCGGCCGGGCCGATCGACACCCTGCTCGTGCCCGGCGGCGGGGGTGCGCGGCGACAGGGACCGTCGGGCAGCCGCGGCAACGAGAGCGAGCTGGTGCGCTGGATCCGGCAGGTCGCACCACAGACCGGGCGGCTCGTGTCGGTCTGTACCGGAGCGTTCCTGCTGGCGGCGGCCGGGCTGCTCCGCGGCGAGCCCGCGACCACCCACTGGCGGTGGGCCGAGCGGCTGTCCCAGGAGCACCCGGAGATCGAGGTGCGGCCGGACCAGATCTACGTGCGCAGCGGCCGGATCTGGAGCTCGGCCGGTGTCACCGCGGGGATGGACCTCGCCCTGGCGCTGGTCGAGGAGGACCTGGGACCGGACGTGGCGCAGAGCGTGGCGCGCGAACTGGTGCTGCCGGTGCGCCGAGCGGGCGGGCAGAGCCAGTACGCCAGCCCGGTCTGGGCGCCGCCCGCCCCGCGCCCGTCGGTGCGCGCGGCCCAGGACATCGTGCACGCCGAACCGTCCGCGGACCTGCGGGTTCCCGTGCTCGCCGCGCGGGTCGGGATGAGCGAGCGGCACTTCGCCCGCGAGTTCACCCGGCTCGTGGGGACCCCACCCGGGGTGTACGTCGAGCGGGTGCGGGTCGAGGCGGCCCGCGGCCTGCTCGAGTCGGGCGGGCTCACCGTCACCGCGGTCGCCTCCCGGGCGGGCTTCGGCTCGGCCGAGACCATGCGCCGCGCCTTCCTCCGCCGGCTCGGAGTGGCGCCCGACCACTACCGGCGCCGGTTCGCCGGCCGGCCCGGGGTCGCCGGGAGCTGATCCCGCACACCCACCGCTGCCCGGGTACCGCCGCCGGCCACCCCTACCTGCCCTGCCCCGTACCGCCCTGCCCGTACCGCACTGCACGTACCGCCCTGCCCGAAGGAGCCCGCCATGCAGGTCGCAATCCCGCTCTTCCCCCGCCTGACCGCCCTCGACGCGATCGGCCCCTACGACGCGCTGCAGCACGTCCCGGAGCTCGAGGTGGTGTTCGTCGGTGCCGAGCGCGACGAGGTCCGCACCGAGAACGGGATGCTCGGCCTCACGGCCGACGCCACGTTCGCCGAGGTCCCCGATCCCGCGGTCGTGGTCGTACCCGGAGGGATCGGCAGCCGGGACCACCTCGGCGGCAGTCCGCTCGTCGACTGGGTGCGCGCCGTCCATCCCGGTACGCGCGCGACCACCTCGGTCTGCACGGGGTCGCTGATCCTCGGCGCGGCCGGGCTGCTCACCGGCCTGCCCGCGACCACGCACTGGGGCGCGGTCGACGTCCTGGCGCGCTTCGGGGCGCAGCCCGTGCGGCAGCGCGTGGTCGAGCTGCCGGAGCAGCGGATCATCACCGCTGCCGGGGTCTCGTCCGGCATCGACATGGCGATCCGGCTGGTTGCCCGGCTGGTCGACGAGGTCGCCGCCCAGGCGGCGCAGGTCTCGGTCGAGTACGACCCGGAGCCGCCGTACGAGGCGGGCCACCCGGACCAGGTCGGCGAGGGGGTCATGGCACGGCTCGCCGAGTACCGCGCCGCCCGCTCCTGATGTTCCGCCCTCGCCCGAGGGTCCGCGGCCCGCGCCCCGGCCACCCGCGGGTCACCTCGTCACCGTGCGGCCTCGACGGGGAGACCGGCCAGGACGTCGGTGGCGAGGTGCTCCGGCCCCACGCCCTGCACGAGGATCGTGTCGCCGTCGGCGTTGCGCGTCCGCAGCGGCAGGATCTCCTGGTACGCGGGCGAGCGGTACCAGGCCCGGGCCTCCTCGAGCCCGGGGAAGGCGATCGCCACGAGGTTGCCGGGGAACTCGCCCTCGAGCACCTCGGGCAGGTCGCCGTGGACCACGAAGGTGCCGCCGTAGGGCGCGAGCGTGGCGTCGATCCGCTCCAGGTACTCCACGATCTCGGCGTTCGGGGTGACGTTGCGCAGGTGGGCGATCGCGTAGGCGGTCATGGTCGTTCCTCCTCGTTCGGCTGGGCTGCCTCGGTCCGCTTGCCGTGTCGAGCCTCGCCCGGGCGGCGCCACCGGTCGATGACGTCGGAGGTAAGGCGGTGCTGCACCCCGGAACGGCGTGACGCGACACACCCTTGCTGAGTTTTCGTTGGCAACGCAGACTGAGTTTCATCGAAGGACTCAGATCGAGGAGGATCCGATGCGGGACGCGGTGATCGTCGAGGCCGTCCGGACACCGGTCGGCAAGGGCAAGCCGGGGGGCGCGTACGCCGAGGTGCACCCGGTCGAGCTGCACGCGCACGCCATCCGGAGCGCCGTGGAGCGGGTACCGGGCCTGCGCCCCGGCGAGGTCGACGACGTCATCGGTGGTGTCGTCGGGCAGGTCGGCGAGCAGAGCGGCAACACCACCCGGTTCGCCGCGCTGGCTGCGGGCCTGCCGGAGTCCGTACCGGCCACGACCGTCGACCGGCAGTGCGGCAGCAGCCAGCAGGCGCTGTCGTTCGCGGCCCAGGGCGTGCTCGCCGGGGCCTACGACGTGGTCGTCGCGTCGGGCGTCGAGTCGATGTCGCACGTGCCGATCGGCAGTTCCGGGAACGTCGACGGCGCGCGGGCCGACGTGCACGGCCCGTCGATCGCCCGGATCTACCCCGGCGGGCTGATCCCGCAGGGGGTGAGCGCCGAGCTGATCGCGCGCAAGTGGGGCCTGTCCCGCGCGCAGCTCGACGAGTTCGCGCTGACCAGCCACCGACGCGCGGCGGCCGCCTGGGACCGGGGGTTCTTCGCCTCGCAGGTCGCGCCGCTGAAGGTCACGCACGCCGACGGCACCGTCACCCAGCTCGAGCGCGACGAGACGGTCCGTCCCGGCACGACCCTCGAGGCGCTCGCGGGGCTGCGGCCCGCGTTCGCCGACCCCCGATGGACCGACCGCTTCGGCGACCTCGACTGGAAGGTCACCGCGGGCAACTCCTCGCCGATCAACGACGGTTCGGCCGCCCTCGTCGTGACCACGAGCGAGATCGCGGCGCAGCGCGGCTGGCGGCCGAGGGCCCGGATCCACACCACCGTCGCGACCGGCGACGACCCGGTGCTCATGCTCACCGGCATCATCCCGGCGACGGCGAAGGTGCTGGCCCGGGCCGGGCTGACGATCGCGGACATCGACGCCTTCGAGGTCAACGAGGCGTTCTCGTCGGTCGTCCTCGCGTGGCTCGCGGAGACCGGCGCGGACCCGGCGAAGGTCAACGTCGACGGCGGCGCCATCGCGATCGGCCACCCGCTCGGCGCGAGCGGCGCCCGGCTCGCGACCACGCTGCTCGGCGTGCTCGAGCGGACCGGCGGCCGCTACGGCCTGCAGACCATGTGCGAGGCGGGCGGGACCGCCAACGCCACCCTCATCGAGAGGCTCTGACGATGGACATCTCCGGAAGCGTCGCGCTGGTCACCGGCGCGAACCGCGGGCTCGGCCGGGAGCTCGCCGGGCAGCTGGTCGACCGCGGCGCGAAGACCGTGTACGCGGGGGTGCGGGACCCGGCGTCGGTCGCGGACGAGCGGCTGGTCCCGGTGCGGCTCGACGTCACCGACCCGGAGTCCGTCCGGCGGGCGGCCGAGTCGCTCACCGACGTCTCGCTCGTGGTCAACAACGCCGGCCGGGCGGGCGCGGGGCCGCTGCTCACGGCCGACCTCGCCGCCGTGCGGGCCGAGTGGGAGACGAACTTCCTCGGGCCGGTGCAGGTGATCAGGGCGTTCGCCCCGGTCCTCGCCCGCCACGGCGGCGGCGCGGTCGTCGACGTCCTCTCCGTGCTGTCCTGGCTGGCGCTGCCGGCCGCCGGCTCGTACGCGGCGTCGAAGGCGGCGGCGTGGTCGCTGACCAACTCGGTGCGAGCCGAGCTGCGCGGGCAGGGCACGCTCGTCGTCGGGGCGCACATGGGCTACATGGACACCGACATGACCGCCGGCCTCGACGTCGCGAAGATCCCGCCGGCGCAGGTCGCCGCACGGATCCTCGACGCCGTGGCCGTCGGCGAGGAGGAAGTCCTCGCCGACGACGTCACCCGCGGGGCGAAGCAGCTGCTGGGCGGGCCACCGGCCGCCCTCGCCCCGTCGCGCTGATCACCGTCGGCGTGACGGGAGCGCTGCCGGCGCGACGCGCCGACACGCTCGCGGCGCTCACCGCCGCGCGAAGTCGCTACCAGGCGCGGGAGAGATCGGCATGCTGGCCGATCCAGGCGTGCATGGTGATCCCGGCGGCGACGCCGGCGTTGATCGAGCGGGTGGAGCCGAACTGGGCGATCGAGACGAGGAGATCGGCCCCGGCCCGGGCCTCCGGCGTGAGGCCCGGGCCTTCCTGCCCGAACAACAGCACGCAGTCCCGCGGCAGCGCGGCGGTCTCCAGCCGCACCGCGCCCTCGGTGTTGTCCGCGGCCACCACGACCAGCCCGTGCTCGCGCGCGAAGGCGAGCAGCCCGGCGACGGTCTCGTGGTGGTGCAGCGTCTGGTAGCGGTCGGTGACCATGGCGCCCCGGCGGTTCCACCGTCGTCGTCCGACGACGTGCACCGCGGCCGCGGCGAAGGCGTTGGCCGTGCGCACGACCGTCCCGATGTTGTGGTCGTGGCCGAAGTTCTCGATCGCCACGTGGAAGGGATGCGCCCGGGTGGCCAGCTCGGCGACCACGGACTCCCGCCGCCAGTACCGGTAGGCGTCGACGACGTTGCGCCGGTCGCCGTGCTCGAGGAGCTCGGGGTCGTAGCGCGGGTCGTCGG
Organism: Pseudonocardia kujensis; assembly: GCF_021283305.1. Classification (GTDB taxonomy): domain Bacteria; phylum Actinomycetota; class Actinomycetes; order Mycobacteriales; family Pseudonocardiaceae; genus Pseudonocardia; species Pseudonocardia kujensis. The sequence goes on from NZ_JAJSOK010000064.1 coordinate 42,377, forward strand.
GCCACGGCCCCTCCCACGGGCCCACGCCGACCTGCCCGGGCACGGCCCACTCGGTCGCCCCGGCAGCGTCCTCACTCACCGCGCCATCGTCGCGCGCCGCACTCCCGGCTCGTGCAGGCGGGCCCCGCCGGGCGACGACCGTCCGAGATCGCACACTCGGCCGCCCGAAACCGCCGACGCGCGGGATCAGGAGGTGCGCAGGCCGTACTGCGCGATCTTGCGGTAGACCGTGGCGCGGCTCATCCCGAGCAGCTCGGCGGCCTTCGTGACCGTGACGCCGGGCTCGGCGAGGCAGCGGGCGATCTCGTCGCGCTCGAGGGTCTCGATCCGGGTGAGCGTACGACTGGAGCCGCAGAGCACCTCGGGCGCGAGGTGCCGGGTGTCGACGACGTCGCTGCGGGTCACGGCCTCGCGGACCACCCGGCGCAGCTGCTCGACGTTGCCCGGCCAGGAGAAGGTCCGCATCGCCTTGACCGCGGCCGGGGTGAACCGGACCTCACGTCCGCGGGCCCGGGCACCGAGGTGTTCGGCGAGGGGGAGGACGTCGTCGGGGCGGCGGCGCAACGGCGGGACCTCGACCACGAGATCGACGAGCCGGGCGAGCGACGCCGGGATCGCCGCGGCCTCCGATGCGGTGACGGCGAGCGACGCCCGCGGCGCGGCCGCGACGATCCCCGCCAGCTCGGTGGCGGCCCACTGGGGGAGCGCGTCGACCCCGCCGGCGATGACGCTCGTGGTCTCCTTGGCGAGCTCGGGCGTCCACAGCGCCAGCCACGCCTGGGCGTCGCGCGGGTCCGGTGGCCGGGCGTTGAGGATCCGGTGGTCGCGGTGCACGGCTCGCAGCGCGGTGCCGAGCAGGGCGGTCTTGCCCGCGCCGGCCTCGCCGACCACGGCGACGACCTGCCCGGCGCGCAGGGCCCCGACCACCTCGTCGAACGCCGCACACCACGCCGGGCCGAGCGCAGGCGGGGCGTCGGCGCCCCGATGAGTGGAGTAGACGCGGAAGACCTCGCCGCGTGGGGTCGGCCGGGGCTCGGCGCCGCGGCCCCGGGCGAGCATGAGCGCGGTGGTGTGCCCGGCGGCCATCTGCGCGAGGGCGAGGAGCAGGCCGTCGGACTTGTCCGACCAGGTGGTGAGGTTGACGCTGCCGACGAGCCGGCCGAAGACCGGGTCCATCACCGGCACGGCCGCGCAGGTGTAGCCCCACAGGCCGGTGCAGTAGTGCTCGTCGCCGCGCACGAGCGAGGGCGCGCGGTCGGCCAGGGCGAGGCCGAGGCCGTTGGTGCCCGCCTCCCGCTCCGAGAAGGCGAAGCCGGGGGCGAGGTAGGTCTTGTCGAGTGCGTCGACGAGCGCCTTCTCGTCGCACACGCGGCTGAGCACGAGGCCGTCGGCATCGGTGAGCATGAGGCTGACGGGCTCGCCGGCGAGCGTGTCACGCAGGCCGCGCAGCACCTCGTTGCCGCACTCGGAGAACAGCGACCGGTCGTCGACCTCGCCGGTGAAGGCCGGGTTCACCGCGTCGAGCGGGATCCCGTAGCTCTCGCTCCGCCGCCACGACGCGGACAACCGCGGGGCCACGACGCCGCCGACCCGATGAATCTCCTCCACGCGCACCTCCTCGAGCGCCACCTGCCCCTCGACTGTGACACAGCGCCGGTTCGGGCCGGTGCGACCCGCGTCTCAGGTTGAGACTCCGATCGCCCCACCGGGGCCTTCCGGCTGCCTAGCGTCGCCGACGACCCGAACCGCTGCCGACGACGACCGGCGACGACCAGCCAGGAGGACAACGATGTACTCGAAGGACGGGGAGAACTACTTCATCGTCGACGCCCACGTGGCCCTGTGGGACGCCCGACCGGAGAACCAGCGGAACATCCACGGCAAGCAGTTCATCGACTGCTTCTACGACTACCACCGCAACCTCAGCCCGGAGTCCGAGGTCTGGCCCTACGAGGAGTTCCTCTACCAGGGCGGCGACCGGCTGATGCACGACCTGTTCGAGGTCGGGCACGTCGACCACGCGATCTTCCAGCCCGCCGCGCTCGGCGAGTTCTACTCGGGCGGGTTCGGGCAGACCGAGGAGGCCTTCGCACTCACCGAGGCCAACCCGGACAAGCTCACCTACAACCACTGCTGGGACCCGCGCTTCGGCGAGAGCGGGCTGCGGCAGCTCCGCGAGGACGCGAAGCGGTTCAACCTCAGGGGCGTGAAGCTCTACACCGCGGAGTGGCACGGCGAGTCCCGCGGCTGGAAGCTCGACGACCCGTGGTCCTACCGCTACCTCGAGGCCGCCCAGGAGCTGGGCATCAAGAACATCCACATCCACAAGGGCCCGACCATCCGCCCGCTGGACCGCGACGCGTTCGACGTCGCGGACGTGGACAAGGCCGCCTCGGACTTCACCGAGCTGAACTTCGTGGTCGAGCACGTCGGCCTGCCGCGGCTCGAGGACTTCTGCTGGATCGCCACCCAGGAGCCGAACGTCCACGCAGGCCTCGCGGTCGCGATGCCGTTCATCCACACCCGGCCCAAGTACTTCGGCCAGATCATCGGTGAGCTCCTGTACTGGCTGGACGAGGACCGGATCCAGTTCTCCAGCGACTACGCGATCTGGACCCCGCGCTGGCTGGTCGAGCGGTTCGTGGACTTCCAGATCCCGGAGGAGCTGACCGAGTACGCGCCGCTGACCACCGCGCAGAAGAAGAAGATCCTCGGGCTCAACGCCGCCGCGATGTACGACATCCCGGTCCCGGCCGAGCTGCAGCTCCCGCGCAGCCTCGAGCGCACCGAGCCGCAGGCCGTGGCGGTGGCCTGATGAGCACGGCCACCCTCTCCCGCCGGGAGGACGCCTGGCGGGCGCTCGACGCCGTCGTCGACCCCGAGCTCGACGAGCCGATCACGGACCTGAACTTCGTCCGGTCGCTCGACGTGACCGGGGACGACGTCGTGGTGCACCTGCGGCTGCCCACCAGCTTCTGCGCGCCGAACTTCGCGTACCTGATGGCGAGCGACGCGAAGGACGTGCTCACGGCGCTGCCGTGGAGCCGCCGCGTGGTCGTCGAGCTCGACGACCACGCGG
>NZ_JAJSOK010000065.1 GCF_021283305.1 Pseudonocardia kujensis
CACCCCACCCTGTTCGCCAAGTTCCCCGAGGCCCTGATCGGGCCGGCCGACCCGATTCGTCTGGACGACGCGGCGGGCGCGGTCGACTGGGAGGCCGAGCTGGCCGTCGTGGTCGGCGCCCCCGTGCGGCGGGCGACCGAGGCCGAGGCCGAGGCCGCGATCGCGGGCTTCGCGGTGCTCAACGACGTCACCATGCGCGACTGGCAGTACCGCACCACACAGTGGTTGCAGGGCAAGACCTTCGAGGCGACCACCCCGTTCGGGCCCGAGCTCGTCACCCCCGACGAGCTGCCGGGCGGGACCCGGCCCGCGCTGGACATCCGGTGCACGGTCGACGACGACACCGTCCAGTCCGCGAACACGGGCGACCTGGTCTTCGACCCCGTCGCGCTCGTGGCCTACCTCTCCACGATCATCACGCTGAACCCCGGCGACGTGGTCGCCACCGGCACCCCCGGCGGTGTCGGGCACGCCCGCAAGCCACCCCGCTACCTGCGGGACGGCGCCCTCCTCGGCACGGAGATCCAGCTGCTCGGCTCCCAGCGCAACGCGGTCCGCGCCGGCGCGGCGATCCCGACGTGACCCCGCCCGCCGAGACCCGCGGCTGGGCGGACGCCGGATTCCGGCTGCTGCTCGACGGCGTCGACGGGCTCAGCGACGCCGAGCTCGACGCCCCCTGCGGCCTCACCGGCTGGAACCGCCGGCACCTGCTGGCGCACGTGGCCTCGAACGCGGAGGCCATCGGGCGCCTGCTGGACTGGGCCCGCACCGGCGTCGAATCCCGCATGTACGCCTCGCCCGACCAACGCGCGGCCGACATCACCGCCGGTGCCACGCGCCCGGACCTGCGCCAGTGGCTGCGTGACTCGGCCACCACCCTGGCCCGGGCCATGGACGACCTCCCCGAGGAGGCCTGGGGGCACGAGGTGGTCACCGCGCAGGGACGGGTCGTCCAGGCAACCGAGACCACCTGGATGCGCGCCCGCGAGACCTGCATCCACGCCGTCGACCTCGGGACGGGGACCACGTTCGACGACCTCTCCGAGGGCTTCCTGACCGCACTCGTCGCCGACGTCGCCGCCTGGCGGGCGGACCGGCCGGGCCCGGCGTTCACCCTCACGACTCCCCGGACCCGCCACGAGTTCGGCGACGACCCACCGCCGACCCGGCTCGACCTGCCCCTGGCCACCGCGGCGGCCTGGCTCACCGGGCGCCATGGTGCAGATCTGCCGGCACTGCCAGGGTGGCTGTAGCGCGCCCTGGCGTGCTCGCGGACCGACGTCGCGTCCTCGTGAGGGCGAGGGAGCGCCGTCCTTCGGCCCATTCGTCGTGCTGTTCGGCCAGGACGTCGCTTCAGCAGGGTTTCGGAACATCTGGCCTGGCTGCAGACCGACTGCAGCTCGGGCGCTCTCGCCATCCGTCCACCACGCGGGCAGATCAGCAGCCTTGTCTTTGATCAGTGGTCACTCGTTGCGCGGTGGAGACCGGCCCGACGAGCCTTCCACAGGTGCGTCGATGATCAGGTCGACCGGACGACCGCCACCCGCAGCGCCATGCCGCCTTCTCGTCGAGCCCGTCAGGGCCGCGCGCAGATGCCGAGCACGCTCATGCCCCTGCAGACCAGGTCATTTCGGCGACCCGCGTTCCACCAGGCTGGTCGGCAGGTCCTGCCACTGCGTCGATCACGAGGTGGCCGTCGCAGCGCTACGGCCTCGACCGGGAGGCAACGCCGCAGGTCATCACGGAAAAGTTCGTTGGTCAGTGTATGCTTTCTTCAGGCGTCTGAAGAGGTTTACGGGTCCTCCTGATGGGGGTGGGCGTGTACGGGAGGTGGAGATGGCGGGACTTGAACGTCTCGATGACGAGGACTTTCCGTCGGTGTCGATGGGACAGGCAGCCGAGCTACTGGGGGTCCAGCCCGCCTTTCTGCGCAGCCTCGACACGGCCGGGGTCCTCCAGCCGCACCGCACCGGTGGCGGCCATCGCCGCTACTCCCGTCGCCAGCTTGCTCAGGCGCAGCGGATCCGGGAGCTGCTTGACGCCGGGCACAGCATCAGCTCGGCGCGGACGATCGTCGAGCTGGAGAAGCAGGTCGCCACGAGTGACGCGGCTCGCCGCCGCGCCGATGACGCGCGGGATCAGGCTCGCCGCGACCGGGACCACGCCATCGTCGAGCGCGACCACGCTGCTGCCGAGCGCGATCGCGCGACCGAAGTCCAGCGCCAGGTCGTGCGTGAACGTGACACGGCCCGCTCCGACCTGCGTGAGCGGACGGATCAGCTACAGCGCACTCAGCACGAGCTCGACCAGGCTCGCGACGAGATCAACGCCCTGCAGCATGAGCTCGGTCACCTCGGGGCTGCCGACGGTGGCCGAGCGCTCACCGTGGACCGATGACCTCCTGTGATGTTGTCGTCGCGGTCGACGGGTGTCCACCCGGGAGAACGCGCATGAGCGCGCTGGGACGCACCCCTGACGGCCGACAGCCCGTCGCCGGCCTGATTCGCGCCGGCTTCCCGTTCTGCATCCGTTGACGGCAGCGGCGATCGAGGAGGTTGCCCTGACGTCCGCGGGCACCGGCGGCCGTACCGCGTAGTGGTGTGTGTAACCCGATGCCCGCCCGTCGACCATGACGCTGCTGCACATCAGCCGCTTGCGGATCTACGTCTGTCTTGACGAGCACTTGACGACGGTTCGCACTCAGGCTGCGCATTGTGCCCAGACCGGACCAACCGCACAGCGAGACAGGAATGCACGACCGACGGCTCACAGTGGGTCAACGACCCGCGACGTCCTCCACGGCAGCGCAGTGCGCCCGCCGTGGTCAGATCCGGCATCACCCGAGCCACAGCGCCACAGGCCGCTGCGGGTCTCCCAGCGCTACAGCGCGCTACGCGTCCGACATCACGCGACAGAACCGGAGAACGCCCTGCCTCCGGGGAAGCGCCGACCAGCACGGCCAGCAGTCGGTGCCATCCTCGGCGGGGCGAGCGCAGGAAGCACCGCGGGTGCCGCCGCTCTCGCATCCCCGGGCAGGAACGCAGCTCGCCCCGCCGCAGCAACACCCGGCGAACCGCCAGGGGGTAGCGCCGCCACCAGGCCGGCCCTCCCGCAGGCCCGTCGTGGCCGAGTTGAGCCCGGGCAAGCTGCTGGCCGGCGCGGGCGCTGCGGCGACCAGTGCCGTGATCGGTTCGACGTTCGGGGCCGAGGGCACCGTGATGGGAGCCGCAGTGGGCTCAGCGATCAGTACGGTCGCGGCCGCGCTGTACCAGCGGTGGCTCGAGCAGGCCGGAAAGACGGTACGGACCCGACTGACCACTATCCGCGGACACAGGCCCGGCTACCACGACAAATACTGGGACAGCGGCCGTACCGGTCACACCGGCCGTCGCGCCGGACTCCGAACCGCGCTCGTGGCCGCCGTGGGCGGGTTCGTACTCGCCATGCTGGCGGTCACCGGTGTGGAGCTGGTGCACGGTGGATCGCTGAGCGGCGGCAACTCCGGCACTTCGATCGGGACCGTGGCAGGTGGCGGCGCGCCCGCTACTCCCGACCGGCCGGGCACGGGTTCCGACCGTGGATCCGCGCGTTCACCGGCCAGGACGGCCCCGTCAGCAGCGCTCACTCCGACGGTTCGAGAGACCGCCCCCGGCGTCGACCGCACCACCGTCACCCTTTCCCGCCCTGGTGACGATGGCGGTGGTTCCGGGGTAGCCGACGACCCGACGGGAGCTGGGGCGACGACGACGCCGGGTCTCGACCAGACACCGTCGGTAGCGCCGCCCCTCACCCCGACGCCTCCGGCGGCTGACCTGCACAGCCTGACCCCTGCGACGAAGCAGGCAGAGCCCGGGGCGAATCGCTAGCTCAGGCGCTGCTGTCGATGATTCCGTGTCCTCGGCGAGACCGGTCTCGACCGCAGCGGCGAGCTGCCGGCCGGTGTGGTCGTCGACCTCACCGGCGAGGTGCAGGACCACAGCGGCTGGCCGACGTTGCACGGTGATGGCGAGCGGCGAACCGGGTACAGGTGGCTGGCGGTTGTTCGGCCAGCAGCGCGGCCAGACCGGGTCAGCTCGCCGGTCAGTCGAGTCAGCTGCCAGCCGGTGCGCGCAGAATCGTCATGTTCCTGCTGCTCGACGGGTCTGACATGTCCGGCCGCGGCTTGACCCGGGCGGTCGGGACCGCCCGGGTCAAGCAGGCGGCGGGCGCGATCGGACTTTCTCAAGGGTTGATCTGCTTGGCCGCGCTCCCGCCGCCGATGGAGATCTTGCGGGGTTTGGCCTGCTCGACGATCGGCACCCGTAGCGTCAGCACGCCGGCGTCGTAGTGTGCGGTGATGTTGTCCGGGTCGAGTGTCTCGCCCAGGAACAGCTGGCGGGAGAACACCCCGCGGGGCCGTTCGGACACCTGCACCTCGGCGCCCTCGTCGTAGTTCGGGGTGCGTTCGGCCTTGACCGTGAGCACGTTGCGCTCCACGTCCAGGTCGATCGAGTCCGGGGCCACACCCGGCAGGTCGAACTGCACCACGTACTCGTCGCCGGAGCGGTAGGCGTCCATCGGCATCATCGTCGGCCGGGTCGCGGTGCCGTTGGCCCCGAACAACTGCTGGGTCAGTCTGTCGAGATCCCGGAACGGGTCGGTCCTCATCAGCATCACACGCGCCTCCTTCTGCGTGGTTCCCATCAGCTGCCTCCGGCGGACCGTTGGCCGGAGGCGGCTCGGTCGTGTCCGAGTCGTGTCCGGGGGGTTCGAACACCAGCTCGGGGTTCTTCCCAACCCTTCCTGACACGCCGCGAGCGATCCTGACCATTTCGCGGTTCCGGCCCCGCCGCACCTGCGGCGGCGGGGCCGGAACCGGCATTCGCCGAGCAGTGTCAGGTCGAGGCTCGATGCGTTCCCGATGCGCTGCAGAGCTTGGCTCTCGGGATCGAGCTCCTTCTGCTTCGGAGGAACGTTCTCACGGCGGGGCTACCGGCGATGCGTCACGAGACGCAGGGCCCCGACCCCTGTCCGACCTGCAGTGGCAGGAGTCCGTGGGCGCGAATGAGACGTGGATGTCCCGCGCCGAGAACGCCCTCCGGACGGTACGGGGTTTCCGACGGATCTACGTCGTATCACCTGCCTTCCGTGCTGCCGGCTCTCCTGGTCACCAGAACAGGGCTGGGCATCGGAGGGGAACGCTGCCGACTGCCACCCCGCAGCGCCGGAAGGACCTGCGCCGACCGGGAGCCACCGGCGTCCGAGACACGAGCTCGGCCCTGGCCGCGACGCGGCCGGGAGGGCCCGGAGCCAGCTCGGGGCTGGCGGGAACGCCGAGAGAGTGAGCCCACAGAGAGGCCCGAGGAACTCCCGAAGTTCGCGGCGATGATCGCGTCGAACTCGGCGCGCACCCAGGCCTGGTTCGCGCAGACCAGCTCGACGAACTCGCTGGTCACCAACGCGTGGCTCGTGTTCCGCATCGTCGATTCACTCCCCGGCAATGTCAACTTCGACACCAGGTCATGTACCGCTTCTCGCGTATTACCTCTACCACCGACTAGAGATTCTGTCAAGTGTCTCCTGAAGTTCCTAGACCTGCCAGGACGTCACTGTCCGTCCCGCGGCATCGTGCAGGCCGCCGATCCGATCACCCCTTGTTGATCACTGCTCTGACCACAGCTCCACCTACTGTGCGCCACACCGCAGCACGCAGAAACTGTGATCGATAGTTGCGGAATATTGCAGTGGTGAGTGTATGTTGTGAGCATCGTCAGTGACGATCAGGTCTGGTGGGTATCGCACCGGCCTGGGGTCGAGGGAAGGAGTGCACCTGCGATGCTGATGCGTGTCGATCCGTTCGGTGAGCTGGACCGGTTGGCCCGTCAGGCCTTCGGCGCCGCCTCCGGGACGTGGTCGCGTCCGGCGCCGCTCCCGATGGACGCCTACCGGCACCGCGACACCTATGTCGTCGAGTTCGATCTGCCCGGTGTGGCTGCGGAGGCCGTCGAGCTGACCGTGGAACGCAACGTGCTCACCGTCAAGGCCGAGCGCCGGCCCACCACCGCCGACGAGGTGCAGATGCAGATCAGCGAGCGGCCGCTGGGCGTGTTCTCCCGGCAGGTGTTCCTCGGCGAGGGCCTCGACACCGACCACATCCAGGCCGACTACCACGACGGCGTGCTGACGCTGCGGATCCCGGTGGCCGAGAAGGCCAAGCCCCGCAGCATCGCCATCTCCACCGGCTCCGACCAACAGGCCGTCGAGGCCTGATCTCCTCCCCCGGGAGCTCTGCGGTGACCGCGGCTCTGCCGTCGGCGGGAAAGCGCGGTTGCCGGGAGAACGCGGTCCGAGGGACCGGCTGGGGCGCGTGGCCGCTCGGTGTTGTTGGTGGTGGACCTACACGGGTGCGGGGACAGGTCGCGACGGGTCCCCGCACCCGTAGCACTCTTCAGCGCCTGCGGCCGGCCGCTGGGCCGCGGCGGTCGGTGGCCGGCTTCAGCTGACCGACGCGACGGCGAGGGGCAGACGTTCCGTGCCCGGCCAGGGCGCGGGTGGCAGCGGGAACGACGGACGCCGTCAGCTCCCTGACGGCGTCCGGTCCCGCCCGGGGAGGACGCCTGGAGCGGTACGCCGGAACTGGCTGGGGTTCAGGCCGCGGATGCGTTTGAACGCGGCGCTGAACCCGAAGGCGTCGGAGTAGCCGACCTCGCGGGCAATCTCGGCGATCGTCGCCGCCTCACGCTCGGCCAACATGTCCGCCGCCAGGGTCATGCGCCAACGGGTGAGGTAGGTCAGGGGCGGCTCTCCGACCAGGTCGGAGAACCGTTTCGCCAGTGTGGCACGCGAGACCCCCGTACGCTCCGCGAGCGAGGAGACCGTCCACGGCGCCGCCGGTTCGGCGTGCAGCAGCCGCAGGGCGTGGCCGACCACCGGGTCCCGGTGCGCGGCGTACCAGGCCGGCGGGTCGCCGTCGGGCCGGTCGAACCACTCCCGCAGCGCGCAGACGAGCATCCAGTCCAGCAGGCGGTCGAGGACGACCTGTTGACCCGGCGCATCGACGGCGACCTCGGCCGCCAGGAGGTCCCGCACGGCGTCGGCCGTACCGCCGGGAGCGACCCGCAGCACGTCGGGCAGGGCCTCGAGGAGCCGCCGGCCGATCTCGCCCCGCAACGGGTAGGCCCCGACGACCAGGGTCGTCGCGTCGGACGGGACGTCGGGGCCGCTGTCGTGCCAACCGAGCCGGTGCCGCGTTCCCCCCTGTTCGGGTGTCGCGCAGAACTCGCCGCACCTGATCGGCTCGGCCTCGGTCCCGACCTCGTCGACGAAGGCGAACTGCGCGGGGCCCCGCACGATCAGCGTCTCGCCGGGCGCGAGGTGCTCGGGTGGGTGGCGCGCAGGCGCAGCTCCGTCGTGCTCTACCTCCGGGATGATCCACCCCGCTCCCTCGAGCACGGTGCACAGCGTGAGCGGGGCGCCGTCGACGAAGAGCAACGACCAGGGCGCGGTCAGCGTCGAGTTGCCGAACAGCGACCCCTGAGCGCGTACCCCACGGAAGAGGTCACCGAAAGCGTCCACCTCCACCAGGCTAGACGAACGCACAGGCGATCTGGCTTCTCGGCCATGGAATCGTCCGGGCGGCGTCGCGAGAATCAACGGCATGACCATCACGCTGGTCCTCGGCGCCACCGGCAAGACCGGCCGACGTGTCGCCGGCCGGTTGCGACTGCTCGGCACACCGGTGCGCGCCGCCTCCCGATCCAGCCCCACCACGTTCGACCGGTCCGAGCCCGCCGGACGGGATTCCGCCCTCTAGCCGGCACGCCGGACGGATCTGCGAGCTCACCCGCCCCGCGCACCCTGACGTTCGCCGGACACGTCTCCACGATGTTCGTCCTGAGGGAACGCGGCCTGCTCGCCGGGACGGCCGACGACGCCACCCTCCTCGGACGCGGCCCCGGACCTTCGAGGACGACGTCCTGCGGGCCGCGGCCGGCGCGTGGCAGCGATAACCGCGGCGGTCCCGAACGCTGCCGACCCGATCCCCTCACCACTCGAAAGGGCCATCATGAACGCCACCGCCAGCATCCTGACCACCGAGGACCTCGAGTTCCTCGCCCGCCCCCTGCACGGGTTCCTGACCCTTGCCGGGGGACCGCACCCCCCGCAGCCCCGGCCGATCTGGTTCGAGGTCACCGCGGACGCGACGATCCAGTTCTTCACGGCACCGGACTCGGTCAAGGTGCGGCGGCTGCGCCGCGACCCCCGCGCCTCGATCGTCGTTGCCGCCCCGGTGGGTGAGCGCGAGCGCTGGGTGTCCGTCGCCGGTCGCACAACCGTGGAGACCGACGGCGCGCACGACCTGTCCTCCCGCCTCGCCGCCCGCTACTGGGACCTCGACGACCCGACCCGCGCCCACGACCTCGCCGAGATCCTGGCCACCGACCAGGTCCGGGTCGTCCTCCGCCCGGACGCCGTACATCGTTTCGTCTACTGAGATGTCATGGTCCTACCGGGCCGCCCGAGGGAGGAGAATCTGCCGGGGTATCGATAGCGGTAGCCGTTGCGCGAGTTCACTCACCCTCGCTGCGGGTGCGGTAGCCGGCCCGCAGACGGTGGCGGCCTCGGCGGCGATCAACGCCTCGGTCAACTACTTGATCATCGACCGGAGCAGATCCGGGCTGGCTTCGGCGAGCCGCTCCTCGAGCTCCTGGGCGCCGGTCGTTCACTCGTCGCTCGCCTCCGGCGTGGTCACCGGCTCGGCGAGCGCACCCTGCGCCGCCTGCACCGCGTCGACGATGCCCTGGTATCCGGTGCAACGGCAGATGTTCCCCGACAGCTCCTCGCGGATCTTGTCGCGGTCGGCGTCGGGCTCCGTGTCGAGCAGGTGCAGGGCGCTGATCAACATGCCGGGTGTGCAGAAGCCGCACTGCAAGCCGTGGTGGGCGACGAATGCCTCCTGCAGCGGGTGGAGCTCGCCGTCCGTGCCCTCCAGGCCCTCGACCGTCGTCACGGAGGACCCGTCGGCCTGCACCGCGAACATGAGGCAGGCGCGGGCCGGCTCCCCGTCGACGAGGACGGTGCAGGCGCCGCACACCCCGTGTTCGCAGCCGAGGTGCGTGCCGGTGAGGCCGCAGTCCTCGCGCAGGGCGTCGGCCAGGGTGCGACGGGGCTCGACGTCGATCTGCGTCCGCTCCCCGTTCACGCTGAGGCTGATGTTCATCGTCGCTCTCCTACTCGATGCCGACCTGGGCGAGCGCACGGCGCACCATCTCTCCCGCGATCGCGCGGCGGAACGGGGCCGAGCCGTGCAGGTCGGCAGTCGGGTCGATCTCGTCCGCTGTGGCCCGAGCGGCGTCCTTCGCCGAGCCGCCGTCGGCCACGATCTGCTCGGCGGCACGGGCCCGTTGCGGAACGGCCGCGACGCCGCCCAGGGTGATCCGCAGACTCCCGGCGATCTCGGCGACCACCGCGGTGACCAGCGCGAAGTCGCCGTGGCGTCGGGCGAACTCCGCGAAGCCCCACCGTGTGGGCAGCGGGAACCGGACCCGCACGATCATGTCGCCGTCGTCCAGCGAAGTCAGGAGGGCACCGAGGAACAGCTCCTCCGCAGCGACGGTCCGCTCTCCGGAGGGCCCGGCGATCGTGACCGTGGCGTCGACGCCCGCAGCCACGACCGGTAGTTCCGCGGAGGGGTCGGCGTGGGCGATGCTCCCGCCGGTGGTGCCACGGCTGCGGATCGCGGTGTGCCCGATCCAGCGTGCGGCCTCGGCGAGCAGCGGATGGTGTGTCTGCTCCACGAGCCGGCTGTGCCGGGTGAGGGCACCGACCTCGACCGCCCCGTCCACCGGGCGGATCCGGGCGAGGCCGGGGATCCGGTTGACGTCGACGAGCACGCTCGGCCGGGCCATCCGCAGGGCGAGGACCGGCACCAGGCTCTGCCCGCCCGCGAGGATCTTGCCGTCGCCGTCGGCCTCGCCGAGGACCTTGACGACCTCCTCGACGCTGCCGGCGCGGACATAGTCGAACGGAGCGCATTTCATGCGCTCACCTCCCTCGGAAGACGGGCGGGCGCTTCTCGGCGCGGGAGCGGCGGCCCTCGGCGAAGTCCTCGCTGGCCCAGCAGCCTTCGAACGCCTCGTGCAGCTCCTTGCCCAACGGCTCGTCGAGCTCGGGTTCGAAGACCTCGTTCAGGACGCGTTTGGAGTAGGCCTGCGTGAGCGGGGCGAGCTCCGTCATCGCCTTCGCCCAGGCCAGGGCCTCGTCGGCGGTGCCGGGCAGGTCGGCGAGGCCGCAGGTCAGCGCACCCTGGGCGTCGACCTGGTCGCAGGCCAGCAGCAGCCGGCGCGCCGTGCCGTTCCCCGCCAGCAGCGCGAGTCGCCGGATCGTCCACGGGTCCACGGCCAGCCCGATTCGCGCCGTGGGCACGGCGAACCGGGCCTTCGGGGCGACGACCCGGAAGTCGGCGGCGATCGCCAGCTGGGTGCCCGCCCCGATGGCCGCGCCGTTGACGGCCGCGACCACGGGCACCGGGGCGTCGGTGACGGCGTGGAGCATCGAGTAGAGCGCGTCGCGGAAGTCCGGGGTGTAGACCTCGTCGAGGTCGGCGCCGGAGCAGAAGCTGCTCCCGTTGCCGGTCACCAGGATCGCGCGGGCCTCGCGGGCGTCGTCGAGCGTGGTGCGGATGCGGTGGCAGAGATCGACGGTGAGCGCGTTGTGCTTCTCCGGGCGGTCGAGGGTGACGACCGCGACGCGGTCGTGCCAGGTCAGCTCGATCACGGGTGCAGCTCCTTCCACACGCTCGCCGGGCTGATCGGCAGGGCGTTCACCTCGATGCCGAGGGCGTCGCGCAGCGCGCCGGCGAGGACGGCGTTGGGGCCGAGCGTGCCGCCCTCCCCCACGCCGCGGACCCCCAGGGGGTTCGCGGCCGGGTGCGAGACGTGGCCGATGACCATGTCGGGCACCTCGGCGCTGGTCGGCATCAGGTAGTCCAGCAGCGTCCCGGTGGACAGGTTGCCGGCGTCGTCGTAGACGAGGTGCTCGAACAGCGCCCCGCCGAGGCCCTGTGCGACGGAGCCCGCGATCTGGCCGTCGACGATCTGCGGGTGCATGGCCCTGCCGGCGTCCTCGACGCAGACGTATTTCAGGATGCGCAGCTCGCCGGTGGTGCGGTCGACCTCCACTGCCGCGGCCTGGGCGCCGGCGGCGAAGGCGCCGCGGATGGGGTCGAAGAAGGTGGTGGCGTCCAGCCCGGGGTCGATGCCGTCGGGCAGCCGGTTGGACTCGAGGTAGGCGACCCGGGCGACCTCGGCGACCGAGATCTGTGCCTTCGGGTCGCCGACGACGTAGACCTCGCCATCGACGACGCGCACGTCGGCCTCGGCCGCCTCGATGAGCTCGGCGGCCAGCTTGACCAGCTTCTCCTTCACCGCGACCGCGGTGTTGTGCGCCGCCCCGCCGCCGATGACGGCCTGCCGCGAGGAGAACGCGCCGAAGCCCCACAGGGCTTCGTCGGTGTCCCCGATGCGGACGTCGACGTCGTCGTAGCGCACGCCGATGGCGTCCGCGACGATCTGCGCCATCGTGGTCTCCAGGCCCTGACCCTGCGAGGTCACCCCGGAGATCACCGTGACGCGCCCGTCCGGGTTGACCCGGACCGTGCAGGCGTCGTGACCGGTGCGGAACGGCATCCGCGGTCCGGCGCTCGCGGCGCGACCGAGGCCGGTGAGCTCGTTGTAGAGCGCCACGCCGATCCCGATGGGGTTCTCCCCGGCCTCGCGGCGGCGTTGCTGCTCGGCGCGGAACGCGGGGTGGTCGAGGGCGTCGAGGGCCTTGTCGAGGCACTCGCCGTAGTGGCCGGAGTCGTCGACCAGCCGGGAGGGCATCTTGTAGGGGATGTCCTCGGGGGTGATGACGTTGCGGCGCCGGATCTCGATCGCGTCGATGCCGAGTCGCGCGGCGGCGTCGTCGAACATCGTCTCCATGGCGAACACGCTGGCCGGGCGGGCGACGCCGCGGTACGGGCCGGCCGGGGCGGTGTTGGTGGCGACGCCGCGCACGGTGCACCGGTAGTTGTCGAGCTTGTACGGGCCCGACAGCAGCCCGCCGGCCATGAGCGGCTCGATGCCCGCCGTCCAGGGGTAGACGGAGTAGGCGCCGACGTTGCACGTGACGTCGGCCTCGAGGGCCAGCAGCCTGCCGTCCGCGGCGAAGCCGGCCTTGATCAGGTAGCGGTGGTCGCGGGCGTGGGCGGCCGCGAGCAGGTGCTCGGCGCGGTCCTCCACCCACTTCAGCGGGATCCCCGGCATCTCCCGCGCCATCAGGCACAGCGCGACGTCCTCGGGGTAGAGCACGGCCTTGACCCCGAACCCGCCGCCGACGTCGGGCGCGACGACCCGGACCTTGCCCTCGGAGAGCCCCATCAGCTCGGCGATCATGTTCCGCACGATGTGCGGCACCTGGGTGCCGTTCCAGAACGTCAGCTTGCCGTCGGCGGCGTCCCACAGCGCGACCCCTGCGCGGCATTCCATGGGATTGCCGGCATGCCGGTTCGTGACGAGCTCCCGCTCCACGACGAGGTCGGCGGCGGCGAAGGCGTCGGTCACCGAGCCGGCGTCGAAGGTGCGCTGCAGGAGCACGTTGTCCGGCGCCTCCGGGTGCACCGGCTCCCGCGGCTCCTGCCAGGCGCAGACCGTCGGCGGCAGGGCCTCGTAGTCGACGGCGACGAGCTCCAGTCCGTCCTCGGCGCGGTAGCGGTCCTTCGCGACGACGGCGGCCACCGGCTCTCCGGAGAAGCAGACCTTCTCGTGGGCGAGGATCGGCTGGTCGGTCTCGATGTAGGAGGGCAGCGCCGACTGGGCTCGCAGCACGACGTGCGCGAAGTCCCGGCCGGTGAACACCCGGTGTCCCGCGTCGCGGGCCGCGGTGGCGTCCACGCCGGTGATCCGGGCGTGGCCGTAGGGGCTGCGCAGGAACGCCACGTGCCGCATGCGCGGCAGCTCGAGGTCGGTGACGAAGCGGCCGTGCCCGGTGACCAGCCGCCGGTCCTCCTTGCGCCGGACGTTGCGGCCGAGCGAGCCGGACTCGTCTTCCGCCGCGCTCGCCGGGGCCGGCGCCGTCGCCCGCGGCGCGGCCGCGGGGCCGTCCGCCCTGTCCACGCTCATCTGTCCTCCTTGCTGCAGTGTGGCCGACCCGGACTTGTCAGGGCATCGCGTAGCCGCCGTTGACCGAGACGACCTGCCCGGTGGTCCAGGACGACAGCGGCGAGGCGAGCAGCAGCACCATCGGGGTGATGTCGTCCGGGTGGCCGACCCGGCGCAGGGGGTACTGGGCGAGGATCTTCTTCATCTGCTCGGCCTCGGGTGTGCCGGCGTGCGCGTCGAAGTTGTCGGTGCGGACCAGCGCGAGGGACACGGCGTTGGCGCGGATGCCGAACCGTGCCAGCTCCTTGGCCAGCGAGCGGGTGAGCCCGACGGTGGTGGAGCGGGCGGTGGCGGTGACCAACAGCCCGGACTCCCCGACCCGGCCCGAGTCGCCCATGAGGTTCACGATCGACCCGGACCTGCGCTCGGCCATGCGCGTGGCCACGGCGTGGGTCAGCTGCAGTGTCCCGGTGACGGTGACGTCGATCTGCGGTGCCCAGTCCTCGGGGGTCGACTCGAGGAACCGCTGCTTCTTGGTCACCGCCGAGTTGTTGACCAGCACCTCGATCGGCCCGAGCTCGGTCTCGGTGCGCTCGACGATGCCCGCGACCGCCTCGGCGACGCGCAGGTCACCGCCCACCGCGATGGCCTTGACGCCCAGCTCGCTGGCTTCGGCCGCGGCCTTCTCGGCGCCGTCGGCCGAGGAGTTGTAGTGGAACGCGACGTTGGCACCCTCGCGGGCGAAACCGAGCCCGAGCGCCCGGCCCAGGCCCTGTCCCGCGCCGGTGACCAGGACGTTCGTTCCGGAAAGCTGAAGATCCATGACGTGTTGTCTCCTAGACGATCTGCTGGAAGCTGCGGTTGCCGAAGGCGGTGACCACGCGACCGAACCGCAGGCCGGGGAAGTGAGCGCCGACGACGAGGTCGGTCGAGTCGGCGACCTCGTCGGCGAGGGCGTTGCGCACCGCCTTCGCGGCGACCGGGTCGACGTCGAAGACCGCCTCCCAGTCCCGCTCGTGCAGCTCCACCACCGAGTGCACGACGTCGCCGAGCAGCAACGCCCGCTCGCCACCGTCCGCCACCACGTACACGGTGGAGCCGGGGGTGTGGCCAGGGGTGTGCCGGGCGCTGAGCCCCGGAGCGAGGACGCCGTCGGCGTCGAAGGTCTCCAGCTGCTCCACCAGCGGCGAGAGCTTCCGGACTGCGCCCGGATCGGCGTCCGGCGACTCCACGAAGTGCGCCCAGTCCGCCGCGTGCACGCGGTAGGTGGCGTTCGGGAAGACGACCTCGCCCTTCTTCGTCGCCCAGCCGACGTGGTCGAAGTGCAGGTGGGTGAACACCACGTCGGTGACGTCGGTCGGCGCCACACCGAGCCCCTGCAGCGACTCCAGGAACCGTCCGCCCGCGTACTTGCCGTTGTCGATGGTGCCGACACCGGCGTCGACGAGCACGACCCGGTCCCCGGTGCGGACCAGGAAACCGCCCAGGTCGAGGTGCAGGGTCCCGTGCTCGTCGAGCAGGTCGGTGTGGCAGGCCCACGCGTCGGGGACCTCCGGGCGGGTCAGGACCTCGGCCGCGGGTTCCTTCCCGACGCCGTCGAGCACCGGGAGGATCTCGATCGCTCCGATCTTCACGTGTCCGCCCCCGGAGTGAGCAGGGTGCGAACCCCGCGTCCGGCGGCCAGCTCGTCGAGGGCGTGGTTGACGTCCGCGAGGTGACCGTGCCCGGTGACCAGGCCGCGCAGGTCGAGCTGTCCGGAGCGGACCCAGTCGAAGAAGCGGGGCATGTCCGCCTCGGCGTCGACCGATCCCGCGACGCAGCCCTTGAGGGTGCGGGCGAAGTGGAACAGCTCGAGCGCCGAGAAACTGACGGTGTCGTCCTTGCCGCCGATGCCGACGACGACGGCCGTGCCGCCGCGCCGGGTGAGGCCCCAGATGTCGCGGATGGTCCGCGACGAGCCCACGCAGTCGAAGGTGAAGTCGGCACCGCGGCCGCCGGTCAGGCTCCGCACGGCCTTCTTGGTGGCCTCGTCGGCGGGCACGAAGTGGGTCGCCCCGGCAGCGGTGGCCTGCTCGGACTTCTCCACGTTGCGGTCCACCGCGATGATCGTCGAGGCCCCGGCCAGCCGGGCGCCCTGCAGCACCGACAGCCCGACGCCACCCAGCCCGACGACGAGGACGGACGCGCCCTCGGTGACCTTCGCGGTGTGGGTCACCGCGCCGACGCCGGTCATGACCGCGCAGCCGAGCAGCGCGGCGTCGGCGGTGTCGATGTCATCGGGCACCGGGACCAGCGCGCCGCGCGGCACGACCGTCTCCTCGGCGAAGGACCCGACGGTCAGGCCCGGGTAGACCGGCTCGCCGTCGGCCGTCACCGCGTAGGGCTCGGTCGAGCGGCTCGACCCGTTCTCACACAGGTGGGGTTGGCCGTGGGTGCACGGGTAGCAGCCGCGGCAGGGGGTGATCCACAACAGGATCACCCGCTGCCCGGGGTTCAGGTCGCCGACCTCGGGGCCGGTCTCGACGACGGTGCCGCAGGCCTCGTGCCCCAGCACCGCGGGCAGCGGCTGGGCCAGCTTGCCGGTGGCCAGCGACAGGTCGGAGTGGCACACGCCGGTGCGGTCGATGCGCACCCGCACGTCCCTGGGGCCGACGGCCTTGAGCCGGATCGTCTCCACCGACATCGGCGCCCCGGCCTCGCGCAGCACCGCGGCGCGGACCGCGTGGGGGTAGTCGGCCGCCGTGTCCACGCTCCGCTGGGTTTCCACGCTCATCGCTGCACCGCCTTGATCTCGCAGACGTCGGCGATGCCGTACTCGCCGATCTCCCGCCCGGTGCCGGACTGCTTGTAGCCGCCGAACGGGGCGCCCGGGTTGAACGGGCCGCCGTTCACGTCGACCTGCCCGGTCTGCAGCCGCGCCGCCACCTCGAGCGCCGCCTCGTCGGGGCCCCACACGGCGCCGCCCAGGCCGTAGATGCTGTTGTTGGCGATCACGACCGCCTCGTCGTCGGAGCCGGCCGCGAGGATCGCCAGCACCGGGCCGAACACCTCCTCCTGCGCGAGGCGGGAGTCCGGGTCGACGCGGGAGATCACGGTGGGGCCGACGTAGTAGCCCCGCTCCGGCAGCTCGACCTGCGAGGTCACGGTCACCGCCTGCGCGCCGCCGGCTCCCGGCGCCAGGAACGAGCGGACCTCCTTGCGCTGCTCGGCGGAGATGAGCGGGCCCAGCCGGGCGCCGGGCACGTACTTCGCGGCGGCCGCCGCAGCGAGCTCCTCGACCTGCGCGAGCCGGTCGGCCGGCACGACGAGGCGGGACAGGGCGGTGCAGGTCTGGCCGCCGTTGAGGAAGCAGTTCGCCACGGTGACCTTGACCGCGGTCGCCAGCTGGTCGTCGGAGGCCCCGGACAGCACCACGCTCGCGGACTTTCCGCCGAGCTCCAGGGTGACCCGCTTGAGGGTCTGCGCCGCCGTGGCGGCGATGGTGCGGCCCACGGGCGTTGACCCGGTGAACGAGACCTGGTCGACGTCCGGGTGCCGGGTGAGCAGGTCGCCCACGACGCGGCCGCTTCCCGGGACGAGGTTGAACACACCGCCGGGCAGCCCGGCGGCCTCGAAGGCGCGGGCCAGCTCGAACGCGGCCAGTGGGGTCAGGCCCGCAGGCTTGAGCACCACCGTGGTGCCGGCGGCCAGAGCCGGGACGACCTTCACCACGACCTGGTGCAGCGGCAGGTTCCACGGCGTGATCGCTGCGACGACCCCGACCGGCTCGCGGCGGATCAGGGAGTTCCCGATCTCCGAGGTGAACGGGAACCGCTCGAGCGCGTCGACCGTCGCGTCGACCACCGCGATCGGGGTGTCGACGTGCAGCGCCCGGGCCACCTTGGGCGGCGAGCCCTGCTCGCGATTGATGAGGTCCGCGAAAACGTCCGCCCGCTCCTCGAGGACCGCGCCGAGCCGGCGCAGTGTTGCGGCCCGTTCGGCCACCGGGGTCGCTGCCCAGGCCGGGAACGCCGCCTTCGCCGCGGCGACCGCCGCCTCGACGTCCTCCGTCGAGGCCTGGGTGATCCGGCCGACGACCTCCTCGGTGGCCGGGTTCTCGACATCCAGGTCAGCGCCGCGACCC
The DNA here is from genome assembly GCF_021283305.1 of Pseudonocardia kujensis. Taxonomy (GTDB): domain Bacteria; phylum Actinomycetota; class Actinomycetes; order Mycobacteriales; family Pseudonocardiaceae; genus Pseudonocardia; species Pseudonocardia kujensis. The sequence continues at coordinate 17,242 of NZ_JAJSOK010000065.1, forward strand.
GGGGTCCAGCGGCCGTCGATGTACAGCTTCGGCTCGTGGATCAGCTCCACGGTCGGATCGCTCATCGGTCTCCCTCCACGTCGTGCACGGTCGTGTTGCGGGTGGGCGGCAACACCAGCTGGAGCACCAGGGGTGCCGCGCCGGCGGCCGCGGCGGGCCCGACGCCGGCGATCGGTCCGCCGCCCCCGGCCGAGCGCCTGCCCACGCGCGCCAGCAGCCAGCCGAGCAGCAGCCCGAGCAGGCCCGCGCCGAGTGGCACCGCCTGCTGCTTCAGCAGGCCGAGTACGGCGCCGCCGCCGGTCGCCATCAGGTCCAGGGGCTCCACGTCGTCGACCGACCGGGGCCGTGCTGCGGCGGGCGCCTGCCCCGTGACCGGTACCGCCGCCTGGGACACAGCGCCTTGGGGCGCCGCCGATCCCTGGCCGGTCTCACGCCCCATCTCCTCCTCGAGACGCTGGGCGAACTGCCCGATCAGTTTGCCGCTGACGTCGGCGATGACCCCGCGCCCGAACTGCGCGACCCTGCCCGCCAACTCGAGGTCGGTCACGACGACGACCTCGGTGCCGGTGCCCCGCGGATTGAGCTGCAGATCGATCGTCGCCGCCGCATTGCCCTGGCCACGCACGTCCCGGCCCTCGGCGCGCAGCACGGCGTGGTGCTCGGCGTCGTCGCGCTGGGCGAACCGGGCCACTCCCTCGTACTGCGCGGTGACCGGGCCGACCTTGACCTTGACCGCACCCTTGTAGTCCTCGCCGTCGACCCCCAGCAGGACTGCACCGGGCAGGCACGGGGCCACCCGCTCGAGGTCGGTGATCACGGCCCAGGCGCGGTCGACCGGCTCCGCCACGCCGAACGTGTTCGTCAGCTCCATCGCTTCCCGCTCCTCACTAACTAACGCTCTTTAGTACGCTACGACAGCGATCCGCCGGCCGCCAGTACGGGGTGCCCATCGTCACCCGGCGGGCGTCGAGTCGCCCGCAGCCGTCGACGAGGTCGACGAGGGCGCGGGGACGGCTGTCGAGCCCGTTCGGCACGGCTCCTCGACGAGCTGCTGCTGCAGCCGGAAACGCAGGATCTTCCCGGAGCCGGTGCGCGGGATGGCGTCGCACTCGATCAGCCGGTCGGGCACCTTGAACGACGACAGCCGGGCGCGGACGCCGGCCAGGACGGCCTCGCGGTCGAGTCGCCCCGGCCGGGCGGGCACGACGAAGGCCACCGGGACCTCACCGAGGTGCGAGTGGGGCATCCCGACCACGGCGGCGTCGTCGATCTCCTCGGAGGCGATCAGGGCGTCCTCGATCTCGGCGGGGTAGATGTTCTCCCCGCCCCGGATGATCAGCTCCTTGGTGCGCCCGCTGATCCGCAGGTAGCCGTTGACGTCGCGGCGCGCGAGGTCACCGGTGCGATACCAGCCGTCCACCAGCACCGCGGCGGTCGCTTCGGGCAGGTTGTGGTAGCCGGGGGTGACGTTCGGGCCCTGCACCCACAGCTCGCCCTCCTCCCCCGGCATGACGTCCTTGCCCGACTGCGGGTCGACCAGCCGCACCGACAGGCCCGGCAGCGGCAGCCCGCACGACCCCATCACCCGCGTCCCGCTGGGCCAGTTCATCGTGACCATCGTCGAGGTCTCGGTGATGCCGTAGCCGTCGAGCAGGCGGATACCGAAGGCGGCCTCGAACTTCTCGTTGACCGCGGCCGGCAGGATCGCCCCGGCGGAGACGCAGGCACGCAGGGCGGGCGCGGTGAAGCCCTGGTCGCCGACCCGGTCGAGCAGGTAGTGGAACATCGTCGGGACGCCGGGGAAGACGGTGACGTCGCCTTCCGGTCCGCCCGTGAAGCGCGTGGCGGTGTCGGTGACCGAGAAGCGCGGGAGCAGCCGCGCCGTCGCGCCGACCGCGAACACCCCGAGCACGCAGAGCACGAGGGCGTAGGAGTGGAACAGCGGCAGGGCGCTGAGCACCACGTCGTCGGAGTCGAGCCCGAGGATGGGCGCCCAGCAGGCCGCGACGACCCAGAAGCAGCCGCGCTGGGTGAGGTAGACACCCTTCGGCCGGCCGGTGGTGCCGGAGGTGTACAGCATCCAGGCCGGGTCGTCGAGGCCCAGACAGTCGCGGGGGGACTCGCTGGCGATGGCGGCGAGCAGGTCGGCGTAGGCGATCTCCTCGACCGGGCCGGGAAGCCCCTCCGCGTCGCCGACCACGACGACCGCGAGCAGGTCCGCCTCGCGGGCGAGCTGGCGCACGGTGGGCAGGCGCTCCGCGTCGGTGATCACCACGCGCGAGCCGCTGTCGGCCAGGATGTGGGCGACCTCCGCGAGCGCGGCCTGTGGGTTGGCGCACACGGCGATCGCACCCGCCCGGGGCACAGCGAGGTAGGACTCGGCGACCTCGACCCTGTTGTCCAGGTAGAGCAGCACCCGGTCACCGCGACGGATCCCCATGCGCTGGAGGTGCCCGGCGATGCGTGCGGTGTTCTCGGCGAGCCCGCCGAAGGTGAGGCTGCGCTCGTCGTCGATGTAGGCGATCCGGTCGGGCCTCACGTCCGCGTGGTTCGCCATGTGTTCCGGCACGGTGGCGATGTACTCCGTGCGCAGCACCATTCCTCCTCGAGTCGTCGGGATAGGGGGACCCGGCGGGTCAGGGCCCACCCGGGCGCACTAGTGGGCGGCAGACGTCGGCTCGGAGCCGAGCCCGGTTTGTGAGCGGACCTGCAGCTCGTCGAACGACCGCTCGGCGCCGCGCTCCGCGGACAGCACCGTGCCGATCCAGCAGGCCAGGAAGCCGATCGGGATCGCGAGCAGGGTCGGGTACTCGACGGGATAGGGCGCTGCCCCGGGGCCGCCGGGCCACACCGACGGGCCCAGCGCGATGCACACCACCGAGGTGACGAGGCCGGCGACGATCCCGGCGATGGCGCCGGTCGTGGTGAACCGCCGCCAGGTCAGGGCCAGGAGCAGGGCGGGGAAGTTGGCCCCGGCGGCCACCGACAACGCCAGCCCGACCAGGAACGCCACGTTGAAGTTCGGACCCATCAGCAGCGTGATCACGATCGCGACGACCCCGATCCCCGCGGCGGCCACGCGCGCGACGGTCGTCTCTGCGCCGGTGTCCGAACCGCGGCGGACGACGTTGGCCCACAGGTCGTGCGCGACAGCGCCGGAGGCGGAGAGCACCAGTCCCGCGACGACGGCGAGGATGGTTGCGAACGCCACCGCGGAGACGAACGCGACGAACAGATCGCCGCCGAAGGTGCCCGGTCCGCCGCCGAGGAACTCCGCGAGCAGGGGCGCTGCGAGGTTGCCGCTCTTACCGACCGCCGGGCCGGCCTCGGCCGGGAGCAGGGCGCGGGCGCCGAACCCGATGACGGCGGTCATGACGAAGAAGACGCCGATCAGGCCGGTCGCCCAGCCGGCCGAGCTGCGGGCCTGGCGGGCGTCGGGGACGGTGAAGAAACGGATCAGGATGTGCGGCAGCGCGGCGGTGCCGATGGCGAAGGCCAGGGCGACGGACACGGTGTCCAGGAACGAGCGACCCGAGCCACCCGGGGCGAGGAAGGCGTCCCCGGCGGGGCTGTTCGCGGCCGCGGTCGTGAACAGCACACCGAGGTCGAACCCGGTGCGCATCAGCACGCCGATCGTCAGGGCCGCGCCCGCGACGAGCAGCAGCACGGCCTTGATGATCTGCACCCAGGTCGTGGCGAGCATCCCGCCGAAGACCACATAGGCGAGCATCGCCAGCCCGGTGAGGATGACCGCGGGAACGAAGGACAGCCCGGTCAGCGCGCGGATCAGCACGCCCGCCCCGACGAGCTGCGCGACGAGGTAGATGACCGCGACCAGGACGGTCGAGGCCGCGGTGGCCGCCCGGACCGGGCGATCGCGCAGGCGAAAGGACAGCACGTCGGCCACGGTGAACCGGCCGGCGTTGCGCATCCGCTCGGCGAACAGCAACAGGATCAGCACGAACGCGACCAGGGTGACCGAGGGCATGATCCAGCCGTCGAAGCCCGACAGGTACATGAGTCCGGTGAACCCGAGGAACGTCGCCGCCGACATCAGGTCACCCGCGATGGCCAGGCCGTTCTGGGGCCCGGAGATGCTCCGGCCGGCCGCGAAGAACTCGGTGGCCGAACGGGTGCGCCGGGAGGCCCAGACGGTCACGGCGAGCGTGACGCCGACCAGCAGCGCGAAGGCGATCAGGCGGGTGGCGTTCACCGCGCCACCTCCGGTCCCTCGGCCACCGCATCCCCGGCGAGGGCCCGCACCTCGTCCTCGAGCGGCGCGAACCGGGTGTTGGCCGCGCGGAGGTAGAGCCAGGTCAGCAGCCACGCCAGCACGAACTGGCTCAGGCCGAGCAGGAACCCGATGCTGAGCCCCGCGAACACCACCGTGCCCGCGAAGTCGGGAGCTGCGCCGATGACGACGAGGAACACCGCGAACCATCCGAGCAGGAGCGTGCTCGCCGCCCGGACGAAGCGGCCCCGCCGGACGACCAGTTCCTGGAACGGAGCCGACGCTCGTAGGGCCGCCCAGTCGACTTCCTGCGATCTCGTCATCGAGGTCCTCCGAGAGTGGAGTGGACAGGTGACTAGCTAACGCTCATAAGTCTTGCGGCAGGAACCGTAGCGAGGGGGGAGCCTTGTGGCAAGGTCTCCGGATCGGCCGGCCCTCGGAGCTTGGCTCGACCTCGGGACAGAGTTCCTGTTCAGCGAGGGTTGGGTCGGCGCCGATGGGAGTTTCGCCGCGTCGAGGCGTCCCTCCGGGTGCGCTCCTGGGTGGCTTGCTCGTCGTGAAGGCGCGTCGCTACTGTTGTCCTCGCTCCCTAGCGAGCGTTAGTCAGTGGGTCGGACGATGCGGCGGCTCGTGGCGCCGCCGAGACTAAGGTTGTTGCATGCCGTCAACGGACACCCGCACCGGGCCGGACGCCCGGGCCGTGGTGACGAGTGAGGCCGTTCTCGATACCGCGCTCACGTTGTTCGCGCAGCGGGGCTACCACGGCACGGCGCTGAGCCAGATCGCGGAGATCCTCGGGATCCGCACGCCCAGCCTCTACAACCACATGCGCTCCAAGCAGGAGCTGCTGGAGACCATCGTCAGGCAGACCCTCGACCATGTGCTGGCCGACTTCCACGCCGCTGTGAAGGGCACCGACGACCCGGTCGTCCAGCTCCGCGAGGCGACCCGGGTCTACGCCCTGCGCCATGCCACGCACCGACGCGAGGCGCTGATCGTCAACAGGGACACCACCAGTCTGCCCGAACCCGCCCTCACGGCGATGCGGCAGCGACGGCGCGAGCACGAGCGGGCCATCCGCTCGGTGATCGCCCGTGGGATCGAGAGCGGGACCTTCGCCGTCGGCAATGCGGGCCTCGCGTCGTTCGCCATCCTGGAGATGAGCGTGAGCATCGCCCGCTGGTTCCGCGAGGACGGCCCGCGTACCGCCGAACAGGTCGCCGACGAGTACGCCGAGTTCGCCCTCCGGATCGTGAGGTACCGCCCGTGACCGGCGCCGGCACCCGGGACACGGTGACCAGCCACGCCGTTCTGGACACCGCGCTGACCCTGTTCGCGGAGCGCGGCTACCACGGCACCGCGCTGAGCCAGATCGCCGAGGCGCTCGAGGTCCGCACCCCGAGCCTGTACAACCACATGCGCTCCAAGCAGGAGCTGCTCCAGACGATCGTCGCCGACACCGTCCGCGGGGTGCTGGACGACTTCCACGCAGCCACCGAGGGACGCATCGAGCCCGTCGATCGGCTCTATCACGCAGTCCTGGTCTACGCCCGCCGGCACGCCACGCACCGGCGCGAGGCGATCGTCGTCAACCGGGACACCTCGAGCCTCGAGGAGCCGTTCCGCTCGCAGATGCAGGCGCTGCGGCGCGAGCACGAGCACGCACTGCGGGCGATCATCAGCGACGGAGTCGCGGCCGGCAGGTTCGCCGTCGACTCCCCGGCCCTGGCGTCGTTCGCCATCCGAGAGATGTGCGTGAGCATTGCCCGCTGGTATCAGGACGACGGGCCGATCGGCCCCGAGCAGGTGGCCCGCGAGTACACCGAGTTCGCGCTCGACATCGTCGGGTTGGGGCGCATCGGCTCCTGACCGGGCCCGGTCTGGCGCACTGGGCGACCACGCCGAAGGGCCGCGGTGTGGTTTCGGAGCGTTGCTCGGCCACGCTGCTTACGGAGCGAGGACGAACGTCCACAGGTCGGCAGCGCCGCACTACCGTCGGGGATCGTGCGGGTTCTCGTCACCGGCGGCGCCGGGTTCATCGGGTCACACGTCGCCGACCTGCTGGCCGCCGAGGGCCATGAGGTCGTGCTGCTCGATGCCCTCCTGCCCCAGGCCCACGGCAGGGAGGTGCCGCCGTGGACCACGGTGCACCGGTTCGTCCGAGGGGACTTGCGCGACGCCGACCTGCTCCGGTCCGTGCTGTCCCGGGTGGACGCGGTCTGCCACCAGGCGGCGATGGTCGGCCACGGTGTCGATCCCTCGGATGCACCCGCGTATGCCTCCCACAACGACCTGGGCACAGCGGTGCTGTTGGCCGAGATGCACCGGGCGCGAGTCGACCGGCTGGTGCTGGCGGGCTCGATGGTGATCTACGGCGAGGGCCGGTACGACTGCGCCGAGCACGGCACCGTCCGGCCCGTTCCGCGCGCGGTCGCCGATCTCGAGGCGGGCCACTTCGAGCCACGGTGCCCGGCCTGCGGGCGCGCGCTCGTGCCGGGCCTGGTTCCGGAGAGCGCCCCGGCGGACCCCCGGAGCACCTATGCCGCGACGAAGCTGGCGCAGGAGCACCTGGCGGCGGCATGGGCGCGGCAGACCGGTGGTGCGGTCTGGTCACTCCGCTACCACAACGTCTACGGGCCGCGGATGCCGTTCGGCACCCCGTACGCGGGCGTGGCGTCCGTGTTCCGCTCCGCGCTGGAGCGCGGCGAGGCCCCGCGGGTGCTGGAGGACGGGCGGCAGCGGCGCGACTTCGTCCACGTCACCGACGTCGCCGCCGCCAATCTCGCCGCCCTGAGCGCACCGGTCGTCGGGTTCGCCGCCGCCAACGTCTGTTCCGGTGAGCCGCACACGGTCGGGGATCTCGCCGTGGAGCTGGCGAAGGCCATGGGAGGCCCGGAACCACAGGTCGTCGGGGGCGCGCGCCCCGGGGACGTACGACACATCGTCGCCGATCCGGCGTTCGCCCGTGAGCGGCTCGGTTTCCGGGCTCGAGTCGCCTTCGCCGAGGGGGTGGCGGCCTTCGCGACGGACCCGCTGCGCGCGCCGGCGGCACTCTCTCCCCCGGCCGTCATCGATCGGTAAGCACCGGAACCCGCTCCGATTCGGTCTGCGGGACCGAAGATCGGGACTGTGCACCCTGTCGAAATCGTCCTGCCGTGCCTCGACGAGGCGACGGCGCTGCCCGGAGTGCTCGCCGCGCTGCCGGAGGGGTGGCCCGTCCTCGTCGTCGACAACGGCTCCTCGGACGGCACAGCCCGGGTGGCGCGGGCCCACGGCGCCCGGGTCGTCGTCGAGGGCCGCCGGGGCTACGGCGCCGCCGTGCACACCGGGTTGGAGCACGCCCGCGCCGAGCTGGTTGCAGTCCTCGACGGCGACGGCTCGCTCGACACCGCCGTCCTGCCGACGATGGCCGCGGCCGTCGCATCGGGCCGGGCAGATCTCGCCGTCGGCCGCCGGGTGCCGGAGCCGGGCAGCTGGCCCTGGCACGCCCGCGCGGGCAACGCGCTGATCGCGGTCGAGCTGCGCCGCCGCGGGGTCGACGTCCACGACATCGCGCCGATCCGGGTCGCCGGGCGTACGGCGCTGCTCGGGCTCGGGATCGTCGACCGGGCCTTCGGCTACCCACTGGAGCTGCTGCTGCGGGCGGGCGCGGCCGGCTGGCGGATCGAGGAGACGCCGGTGCGGTACACCCGCCGCGTCGGCGGACGCTCGAAGGTCTCCGGCTCGGTCACCGGCACCGCGCGAGCGGTGCGGAACATGGCGGGGCTCCTCCGGTGACGGCCCCGGTGACGACGCTGATCGTGCTGGCCAAGGCGCCGGAGCCCGGTCGCGTGAAGACGCGCCTGTGCCCACCCGCGACCGTCGAGGACGCCGCCGACGTCGCCGCGGCCGCCCTGCTCGACACGCTCGACGCCACCGCCGCCGTACCCGGCGGACGCACCCTCGTCGCTCTGACGGGCCGGCTGTCCCGGGCGGCCCGGCGGGTCGAACTCGGCCGGGCGCTCGCCCGGGCCGGCCGGACGCGGCAGCGCGGCGACGGCCTGGGCGAACGGATCGTGGCCGCGCACACGGACGCAGCGGCACGCCGTCCCGGCGCACCGACGCTGCAAGTCGGAATGGACACGCCACAGATCGACGCCCTGCTGCTCGGCGAGTGTCTGGACCGGCTGCGCGGCGCCGACGCCGTCCTCGGACCTGCGCGCGACGGGGGCTGGTGGGCGCTCGGGCTGCACGATCCCCGCGCGGCCGCCCCGATCGCCGACGTCCCGATGTCCCGCGACGACACGGGTGAGCGCACGCTCCACGCCCTTCGTGCCGCGGGCCTGCGGGTCGCCCTGCTGCCCGAGCTGACCGACGTGGACACGGCGACCGACGCGCGTGCCGTCGCCGCCGAGGTCCCGGGCTCACGGTTCGCCCGCGCCGTCGAGCGGGTGGCGGCCTTCCGTCCGGCAGCTCCGGGCGTAGCCCGGTGACGGGCGCGCTTCGTGCGGACGCGTTCGACGCCCTGCTCGCCGGCCGGACGAGCCGGCTCGTGCGCGACGACGGGCGGGCGCTGCCCCTGGACCCCGCCCGCTGGCGGGCGGCCGCCGACACCGACGACGCGTGGCTGCTCGACCGGTGCACCGGACCGACCCTCGACCTGGGCTGCGGACCCGGACGGCTCGTCACGGCGCTCACCGTTCGTGGCGTCCGTGCGCTCGGCGTGGACAGCTCGGTCGTCGCACGGATGTTGTGCCGCCGGCGGGGCGCGGCGATGGTCCACCGGGACCTGTTCGGGCAGCTCCCGGGCGAAGGAGCCTGGGTGCACGTGCTCCTCGCCGACGGCAACATCGGCATCGGCGGCGACCCTGCCCGGCTCCTGGGCCGCGCCGCCACCCTCCTCGCCCCGGGCGGGACCGTGCTGGTCGAGGCGGGGCCCGATCCGTTCGAGCTGTGGACCGGCACCGTGCGGACGGGCGGGTCAGGGCGCCGCGGAGCGGGCGGGGGTGTGCCGTGGGCGTCCGTCGGCGCCGTGGCGTTGTGCGCGCTGGCCCGGGCCGCCGGTTTCAGCGCGACGGCCTGCGCCCGTACCGCCTCCGGGCGGGTCTTCGTGGAGCTGACCCCGATGGCCGGCTGAGCCGGGTCAGGCCTGCGCGGCCGCGCGCGGGGCCGGCTCGGGCCGGGGCCCGGGAAGCGTCAGCTCGAACAGACAACCGGGGCCGTGGTTGCGCACCTGGAGGCCCCCGCCGTGCGCCTCGGCGAAGGCCCGCGCGATCGCCAGCCCCAGCCCGGCTCCCGTCCCCTCCAGCGGGGTCCGGGACGTGCTGCCGCGGAACCCGACGTCGAACACCCGGTCCAGGTCCAGCGGAGGTATGCCGCCGCAGCCGTCCAGGACTCCCAGTCGGGCGCGGCCGTCGCGCATCCCACCGGAAAGCACGACCCGGCCGCCCGCGGGCGTGTGCCGGATGGCGTTGGTCAACAGGTTCCGGATCGCGCGGATCAGCTCGGCGTCGCTGCCGGGCACCACCGGCCACCCCTCCGGGTCCTCGGCGACGATCCGCACCCCGGCTGCCTCGGCCGCGGGTGCCTCGGCGGCGACGGCGTCGGAGACCAGCTCCCCCAGCGCCACGGGGACCACCCGCAGCGTCAGGCCCGCGGACGTGGCCCGTGACAGCTGGAACAGGTCCTCGACCATGCCGGCCATGCGATCCGACTCGCGGCGGATCCGGGCGAGGTAGTCGGCGACCTCGGTGGGTTCGCGCACCACACCGTCGGCCAGGGCGTCGGTCATGCCGCGGATCCCGGCGAGCGGGGAGCGCAGGTCGTGGCTCATCCATGCCACCAGCTCGCGGCGCGCGGTCTCGGCCCGCCGCACCGTCTCCAGCTCCGCCGCGCTCGCCTCCCGCTGCCACAGCGCGTCGCGGGCGAACCGGTTGCCGAGCCACCACGCCGCGGGCACCGTGACCAGCCCGACCACCACGCACACCGCGACCGTCCCGACCAGCTGCGGGGTGTACATCAGGCCGCTCACCCCGACCACGCCGCCGAGCGCCGCCGCCAGCGGGACCAGCGCGAGCGCCGTCATCGCCGCGGTGATCGAGCGCCGCCGCAGCCGGTGCAGCAGCAACCCGCCGACGACCGCGACGGGCAGCGCGAACACCAGCGCCAGGGGCGCCGCCCGGGCGAGTTCGGGGAGCACGGTCAGCCCTCGGGGTCGTAGCGGTAGCCGGTGCCCCAGATCGTCGCGATCCGGCGGGGCGCCGTCGGGTCGGCCTCGACCTTCTCCCGCAGCCGGCGCACGTGGACGGTGACGGTGGAGCGGTCGCCGAACTCCCACCCCCACACCCGGGCGAGCAGCTCCTCGCGCGTGAAGGCCTGCCCGGGGTGGGCCAGCAGGAACGCGAGCAGGTCGAACTCCCGGGTGGTCAGGGCCAGCACGCGGCCGTCGAGCACGGCGCTGCGCGCCGCCGGGTCCACACGCAGCCCACCGTCGACCAGCACCGGGCTCCCGCCGGCCGCTCCCCTGGCGGTCCGGCGCAGGATCGACCCGACGCGCAGCACCAGCTCGCGGGGACTGAACGGCTTGGTGACGTAGTCGTCTGCCCCCAGCTCCAGGCCGAGCAGCCGGTCGTCCTCCTCCCCGAGCGCGGTCAGCATGACGATCGGCGGGAGATCACCCTCCGCGCGCAGCGCCCGGCACACCTCCAGGCCGCCGAGCCCGGGAAGCATCAGGTCCAACACCACGACGTCGGGCGGAGCGGCCCGGGCCGCCCGCAGCGCGCCCGGGCCGTCGGCGGCGAGCGCCACGCGGTGCCCGGCCGCGCCGAGGTAACGCCCGACGACGTCGCGGACGGTCTCGTCGTCGTCCACCACCAGGACGTGCGCGCACACGCCGGACACGGTAGCCCGGCCGGCCGCCTTCCGGACCGATCCGTCACCAGCCGGTAAGGGGATCTCACGGGCTGATTACCGATCCCGCGAGGTCCGGTGGGAGGCCGTGTCCCGGCCGTACCGTCACGGGTCATGCGGATCCGATGGCGGAGCCCGATCCGGGGTCCGTGGCTGACCTCGGTGCTCGGCCTCGTCCTGCTGTGCAGCTTGCCCGTGGTGATCCTGACCGGGCTGCTCGACTGGGTGGCCTACGGTCCCGGGCAGGCGATCCCGGCCGACGTCGGGGTCCTGCACCTCCCGCTCTTCGACTGGCCGACCCGCCCCTCCTGGTTGTTCCGGCTGACCCAGGGGCTGCACGTCGGGCTCGGGATCGTGCTGGTCCCGGTGGTACTGGCGAAGCTCTGGTCGGTGATCCCGAAGTTGTTCACCGCGCTCCCCCGCAACCCGGTGAAGGCCGCCGAGCGCGCCACGCTGGTGCTCCTGGTCGGCGGGATCCTGTTCGAGATCGTCACGGGACTGCTGAACGTCCAGTACGACTACGTGTTCGGGTTCAGCTTCTACGCCGCCCACTACACCGGGGCCTGGGTGTTCACCGCAGGCCTCGTCCTGCACGTCGTGCTCAGGTTCCCGGCGATGGTGCGCGGGCTGCGATCTCGATCCTTCCGGGGCGAGCTGCGCACGCCGCTCGCGCAGACCCGACCCGAGCCTCCCGCCGACCTCGTCGCCCCCGAGCCGGACCGGCCGACGATGAGCCGGCGCGGCGCGCTGGCCCTCGTCGGCGGCGGATCCCTGCTGCTCGCGGGCCTGACCGTGGGGCAGACACTCGACGGGCCGCTGCGCGCGACGGCCCTGCTGCTGCCCCGCGGACGTACCCTGCCGGGCGACTTCCCCGTGAACCGCACCTTTGCCGCGTCCCGGATCGACCCGGCCGCGGTGGGATCCGGTTGGCAGCTGGACCTCGGGTCCCTGCAGCTCACCCGCGAGCAGCTGGCGGCTCTGCCCCAGCACACCGCGGCGCTGCCGATCGCCTGCGTGGAGGGCTGGTCGACCCGGCAGACCTGGGTCGGGGTACGGCTGCGCGATCTCGCCGCGCTCGCCGGGGTGCCCGCGCCGGAGAGCGCGCTGGTGACGTCCGTGGAGGAGGGCCCGTTCGCCCGCGCGAGCCTGACCAGGGCGCAGGTGCTCGATCCGGAGGCCTTGCTGGCGCTGCGCGTCAACGGTGCGGATCTCACCCCCGACCACGGCTTCCCGGCCCGGGTGGTCGTTCCGGCGTTGCCGGGCGTGCACTGCACGAAGTGGGTCCGCGCGATGGAGTTCCGGGCATGACCGGGCTGCGCGCCGTGGGGGTGCTCGCCTGCCTGACCCTCGGCGCCTCCGCGGCCACGATCGTGGTGCGGGACCCCACGCTGCACCCGTCGATCCCGTGGATGCTCGCCTGGTTCGCCGGTGCGCTGCTCCTGCACGATCTCGTGCTGTTCCCGCTCTACGCCGCGGTCGACCGGGCGCTCGTACGCCTGCCCACGGGTCCGGTGCCGCTCGTGAACCACGTCCGGGTGCCCCTGCTCGGCGCCGGCCTGACCCTGCTCGTCCACCTGCCCGGGATCATCCGGCAGGGCGGGCCGGTCCACCTCGGTGCGACCGGCCTCGACCAGACCCCCTACCTCGCCCGCTGGCTGTGGCTCGTCCTGGCGATGGCCGGCGCGTCCGCACTCCTCTGGGTCGTGCGGGTCACCAGACGGTCAGTAGCAGGTGGTTGACGGCCAGCGCCAGGGCGGCCTGGGCCGGCAGCCAACGCCGCGGATGCGGGAGGGCCCCGCACGCCACCACCGCCCACACCGCGAAGGGCAACCAGATCCGCTCCACCTCGGCCTTCGACATCCCGGACAGGTCGGCCAGCGCGATCGCCGTCAGCGCCGCGAGGACCAGGAGCGCCGCCGGCCGGGGCAGCGCGGGGATCCGTCGCAGTGCCGCCGCCACGGCCGGACCGAGCGCGAACGCGACCGCCGCGAGGTTCGCCCACACGAAATAGGCGTAGGGACGGCTCGCGGCGATGCTCGCGGCGTAGATCACCCGCACCTTCTCGTAGCCCCCGACCCACCAGAACCCGGCCGCGGTGAAGGCTGCGGCCACGATCAGCACCCCCACGAGCACGCCTGCGATCGGGCGCCACCGGCGCGTCGCCGCCAGGACCGTGATCGGGAACAAGGCCCCCAGCACCAGTCCGTAGGACAGGTACAGCGCGTACCCGAGCAGGATCCCCGCCGCCAGCGCGGCCAGGTCGGCCCGGACACCGCGCAGCGAGGTCGCCACCGCGACCAGCGCGACACCCCAGGCGAGCCAGGCCGCGAACAGGCCGTCGGCCGACACCCCCACCCACACCGCACCCGGGAACAGCACCGAGAACGGCAGCACCCGCCGCGCCAGGTCCTCCTGCCGCAGGGCGCGCAGCGTGACGGCCACCGCGGCGCACGCGGACGAGCCGGCCAGGATCACCACGACCCCGGCCGCTCCCCCGCCCCCGAGCCCGAGCCGGTCCAGCCACACGAACAGCAGGAACGCTCCGGGCGGGTGGCCGCCTACATGCGTCGTCCAGAACCACGTCTGCGCCGGGTCGACCTGCGTGGTGAGGATGTGGTCGGCGAACTCACGCAGCATCGCCCCCACCGACGTCACCCGCGGCACGTCGTGCAGGTACTCCTGGCTGCTCGAGAGCCGCTCGACCACGCCGCGTTCCCAGCCGTCGACCAGAGCGAGACTCGACGTCCACACCGCCGAGGCCGCCCACGCGCCCCACAGCAACGGACGCCACGCGAGTCGCCCGGCGAGGCCCGGTCCCCACGCCGCCACGGCGACGGCCACCACCACGGCGGCCGGGGTCCCGGGTCCGACGTGCGGAAGCCACTCCGCCAACAGCGGCGGCCAGCCCAGGAAGATGTCGTCGCCTCCCGCGACCAGCCTTCGCCCGACCACGGCTGCCGCCAGCACCAGCACCACCACCGCCGACACCGCGGCGACATCGCCGCGGTGCGGTTCGGTCCGGGTCACGGAGCCCACGCTAGGGAGCGGACCCGTGCCCGTGCGGACGATGTCCGCGGTCCGTAATGCGCGTTCGGTGCTCGCGAGGGAGGAGGCAAGCAGGCCTCGGACGGTCGGCGGCGACGTGCCGGCGTCGGATCGTCACCTTCCCGCTTCACCCGGGTGAGAGCGTCTCCCGACGCTGACTCGGGCCGTTCCCTCCTGCAGGCTCGGGGCCTCGAGCTGCGCCGGAGGTCATCGATGTCGGTCACGGTCCCGCTGGATCTGCCACGTGCCGCCGAACTGCCGGATGCGTGCCTCGTCGAGGGGCTGGCCGACCGCGACGAGGACGCCTACCTCGTCCTCGTCCGCCGGTACACGCCGCTCATGCTGCGAGTGGCTGCCGCGTACGTGCGCGACCGCGCGGCTGCCGAGGACGTGGTCCAGGACACCTGGATCGCCGTGCTGCGCCATGTCGGCCGGTTCGAGGGCCGCTCCAGCTTCAAGACGTGGCTGATGCGGATCCTGGTCAACATCGCCCGCACGAGAGGGGGCCGGGAGCGCCGGACCGTGCCGTGGTCGAGCGTGGCTGCGGAGGCCGAGTGGTGGGACGAGTTCGCCACCGACGGCGCCGACGGCGAGCCGGAGTGCCGCGTCCTCGCCGCGGAGGTGGCGGGGGCGATCGGACGCGCGCTGCAGTCGCTGCCCGAGCGCCAGCAGATCGTCGTGGCCCTGCGCGACGTCGAGGGCTGGGAGCCCGGTGAGGTGTGCGAGGCGCTCGGGATCTCACCGGGGAACCAGCGGGTTCTGCTGCACCGCGGGCGCGTCCGGTTGCGAGGTCTGTTGGCCGGACACCTGGGTTAGAGCAGCCCGAGTTCGCGCGCTCGGGTAACGGCGTCGCCCCGAGAGGACACTCCGAGCTTCCGGAAGAGCAGGCGGGTGTGGGTCTTCACGGTGTTGAGCGACAGGTGCAACACGGCACCGATCTCTCGCTGGGAGAGCGTGCCGGCCAGGAGGGGGAGAAGTTGCCGCTCGCGCTCGGACAGACCTGGCTCCTCGCCCTCGCCGCGGCCGGGGTTCCGGCCGGGCCGGGCGCGTCGCGCCCGGGCGAGCGTGCTCGGGAGCCGCGCGGGATCGGGGCAGCCCCGCAACAGCGCGGCGGCGTCGTCGAGCAGCGCCGTCGCTTCGCTGTCCGGACCGGCCAGCCTGGCCTGCACGGCGAGGGCGAGCGCGATCTCCAGCCGTCCGGCTCCGCGGCGGGCCAGTTGGACGGCACGAGCCGCCGACGTGGCAGCGGCCCGGGGCTGGCCCGTGGCTCCGAGGAGCGTCGCGCGCGCGAGATGCGGGAGGCAGGCGACGAAGTGCTCGCCGACGGCCGGGTCGTCGACCCTCGCCTCACCGACCGGCAGGATCCGGGCGGCCTCCGCCAGCCGACCGGTCTCGACGGCCGTCAGCGCGAGGTAGCCGAGCGCATACGTCTCGGCGAGCGGGTTCGTGGTGTGCCGAGCGAGGCGCACCGCCTCGACGAGCGGCCGTCGCGCCGCCACGAAGCGCCCCTGCCAGTAGGCCGTCAATCCGAGCAGCAGGTGGGCCACCGTGCCGGCGAAGCTCGGTCTGCCGGAATCCAGTTCCTGCACCCGGCGGGCCGTGCTCGCCGCTCCGCCGACGTCACCGATCTTGAAACGATGGACGGCACGAAGGACGGCCAGGTCACGTCGGGTGTCCAGCCGAGGCGCTCCGTCCTCGGCGATCGCAGCGGCCGCCTCCCCGGCAGCCAGCCAGGGATCGACCTCGTCGAGCTGGCCTCGGTCGAGCAGGAGCCAGGCGCGAGCGGCGCACAGCCGCGGGTCGAGCCGGACCGCGGCCGGGGGAAGGACGTCGAGCCAGGCGTCGACCGTGGCGAGCCGGCCGGCGTTGAACTCGACGTTCCAGTTCTCCGCGACCAGGTCGGCTGCCCGGCCCGGTTCTCGGGCGGACGCGAGGTGCTCGATCGCCTCGCTGACCGAGCCGGCTCCGGCGAACCAGGCAGCCGCCCTGCGGTGCAGCTCGGGGAGCACGGCCGGTTCGACCAGGCTGAGCTCGTGCTCGAGCAGTTCACGGAACAGGCGGTGATAGCGGTACCACGGACCGCTTCCGCCGAGCCGGGCGACGAAGATGCCGGCGCGTTCGGCCTGGTCGAGCATCGCGGCTGCATCAGCCCGGCCGGTGAGCTCCTCGCACAGCGGTGGGCACAGGCGACGCAGGACGGAGGTGCGGAGCACGAAGTCGCGGAGCGCGTCCGGTAGCCGGGTCAGCACCTCGCTGCACAGGTAGTCCAGGATGTAGCGGTCCGATCCGATGAGCTGGTCGATGAACGCTCCGGCGGCGTCTCGGGGAAGGCCGGCCAGGGAGATCGCGGCCAGCGAGAGCCCGGCCGGCCAGCCTTCGGTCCGCCGGACCAGCCGGTGCACGTCCGACGAGCCGAGCGCCAGGCCGTGGACGTCCTCGAGGAGCGTGGCGACCTCCGCCTCGGTGAACGCCAGATCGTCGGCCCGCAGTTCGGACAGCTCCCCCGCGGCTCGGAGGCGGGCCAGGGGCAGTGGGGGGTCGCCGCGGGTGGACACGAGTACGTGTGCGGTCCGCGGCAGGCGCTCGATCAGCAGGGCCACGGTCTCGTGGACCATGCGATCGGTGATCGTGTGGAAGTCGTCGAGGACGAGCACGACGGCGGTGTCCGCCCCCAGAAGGTCGTTGAGCAGCGACGGGAGCGCCGCGTCGCGCAGGGCGCGGGGGCCGGCGCGCAGCGCAGCCATGGCCTGCTCGCTCACCTCGGGGACACGGTCCCGGAGCGCGGTGATCACATAACTCCAGAAGAGGACCGGGTCGTTGTCACCCGGGTCCAGTGCGAGCCAGGCCACCCGGACGCTCTCGGCGCAGGTGTCCATCCAGTCGACGAGCAGCGAGGTCTTGCCCCAGCCCGCGGGAGCGTCGACCACGGTCAGTCGGTGCTCGGTCGGCCGCAGCCGCGACACCAGGCGGGGGCGCCGGACGAGGCCGCGCCCCGCCGGGGGGTGCAGCTTGGTGGCCAGCAGGACCGGCCCCTCGGTGAGCACCGTCACCGGGCCAGCCTGCCGCAGGTCGGTGCGCGCGGCCAGGATGCGGTTGGCCCCCTCAACCGGTCTGTTCGGCCCGAGCGATGGCCCAGGCAGCGTTGATCAGCCCGATGTGGCTGAAGGCCTGGGGGAAGTTGCCGAGCAGATCCCCGGACCCGGGGTCGACCTCCTCGGCGAGCAGGCCGACGTCGTTGACGTAACGGCCCGCCCGGTCGAACACCTGCCGGGCCCGTTCGATCTGGCCGGACACGGCGAGGGCCTGGGCGAGCCAGAAGGTGCACAGGAGGAAGGTGCCCTCCTCGCCCGCCAGCCCGTCCGAGTTCGCGCCGGCTTCCGTCCGGTACCGGTAGACCAGCCCGCGGGCGTCGGTGAGTCGCTCGGCGACCGCGTCGATCGTGGCCAGCACCCGCGGGTCGTCCGCCGGAAGGAAGCCGACCAGCCCGATCATCAGGTTCGACGCGTCGAGGTCGGGCGAGCCGAACGACTGGGTGAACGACTTGGCGGTGTCGCTCCAGCCCTGCGTGAGGATCGCCTCGCGGATCTCCTCGGCGGTCGCGCGCCAGTCGTCGACCCGGTCCTCGGCGCGCAGCGTGGCGGCCATCGCGATCGCGCGGTCCAACGCGACCCAGCACATGAGCTTGGAGTAGAGGAAGTGCCGCGGTTGCCCGCGCACCTCCCAGATCCCCTGGTCGGTCTCCTGCCAGCGCCGGGCCGCGGCGTCGGCGCAGCCGACGAGGAACTCTCGCCACGCCGTCGCGCCCGGGTGCTCGGGGTTGAGCTGGGCGACCAGTCGATGCGCGGCGCCGAGCAACTCCCCGTAGACGTCGATCTGGCGCTGGCTCCAGGCGCCGTTGCCGACGCGGACCGGCCGGCTGTCCCGCCAGCCCGCCAGATGGCCCAGGTCCCGCTCGCTCAGGTCGTGTTCGCCGCCGACACCGAACATGATCTGGAGGTCGTCACCGCCGAGGACCTGTGCCGCCGAGCTGGCCGCCAGGTAGTCGAAGAACTGGTGGGCCTCGTCCGGGCAGGCGGCGACCCAGAGGGCCTCGAGCGTGAGGCTGGCGTCGCGCACCCAGGCGTAGCGGTAGTCCCAGTTGCGCTCGCCGCCGGCCTGCTCGGGCAGCGAGGTGGTCGGCGCCGCGACCACCGCACCTGTCGGTTGGTAGGACAGTGCCTGCAGGACGCGGCCGCTGTGGTGCACGAGGTCGCGCCAAGGTCCCTGGTACCCCTGGTGGATGCGGGACCAGCTGCGCCAGGCCTCGATCGTGGTCTGCAGCGCCTCGTCGAGTCCGGCCTCGGGCACAGGCGCCGGGAAGGCCTCGGACGTCGTGCGGTGCTGGAGCCCCAGCGTCACCCGCTCCCCCGCCCGCAACACCACCGTGCCGATTGCAGCCGCGTCGGCGACCTGCAGAGGCACCGGGGCGGAGAGCACCAGCACGTCCGCGCCACCGCGAACCTGCACGCCCCCCTCGACCAGCGAGACCAGCGGCGTCACCAGGCCGTACTCGGGGCGGGGCACGAGTTCGATCCGGACCTCGACGGTGCCGGCGGTGCACTCCACCGAGCGGACCAGCAGTCGCGGCGCGGCCGCGCAGAGGGCGTGGGGATCCTCGGCGGCACCGGTGGCGAGCGCGTCGAGCACGACGACGGTGCCGGCCGGGCCGGTCCAGGTCGTCTCCAGCACCATCGTGCCGTCCAGGTAACGGCGGCCGACCTCGGCGTCCGGGTCGGTGGCGCAGACGACGAAGTGCCCGGCCCGTGGGTCGAGCATCCGCCCGAGCACCGACGGTGAGTCGAACCGGGGGGCACAGAGCCAGTCGACCGAGCCGGTCCGGCCGACCAGCGCAGCGGTGTGCCGGTCGGACAACAGGGCGTAGTCCGCGATCGGGGTGGTCATCGGTGTCCTCCTCGGGTCCGGTCTCGCCCCTCAGACCCGGCTGACCCCCTGCCCGTTACTCGAGACGGTCCCGGAACACCCGCAGCAGCCTCAGTTCCAGGTCAGGGCCGACGCCGGGCTCGGCCCGCAGGAGTTCTACGGTACGGGCGCAGGTCGGGCAGCACCGCAGATGGTCCACGACCTCGGGCTCCGAGGCGCGGCCGAGCAGCGCGGCGACCTGCTCGGCCGTCCGCGGGCACTCACCACCGTCGAAGGTTGTCATCGCGACGCTACAGACTCCCGCACGACTTCGGACGTAACAGTCGCAGGAAGCATGCGCTCTGCACCGCCATGACGCACAACGACACAGATGTGATCGTGATCGGGCTCGGTCCCGGGGGCGGTGAGGTCGCGTCCGGCCTGCTGGCCGGCGGACTCGACGTCGTCGGGGTGGAGCGCGAGCTGGTGGGTGGGGAGTGCCCGTACTCGGGCTGCATCCCGAGCAAGATGCTGGTCCGCGCAGCCGACGCGCTGGCCGAGGCCCGGCGGGTCCCGATGTTCGCGGGAGACGCGCACGTGCGGGCCGACCTCGCGCCGGTCGCCCGCCGGTTCCGTGAGCAGGCCACGGACGACTGGGACGACGCCGTCGCCGTGGCCGTTCGAGAAGGCCGGTGGGAGGTTCCTGCGCGGCTCGGCGAGGGTCGAAGATCGTGCGTGCGTGCGGGTCGGCGACGAGATCGTGCACGCGCGGGTCGGTGTGGTCGTGGCGACCGGAGCGCGCCCGGTCCGCCCGCCGACCGGACGCGCGCGGGCTCGGGCTCGAGCACTACGGACTCGAAGGCCCGGCGGTACCCGTCGACTCGCGCATGCGCGCCGCACCGGGGCTGTGGGCGGTGGGTGACGTCACCGGAGGGGGCGCCTTCACCCATCTCGCCGCGCACCAGGCACGCATCGCCGTCGCGGACGTTCTCGGGCGTGCACCCTCGAGGCCGCAGACGCACCCCTGTCCCGGGTGACCTTCGTCGACCCGGAAGTCGGGTCCGTGGGGCTGACCGGGGCCGCCGCGCGGGCAGCGCGTCTCCGGGTGCTCGTGGGCTGCGCACCCGCCGCCGCGTCGGCCCGCGGCTTCGTCCACGGGCCGGGCAACGCCGGGCTGGTCAAGCTCGTGGTGGACGCCGGGCACGGTCTGCTGGTCGGCGCGACCGCGGTCGGCCCGGCAGGAGGCGAGGTGAATCGCCGTCTTCGCCGCACCGCTGGTGGTGCGGCCACCTCGCCGGAGGAGCCGGACCCCGCGGAGGCGGGGCGGGCGTAACGGTCGGGGCCACCACCGAGTCGGTTCGGTGGGTCCCACACACGGAGGAGGACACCATGAAGGGCTTGACGGGCAAGAGGGCGCTGGTCACGGGTGGTAGCTCGGGAATCGGTCAGGCGATCGCCGTGCGGCTCGGTGAGGAAGGTGCCGACGTCGCCATCAACTACGTCGGGCCGCCGGAGGGCGCCGAGGCGACCAAGGAGACCATCGAGCACGGCGTGCAGCAGTGCATGAAGCAGCTCTCGACGAGCGGGACGCACCCGATCCTGGTGGCGGCGGACGTCTCCGACGCCTCGCAGGTGGAGCAGATGTTCACCCAGGTCCGCGACGACTACGGCGGAATCGACATCCTGGTCAACAACGCCGGTATCCAGGTCGCCGCCGACACGGACGTGCACGACGTCGCCGACTTCGACCGGGTCCTCGCGGTAAACCTGCGTGGGGCGTTCCTGTGCGCGCAGCAGGCCGTCCGCGGCTGGTTGGCCGCCTCCGCGCCCGGCTGTGTCGTCAACGTCTCCAGCGTGCACCAGGTGATCCCGAAGCCACGCTTCGTGGGCTACTCGGTGTCGAAGGGCGGTATGCAGAACCTCACCCACACCCTCGCCCTCGAGTACGCCGCGCGCGGGATCCGGGTCAACGGGATCGGGCCCGGGGCGACGGTCACTCCCATCAACCAGTCGTGGATCGACGACCCGGTCCGGCGGGCGGCCGTCGAGACGCACATCCCGATGCGTCGGGCCGGCACGGCCGAGGAGATGGCCGCGGCCACCGCGTTCCTCTGCTCCTCGGAGGCCGGCTACATCACCGGCCAGACCCTCTTCGTCGACGGCGGTCTGACCCTGTACCCGTCGTTCGAGACCACCTGGTCCTCGGAATGAGCGCCGCCGACACCCGCCCCCGGACGAGCGCCGCGTCCTCGGCCGACCAGTGGTGGCCGTCGCGCTACGGCGCCGGGGACCAGGCCGGAGCCCTGAACGAGATCGGCCCCCGCGCGGTGGTCGAGGCGGCGCGACTGGATCGCCGACCACCGCATCGCGCTCACCGGATGCGGCACCTGGAGCTTCGGCCCGTATCCGCCGGAAGACCCCGACGAACCGTTCACGGTGCCGCAGATCCTCAACACCCGTCACGGCGTGGTCGTCGCCGAGAACCTGCGGCTCGACGCCCGCGACCGGGTGCACGAGTTCCTGCTCGTCGTCGCGCACGCCAAGCCGCGCGGCGCGACCGGAGCGTGGGTCGCCCCACTCGCCCTCACCTAGGAGCAGCAATGGACCACTTCGACATCATCGTGATCGGCTCCGGGGCCGGAGGTGGCACGCTCACGCATGCCCTCGCCCCCACCGGCCTGCGGATCCTGCTCGTCGAACGCGGCGGCTACCTGCCCCGCGAGATCGAGAACTGGGACCCGCGCTCGATCTGGCTCGACGGGCGCTACGACAACGCCGGCCTATGGACCGACGCCGACACCGGCAACCGCTTCACGCCGAAACAGCACTACTATGTCGGCGGGAACACGAAGTTCTACGGCGCCGTCCTCTTCCGCATGCGCGAGCGCGACTTCGGTGCCGTCGCGCATGTCGACGGCGTCAGCCCGGCCTGGCCGCTCGACTACCGGGACTTCGAGCCCTACTACACCCGCGCCGAACACCTCTACCAGGTGCACGGCGCCCGCGGGGTGGATCCGGACGACCCACCCTCCGCCGCGCCCTACCCGCACCCACCCGTCACCGACGAGCCGAGGATCGCCCAACTGCATGCGGATCTGCACAAGGCGGGCATGCACCCGTTCCCCCTGCCCAACGGGATCCTGATCGACGAGGCCCGCCCTCAGACGTCGGCCTGCGTACGCTGCGCGACCTGCGACGGGTACCCCTGCCTGACCAACGGCAAGGCCGACGCCCAGGTCGTCTGCGTGGACCCCGCATTGGCCTTCGACAACGTCACGCTCCTGACCGGCGCCCGCGTCGACCGCCTGGAAACCGGTCCCTCCGGCCGGAGCGTCGAACGCGTGATCCTGACCCGGGGCGGGCGGCGCGAGGAGTACTCCGCCGACGTCATGGTCCTCGCCGCCGGCGCCATCAACTCCGCCGCGCTGCTCCTGCGCTCCGCCTCGCCCCGACACCCGCAGGGGCTGGGCAACTCGAGCGGCGTCGTGGGGCGCAACCTGATGATGCACAACAACTCGTCGCTCATCGCCTTCTCCAAGATCCCCAATCCCACGCGGTTCCAGAAGACGATCGGGGTGAACGACTTCTACTTCGGCGACCCTCGCGCCGACGACGACTGGCCCTATCCGCTCGGGGCGATGCAGATGCTGGGCAAGTCCGACGCGGTCCTGATCGGCTTCGACGCCCCGGAAGCCGACGACCCCGCCGAGCTCTCCCGCCACGCGCTCGACTTCTGGCTCACCACGGAGGACCTGCCTCGCGCCGACAATCAGGTCGGTCTCGATCACGACGGGGGCGTCTCGCTGCGCTACCGGCCCACGAACCTTTCCGCCCACACGCGGTTGCGCCGCCGCTTCGTGGAGCTGCTCGACGCCATGCGGTGCCGGGACCAGGTGCTGGAGAACTACGGCTATCGCGGCGGTCGCCTCGGGATCGCCGGGGTGGCTCACCAGAACGGCACCGCCCGCTTCGGGACCGACCCGCGCACGTCCGCGCTCGACGTGGACTGTCGGATGCACGACCTGGACAACCTGTACCTGGCCGACTCCAGCTTCTTCGTCTCCAGCTCGGCGGTGAATCCGACCCTGACGATCATCGCGAACGCACTGCGGGTCGCCGATCATCTCTCCGCGAGGCTCGGCGCTCCGGCCCGGGCCGCGGCGGCGCCGGTGTAACACCGCCTCGCTGCTACCGAGGGTTGCCGGCATGAACGAGCTGTTCGACGCCGGGGTCCTCGTCACCGGGGATGGTGGCGACCACGGTCGACGAGCTGGGTCGGCTCGACAGTGCGCACGACGACGCCGGCATCGCCGGGCCGGTCCGCGGTGAGACGGTTCCATCATGGCGCTCCGGGTCGGGACCGCGCCCTGCACGACGAGACGACCCGCACGAGCCGGTCCTCCCGGAGGCCGGCGGGCGGGACCGGGAGGACCGACGATGGCCGCATCGTCCGCCGCCGATCAGGGCTCTCTACGGCGCGTGCTCGGCTTCTGGGGCACCGCGGCGGTGTCGATCGGGGTCATGGCGCCGACCTTGGCGATGTCGGTCGTCGGCCCGGAACCTGCCCGTCTCGTCGGCCGTGCGGCCCCGCTCGCCTTCGTCGCCGCCGCGGCCCTCGTCCTCGCGGTGAGTGCAGGGTTCATCAGCCTGTCCGGAGAGTTCGCCCACGCGGGGTCCGTGTACGCCTTCGTGGGGCACAGCGTCGGCCCACGGTCCGGTGCCTTCACCGGCTGGGTCCTGCTGGGCACCTACCTGGTGTTCCCCTGGGTCTCCGTCGCGGGGATCACCCTCTTCGCCCACGGTCTGCTGCGCACCCTCGGCGTCGACCCGCCCGACTGGTACCTGCTCGCGCTCGCCGGCTGGCTCGTCGTCGGGCTGCTCGCCGCCGGCGGTATCCGACCGACCAGCCGGGCGCTCCTCGCCTTCGAGGTCGCCGCGGTCCTGCTGATCCTCGCGCTGATGGCGGTGATCGTGCACGCGATCACCACCGGCTCGGCCCCGGCCGCCCAGCGCGTCGACGTCGCCGTGTTCACCCTCCCCGACGGTGTGCCGGTCTCCGCGCTCGTCCTGGCCGCGACGGCCGCGTTCCTCGCCTTCGCCGGGTTCGAGTCGGCCGGCTCGCTCGGTGAGGAGGCCCGCGCCCCACGTCGGGTCGTCCCCCGGGCGATGCTCGCCACCGTCACCGCGGGCGCGATCTTCTATGTCGCCTGCGTCGCCGTGCAGAGCTGGGGCTTCGGTACCGATCCGGCCGGGGTCGCCCGCTTCGCGGGTTCGTCCGCGCCGCTCGGTGAGCTCGCCGCCACGTACGCAGGTCCAGGTCTTGCCGTGGCGCTCCACGCCGTCGCGGTGGTCAGCGCCGTCGGAGCCGGGCTCGGCTGTGTGCTCGTCGCCGTGCGCACCCTGTTCGCCTTCGGCCGCGACGGGCTGCTCCCCCACGTCCTCGCCCGGGTGTCCCCACGCTCCGGGGCACCCAGCGCTGCGCTCGGCCTGGAGATGGGTGTGGGCCTGATCCTCATCTCCGGGTTCCGGCTGGCCGGCACGACCCCGAATGGGATGTTCTTCGCCCTGGCCACCATCGGTGTGCTCAACCTGCTCGTCATGTACACGCTCACCAACCTGGCGGCGGCCAGGCA
The DNA here is from genome assembly GCF_021283305.1 of Pseudonocardia kujensis. GTDB lineage: Bacteria > Actinomycetota > Actinomycetes > Mycobacteriales > Pseudonocardiaceae > Pseudonocardia > Pseudonocardia kujensis. Next base: position 41,938 of record NZ_JAJSOK010000065.1, read on the forward strand.
CCACTGGCGCGATCACGGGCCGGTCCGTCGCCTGCTGATGCCGCTCGTCGGCGCGCTGATCGCCGTCGCCGTGCTCGTCCAGACCATCTGGCCGCCGGTGACCGCGCTTCCCGTCGTGGTGGTCGGTTGGCTCGTGCTCGGGGGGCTCTTCGTCGTCATCGACCGCGTCCGGCTTCGGGGTGCGTTTTCCGAACCGGAGGGGTGAGCCTCCTTCAGACGTAGGCGGGGCGCCGCAGCGCACCGGAGCAGGCCGCGTCGCGTTCGGCCAGCTCAGAGCTCTCACGCGGGAACTCCTCGTACCAGGGCACGCCCTGCACGTCGGGCCGGGCCGCGCCGTCGGCGACCACGCTCAACCGGGCCTCGAACTCGTCGTCCCCGCTGCGACCCCACCTACCCGAGACGGGTCGAGCGACGCCTGCGGAGACCCATGTGCGGCGACAACGGATCGACTCGTGCGGGACCGGGCGAGCGGCCGGTGACAGTGCCCGCATCCCCCACATTCGGAGCGCAGGAGTAGGACGGAGGGATGAAGTTCGGGATCGCCACCTTCATCACCGACGAGAGCATCAGACCCGACGCACTGGGGCGCGCCCTCGAGGAGCGCGGGTTCAGCTCGCTGTTCATCGCCGAGCACTCGCACATCCCGGCCAGTCGCGAGTCGCCCTACCCCGGGGGCGGCGAGCTTCCCCGGAAGTACTACCGCACCCTGGACCCCTTCGTCGCCTTGACCGCTGCCGCGGCCGTGACCTCGCGCCTGGTCCTCGGAACCGGAATCGCACTGCTCCCCCAGCGCGACGTCATCCACACCGCCAAACAGGTCGCCAGCCTCGACCTCGTGTCCCAGGGCAGGACGGCCTTCGGGGTAGGAGTCGGGTGGAACCGCGAGGAGATGCGCAACCACGGCACGGACCCCTCCACGCGCGGCGCACTGATGGACGAGCAGCTCCAGGCGCTCAAGGAGATCTGGACCACCGAACAGGCCGAGTTCCACGGCGCGCACGTCGACTTCGACCCGATCTACTCCTGGCCGAAACCCGTCCAGCAGCCCCACCCACCGATCTACCTCGGCGGGGAGAGCCCGGCCGCACTTCGACGCCTCGCCAACCTCGGCGACGCGTGGCTGCCCCGCGCCCACACCCCACCTGAGCGCATCGTGGAGGTTCGGAACTGGCTGGGTGAGCAGGGCCGCCACGAGGTGCCCTTCACCGTGTTCGCCGCCGGGACCGATCCCGACTTGCTACGCGGGTACGCCGACGCCGGAGTCGACGAGGTCACCCTCGAGCTCGACACCCTTCCCGAGGACGAGACCCTCCGCGTCCTCGACGACCTCGCCGAGGTGGCGTCAGCCCATCAGTGACCTGACACGCACGGGTCGGGAGTGTCCGATCTTCGGTGTAACTGGTCTGTAGCTCCGGGCGTGTCCCGGGGGAAGGACCAGCGATGACCGACACGATCGAGCCCATGCCGCGGGCTCGGATTGATCACCAGCAGTTCGCTCAG
>NZ_JAJSOK010000066.1 GCF_021283305.1 Pseudonocardia kujensis
CCTCGGTGTGAGTGTTGATCTGTGGAAGGACCAACTTCTCTACCGGGGTCCTGCGCCCGTTCCGGGTCAACTCACCGTCGTCGGCGTGTCGCCCCGCCACCACCGCGCCGCTACTGAGAAAGGCTCAATGCGCTCGAGCGGGCCCCCCTCAGCGCATTATGGAACCGTAATGCGCTCGACTGGGTCCCATCGGCGCGCTATGGAACCATAATGCGCTCGAGCGGACCCTTCCTTCCAGCGCACCCGCTCCATCGCACCCTTCCGGCGCGTTAGGGAACCATAACGCGCCCCAGCAGACCCTCTCAGCGCATTATGGAACCATAACGCGCTCTACCAGACCCGCTCAGCGCGTCATGGAACCATAACGCGACCAGTCGGGACGTCGTGGCGCGTCCGAGGTCGGCCGAGGGCCCGAAGCAGTGATCGCCGCCCCGGTGCTCCGGGACGGCGATCAGGGAGAGCTCAGGCAGCTCGGGCGAGCGGGGCCTCGACCCGCAGGTCCGTCCCGTCGACGTCCACCTCGAAACCCGCGCGGGCGAGGACGAACCGCAGTGGCTCGTGGGCGTCGTCGCTGGCGTGCACCGGAAGGGCACCCCGCAGCGTGCCGTCGGGGCCGAAGCAGCACTCGTCGGTGCGGAGCCAGAAGGCGTACGACCCCAACGCGCGCGGCGCCCGCGTCCACAGCCCCACGAGCAGACGCTCGCGGGCCTCGTCGGCGGTACCGGCCAGCGACTCCTCCGCCGTCACGCCGTACCGGGTGAGCTCCGCGAAGGCCAGCAGCAGCCGGTCCCGGTCGCTGACCGACCCAGCCACGCCGATCACGCCGCCACCTCCCCCACCGGGCCCCGGTCGTCGAGCCGGCGCAGCAGCCGCACCTCGGGCCGCATCGCCGCGCTCTCCGCGCGCAGCAGCGCGCGGATCTCGGCGAGGTCCCAGCGGTAGCCCGCGATCTCCTCGGCGACCGAGAACAGCAACCGGGACACATGGTCGCGGGTGCGGCCGTAGTCCAGCTCGCCCTGCACGGAACGGGCGAGGAGCTCGGCGTCGCGCAGGGCGTCGGTGATGCCGTGCGCGGTGAGCGGGTCCTTGAAGTAGCCCGCGTCGCCGACCAGCGCCCAGCCGGGCCCGGTCGGGGTGCGCAGCACCGCGGGCGCTCCCGGGAACCCGCGCAGCGGTCCCTGCCGCTCCCCCAGGGCGACGCCGGCGGCCCGCCCGAACACCTCGTCGAACAGGACCTCGAGCCCGCGCGGGCGGCCCGCGGCGAACTCCGCCGGTGGCATCCCCGCCCACACGCAGGCCAGGCCGTCGGTGGTCGGGATGATCCCGGCCGTGGCCCCGGGCACGTAGAACCACTCGTACCCGGTGGCCGGCGCGGGGAAGTACCCGTAGACGATCGCGCTCGCGGCGCGGCCGCGGCGCACGGTGCCGGCACCGACCAGCGTCGCCATGGTCGAGCGGGCCCCGTCCGCGCCCACGGTCAGCGGGGCGTGGGCGCGCAGGGTCCCCCCGCCCCGCACCCGGGCCTCGACGCCGGTCACGCGGTCGTCGCACCGGAGCAGGCCGGTCACGTCCACCCCGAGCCGCACGGTGGCGCCCGCCGCGCGGGCGCCGTCGAGCAGCACCCCGTCGAGGACGGTCCGGCGTGGCGCGTAGAGCGGCGCGGCCATCTCGACGGTCTCGACCTGCGTCGTTGCGGACAGAGGGGGCCCGTAGTGGAAGGTCGTCGTGCCGACCGGCGGCGTCCCGGCCGCGACGATCGCGTCGAGCAGGCCCCAGCGTTCGAGCTGGAGCACCCCGCCGCGCATCAGCGCGTGGGTGGAGAGGGTGTCGCGGGTGGGGTCGGTGCGGTCGACGAGCAGGACGTCGAGCCCGGCCCGGGCCAGCAGCATCGCGGTCGCGGAGCCGGCACACCGGGCGCCCACGACGATCGCGTCGTACGAGTCCATCAGGGACCTCCGGAGGGGATGGGGACAGGTGGCCGGGCGACCCCTCGGCACGCCCGGCCACCTGCGGCTCAGGCGGTGACGACCTCGAGGTCGACCGGCACGCCGTTGGTCACGGAGTCGAACACCACGGACCGGTCGCGACCCCGCTCGACGACCTGGCGCAGCTTCTCCGGCGGCGCGTCGCCGGCGATGGTCACGGTCATCCGGATCCGCTCGAAGCCGTTGCGGTGGTCCTCGGTGTTGACGCCCATCGCGCCCTGCACGTCCAGGTCCCCCTCGAGCATCGAGGACACCGAGGTCAGCCGTACGCCGCGGGCGGCGGCGGAGTAGACCAGCGACGTCGTGACGCACGCGGCGAGGGCGTGCAACAGGAACTCGGCCGGGTTGGGGCCGGTGTCGGTGCCCAGCAGGATCGCGGGCTCGCCGGCGTCGAGGGTGAAGGCCTCGGTGCGCGAGGTGTCCTCGGCGCACGCGGCGTAGAAGCCCTTGATCGTCGAGCGGTTGTGCGCGCCGTCGATCCAGGTGTTGGTGGCGCGGAACCGGAACTGCGCGATCTCGGGCTGGGCCTTGATGGCGTCGAGCGTGGCGAACATGGTCGCGGTGTCGACGCCGTTGCGGACGGTGTCGGTGACGGTCTGGCTCATGGTGTGCTCCTCGGCTGTGGTCTCGCGGCCGGCGGGTCCGGCCCGGCACGACAGACCGTGCCCGGCAGCGGGGGGACCGCCCATCGGCGACCACCACCCATCTCCGGACGGCCACCTGCCCATGCCGCTGCGGATGGGTATGGGCAAGGGCCGACATGGGTGCCGGGCACCGATGAGGGCGACGCACAAGCGGGTCGACGCTGGTCGTCGTCCCGAGCCGACCGGTCCCGAGGAGGACGACATGAGCGCCCCGACCCCCCTGACCCCCACCGAGGCATCCCGTCTGCGGTTCGCCGCGGCGCGCGTCCTGCGCACCCACCCCGGCCCGATCGGCGAGCTGCTGCACCGCGAGCTGCTGGCCTGGCAGGACTTCGGGCACCGCTTCGGCGCAGGCCGGCTCACCTCTGCGGTGGCCGACCAGATCCTCGCCGCCCCGCTCCCCCCGGACGCCCAGCCCGACTGGTGCCCGGGCCTCCACCCGGTCCGGAGCGCGCGCGCGGCGTGAGCGGCGCCGCACTCAGCCGGGCGTCTCCAGTCCGGCCAGCGCCCTCGCCGCGTCCCGGCGGGAGGCCACGCCCAGCTTCTGCAGCACCGCCGAGACGTGGTGGTCGACGGTCCGGACGGACAGCACGAGGCTCGCCGCGATCTCCGCGTTGGTCAGCCCGGCGGCCACCAGCCGCAGGATCTCGAGCTGGCGCCCGGTGAGGCCGGCCGGGTTTCCCCGGGTGGCCTGGTGGGGGCCGCGCGGGACCCGGTGCACACCCATCCCCCGCAGCCGGGCCCGGACGAGCGCGGCGGCGGGCCGGGCACCGAGGGCGTCGAGCACCGCGAGACCGTCGAGCGTCGCGCCGGCCTCGTCCGAACCGGTCAGCTCGAGGGCACGTTCGTAGGGCGCGCCGATCCGCTCCCAGGCCGTGGCCGCGGCCCGCCAGTCCCCGCGCAGTCCGGCGGCGTACTCCTCGGGGCAGCCCGGGAACGGGACGACCGGGTCCCCCAGCCGGTGCAGCCAGCGCAGGAGCTCGGCGTGCTCGCGCTCGCGGCCGGGGCCCTCGGTGGCGGCGAGCAGCGCCCGGGCGTGGTCGGCGAGGGAGTCCCGGCCGGTCAGCCACGCCTGTTCGGCCTCCGCGACCGCGGTGGCGACCATCGCGGGCAGGGCGCGGGCGCTCTCGGCGTTCGCCCAGGCCGTCGCGAGCAGCTCGGGCGCCTCGGGACTGCCCTGCCGGACGGCGATCTGGGCCAGGGTGGGCAGCGCCTGGCGGGCGACCATCCCGCCGCCGTCCACGCCGTCGAGCCCCCACCGCAGGTCCGCGTCGGCGTCGGCCCAGTTCCCGCGCAGCGCGGCGAGCCGGGCACCGAAGGAGCGCACCACGCGGTCGTGCGTGGTGTGCTCGGTCCCGTCGGCCTGGCGGCGGCTCGCCTCGAGCACCTCCTCCAGCTCGGCGTACCGGGCGTAGCGCCAGAGCAGCGAGGCGAGGTTCGTGTACCCCATCATCACGTCGTCGAGCCGGCCCAGCTCCTCGGCGAGGGCGATCCCGGCCCGCACGTCCTCGTGACCGTCCGGGTCGCCGCGCTGCCACCGTGCGCGCCCCCGGTAGATCAGACCCGTGGGCCGCAGCTGCGCCAGGCCGAGCCGCCCGCCGACCGCGAGCGCCTCGTCCGCGGCCTCCCGCCCCTCGCGCTCGCGGTCCAGGTTCACCAGGAGCACCGCGCGGTAGGTCAGGGCGAAGGCCAGCGGGAACGAGTCGCCGCCCGGACGCAGCGACGCGACGGCACGCTCGACCGACCGCAGGCCCTCGTCGATCTGCAGGGCGGCCCACTGCTGCAGTGCCAGGGTGCTCAGCGCCTGCCCGAGCGCGGCCGGGTCGCCGAGCCGCTCGCGCAGCGCCACCGCCTCGGTGCCCGCGCGCACCGCGCCCGGCCGGTCGTTGCCGTGGAAGTGCGTCCAGGCCAGGTCCTCCAGCAGCGCGGCCCGCTCCGCGTCGGGCAACGCGGTCCGCAGCGCCTGCCCGTACAGCGCCGCGGCCTGGCGGTGCGCACCGGCGGCCGCCGCCTGCCGGGCGGCCGCGGGGGCGTACTCGGCGAGCGCGGGGTCGTCGCCGGCGCCGGCGGCGTGGTGCACGACCCGGGCGAGGTCCGGCTCGTCGCCGGCCGTCAGGGCGCGCAGGACGGCGGCGTGCAGGGCCATCCGCCGGGTCGCCGGCAGGGCGTCGTCGATCGCGCGGCGAGCGAGCTCGTGCCGGAAGGCCACGGCGTCCGGACGCACCTCGAGCAGGCCGGCGCGCTCGGCCGGGGCGAGCACCGAGAGATCGTCGAGCAGGGCCCTGGCCAGCGGCAACCCGACACCTGAGGGCACGACGGCGAGCTGCTCCAGCGCCGCGAGCGCCTCCGGCGGGAGCACCCGGGCCCGGGCCAGCACGGCGTCGACGACGGTGGCGGGCACCGCGTCGGGGCCCGCGGCCACGGCTTCGGTCACGAAGAACGGGTTGCCGCCGGTGAGCCGGAACAGCGTCGCCGAGGTCGCGGTGGTGCCCCCGGCGAGCCGCGCCACCGCACCGCGCGAGAGCGCGGCAAGCGGGAGCCGGCGCGAGGCGAGCAGGGCTCCGAGGAGCGGGCGCAACGGGTGGTCGGCGCCCATCTCGTCGTCGCGGTAGGTGAGCACGAGCACCGCGGGCAGGCCGGCGATCCGCCGCCCGACGTGGCGCAGCACGTCGAGCGTGGGCTCGTCCGCTCAGTGCACGTCCTCGACCACCAGCACCGCCGGTTCCTCGCCCGCGCCCCGGCCGAGCAGGTCGAGCGTCGCGTCGTAGACCGCGTCCCGGTCGCCGGCGGCCAGGGCCGACGCCAGCGGCCCGCCCGTCGGCGCAGCGTCCCGCAGCGGGCCGAGCGGACGCGGCGAGAGCAGGTCGTCGCAGGCCCCGAGGTAGGCGCGGGCCCGGCCGGCGAGGCGGCGGCGGAAGGCCCGGACCACGCTCGTCTTGCCGATGCCGGCCTCGCCGTGCACGAGTACGACCTCGCCCGCGCCCCCGGCGGCCGCGGCGAGCGCCCCCTCCAGCTCCGCGAGCTCGCGCTCGCGCTCGAGCAGCTCCATCCCCCGATCGTGGCAGCGGACCCGCGCGGGCCCATCGTCCGAAGTGGGCATCTCTCACCGATTTCCCGCGGCTCGCGCGCCGGGCAGCATCTCCGGAACGACAGCGCACGCCGAGGAGGACACCGTGACCGTCGTCGACCGCCTGCTCGCCCTCTGGGACGCCCCGCCGGACACCCGGCCCGATCCCGAGGCCGGGTTCGCCGCGCTCTACACCGACCCCGTGCTGGTCAACGGCACCCCGACGACCGTCGCCGAGATGGTCGACCGCGCCCGCGCGCTGCACGCCGCGTTCACCGGGCACGAGCGCGAGGTGCTGGAGGTGGTCGAACAACCCGGCAAGCTCGCCGTGGCCTTCCGGCTGGTCGCCGACCCCACCGGCCCGTGGCCGACCGCGGTCGGCGAGCTCGCCCCCACGGGCAGGCGTATCAGCACGACGGTGATCGACGTCCTCACCCTCACACCGGACGGTCGGGTCGCGTCGATCGTCATGGTCGCCGACGAGCTCGGCCGCCTGCGGCAGGCCGGGGCGATGTGACCGCAGGACCCGCCGGTCAGAGGGCCGCCGCGGCGGCGTCGTCGGGGAGCAGCGAGTACATGACGACGTCGATGCGACGCCCCTGCACCACGAGCCGGCGCCGCAGCGTGCCCTCCGCGACGAAGCCGGCGGCCTCGGCGACCCGCCGCGACCCGGTGTTGGTCGGGTCCACCATGAGCTCGAGGCGGGCGACCCCGGCCTCGCGCAGGCACCAGCGGGCGAGGGTGCGCAGGGCGTCGCGCGCCAGCCCGCGGCCACGCGCGCCCGCGGCGACCCAGTAGCCGACCTCTGCCGTCCCGCCGCGGACCCCGTGTGCACCGATGCTGCCCACCGGCGCACCGGTCGCGACGTCGACGATCGCGAACACGGCGTCGCCCTGCTGCCACGCCTGCGGGGCGAACGTCGTCACGTAGCCGACGGCGTCGTCGTACGAGTACGGCGACGGCACCGTCGTCCGGCGCTGGATCTCGGCGTCCTGGCAGGCGGTGAAGACGGTGGCGGCGTCGGCGGCGGTCCACGGCCGCAGCCGGACCTTCGCCCCGGTCAGCACCGGCTGTGTCTCCCGCACTGCTCCCCGGACGGTCGCCACCCCGGCAGTGTGCCGGGGCCCGGGCCCGGCGGACACGGCCGACCGGCCCTCCTTACGGGAGCGCGGTTCGCGACTTCGCGTCGAGCAACGTGTGGAGGACGGCGTCGCGGCGGGCGGCCAGCTCGGCCGGGTCGGTACCGGCCAGCTCGGCGTCGACGCCGGCCACGAGGGTCGCGACCAGCTCCGGGGTGAGCGTGACCTGCCCCAGGTCGCGCCACCACTTCTCGGTCGGCGGACCGAGGTGCTCGAGGACGTGCGCGATCCCGCCCGGCCCGCCGGACAGGTGCTGGTTCGCGAACGGCCCCAGCACCGCCCACCGCAGCCCCGGCCCCTGGGAGATCGCGGTGTCGATGTCGGCGACCGTCGCGACCCCGCGTTCGACCAGCGAGTACGCCTCCTGCCAGAGTGCCGCCTGCAGCCGGTTGGCCACGTGCCCGGGGAGCTCCTGGCGGAGCCGGATCGGCTTCTTCCCGACGGCGGCGTAGAAGGCCAGCGCCCGCTCCACCGCCTCCTCGGTCGTCCTCTCCCCCGGCACCACCTCGACCAGCGGGATCACGTGCGGCGGGTTGAACGGGTGCCCGATCACCACCCGCTCCGGGTGCGCGGGGCAGCCGCGGGCGATCGCCGTCGGCAGGAGCCCGGACGAGCTCGACGCCAGCACCACGTCCGGCCGCGCGGCCTCGTCGAGCACCGCGAACAGCGCGTGTTTGACGTCCTCGCGCTCCGGCCCGTTCTCCTGGACGAAGTCGGCGTCGGCGACGGCCGCGGCCGGGTCGGCGGTGAACGCCAGCCGCTCGGGCGTCGCCCCGTCGACCGGGCTCAGGGCCGGCCACAGCGCCGCCACCTCGGCCCGCAGCCGCTCCTCGGCGCCGGGTGACGGATCGGTCGCGACGACGTCGAGCCCGTGGGCGAGGAAGTGCGCGGCCCAGCTGATCCCGATGACCCCGGTGCCCACGACGGCGACCCGGTCCACCCCCGCCGCGCTCACGCCCGACCCCGGGCGAGCGCGACGAACGGGTCCAGCGCGGTCGGGTCGGCCAGCACGTCGCGGCTCGCCACGTCGTCGAGCGCCGCCCCCAGCAGGATCTTCTTGGCCGGCAGCTCCAGCTTCTTGCCCGTGCGGTTCTTCGGCACCACCGGCACCGCCTCGATCCGGTCCGGGACGTGCCGCGGCGACAGCTCGGTGCGCAGCGCGGTGGAGATCCGCCGGCGCAGGGCGTCGTCGAGCGTCGTGCCCGCGCGGAGCTGGACGTAGAGCTGCAGCTCCCCGTTGCCGCCTGCCGGGTCCTCGAGGTGCACGACCAGGCTGTCGACGACCTCGGGCAGCTCCTCGACGACCCGGTAGAACTCGGCGGTGCCCAGCCGGACGCCGCCGCGGTTCAGCGTGGCGTCGGAGCGGCCCGCGATCACCGCGCCGCCCCACGCCGAGAAGCGCACCCAGTCCCCGTGCCGCCAGACGCCCGGGTACCGGTCGAAGTAGGTGTCGCGGTAGCGGGTGCCGTCCGCGTCGCCCCAGAAGCCGACGGGCATCGACGGCATCGGCGTGGTGATCACCAGCTCGCCGAGCTCGCCGACCACCGGTTCGCCCTGCTCGTCGAACGCCTGCGCGTCCACGCCGAGGCAGGGCCCGGAGATCTCGCCGACCCACACCGGCTGCAGGGGGCTGCCCTGCACGATCCCGGAGCAGACGTCCGTGCCGCCGCTGCCGACGTTGAGCAGCACGCCCGGCCCGAACTCGTCGGCCACCCAGCGGTAGCCCTCGGGCGGCAGCGGGCTGCCCGCGGCCCCGATCTGCCGCACCGCCGACAGGTCGAGCTCCCGCGCGGGCCGCACGCCCTCGGCGCGGCAGGCCATCAGGTACCCGGGGCTCGCGCCCATGAGCGTGGCCCCGGTCTCGGCGGCCAGCCGCCACTGCCAGCGGAGGTCCGGGTACAGCGGGTTGCCGTCGATCATCACGATCGACGCGCGCACCAGCAGCCCGGAGACCAGCGCGTTCCACATCATCCACGCGGTGGTCGAGAACCAGAGGATGCGGTCGCCCGCCCGCAGGTCCCAGCTCAGCCCGTGGTTCTTCAGGTGCTCCAGCAGGATCCCGCCGTGCGAGTGGACGATCGCCTTCGGCTTGCCCGTCGTCCCCGAGGAGAACAGCACGTAGAGCGGATGTGCGAAGGGCACCGGGTCGAACGCGAGATCGCCCGGCCCGGCCAGCAGGTCGGCCCAGTCGAGGGTGTCGGGGAGCTCGTCCGGGCCGTAGGCGACGTGCACGACGTGCTCGACCGTCGGTAGCCCGGCGCGGATCTCCGCCACCTGCGCACGGCGGTCGATCGCCTTGTCGCCGTAGCCGTAGCCCGACACGGCGAGCAGCACGGTCGGCTCGATCTGCCCGAACCGGTCGATCACGCTGCGGGCGCCGAACTCCGGGGCACAGCTGGCCCACACCGCCCCCAGGCTCGCGGTGGCCAGGAACGCCACCAGGGCCTCGGGGATGTTGGGCAGGTAGGCCGCCACGCGGTCGCCCCGGCCGACACCGAGCCGCTCCAGTCCGGCACGGCAGCGCGCGACCTGCGCGCGCAGTGCACCCCAGGTCAGCTGCTGCCGGTCGCGGGTCTGCGAGTGGGCCAGCACGGCGACCTCGGCGTCGTCGGCGCCGCTGTCGAGCAGGCCGACGGCGTGCTCGGCGTAGTTCAGGGTCGCACCGGGGAACCACTCCGCCCCGGGCATCTCCCGGCGGCCGAGCACGCGCTGCGGCGGCGAGGCGAACCGGACGCCGAAGAACGCGGCGATCGCGGACCAGAAGGCCTCCGGGTCGTCGACCGACCAGCGGTGCAGGTCCGCGTAGTCCTCGAACGGCAGCCGGCGCTCGCGCTCCAGCCAGCCCAGGAACCGGCCGATCTCGGTGGTGTCCCGGACGTCGTCGGCGACGGGGCGCAGCAGCTCCGGGGCGTCGGTCTCGGTCGCGGTCATCGCCGGACCCGCCCGCCGCGGCCGGAGAGGAACGCGCGCATCCGCTCCTGCGCCTGCTCGCTGCTGCCCGCCAGCGCGGCCATCATGGACTCCATCAGGTAGCCCTCGGCCGGGTTGGCCTCGGCGATCCGCGGCAGCGCCTGCAGCACCGCGAAGTTCGTGACCCGCGAGTTCTTCGCGATCCTGCCCGCCAGCTCGATCGCCTTGGCGAGGCCGTCCCCCGGTCCGACGAGGTAGTGCGACAGCCCCAACGCCTGGCCCTCCTCGGCGTCGAGGACCCGGCCGGTGAGCATCATGTCGGCCATCCGGTGCGCCCCGACGAGCCGCGGCACCCGCACGGACCCGCCGCCGCCGACGAACAGCCCGTGCTGTCCCTCCGGCAGGGCGTAGAAGGCGCTCGACTCGGCGACCCGCAGGTGCGTGGCCGACGCCAGCTCCAGCCCGCCACCGATCACCGCGCCCTTGAGGACCGCGACGACCGGCAGCCGCCCGCGCTCCATCCGCTCGAAGGCGCGGTGCCACATCATCGAGTGCTCGAGGCCTTCGATCGCGTCGCGCTCGGTCAGCTCGGACAGGTCGAGGCCGGCGCAGAAGTGGTCGCCCTCGGCGTCGAGCACCACGGCCTTCACTCCACTGGGCGGCGCGCTGAAGAAGGTCTCGATCCCGAGCACGGTCGGGTCGTCGAGCGCGTTGCGCTTGGCGGCCCGGGTCAGCCGGAGCACGGCGACGTCGTCGTGCCGCTCGACCTGCAGCGACGTGGGCAGCAGGGCCTCGACCCGCTCGCCCGCCGGCTGCTCCGGCTGCGGTGCGGCGCTGGTCATGACGCTCCCTCCGGCCGCGGCCCCGCCGCGACCCGTTCGATCGGATGCTCGTCCGCCGCGCGCCGGCGCAGGTCCACCCGGCGGAGCTTGCCGGTGGCGTTGCGCGGCAGGTCCGCGACGAACTCGACGTACTTCGGGACCTTGTACCGGGCCAGCCGCGACTCGAGATGGGCGCGCAGCGCGGCCTCGGTCAGGTCCGCCCCCTCACGGACCTGCACGTAGGCGACCCCGACCTCGCCCCACCGCGGGTCGGCGACCCCGACGACGGCGCACTCGGCGACCGCGTCGAGCTGCACCGCCACGGCCTCGACCTCGGCGGGGTACACGTTCTCCCCGCCCGAGATGTACATGTCCTTGACCCGGTCGACGACGGTGGCCCAGCCGTCCTCGTCCACGCGCAGCACGTCGCCGGTGCGGAACCACTGCCCGTCGACCAGGCTGTTCGCGGTCTCCTCCGGCAGGTTCCAGTACCCGGCGAACACGTGCGGCCCACGCACCACCAGCTCCGCCGGCTCCCCGCCGGCGACCTCCGGGCGCCCGTCGCGCAGCTGTGCGACGTCGGTGAAGAAGTGCGGCACGCCGACCGCGGTCGGGTGGGCGGCGGTGCCGTCGTGGGTGCTCATGGACACGCCGGGCGACGCCTCGGTCATGCCGTAGCCCTGGATCAGGCGCACGCCGCGGTCGAGCCATTCCCGCGCCACACGCTCCTGCACCGGCGAACCGCCGTACTGCACGAGGGTGAGCGAGCTCAGGTCGGCGGCCGCCCACCCCGGGTGCTCGCACATCATCTGCAGCATCGTCGGCACCGCCGAGAAGCCGGTGATCTGCCCGCCCGAGATCCGCTCCAGGACCAGCCCGGGGTCGGCCTTCGGCAGCACCTCCACGCTGCCGCCCTTGAACAGCGTGGGCAGCGTGACCTGGCCGAGCCCGACGCAGTGGAACAGCGGGGCGATGCACAGGGCCCGGTCGGTGCTCAGCACGTCGACGTGGGCCAGGAAGTTCACGGTGTTCCAGGTCAGGTTGCCGTGGGTCAGCACGGCGCCCTTCGGCCGGCCCGTCGTCCCCGAGGTGTAGAGGATCAACGCCGGGTCGTCGAGGGAGACCGCCGGCTCGGCCACGAGCTCCGGGCCGGCGGCGATCTCGGCCTCGTAGTCGAGACGGTCCGTACCCCCGTGGACCGCGACGACGTGGCGGAGCGCGGCCGGACGGGCGTCGGGCGCCGGGCCGACCACGCCGGCGACGAGGGCGTCCGTGTCGGCGCTGTGCACCAGGACGGACGCCCCGGCGTCGTCGAGCACGAACCGGATCTCGGGCCCGGAGAGGCGGTAGTTGAGCGGGACGGCGATCGCCCCGAGCAGCCAGGTCGCGAAGAACGTCTCGAACACCTCGACGGCGTTCACCCCGACGTAGGCCACCCGGTCCCCCGGACCCACGCCGAGCCGGCGCAGGGCCCCGGCGTACCGGGACACGCGGTCCGCGAGCTCGACGTAGGTGAGCGAGCGGTACGGGTCGCTCAGCGCCACGCGGCCCGGGGAGATCCTGGCCCGCCGCGCGGGCCAGGTCCCCAGGCCCGCGTTGGGGCCGGCGACGAGTGTCGGGTTCATGAGTCCACCACCGTTGGTGCGGCCGGGTCGTTCGGGACCAGGAGCCCGGTCGGTCTCAGACTCCTTGATACGGCATTGATAGCAAGGACCTTGATATCGCGTCAAGCGGTCCGGTCGCCGTGCCGGGCGAGCCCCTCCGGCGGCACCGTCAGCGACTCCAGGCACCGCTCCAGCGCGCTGCCGAACGCCACCGCCTCCTCGGGGGCGAGCCGGGAGAGCATCCGCTCCTCGACGTCGTCGACCGCCCGGTGGCACTCCTTGAGCACCTGCACCCCGTGCTCGGTCAGCCACGCCCGCAGGATCCGCCGGTTCCCCTCGTCCGGCCGACGCTCGATCAGCCGGTCGCGCTCCATCGTCGCGATCAGCTGGTGCATCGCCTGCGGCGTGACGACGTGCCGGCGCGCCAGCTGGGCCGACGACAACCCCTCACGCGCCTCGAGGATGCTCAGCGCGGTGTACTGGTGCAGCGTCACCCCGAGCGGGCGCAGCACCTCCTCCATCCGCGCGCGCTCGGCCATCTCGAGCCGTTTCACCAGGTAGGTCAGGCGCTGGCCGCGCCGGCCGGCCGGTCGGGCCGCTGACTGGGTCATGCCGGGAGGGTATTCCGAAACCTGAGACCGGTCAGCCGTTGACGTGAGGTATCAAGCTCCTTACCATCGGCCGCCATCGACGCCCGGATCCCGGGCCCGTCACCAGCAGACAGGGCATCGCAATGACGCACCCGCACCCGGATCGGCACCCGAGTCGGCACGGCCAGCTCCGCCGCGCCGTGCTGTCGAGCTACCTCGGCAGCGTGATCGAGTACTACGACTTCCTGCTCTACGCCACGGCGTCGGCCGTCGTGTTCAACAAGGTCTTCTTCGCGAACCTCGACCCGCTGGTCGGGACGGTCGCCAGCTTCGGCACCCTCGCGACCGGGTACTTCGCCCGGCCGCTCGGAGGGATCCTGTTCGGGCACTTCGGTGACCGGATCGGCCGCAAGCGGATGCTCGTGCTGAGCATGACGATGATGGGGCTCGGCAGCACCCTCATCGGCCTCCTGCCCACCTCGGCGCAGATCGGCGCCTGGGCGCCGGTCCTGCTCGTGGTGCTGCGCGTGGTGCAGGGGGTCGCCGTCGGCGGCGAGTGGGGCGGCGCGGTGCTGATGTCCGCCGAGCACGCCACCTCGCGGCGCGGGCTCTGGGCGAGCTTCACCAACGCGGGCGCACCGAGCGGCATGGTGCTGTCCACACTGGTCCTGGCCGTGTCCGCCGGCGCGACCGGCGAGCAGGCCTTCCTCGCCTGGGGCTGGCGGATCCCGTTCCTGCTCAGCGTGGTCCTGCTCGCCGTGGGTCTGTTCGTCCGGGCCCGCGTCACCGAGACCCCGGTGTTCACCGAGGCCGTCCGCACCACGCCGGCGACACCGCCCCTGCTCGACGTGCTGCGCAACCACCCGCGCAACCTGCTCCTGTCGATCGGCGTCGGGTTCGGCGCGTTCATCGCGCAGGGCACCCTGACGACCTTCGTCATCTCCTACGCCGTGCAGGCCGGCTTCCCCCGGCAGACCGTGCTCAACGCGCTCACCGTGTCCTCGGTCGCCGCGATCGCCGGCATCATCGGCTTCTCCGCGCTCTCGGACCGGTTCGGACGCCGCCCGCTGGTCCTCGCCGGCGCGGCCGCCATGGCGGTCTGGGCGTTCCTGCTGTTCCCGCTGATCGACAGCGGCTCGACCTTCCTGCTCGCGGTCGCCGTCGTCGTCGGGCAGGGCGTGGTGCACGCCTGCATGTACGGCCCGCTCGCGGCGCTCTACACCGAGCTGTTCTCCACCCGGGCGCGCTACACCGGCGCCTCGCTCGGCTACCAGATCGCCGGCATCGGCGCGGGCGTCTCGCCCGTAGTCTTCGCCTCGGTCCTGGCCGGGGGTGCCGGCACGACCACGGTCTCGATCATCATCGCGGCCGGGTGCGTGCTGACGATCGCCTGCATCCTCGCCCTCCGCGAGACCGCCACCCTCGATCTCGGCGGGTCGACGGAGACCTCCGCGGCGCCGGCCGCGCGAGCCTGACGTCGACGACCCGGGCGGTGTCCGGCGGCCACGGCCGCGGGGCACCGCCCGGCGTCGCCTCGCTGCGGGACCGACCGGTCAGGCCGGCTGGTCCGCGGTCTGCTCCTCGCGCCACTGCTCGACCAGCGACCGCTTGAACCGGTTGTTGGACGGGACCTCGATCCCCTTGTCCTCCGCCCACTGCCGCAACTGCTCGCGCTCCTCGGCGGTCAGGCCGGTGCTCGTGCTGACCTGCCCCCCGGCCCGCTTCGCCGGACGCAGCTCCGGGATCGACGCGTCGACGCGGCCCGCATCGATGTAGGGCTGCAGCAGCGCCAGCAGCTTGCGGTACTCCGGCCCGGCGAGGTCGATCTGCACCCGCATCTGGTCGATGTTGAGCTCGTGGGACTCGACATCGTGCTCCGAGCCCGTGAGGTCGCAGTACCGGATCTCCCTGATGCCCATCGATCAGCCCGCCTCGGCCTCGTCGCCGGTCCGCGCCGGGCGCCGCCGCCCGGACGCGCCGCCGGCCTCCTGCGCCGCCTCCTTCGCCGCCTCCTTCGCCGCCTCCTTGGCCGCCTTGCGCAGCGCGGTAAGGGTCTGGCCCGCGAGCGCCTTCGAGGCCACCGAGTCGCCGATCTGACGCGGCGTCATGCGGCCGCGACCGGTCTCGGCAAGGTAGGTCTGCCCGTCCGGACCGGTCCGGTACTCCAGGTTGGAGGCGACCCGGTGGAACCGGGTCCGACCCCGCTGGCGCACGCCCTCCCACCGCTCCACCTTGACGGCGAGCAGGCAGCACGTGCAGGTCAGTCGGCGGACGAACAATCCCTCGTCGTCCACCTCGGTGAAATGGATCCCCGCCTGCCGGATCGTCGGGAACAGGTGCCGGCCACGTTCCCGACACGCCAGCACCTCGTCGGAGACGCGGTCGACGTAGAGGTCGACGTCCTCGTCCGAGGCCCGGACGATTCCCGTCTCCTCCAACTGCTCGCCCTGGATCGACTTCGGCAGATCGGCATCGCCGTCGGCCACCTGGCACCCCTTTCCACAGTGTTGCGTGCAGTGTCGTGTGCAGTGTCGCGGTCCATCACGGTCCGCGGAACCAGCAGATCACATCATCACCGGCGATCGGACGCCCGTTCGGGTCCAACGATCCGCGCAGATCGGTGGTTCCGCCACCCCGGCATGGGCAGCGGTGGGCCCCCGACCTGGGTGATGGTCACCGATGTCCGGCGCGGGCCGGCAGGAGCAGGCTCGTCCCGTCACCCGACGAGAAGGGACCGACCATGACCACCGCCACACCCCCCACCCCCGCCCCGGCGGCGACCACCCCGAAGGAGCTGGCCGTGCGCTGGCTCGACCTGATCTCCGCCGGCGACGTCGAGGAGCTGTGCCGCACCGCCTCGCCGACCTGGTCGATGGCCGGCGGCCCGCCCGGCCTGCCGCCCGGCCCCGACGGGATCCGCGCCCTCGTCGCCTCCTTCGGGCGGATCCGGCAGCACTGGACGGTCGAGGACGTGATCGCCGAGGGCGGGAAGGTGGTGGTCCGCGCCACCAACCACTGCGAGCAGGACGAGTTCCTCGGCGTGCCCGCCACCGGGATCGAGCAGGTGTTCGCCGCGACCTTCGTGTTCCGGATCGTCGACGGGCACGTCGAAGAGATCTGGCGGACCGCCCAGGACCTGCAGCGGCTCCTGCAGCTCGGTGCGACCGTCCTGCCGCCGTCGCAGCGGGCGAGCATGCCCTGAGCGCGGATCGGGCCCGGCCGCAACCTCCTCCTTGTCCGCTGCAACATTTTGCTCATATGCTGCACGCGTGAGTGTCGCCGATCACAGTCGAGCCGCGGTGCGGTCGGGCTCCCGGGAGGCGGTGCGGCTGGCTCGGCGGGCGTTCATGGCCGGTGAGCGCCTCGATGCGCAGCGGATCGCCGCCCGGCTCGGCGTCGACCGCACCACGCTGTTCCGCTGGGTCGGCAACCGCGACCAACTGCTCGTCGCGGTGCTGACCTCGCTCGCCGACCCCACCCTGCGCGACGCGGCGGCCGCCGCGCCCGGCTGCGGGCCCGAGCGCATCGGCCGGATCCTGCGCGACTTCTCCCAGGCCCTGATCGACGCGCCGTACTACCGCCTCTTCCTGCAGCGCGAGACGGAGCGCGCGCTGCGCCTCATCACGACGAAGGCCAGCCCGCTGCAGCAGCACGTCGTCGGCGCGGTCGAGCGGCTGCTGGCCGAGGAGTGCAGCCGCGGGCACCTGCGCACGTCGATGCCGCTCGGCGACCTGGCCTACCTCGTGGTGCGGATCGCCGAGTCGTTCATCTACGCCGACCTGCTCACCGGCGACCCACCGGACGCCGTCAAGGTCGAGGTCGCGGTCACCGCGCTGCTGCACGGCGCAGCCCGCGTCCCGGCCCCCGCGACCTCCGAGACCTGACCCCGCACGATCCGCACCCGACGAGGAGAGCACCGATCATGGCCGAGCTCCAGGGCACCTGCGAGGACCGCTTCGACCCGCTGCGCAGGCGGCTGCAGGACCATCTCGACAGCGGCGAGGAACTGGGCGCCTCGCTGGTCGTGGACCTCGACGGCGACCGGGTCGTCGACCTCTGGGGCGGGTACCGCGACCGGGCCCGCACCACGGCGTGGGACGAGCACACGATCGTCAACGTCTGGTCGACGACCAAGACCGTGACCGCCCTGGCCACGCTGATGCTCGTCGAGCGCGGGCAGCTGGACGTGCACGCCCCGGTCGCCCGGTACTGGCCGGAGTTCGGGGCGGCCGGCAAGGAGCGCGTCCAGGTCCGCCACCTGCTCTCCCACACCTCCGGGGTGTCCGGGCTCGACCAGCCGGCGGCGGTCGAGGACCTGTACGACGCCGAGCGGGCCGCTGCTCGGATGGCGGCCCAGGCACCGTGGTGGGAACCGGGCACGGCGTCGGGCTACCACGCCCTGAACTACGGCCACCTGCTCGGCGCGCTGATCCGGCGCGTCGACGGCCGGACCCTCACCGACTTCGTCGCGCAGGAGATCGCCGGCCCGCTCGACGCCGACTTCACCGTCGGCGCGCCGGAGAAGGCGTGGGGGCGGATCGCCGAGGTCGTGCCGCCGCCGCCGCTGCCCGTCGACCTCTCGGCCGCCGATCCCACGAGCCCCGCGGTCCGCACGCTGACCGGCCCGCTCGTCGAGGCCGAGACGGCGAACACCGAGGCCTGGCGGCGCGCCGAGATCGGCGGGGCGAACGGCCACGGCAACGCCCGCTCGGTCGCCCGGATGCTGTCCTCGATCCCCCGCGGCGGCGAGGTCGACGGCGTCCGGTTGCTCTCCCCCGCGACCATCGACCTGATCTTCGACGAGCAGGCGAACGGTGTCGACGTGGTCCTCGGCGTGCCGCTGCGGTTCGGCATCGGCTACGGCCTGCCGCAGCGGGACACCCTGCCGTACCTTCCCGACGGGCGCATCTGCTTCTGGGGCGGCTGGGGCGGATCGATGATCATCATGGACGTCGACCGGAGACTGACGATCTCCTACATGATGAACCGCATGGGGCCGGGCATCATCGGGTCGGAGCGCAGCGCCGGGTACGTGCGCGAGATCTACCGCGTGCTGGGGGCGGCGTGATCATCCACAGCCCGTACCCCGCCGTCGAGATCCCCGAGGTCTCGCTGCCCGAGTTCCTCTTCGGCGCCGGCTTCGGCGACCGGGCCGACGCCGAGGCCTTCATCGACGGCGCGACGGGCTCGTCCGTCACCTTCGACGAGCTCGACGGCATGGTCCTGCGCATCGCGGCGGCCCTGCACGAGCGCGGGCTTCGCCAGGGCGACGTCGTGGCGCTGTTCGCGCCGAACTCGCCGGCGTGGGTGGCGATGTTCCAGGGCATCCTGCGCGCCAACGGCACCGTGACCAGTGCGAACTCGCTCTACTCGGTCGCCGAGCTCGCCCACCAGCTCACGGACTCCGGCGCGACGATGCTCGTCACCGTCTCCCCGTTCCTGGACCGGGCGACGGCGGCGGCCGCGCAGGCCGGGCTGCCCGACGACGCCGTCCTCACCCTCGACCGGGTCGACGGCCGCACGTCGTTGCTCGACCTCCTGGCCGGCACCGCGGCACCGCCCGAGCTCCGGGTCGGGCCCGCGGACACCGCCGTGCTCCCCTACTCGTCCGGGACGACGGGGCTGGCGAAGGGTGTGGTCCTGACCCACCGCAACCTCGTCGCCAACCTGCTGCAGTTCACACCCCTCGGGACCACGGACGAGACGACCCGGATCCTCGCCGTCCTGCCGTTCTTCCACATCTACGGCATGACCGTCATGATGAACCACGGCCTGCACCGGCGGGCCACGGTCGTCACGATGCCGCGCTTCGAGATGACGGAGTTCCTGCGGGTCGTCGCGGAGTACCGGCTGAACCGGCTCTACATCGCCCCGCCGATCGCCGTCGGCCTGGCCAAGCACCCGCTGGTCGACGAGCACGACCTGTCCTGTGTGGACGTCGTCTTCTCCGGTGCCGCCCCGCTCGACGCCGAGCTCGGGCACGCGGTCGCCCGCCGCCTCGGGTGCGTGGTCCTGCAGGGCTACGGCATGACCGAGCTGTCGCCCGTGAGCCACTCCATGGACGAGCGCCGGCCCGACGACGACCTGAACGGCGTCGGCTACGCCATCCCGAACGTCGAGAGCAAGCTCGTCGACCCCGAGACCGGTCGCGAGGTCGACCCCGGCGAGCGCGGCGAGCTGTGGGTGCGCGGCCCGAACGTGATGTCCGGCTACCTGAACAACCCCGAGGCCACCGCCGGGACGCTCGACGCCGACGGCTTCCTGCACACCGGCGACGTCGCGACGGTCGACGAGACGGGCTTCTTCCGGATCGTCGACCGGGTCAAGGAGCTGATCAAGTACAAGGGCTACCAGGTGCCGCCGGCCGAGCTCGAGGCCGTGCTGCTCACCCACGAGGCGATCGCCGACGCCGCCGTGATCGGGGTGCTCGACGCCGAGGGCGAGGAGGTGCCGAAGGCCTTCGTCGTGGTCCAGGACGGGGCGACGGTGAGCGCCGAGGACGTGATGGCGTACGTCGCGGAGCGGCTCGCCCCGTACAAGAAGGTCCGTGTGGTCGAGTTCCTCGAGGCGATCCCGAAGTCTGCCTCAGGGAAGATCCTCCGCAAGGACCTGCGGGCGCGCGAGCAGGCCGCAGCGGTCGGCGGCTGAGTCGCCGACCGCGCTCGTGACCTGCGCCACCGCCATGGTCGGCCGCACCGGTCCGGACGTGCGCGGACCCGGCGGCTGGCCCAGGCTCGGACCATGCCTCCGGAGCGCACCGCCGCGGCGAGCCGTGGTGGGAACAGGACGCGACCGCCCGCGAGCGCCGCTGGACCGGGGCGGTCGAGACGCTGGAGGCGCTCACGGACGGGCTACCGTGATCGCGTGACGCGCAGGAGGAACGGCTGGGGCGAGGTGCTCGACCCTTGGCGGCAGCTCGCCGAGATCGCGTGGTCGGCGCCGCAGGTCGTGGCCCACCGCACGGCCCGCATGGCCAGGGGCGGATGGCCGCCGGGCCCGCGGGACCGCCGGGAGTACCGGCGGATGGTCGCGGAGAAGGGCACCGCGTTCACCCGCGCCGCCGTCGCCTCGGCCTGGGCCGTCCCCCGGGCCGCGAGCCTGGTGCTCACCGCGGGCCTCACACCGGTCCACCGCACGGTCACCGCGAACCGTCGCCGCCTCTCGCGCTGAGCTCCCCGTCAGCGCGCGGGCGAGTCCGTGGTCCCGGTCAGGAACTCCTCCACGCCGAGCACCCGCAGGAGCTCCAGCCGCTCGCGGGTGTCGGCATCGGCCGGGGTGAGCACCAGCAGCTGCTGCCCCAGGTCGGGCGTGACCAGGGTTTCGCAGTCCATCACCAACGGGCCGACCCGCGGGTGCACCAGGGTCTTGCGGTCCGCGCGGCGGACCGCGACCTCGTGGTCGTCCCAGAGTCGGCGGAAGTCGGCGCTCGCCGCCCGCAGGCGTTCCACGAGCCCGGCGACCGTGGGGTCCCCCGGCCGGCGGCCCGCGACCGCGCGCAGGTCCGCCACCATCTGGCGGCCGTGGCGCTCCCGCTCCTCGGGCGGGGCGACCGCCCGGGCCTCCGGCTCGGTGAACCACCGGTACACGGGATAGCGGCGGTCGCCGGCGAAGGCGGTCTGGTCCCCCGTCAGCAGCACGGACGCCCGGTTCTGCGCCAGGACCTCGCCCACGTCGGAGATCACGAGCGCCGGGGTGTCGCCGAGCAGGTCGAGCAGGCGGACCAGGCCCGCGCGGGCCAGGCGGACGACGCCGTCGGCCAGCGGCGGGCGGTGGCCGGCCAGGTGGAACAGGTGGTCGCGCTCGTCGTCGGAGAGGCGCAGCGCCCGGGCCAGCGCGCCGAGCAGCTGGGTCGACGGCTGGCTGCTGCGGCCCTGCTCGAGGCGGACGACGTAGTCGACCGACATGCCCGCGAGCATCGCCACCTCCTCGCGACGCAGGCCGGCGGTCCGACGACGGGGCCCCTCGGCCAGGCCGACCTCGGCCGGGCGGACCGCCTCGCGGCGGCGGCGCAGGAAGTCGGCGAGCTGGTCGCGCTGCATGACCCCATGGTCCGCGCGGGGCGTGCGGTGATCCAGGGACCGGCGCTCCCACGATCGACGGTCGCTCCCACGCGGCCCGACGCGGGCGCAGAGTGGATCGCGAGATCGACCGCTCGAGCACGACCGCTCGGGAACGACCGCGAGGGAGTACGCGATGCAGACACGGACGCTGGGCAGCACCGGACCCACCGTCTCCACCCTGGGCCTGGGCGCGATGAGCATGTCGGGCGCCTATGGTCCGGCCGACCGCACGGAGAGCATCGCCACCGTGCACGCCGCGCTCGGCGCCGGCGTCACGCTGATCGACACCGGCGACTTCTACGCCATGGGGCACAACGAGCTGCTGCTGGGTGAGGCGCTGCGGGGCCGTGACCGGGACGGCTACGTGCTGTCGGTCAAGTTCGGGGGTCTCGCCGGCCCGGGCCTGCCGCCCCTGAAGCAGGACTGCCGGCCCGAGGCGGTGAAGAACTTCCTCGCCTACTCGCTCACCAGGCTCGGCGTCGACCACATCGACATCTACCGCCCGGCCCGGCTGGACCCCGCGGTGCCGATCGAGGACACGGTCGGCGCGATCACGGAGATGATCGAGGCCGGCTACGTCCGGCACGTCGGCCTCTCGGAGGTCGACGCGGCCACGATCCGCCGGGCGCACGCCGTGCACCCGATCGCCGACCTGCAGATCGAGTACTCGCTGATCTCGCGGGCCGTCGAGGACGAGGTCCTCCCGACCCTGCGGGAGCTGGGCATCGGGCTCACGGCCTACGGCGTCCTTGCCCGCGGCCTCATCTCGGGACACTTCACCGCCGACCGCACGGGACGGCCCGGGGACGCCCGCGCCCGCAGCCCGCGGTTCTCCGCCGGGAACCTGGAGCACAACCTCGCCCTGGTGGAGGCGCTCCGTCAGGTCGCCGACGCCAAGGGCTGCACCGTCGCGCAACTGGCGATCGCGTGGGTGGCGGCGCGCGGCGAGACCATCGTGCCGCTGGTCGGCGCCCGCACCCGTGAACGGCTGGCCGAGGCACTGCCCGCGGCGGAGCTGACCCTGACCGCGGACGACCTCGCCGAGATCGAGAAGGCGGTCCCCGCGGGATCGGCGCGCGGCGACCGCTACCCGTCGGTGTTCATGTCCGGCCTGGGCGTGGGGAACTGAGCGGGGGGGAACTGAGCGGGGGAACCGAGGTCGCCCGGCCGGATCGGCAGGGCCCGCGTGCAGGGACGGTGGGCGGTCGCAGCCCGGGTGCGCGCAGCCCCCGTCGCGGGAGTTCACCGCGCCCGCCCCTCGGGACGCCGTCTGCCGCGTGCGACGGGAAACGGTCGGCACGTGCCTCGACCGCCGTGGTGGGACAGGGAGGCGCAATCCCGCTCCTCACCTGCCAGGGTGGGACGCGGAGCGAGAACGGAGGCCCGCGCATGAGTGCCCACCCCCACGACATCACCGTCCCCGGCCGGCCGACGCTGGAGGAGGTCTCGGACGGGATCTGGGCCTACGTCCAGCCCGACGGCACCTGGTGGATCAACAACACCGGGTTCGCGGTGGGCCCGCAGGGCGTGGTCGCGGTCGACTCGTGCTCCACCGAACGGCGCACCCGCGCCTTCGCCTCCGCGATCGCGTCGGTGAGCCCGGCGCCGATCCGGACGCTGGTCAACACCCACCACCACGGCGACCACACCTGGGGCAACGCGCTGTTCACCACCGCGACGATCGTCGCGCACGAGCGTGCCCGGGAGGAGATGATCGCGTTCGGGCCGCCGCGGGAGCTGCCGTTCTGGGAGAACCCGGACTGGGGCTCGTTGCCGCTCGACCCGCCGTTCCTCACCTTCACCGACCGGATCGCCCTGCACTTCGGGGACCTGCGTGCCGACGTGCTGCACGTCGGCACGCCCGCGCACACCACGAACGACTCGCTGGTGTGGTTCCCCGAGCGCTCGACCCTGTTCTGCGGCGACCTGGTGTTCAACGGGGGCACGCCCTTCCTGTTGATGGGCTCGGTCGCCGGGGCGGTCGAGGTGCTGGAGACGGTCGTGGAGCCCCTCGGCGCGGCGACCACGGTGCCCGGTCACGGGCCGGTCTTCCACGACCGCGCGCCGCTCGACGCGACGCTGGACTACCTGCGGTTCGTCCTCGCCCTCGCCGAACGCGGGCGTGCCGCCGGGGTCACGCCGCTGCAGGCCGCGCGGGACACCGACCTCGGCCGCTTCGCCGACTGGCCCGACGCGGAGCGGATCGTCGGCAACCTCCACCGGGCCTACGCCGAGCTGGCCGGGGCCGGGCGGGGTGCGCCGATCGACGTGATCGCGGCGCTCGGCGACATGGTCGCCTACAACGGCGGGCGTCCCCTCACCTGCCTGGCCTGATCCAGGAACCGCCGAGCCGAGCCGGAACGACCGGCGCGCCGCACCGGCACCAGACAGCCCGGCGACGCGCTCGAACCCGGGGCCCGGCTCGTCGGCGAGCAGGACATGGCGGCCGCTTCTCCGCCGGCCCGGGAGGCCCTGCGGGGCCGCGACCGGCCCCGCGCCGCTCACCCAACCGGACCAGTACGCGGCGGCATCTGCTCCGGCCTGGGTGGGAGTGCGTGGGCGACGGAGGCCCTGCGGGGCGCGGCGTTGTCCGACGGAGCTGGCCGGCAGACCGGCCAACCGCTCCGTGGCACCGGGGAACGCTGGTGATACGGGGAGCGCCCCACTAGAGTGGCTCTCGGGTTCGACCAGCAGCCCGCCCCTTGCCAGGAGACAAGAAACCGTGGGCGTCGCTGCACCGGAAATCCGTCGGCCCGATCTTCGTACCACGTCCGCACCGCCGTCCGGGCTCGACGGTGTCGTCCTCAGCCCGGGCGACCACATCTGCTGCTTCTCCACCACCGACCCGGGCCGCCGGGTCGAGCCCGCCTTCCGGCGGGCCGGCATGCAGCACGGGGACGAGTGTTCCTACCTCGGTGATTCCACCGGTCCCGACCTCGTACGCCGCCACGTCGAGGCCCCTGCTCGGCCGGCCCCCGACCAGCTGGTCGCCGAGCTCGCGACAGAGGCCTACCTGTGGTGAGGCCGGTGGTCCGCCGCCCGGATGATCAAGGTCTCCGACGAGCGGAGAGGGACGTCGTCGGCACCGCCGGCTACGAAGCGGCGAGGAACGACTTCGCGCCGCGGTGCCTGCAGGCGCTCCTGTGGCTGGACGACGTGCGGCGGTTCGGTTCGGCCATGCTCGTCGACGCGGTCGGGACCCACCCGACGATGCCCATCGGCAACCTCCTCGTGGAGAACTCGCGGTGCATGCCCGCGCTCGAGCCGTGGGTCTCCGGTGCCGATTCCGTGGGGGTCTGCGAGCACCGCGGGCAGGGAGGTGCGGAATGACCTGCTCCACGGAGCACGATGTCCTGGTCCGGACCCGGATGTCCCAGATGAGCTCGCTGTTCGTGATGTCGATGCTCATGTCCGACCGGCTCGACGTCCGCGAGATCCTTGATCTGGCCCTCGGCGCGATCCCCTCGCTCACTCCATGTCGCGTCATGGCCGGCTGGCTGACCGGCGACGGGAGCATGCTCCGCGGGCCCGAGGGCGGTCAGATCACCAGCGACGAGGTCGCCCAGCAGCTCGTCTCGCTCGACGGTGCCGACGGGCCGGTCACCGGCAGTGCGGCCTGGGTACGGGCGTTCGCGATGCGAGCGGTGAACGGGCATTGCGGCTATATCGTCGTCGGCGCCGACGAGGAGCCTTCCGAGCACGAGCAGTCCTTGCTCCGGATGCTCGCGCAGCAGACCGGCGATGCGGTCAGCAGCGCCACGCTGCACTGCAAGGAGCAGGAAGGGGCGGCCGAGCTGCGTCGCCTCACCGTCGAGCTCGCCGCCGTCAACGAGCAGCTCAGAGCGAACGTCGTCGACCTCGAGCGGCGGCGGCGTATCCACGAAGTCCTCATGGCCGTCGCCGTGTCCGGCGCGGGCGTGCGCGGGATCGCAGGCGCGGTGCACGAGCTGACCGACCTGGCGGTCGCGGTGGAGGACCGCTTCGGCAACGTCCGCGTCTGGGCCGGGCCGGGCAGCCCGCCCCACTCCGGCCGTTCGCCGTCCCGCCGGGAGGAGGTGCTCGCGAGGGTGCGTCAGGCGCGTCGACCGGTGCGTGACCGCGACCGCGTCGTCGCCCTCGCGCAGTCGCGAGACGAGGTGCTGGGGGTGCTCGCGCTGGTCGATCCGGGTCGCTGCGTCGGCGAGCACGAGCTGGCGGTTCTCGAGGAGGGCGCCGTCGTGCTGGCGGTGGAGCTCGCCCACCTCCGGGCATTGGCCGAGACCGAGCTGCGGTTGCGTCGGGACCTCGTCGACGACCTCCTGTCCGGAACGGACGACGAGAGCGCACTCTCCCGTTCGGCCGCTCTCGGCCACGACCTGACCGTCCCGCTCAATGTGCTGGTCGTCAGCTCGGCCTGCGGGCTGCGCGATGAGACGGTCGAACAGGCCGTCGACCGCGCGGTCGCGACGACCCTGCACGAGCGTGCGTTGCTCGCGCGGAGGCCTGGTGTGATCGTGGCGATCGTGCCTCGCCCGGCGCAGTGGTGCGACGGCGACCCGTGGCGCGGGTTGCAAGCCGCCGTGGCCAGGCGCCTCGACTCGGCCGAATTCTCGATCGGGGTCGGCGGGCTCGTCACCGCCCCGTCGCACATTCCCCGTTCCTACGACCAGGCGCTCCGGGCGTTGCGGATCCGGCAGGCGGCCGTGGTCGCGACGGGTGTCACCGCCTACGACGAGCTCGGCATCTACCGGCTCCTGGCCGATGGCGACACCGTCGAGACCGAGCGGTTCGTCCGGGAGTGGCTCGGCGGCCTCCTCGACTACGACGAGGCGAACCGCACCCAACTGGTCGAGACCCTGTGGCAGTACTACGAGTGCGGCGGCAACTACGACTGCACCGCGCGTGCACTTCTCATCCACCGCAGTACGTTGCGCTACCGGCTCCGCCGGATCCGCCAGCTCACCGGCCACGATCTCAATGCCGTCGAGAGCAGGCTCAACATGCACGTCGCCGTACGAGCCTGGCGCGTCCTGCAGGGCTTCACGTGAGTCGGTCCGCTGGACCGGGCCGCAGCCGGCGTCCGCGGGCCCCTGAGGTTGAACCCTGGTCCGGCGCCTCGTCCCGACGGACCGACGACCTCACCCACCGCCGGGAGCAGCATCGCGGCATGTCTGTGGGACAGCCCCGAGGTGACCTGCACGGTGGACGAACGCGCCGCGTCCACGCGGCCGCTGTCGGACGTCCCCCGCTGCCCCGGGCTGCGCTCGCGCTCCTCCTGGTGGTGGCCGCTGCGCTGGCGGGGTGCTCGACCCGCGCGGACGAGCCGGCGCCCCCGGTGTCGGGGACGGCCGAGTCACTGGAAGCACAGTTCACGTCCGTGGTGCACGACGTGCTCCCTTCGGTCGTCGAGATCACCCGCGACGGGGCGGTCGGTTCGGGCGTCGTGTTCGACAACCAAGGGCACATCGTGACGAACGCCCACGTCGTCGGGACGGCGTCGGCGTTCGAGGTCCGGCTGGCCAACAGCAGCGCCGTCCGCCCCGCGAGGCTGGTGTACTCCCACGCGCCCGAGGATCTCGCGGTGATCCGGGTGGAGGACCCCGCGGGGCTCGCGCCCGCCCGCTTCGGTTCCAGCCGTGATGTGCAGGTCGGCGGCATCGTCCTGGCTATGGGCAGCCCGTTGGGCCTGGAGAGCAGTGTGACCCAGGGGATCGTGTCGGCGTTGGGGCGGGCGGTGCCCGAGCCGCCGGACCCGGCGAGCGGAGTGCCGGGAACCGTGCTGCGGCAGACGATCCAGACGAGTGCTCCGATCAACCCGGGCAACTCCGGCGGAGCGCTCGTCGACCTGCATCGCGAGGTCGTCGGCGTGCCGACGCTGGCCGCAGTGAACCCGGGTACGGGCGGTACCGCGGCAGGGATAGGTTTCGCCATCCCGGGTGACATCGCCCGTGACATCGCCCAGCAGATCGTCGCGAACGGGCGGGTGGTCCACTCCGGGCGGGCCGCGCTCGGGATCAGCGCGGTCACCGTCACGAACGACCGCGGGGAGCCGGTCGGTGCCGCGGTCGCCGCGGTCGCCGCGGTCGACCCGGCCGGCCCGGCCCCCGGGGCCGGGGTACAGGTCGGGGATCTGATCACGCGGATCGACGACCAGGAGATCCGCACGGCTCAGGACGTGCAGGCCGTGATCGCCGCGCAGCAGCCCGGCGATGTCGTCCGTCTCACGATCACGCGTCCGCCGACCGCGGAGCCACGCACGATGACGGTCACCCTCGGCGAGCTGCAGGTCCCTGGCGGAGGCGCGTGATGCTCACGGCCGAGACGCTCACGCCTCGGTGTTCACCGCCCGATGAGACCGCAACCGTCCGTCCAGAACTCGACCTTCCAGAGGATCGACCGGTCCGGCAGGCCCGTGGCATCGGTGTCGACCCGGGAGGGCGACAGCCCTCCCGGAGGTTGACCCCGCGGGACCCGTTCGACGTCCCGACCGCGCTGGAACAGTGAAGCGAGCCGTCCACCTCGGGAGCCGGTCATGGCCGATGACGCGAGCACTGTCAGCCAGGCGCGTTCGACGGTGGTGCAGCGTCCGCCACTGCTGGTCCTGCGCGACGGCGTGGTGGTCGCCAGGCAGGCCGGCGTCGCGCCCGTCCCGGTATTGCGGCTGGACCCGGCGCTTGCCGACCCGTCGAGTGAGGAGAGCACGTCATGAACCTGCGCGACCGCGCGTGGGGGACGCCGCCGCGGCTCACGGCAGGGGCGTCCGTCCTGGACTCGGGCCTGCGCAAGTGGGTCGACGAGGAAACGGCGAAGGAGCCGCCCGGCCTCCCGAGCGGCGCCTCTCCGTTCCCGAACGACGTCGAGCCGCCCTTGGCGAGGCGCTCGTGGCTCGCAGCCATGGGTGCTGCACTCGTGCGCGGGGACCGGAGGGAGCGGTGACTGCGGGATACGGGGCTCCCGGCCGGGTCACGGACCCGCACCTCGCGTCGGTCCGTGACGTCGTACCTCGCACGCCGCAGGGGTGCGAGGAGTGCCTGCGCATGGGCACGCCCTGGGTGCACCTACGGCTGTGCCTCACATGCGGTCACGTCGGGTGCTGCGACTCCTCGCCGATGCGACACGCCCGGGCGCACGCCGGCGTTCTCGGCCACCCGATCGTCCGCTCGATGGAACCCGGGGAGAGATGGCGGTGGTGCTATGTCCATGAGGCCTTCGCGTGACGACACACCAACATCGGGAGGCGCCGTGCGACCGCAGGACATGATGACCTTCGAGGAAGCCCGCAACCGGGCGTACGAGGCACTCGGTGACGTGCGCGACCTCCTCGCCGGCGAGTTCGAGCCGCAGAGCATCCCGTCCGGGCTCGCCGCCGCAGCCCTCGCGGAAGCGCTGGGGCACCTCAGCGCCGCCGAGGACGCGCTGGACCGGGCGGGACTCGGATGACGATGCACACGGGATCCGCTGCTCGGGGCCGGCCTCCGACCGAGGCGGTCGAGGAGACGCCGCTCGCCCCGCACGTCCTCGTCGTCATGGGCGCCACCGGCGACCTCGCCCAGCGCAAGCTGTTCCCTGCGTTGTTCCACCTCTGGCAACTCCGCCTGCTGCCCGAGCGTTTCCGCCTCGTCTGCTCCAGCCGTACCGGGCCGGAGATCGGGGACACCTTCCTTCCGATGGTGCACGCGGCCGTGGACGTCTACCGGGGGACGGTCGACGACGCCGCGTGGCAGGAGTTCTCCCGGCGGATCAGCTTCGTACCCACGTCCGGGGACGACGGCGCCGCCTTGGAGAGGGCGGTGGCAGAGGCGGCCAAGGAGGTGGGGAGCGACTGCGAGATCCTGTACTACCTCGCGGTTCCACCGTCGGCGACGGAGAGCGTCGTCCGTATGCTCGGCACGTTCGACGTGCCCGGTTCGGCGAAGATCGTCCTCGAGAAGCCGTTCGGAAAGGACCTCGAATCGGCCCGCAGCCTCAACGAGACCCTGCACGAGTTCTTCGAGGAGCGCCAGATCTACCGGATCGATCACTTCCTCGGCAAGGAAGCCGTGCAGAACATCCTCGCGCTGCGCTTCGCCAACGGGATCTTCCAGCCGGTGTGGAACCACCAGCACATCTGCTACGTGCAGATCGACGTGCCGGAACAGATCGACGTTCAGGGCCGGGTGGAGTTCATGGAATCGACGGGCACGTTCCGGGACATGATCTCGACCCACCTGTTCCAGCTGCTCGGCTTCGTGGCGCTGGCCCCGCCGGCACGCATGGACGCGGACTCGTTGCATCACGAGACGATCAAGGTCTTCCGAGCGATCCGCCCGATCGATCCGGAACGCGTCGTGTTCGGCCAGTACGAGGGGTATCGCGACGAAGCCGGCGTCGACGAGGCCTCGAACGTCGAGACGTTCGTCGCCATGGAGGTCTACGTCGACGACTGGTACTGGATCGGCGTCCCCTTCTACCTGCGCACGGGGAAGGCGCTCGCCGAGAGCCGGCGCACGATCACGATCGGTTTCCGGGAGCCGCCCCTGAAGGTCTTCCCCGGGGACGTCGACGACACCTGCAACGAACTGGTCCTCGAGCTCACCGACGACCCGACGATCTTCGCCGACGTCCGGGCCAAGGTGCCGGGCCCAGCGTTCGGGCTCGGCCGGGCCCGGATGCGGCTGGCCCTGGTCGAAGCGTTCCCGGAAGCCGAGCCGCTCGAGGCCTACGAGCGCCTGCTCCTCGATGTCATGCGCGGCGACTCGACGTTGTTCATCAGTACGGAACAGGTCGAGTTGCTCTGGCGCCTGTGCGACCCGTTGCTGCGGAATCCACCGCGGCCGATACGCTACCCACGCGGTTCGTGGGGGCCGAGCGAGGCCTCACGACTTCCCTCCGGGCGTGGGTGGCGGTTGCCCGACTCCTAGCCGGGTCCGCGGACGTGCTCGCCGCGCTCGAGGCCGCCGGGCGCCCGTCCGGCGACAAGACCGTGGCCGCTGCGCCCGACCGTTCCGGACGGGTTCGGTCTCGACGAACTCACCGTTGCCCCGGTTCAGGAGTAGGGGCCGTGGCGGCTCCATCCTTCCCGCCGGGTCCAGAGGTAGACGCTGTGCCCGATCAGCGGCGCCAGCCACAGGTGGGACACGCCGGGGCCGGCTGGCGGAGCAGTGGTGGGTACACCGGCGGCGCGCGCGAGCGCATCGAGCGCCCGACTGACCGGGGCGCCGCACCCGAGGGTGAGGTACAGGTGCCGCTCGTCGGCACGTCGCGCTCCGAGGCGGCGGAGCGCGCGGACCGATGTGTCACGGCCGAGCCACACGGGAAGTGCCGGCCCGACAGCTGCCATGCCCACCGCTGGCTCCCGGCCCGGGGCCACGACCACCGTCGCCGGCCGGCCCAGCTCCAAAGGGTGCCCGCGGAGCTGGGCCGGCCGGGCGTGGAGGAGCCAGTGCAGGTCGGGAACTGCCCAGGTCAGTGGGGCCGGGAGATCGCCCGGGCCGCGGACTCCGACCGCTTCGCAGGTCCGTGCCGCCATCGGGAAGAGTTCTCGCACCCGAGGCAACACGGAGACGTCGTGGACGGTGACGTGCCACCACCACCTGGCCGGCGCCGGCCACTGCATGGCGCACCGGTGGCGGAGGTGCTCCGGCCGGAGGTCCTCGTCCGTTCCGAGCGTGGCCTCCTCGAGAACGGCGCGGCGCCCGTCCCGGTAGGAGAGGGTGATGCCCCCGGACCGGGAGCCGGACGGCCTGGCGCCCAGGACGTGCCCGGCGATCTCGCCGGCGACCTCCTCCTGAGCGGATCGGGTGAGGGTCGACGGTGCCGGCGATGTCGACACGACGGGGACCTGGGCCACGGGGCCAGGATGTGGCGCCGTGCCGGCAGCGAACTGGCGTGCAACTGCGGCAGAGACGGTCTTCGTGGTCACGGCCGAAGGGTGCCGGTCGGCGTCGCCCCTGGCATCCACCTGCAGCCGCGAAGACGTCCCATCGGCCCTGACCCGGTAGGACGGTCCTGGCGACCTCCCTCGTCCGGCTGGGTGAGCATGGCGGTCCGCGGCTTCCGCCGTCGCGCGCTCTGGCCGGCGCGAGGCCTGGACCGTCGAGACGGTCGTACCTGGTCCACGGTGGCAGGTCACGCCTGCTCGTCCGGGGGTTCGCGATCGCCGGACACCACGAGATGCCCGGCTGCCGCAGCATCGGAAGCGCCAGGGCGAGCAGCCGCAGGTGCCTGCCCGATCGACCTGACGGTGACCCAGAGGTGGTCCCCCGCCACGACGGTCGCTTCGGCCGGTCAGGGTGAATCGCCGGACCCTTCTCCGCACGAGGTGTCAGTGCTCGCTCGGTGGTGCTCGCTCGGTGGTGCTCGCTCGGTGATGCCCGCTCGGAGGTGCCCGGTGGCGAGCCGAGCCGTGTCCGAGCGAGGAGCCGGCCTCGCGGGTCGAGGTCGGAGCCCGATTTTGCCTCTGCCGAAGCGGTTCGTCCCGGCGCCGTCCGGTGCCACGGTGGGCCGTGCGCGAACCCCGGCCGGCGCCGGGTCGCCCCTGGCCCCTACCACGACCCGTTCTCGGAGGAAGCCGTGGCTCTGATGCGTTTCGACCCGTTCCGTGAGCTCGACCGGCTGGCCGAGCAGGCCATGCCCCGTGGCGCTTCCCGCGGCCTGCCGATGGAAGCCTTGCGCCGCGGGGACGAGTTCGACGTCTTCCTCGACATCCCGGGCGTCAACCCGACAGCTGTTCCTGGGGGAGAACCTGGACCCGGGCGGGCTCGCGGCCGACGTCGCCGACGGCGTGCTGACCCTGCGGATCCCGGTCCGGGAGGCGAGCAAGCCACGCCGGATCCCGCTGGGTACCGGTGCGGCTTCCGGCTCCGGCGGCACCGGGTCCGGGTCCACGTCCGGACAGCCCGACGCCGCGCCGACCGCCTGACCAGGTGACGATCATGCCTGGTCCCTCCGGCACGGTGGTGTTCGGCCGGTTCTTCCGTGAGGTGGCTGCCCTGCGGATGGACCGCAACGACGTCAAGCGTTTCCAGGAGTTCGTCGATGAGATGATCGACGCCATTGCCATCACCGGGCGGAACGTCGCCAGGTGGAACGGCCGCGACGTGATCGCCCCACAGGATCTGCCGCTCACCCGGGGCCTACAAGAACGGATCCGCGAGTTCGACAAGCACGCGGATGCCCCCGACATTCGCAGGTTGCTGGCACAGGTGGTGCGCCGCCCGCCCGCCGACGTGACCTTCTCCGAAGAAACCGAGGACCTGCTGCCGGAGCTGTTCGGAGGGCTGAGCATCGCGCTCGCCCGCACCTTCCGGATCGTGGACCCGAATGTCGTCAATCCGGGCGAGGAGCACTGGGAGCGGGTCACGGACGCGTTCCGCCAGATATTGTGATCCGGCGCCGCGAGCGATCCTCCGCAGCGTGCTGCTTCTGCCCTGTCCCGTCCCCGGCCCGCAGCTCGTTCCCCAACGTGCCGGGGGGCGATGCCGTACGCCGCCATGATCGGCGCCGCCGGCGACGACGGGAGCATGAAGTCGGCTCCGACGGCGCTCAGTGGATGTGCGAGCCGCCGTTGACGTCGTAGGTGGCACCGGTGATGTAGCCGGCCTCCGGGCGGCAGAGATAGGTGATCAGGTCGGCGACGTCGGCGACCCGGCCGTTGCGCCCCACCGGGATCCCGGAGAGCAGCGCCTCCTTGCGCTCGCCCTCGAGCGCCCCACCGGTGATGTCGGTGTCGATCAGGCCGGGGGCGACGCTGTTGACGGTCACGCCGTGCTCGCCGATCTCGCGGGCCAGGGCGCGGGCGAACCCGAGCTGGGCGGCCTTGGCGGCGGAATAGGCGACCCCGCCGAAGACTCCGCCCCCGCGCTCGGCGGACACCGAGGACAGGAACACGATCCGGCCGAAGCCGCGCTCGGCCATGCCCGGGGCGAGCCGGCGGGTCATGTTGTAGGCGCCCCGCACGTTGACGGCGAAGATCCGGTCCCACTCGGCACCGTCGACGTCGAGGAACCGGGTGGGCGAGGTGATGCCGGCGTTGTTGACCAGCGCCCCTACCGGCGGGGCGTCCGCGGTCAGGGTCTCGACGGCGGTGGCGACCGAGGTCTCGTCGGTCACGTCGCAGGTCAGGCCGAACGCCTGGACCGCGTGCGCGCCGGCGATCTCGTCGGCGGTGTCCTTGGCCGCGGCCTCGTCGAGGTCGAGGACGGCGACGTTCCAGCCCGCGGCGGCGAGCGCGTGGGCGGTGGCGCGGCCGATGCCGCGCTTGGACGCGGCCCCGGTGACGACGGCGGTGGAGTTCGAAACGGACACGAAGGCTCCTCAGAGGGCGGCCTTGACCCGCGCGCAGAGCGCGGCGGTCGACAGGCCGTAGCGGTCGTGGAGGGTGGGCAGGGCACCGGCGGCGAGGAACTCGTCCGGCAGCGCGGCGGGCTGGATGCGGGTGGCGATGCCGGCGTAGGCGGCGGTCGCGGCGACCGCCTCGGAGAGTCCGCCGACCACGGTGTGGTTCTCCGCGGTGATCACCAGGCGGTCGGTGCGCAGCTCGCGCACGATCGTCCCGGTGTCCAGCGGCTTGATCGTCGGCACGTGCAGGACCGCTGCGTCGACGTGGTCGGTCTCGAGGCGGGCCGCGGCCTGCAGGGTCCGCATGGTCATCAGCCCGGTGGAGACGAACAGGACGTCCTTGCCCGGGCGGACCAGCGCCGCCCTGCCGAGCTCGAAGCGATAGTCGTACTCGTCGAGCACGGTGGGGACCTTGCCGCGCAGCAGGCGCAGGTAGGTCGGCCCGGCGTGGTCGGCCAGCTGCGGCACGGCCTGCTCGATGTCGACCGAGTCGCAGGGGTCGACGATCGTCAGGTTCGGGCAGGCCCGCAGGATCGCGAGGTCCTCGGTGGCCTGGTGGCTGGGCCCGTAGCCGGTGGTGAGGCCGGGCAGCGCGCCGACGACGTTGACGTTGAGCCCGGGTTCGGCGATGTCCAGGCACAGGAAGTCGTACGCCCGGCGGGTGGCGAACACCGAGTAGGTCGAGGCGAACGGGACGAGCCCGACCTCGGCCAGTCCCGCCGCCGCGCCGAGCATCGCCTGCTCGGCCATGCCCATCTGGTAGAACCGGTCCGGGTGGGCGTCGCGGAAGATGTGCATGTCGGTGTACTTCGCGAGGTCCGCGGACAGCCCGACGATCTCCGGGCGCTGCTCGGCGAGCCGGTTCAGCGCGTGCCCGAACGGCGCGGGCGCGGTGCGCTGACCGGGGTCGGCGAACGAGGCGATCATCGCCGAGGTGGTGAGGCGCTTCGTGGTGGCTGCGGTCATCGCCGAACTCCCTCGAGGGCGTCGTGGGCGGCGGCCCACTCGTGTTCGGCGACCGGCATGAAGTGGGCCTTCTCCCGGGTCTCGAGGAAGGGGACGCCGCGGCCGGTGCGGGTGTCGCAGATCAGCACGGACGGACCCGCTCCGTCCCGCAGAGCGCGGTCGCGGATCTCGTCCAGGCCGGCCAGGAGTGCGTCGACGTCGTTCCCGTCGACGCGTACGGCGTGCCAGCCGAAGGCCCGCCACTTCTCGGTCACCGGCTCGGTCTTCAGCACGCCGGGAGTCGGGCCGTCGGCCTGCAGCCCGTTGACGTCGACGATCGCGGTCACGTTCGTCAGACCGTGGTGGGCGCAGGCCATCGCGGCCTCCCAGGTCGAGCCCTCGTCGAGCTCGCCGTCGGAGAGCAGGTCGAAGACGCGCGCGGGGTTGCCGCGGTGGCGCAGCCCGAGCCCCATCCCGCAGGCCACGCCGAGGCCGTGGCCCAGCGAGCCACCGGAGATCTCCATCCCGGGCGTGTAGGAGGCCATCCCCGACATCGGCAGTCGGGAGTCGTCCGAGCCATAGGTGTCGATCTCGGCGAGCGGGATCGTCCCGGCCTCGGCGAGGGCGGCGTAGAGCGCGATCGCGTAGTGCCCGATGGAGAGCAGGAACCGGTCGCGGCCGTCCCACTCGGGCTCCTCGGGGCGCAGCCGCAGCTCGCCGTCGCCCTTCGCGTAGAAGGCGGCGAGCACGTCGGCGACGCCGAGGGCCTGGCCGATGTAGCCCTGCCCCTGCACCTCCCCCATGGTCAGGGCGTGGTGGCGGATCCGGGTCGCGGCCGCGCGGACCCGATCCGCCTTGGTGACCTCGATGGTGGTGGTCATTCCTCTCCTCCTCAGGCGCGAGCGGGCTGGGCCGCGGTCTCGGACGTGGCGAGGGACCGCTCCAGGGCGGCCACCTCGGCGCGTTCGGTACGGCCCCAGGTCTCGCGGGTCAGCAGCGTCGCGACGAGGCCGAGCACGCCGTAGGCGCTGAACAGCAGCGCCGGGCCGACCCAGCCGGTGTTCACGAACAGCGCGGTGGTGATCAGCGGGGTGAACCCGGAGACGACGGCCGAGAGCTGGTAGGCCAGCGACGCGCCGCTGGTGCGGGTTCGGGCGTCGAACAGCTCGGAGAACCAGGCGCCCTGCACGCCCGCCAGGCAGTTCTGGCAGACCGCGTAGCTCACGACGAAGGCCAGCACGATCGCCACGGCCTGCCCGGTGTTGAGCAGCAGGAACAGCGGCACACCCCAGACCACCGAGAGCACGGTGCCGATCAGGTAGACCGGACGGCGGCCGATCTTGTCGGTGAGCGCGCCCCAGAGAGTGGTCGCGACGATGCCCAGGCCCGCGGCCAGCAGCAGGCCGAACAGCGTGGTCGAGCGCTCGGCCAGCCTCTCGCTCGCGAGATAGGACAGCACGAAGGTGACCGAGATGGCGTAGCCGGCGGTCTCGGTGATCCGCAGGCAGAACGCCCGCAGGACGTTGCGCCAGTCGTCACGGAGCACCTCGAGCAGCGGGTTCTTCGCCACCTCGCCCTCGGACCGCAGCGCCTCGAACTCCGGCGACTCCTCGACCTTCAGCCGGATCACGACTCCGACGACGATCAGCACGGCCGACAGCAGGAACGGCACCCGCCAGGCCCATTGGTCGCCGAGTGGCACCGACAGCAGGAACGCCGCGTTGGCCAGCAGCAGCCCGACCGGGAAGCCCGCCTGCGTGATGCCGGTGTAGAGCCCCCGCTTGCGCCACGGTGCGTGCTCGAAGGTCATCAGGATCGCGCCGCCCCACTCCGCGCCGAACGCCAGGCCCTGCACGACCCGGACGGCGACGAGCAGGATCCCCGCCCACACGCCGACCTGCGCGTACGTGGGCAGCACACCGATCAGGACGGTCGCGACGCCCATCAGCAGCAGGGAGCCGACCAGCACCGGCTTGCGACCGATCCGGTCCCCCAGGTGGCCCCCGATGATGCCGCCCAGGGGACGGACCGCGAACCCGATGCCGAGCGTCGCGAAGGACAGCAACGTCCCCGACAGCGGATCGGTCGACGTAAAGAAGACGTGGTTGAAGTACAGGGCCGCGGCCGTGCCGAAGCCGATGAAGTCGTAGGTCTCGATCGTCGCTCCGATCGACGACCCGACGGCGACCCGTCGCCGGGCCGGCGTGCCCCGTACCGCCGGCGGGGGCGCGTGCTCTCCAGACATGTGATCTCCGGTGATCCGTTGTCGGCCGAGCCCGGGACCATCTCCCGACAGTCCGACTGTTAACACTCGGCAGTGATGGAGAAACCCTGGGGCCTCACGGGCCCACTGTCAACAGTCGGACAGAACTTTCCCGAATCCGGACGGGCCGGGGATCAGCGCGCGCGGGTGCTCGTGAAGTGGTCGGCGGCCGCGGCCATGTGCTCCTCCACCACGGCCAGCGCGCCCGGGAGATCGCCCCGCTCGATCGCCTCGATGATCGGCGCGTGCCGGCCCGGCGTCATCATCGCCGGTGCTTCCTCCGGGTCCCGGTTCATGATCGTGACCCGCATCCGGCCCTCCAGGTGCCGCCAGGACTCGACCAGCATCGGGTTGCCCGACAGCTCGCACAGGCGCACGTGGAAGCCGAGATCGGCCTCCACCTTCGCCGCGAAGTCGTCCCCCGCGCCGGCCAGCTCGTCGACCGCGGCCCGCAACGCGGCCACGGCCGCCGAGCGGTCCGGCCGCGCGATGATCTCCGTGACGGCCAGGCCCTCGAGCGCCGCCCGCACCCGGAACAGACCTCGGATCTCCTCGACGGACAGGGAGTTCACCCGGAGCATCCCGCGGTTGCCCGCCGTCACCAGGCCCTCCTGCTGAAGGTGCCGGAGCGCCTCCCGAACGGTTCCCCGGCTCACCCCGAGCCGGCCCGCGAGCTCGACCTCGCCCAGATGGTCGCCCGGCCGGTACGCCCCGGAGGTGATCGCCGAGCGCAGGGCCCGCAACACGCGCTCCCGCAGCGTGCTGCGGTCGATGTTCGGCAACGGCTCGACGGACACGGTGCTCCCTCCGACTGTCGACAGACTACCTGCCGACAACGGCATCACCGGCGCGCGACCCGGACCCGCCCGACTCACCCACACCGGGCGGTGCCGACCGGCCCCGACTCGCCGACGGTCGACACCGAGCACGCCCCGCCGGGGCGGTCGAGGTGCAGGAGTGGCCGATGTCCGCGGTGGACGACCTGAGCGAGCTGGTCGAGCGCGCGGGGGCGGCGGAACGGGCCGCGCTCGCGTCGAAGTGGAAGGACCGTCCGGAGGTCGACGCCCTGCGGCAGAAGGTCCGGCGGGCCGTCGACGAGAACCTCGCCGCCGAGCGGCGTACCGACGGCAGCGGACTCGCCCCCCGGCGGGCCGCCCAGCGGGAGGCGTTCCTCGACGCTCCCGATCCGCCGCCCACGGTCGAGGGGGAACCGGCCACCCACGCCGACGCCGCCCGCGTCGAGCGGGACGCGGCCGCCGCCGTGGGCGTCGCGCGGCTGGCCCTGCTCGAGGCCCACCTCGCCGTGCTCGACGCCCGCCTCGCCCGCATCGACGCCGGCGAGGACGAACCCGGGGCCGCGGCCGTGGACGGGCACCTCCCGCTGCAGGGGCGCAACGCCGTCAGCCGGCACGGGCCCGCCCTGGCCCACGGCCTGCGCGGTGAGATCGCCTACGTCCTGCGGCGCCGCCCGCGCACGGCCGTGAAGAGCCTGGCGGTCAGCCTGGCCCTGGGCCTGCTCTACCTCGGTTTCATCCGCGTCTTCGAGTGGGACCGGGACCAGCGGTGGCTGCCCTACCTGGGGCTCTGGGTGATCTCGGTGATGATGGGCGGCGCGGTGTGCATCAACGCGATGTGCTTCGACGCCATGCGGGTCCGGGCTGCGCTCGAGGGCGGCTCCCGGCTCTGGCACCTGCTCGTGATCAAGAACCTCGCCGTCGCCGCGCTCGTCGCCCCGATCGGGTTCCTGCTCAGCGCCCTGCTCGCCTGGCGGGCCGGTGACTTCGGCGCGCTCATCAAGGCCTGTGCGCTGGTCCTCTGCTTCATCCTGCTCTGGCTCGGGGTCGGCAACGTCCTGTCGGTGCTGCTGCCCGTGCGCGACGAGCCGATCCGCCGGCGCAAGCGGTCCGGGAGCCTCAAGCAGTTCGCCGTCGCCTTCGTGGTCGCCTATGCCGTCGGCTACCTGGTCAACCTCATGCTCCTGTGGCGCATCCTCGCCGCCCAGGGACTCGCCGCTCGGCTGGGCGGGGAGGTCATCCCGGTCGTGCTCGTCGTGCTCAGCAGCCTCGTGATGTGGTTCCTGCTGACGGTCTTCGCCGTCGCCCTGTCCCAGCAGCCGAAGATCCGCCGTGCCCTCATGCGGGAGATCGTCGAGCAGACCGCCGCGAAGGCCGAGGCCCCGCCCACGGCCGAGGCCCGTCAGGCGGTGTGACCCCCGCACCGTTGCGCCGGTGACCCTGCAGTGAGCGAGACTGCGGGCGTGGGAAGGAACCGACGATGAAGGCGCTCGCCGACGGCAAGGGTTTCAAGCTGGGCCTGTTCTCCGCGAACTGCTCCTCCGGGCTCGCGGTGACGCGCGTCCCGGAGCGCTGGTCCGGAAGCTGGGCGGACAACCTGCGGCTGGCCCGGCTGGCCGACGAGGTGGGGATCGACTTCCTGGTGCCCACACCCCGGACGACGTCGCCGACGGGATCGCCCGCTTCCACGAGGCCGGCTTCGCCGGGATGACGCTCGCCTTCCTCGACTACGCGGGCGAGCTCGGCTGGTTCGCCCAGGAGGTGCTGCCCCGGCTCGAGGCCCGCGGGGTCCGCGTGCCCGCGTGACCGGCCCCGGACGCGCTAGCGTTCCCACCCGACCCCACCATCCACCCGAGGAGCAGGAGCCGGTGCCCACCACCACCGAACTGCGTACCCGGCTCGTCGACCGGCTCGCCTGGTCCCGGGACGCCTCGCACTTCGCGCTCGTCCCGCAGGCCGTGGCCGTGCCCGCCGACGCGGCCGCCGTCGGCTCGTTGTTCGCCGACGCCGCGCTGACCGGCGTGCCGCTGACCTTCCGGTCGGGCGGCACCAGCCTGTCCGGGCAGGCCGGGACCGAGGGGATCCTCGTCGACACCCGCCGGCACTTCCGCGGCATCGAGGTGCTCGACGACGGTGCCCGCGTGCGCACCGGACCCGGCGCCACGGTCCGCCAGGTCAACGCCCGGCTGGCGCCCTACGGCCGCAAGATCGGCCCGGACCCGGCGAGCGAGTCCGCCTGCACCCTCGGCGGGGTCGTCGCGAACAACTCCAGCGGGATGGCCTGCGGCACCACGGCCAACAGCTACGCCACCCTGGACTCGCTGGTGCTGGTGCTGCCGTCGGGCACCGTGCTGGACACCGCAGCGCCCGACGCCGACGCGCGGCTGCGCGCCCTCGAGCCCGAGCTGCACGCCGGGCTGGCCCGGCTCCGCGACCGGGTCCGCGACGACCCGGCCCTGCGGACCCGCGTCGAGCAGCAGTTCGCGATGAAGAACACCATGGGCTACGGGTTGAACTCGCTGCTCGACCACACGCGCCCGGCCGACGTCCTGGCCCACCTCGTGGTGGGTAGCGAGGGCACGCTCGCGTTCATCGCGTCGATCGTGCTGCGCACCGTCCCGCTGCTCCCGCACGCCCGCACCGGGCTCCTGGTCTTCTCCGACCTCGCCGGGGCCACCGGTGCGCTGCCGG
Source organism: Pseudonocardia kujensis (assembly GCF_021283305.1). Taxonomy (GTDB): domain Bacteria; phylum Actinomycetota; class Actinomycetes; order Mycobacteriales; family Pseudonocardiaceae; genus Pseudonocardia; species Pseudonocardia kujensis. The sequence goes on from NZ_JAJSOK010000066.1 coordinate 39,811, forward strand.
AGATCGTCGACACCGGTGCGACGACCATCGAGCTGCTCGATGCGACGTCGCTGCGAGTCGGGCAGGCGGACCCGCAGGCCGACGCGGCACTGCGGGCGCTGGAGGTCGACCGGCACGCCGCACTGCTGGTGGAGTACCAGGCCGCGACCGCGCAGGAGGCGGACGACCTGGCCGGCGCGGCGACCGGGGTGCTGGGCACGCTGCCCGTGTCCGGGCCGCGCAGCCTGGCCGCCGACCCGGCGGCGCGGGCCGCTCTGTGGCACATCCGCAAGGGCCTCTACGCCACGGTCGCCGGCGCGCGTCCGACCGGCACGACGGCCCTGCTGGAGGACGTCGTCGTCCCCGTCCCGGCGCTGCTGCCGACCTGCGAGTCGCTGAGCCGGCTGTTCGACAAGCACGAGTACGACCACGCCGTGATCTTCGGGCACGCGAAGGACGGCAACATCCACTTCATGCTGACCGAGCGGCTCGGCGGCGACGTCCCGCTGGACCGGTTCGCCCGGTTCACCGACGACATGGTCGACCTGGTCCTCGGCCACGGCGGCTCGCTCAAGGCCGAGCACGGCACCGGCCGGATGATGGCGCCGTTCGTGCGCCGCCAGTACGGCGACGAGCTCTACGAGGTCATGCGCGAGATCAAGCGGTTGTGCGACCCGCGCGGCGTGCTCAACCCGGGCGTGCTGATCGACGAGGACCCCGAGGGGCACCTGCGGCACCTCAAGAGCGCCCCGGCCGTCGAGGAGGAGGTCGACCGGTGCGTGGAGTGCGGGTTCTGCGAGCCCGTGTGCCCGAGCCGGGACCTCACGACCACGCCACGGCAGCGGATCGTGCTGCGCCGCGAGATGCAGCGGGCGCGGGAGGCCGGCGACACGGCCGTGCTGGCCGAGCTGGAACGCGACTACGAGTACGCCGGCATCGACACCTGCGCCGCCGACGGGATGTGCCAGACCGCCTGCCCGGTCCTGATCAACACGGGTGACCTGGTGAAACGGCTGCGCGCCGAGCAGGCCGGCCCGCTGGCGCAGCGGGGCTGGGCGGTCGCGGCGAAGCACTGGGCGGGGACGACCCGGGCGGCGGCCGGCGCCCTGACCGCGGCCGACGCCCTCCCGGACCGGCTCGTCGCCGGCGCCACCGCGCTCGGCCGGCGGGTCGTCGACCCCGAGGTCCTGCCCGCCTGGTCCCCCGAGCTGCCCCGCGGCGGCCGGCCGCGGTCCGACACCGCACGGCCCCGTGCCGACGCCGTGCTGTTCGCCTCCTGCACGGGCACGATGTTCGGCCCGGCCGGTGACGACCGGTCCGGCGAGCGGGGCGCCGCGGCGGCCTTCGAACGGCTCTGCGCCCGCGGCGGGGTCACCCTCACCCGCCCGGCCGGGCTGGCCTCGCTCTGCTGCGGCACCCCGTGGAAGTCGAAGGGGCTCACGGCCGGGTACGCCGAGATGGCCCGCCGGGTCCTGCCGGCGCTGTGGGAGGCCAGCCGCGGGGGCGAGCTGCCCGTGATCGGCGACGCCTCGTCCTGCACCGAGGGTCTCCGGCAGCTGGTCGCCGACGCCACGGACCGGCGCTACGCCGCGATCCGGGTGGTCGACGCCGTCGCCTTCACCGCCGAGCGCCTGCTCGACCGGCTGACGGTCACCCCGCTCGACTCGCTCGCGCTGCACCCCACCTGCTCGGCGGTCCGGATGGGGCTCGACGGCCCGCTGCGTGCGGTGGCCGCGGCCGTCGCCCGCACGGTCACCGTCCCCGCCACCTGGGGCTGCTGCGGCTTCGCCGGCGACCGCGGCCTGCTCCACCCGGAGCTGACCGCCGCCGCCACCGCGCCGCAGGCCACCGAGCTCGCCGGCCGGACGTTCGACGCCCACGCCTCCTGCAACCGGACCTGCGAGCTCGGCATGACCCGCGCCACCGGCCGGCCCTACGAGCACGTGCTGGAGGTGCTCGACCGGGTCAGCGCGGCGTCGGTTCCAGCAGCGCCGTGAGCCGCTCCCCCGCCGCCTCCGGCAGCCGCCGCCGGCTCCGGAGGTGCCGGAAGACGGGGCCGAGGAGGTCGTCGGCGAGCAGCACGGGGCGCGGCAGCGGGTGCGGCAACGGGCGCACGACCGCGCTCGCGTGCCAGCCGCCCTCCGCCCGCGGCTCGGCGTCGGTCGTGAACTCGACCAGCGCGGCGACGCCCCCGCCCGGTCCGGTCAGGTAGACCACCGCCCGGTCCCCGGCGCGGGTGGAACGCAGGCAGCAGGGCGCAGCGGGCGGGTCGCGAAGTTCCTCGGCGTCCCACAGCAGGACCGAGCTCGGGGCGGTGTGCACGCGGGGAGTTCTACCCGTCCCGCGGGTCGAGGCACCGGTCGGCCGGGCGGCGTCGGCGAAGCGACGGCCTGCTCGTCGTCGAACAGCAGCGGTGGCAGGTCGGTGCCCGGGGGTCGCCGCCCTCCCCCACCTGTCCGCGACCCGTCCGCTTCCCGAGGCGCGCTGGAACGAGCCCGGCGGGGCGCGGATCGTGCGCCAGGTGCTGGTCCACGTGTTCGCCGAGACCGCCCAGCACGCCGGGCACGCGGACATCCTCCGCGGGTCGATCGACGGCCACACGGCGAGCCGATGGCCCGGCTCTCCCCGGGCGCTGAACCGCGCCACGCTCGGCCGCCAGCTCCTGCTCGACCGCGCGGACCTCCCGGTCCCCGACGCGGTCGCGCACCTGTGCGGCCTGCAGGCGCAGGCGCCGCAGGAGCGTTCACCGGCCTCTTCTCACGGCTGCGGGCGTTCGACCCGGCGGTGTTGTCGCGTCTTCTCACCGCCCGGCGGCTGGTCCGGACGACGCTGATGCGGCGCACCCTCCACCTCGTCACGCGGAGGACGCGCGGGCCTGGCGGCCACGCCACGACGCGATGCTGCGCACGCGGGTGCCGACGCCCGCGCCCCGACTCCGACACCCCGGCGCCGGTGCCCTTCCTCCCCGCCTTCGACAACGCGCTCCTCGGCTACGACGACCGCAGCCGCCGCGTCGACGCCGACCACCGCGGCCTCTCCGTGGCCGGGGAGCGCGCCGTCCTCGTCGACGGCCGGGTCGCCGCGCTGTGGACCGTCGAGGCCGGCACCGTGACCGTCGCTCCGGCTCCCCTGCGGGGCTTCTCCCGGGCCGACCGCGCCGCCGTCGCCGAGGAGGGCCGGCTGGGGCCGGGTTCCTGTCCGCCGGCGAGCACCACCGGGTGCGGGTGGCGGCCTCACCCCGCCGAGCACCACGCGGTCAGTAGGCCCGGCCGATCAGCACGGCGTGCCGGGCCGGCTCCCCGGTGACCACGCAGGTCGGGGCGGGCGGCTCGGCGTCGACCAGGCAGCGGATGGTGGCGCCGGTCCGCTCCGCCAGCACCTGCTCCGACCCCTGCGCGCCGGACCAGGCGGCGAGGAAGAGCCCGCCGTCCC